>CAZTXG010000007.1:0-53882 GCA_964617335.1 uncultured Oscillospiraceae bacterium
TTACTTCCTCGTTAAGCTGTACAATTTTCTCAGACATGGTTTGCTGTCTCCTTTCGAATGTTTGTGTGGTAACTTCATTCTAACAGAGATCTGCAAACCGTGTCTCTTTTTGTTTATTTGAATTTGCGCAACTTATTGTACCTTACCGTTATATATGGCTCTCGCCAGATAATATAATAAATATATATAAGCAGATTGGAGGGGGGAATTTGCCTTGGAACAGGACAAAAGGATTGCCATATATTCACGGAAGTCAAAATTTACCGGCAAAGGTGAGAGCATAGAAAACCAAATAGAGCTTTGCCGCCAATATATAGAAACTCAATACGACAAGGCAGCCGCCGAAGAAGCTGTGGTGTATGAAGATGAGGGCTTTTCCGGCGGCAATATGGAGCGACCCATGTTTAAAAAAATGATGGACTATGCCCGAGGGGGAGCTGTTTCCTCCATAGTTGTATACAGGCTTGACCGCATAAGCCGCAATATTGGGGACTTTGCAAAGCTTATTGAGGAGCTGGAGGAACTGGGGGTTTCCTTTGTTTCCATTAAGGAACAATTTGACACTTCCTCCCCTCTGGGACGGGCGATGATGTATATAGCTTCGGTTTTTTCACAGCTTGAGCGTGAAACCATAGCAGAGAGAATACGGGATAATATGCAGGAGCTTGCGAAAACCGGCCGCTGGCTTGGGGGCATAACACCAACGGGCTATGAATCGGAGGCTGTGTCTAAGGTGACTGTTGACGGCAAGGTTAAAAAGGTTTCCAAGCTTAAAATAATACCAGAGGAAGCAAGGCTTGTAAGGCTTATATTTAATAAGTTTCTGGAGACAAATTCCCTTACAAAAACAGATGCCTATTTACTTCAAAATGGCTATTTGAGCAAAAATGGCTTGCCCTTCAGCCGCTTTACAATAAAGGGAATATTAAAAAACCCCACATATATGATTGCCGACGAAGCGGCCTTTAGGTATTTAAGAGAGAATAAGGCAGATACTTTTGGCGAAAAGGAAGAATTTGACGGTAAGCATGGGGTAATCGCTTATAACCGCAGCATTCAAAAAGCAGGAAAGGCAAACCGTGAAAGACCGATGAATGAGTGGATTGTAGCCATTGGCGCCCACGAGGGGCTTATCAGCGGAAAGCAATGGGTGAAGGCCCAAAAACTACTAGAGCAAAACAGCTTAAAAGCTTATAGAAAACCAAAGAGCAACACGGCCCTTCTTTCCGGTCTGCTTTTTTGTGAAAACTGCGGTTCTTATATGCGCCCAAAGCTTACAAAAAGACTTAATAAGGATGGCGAGCAGGTTTATACATATCTTTGTCAGACTAAGGACAGGGGCGGCAAAGACTGCTGCGACAGCAAAAATGTCAATGGAAATAGGCTTGATTTGGCAGTTGTTGAGGAAATTAAAAAGCTGACTGAGGATAAAAGGGAATTTGCAAAACAGCTTGAGGAAAGCAAAAGCCTTATTTCTGCCGACCTCTCGGATTACAGCGAGGAGTTAAATCGCCTGGAGCAAAGCTATAATGAAAACCAGAAGGCCATAAAAACCCTTACAGCAGCCCTTGGAAAAGCAGACGAGGGTTGCATAGCCGACTATATTATTAAGGAAGTTGAAGAAAAACACAGGCAAAATCAGCTGCTTCTTTTAAGGATTGAGGAATTAAAGCTAGCAGCTAAAAGTAAGATACTGACCGATGAGGAATTTAAGCTTCTGTCAAATTCCTTGGCAGTATTTGAAAATATCTTCGACCATATGAACCTTGAGCAAAAGCGCCTGACCTTGAGAATGCTTATAAAAAAGATTATATGGGGGGAAAATGGAGCGAAAGTTTATCTTTTTGGCTCTGATTTGGACGATGGAGAATTTATAAAGCCCAAGTCCGCAGACAGTAAGAAGATTGAGGCTGGGGAATTGGAACAGAGTGCTTTAAACAGGGGAGAGGGTAAAAAAGAGACCTTATGTGAGTATAGCAAATGAGGTACTGATGTATTTTCGCGCGGCAAAAAAATCCATGGGTGACATTTCCCTTTCGGAAACCATAGAAACAGATGGTGACGGAAGCACCCTTTGCCTTATGGATGTTGTTTGCCTTGAGGAAAACACCTTGGAAAGAATCAGTCAAAACGAGCTGGCTGCTGTGATGAAAAATCTTATATCTGAGCTTTTGGACGAAAGGGAAAGCGAGATAATAAGGCTGCGCTATGGGCTTGGGGGAGAAGAACCGAAAACCCAAAGGGAGGTTGCCGCCATATGCAATATAAGCCGTTCTTATGTGTCCCGCATTGAAAAAAAGGCCTTGGAAAAGCTCAAGTCTCAACTAAATCCAGAGCATTATTAAAATGGAAATATTTTAACTGCCGTCTGGAATGAAAGCAGCTTCCGGACGGCAGTTTTTATAAAAGGTCATAAAACAGCAAGTTTCTTCCAAAACTTGTTTTGTTTTATTAAAAGCACTATAATGATGCAATAGGGATGCAGTTAGGCCCTATGATGCTCACCGAGAGGGTGGAGGATATGATTAAAATTTTGATTGTGGAAGACGAAAAGCCCATAAATGACCTTATAGAAATGAACCTTTCCGAAGCCGGCTACGACTGTACCTGTGCTTATGACGGCATAGAGGCGGCAGACATAATAGAAAAGGAGCGCTTTGACCTTATCCTGCTGGATATTATGCTCCCCGGAGCCAATGGCTATGAGCTCATGGATTATATAAAGCCCCTTGAAATGCCCGTTATCTTTTTAACAGCCAAAGGCAGTGTTGAAGATAGGGTGAAGGGTTTAAAGTTAGGAGCGGACGACTATCTTGTGAAGCCCTTTGAAATAGTGGAGCTTTTGGCAAGGGTTGAGACTATATTAAGGCGTGCGGGAAAAACCCAAACTATCATAACAGTTGGAGACATTACTATAGACACAAGAGCCCACACCGTTATGCGGGGCAGCCGTGAAATTTTGCTTACTATGAAAGAGTTTGAGCTTTTGCTGCTGTTTGTCAGAAACCGCAACATCGCCTTGTTTCGTGAAACCCTATACGAAAGAGTTTGGCAAAGCGAATACATGGGGGATTCACGGACTGTTGACCTTCATGTGCAAAGGCTGCGGAAAAAGCTCCACTGGGAGGATAAAATACGAGCCATTTATAAGGTGGGATACAGATTAGAAGCCTAAAGATTAATTCCTTTTGGAAAACATACATATGCGCCATGGCGGTTATAGCGGCGGTTTTATGTCTTGCCCAGTGCCTGCTTTTTCTCCTTAAGCCAAATTTGGCAGGGGAAACCTACAGACTTTATACTTTGGGGCTTTCCTCTGCTTCGGTTATTGGCGGGCTTTTGATAGCTTTTTTAAGACATACCTCCGCTAAAAAGGCTTCCGAAGGCTTAAAAAGCGACAGGGAGCGAATTAAAGCTTTGGAAGACGAGCTTACTCATCTAGAGGAGCTTGCAGGCCGGCGGGAGGAGTTTATCGCAAGCTTTGCCCATGAACTTAAAACCCCTCTTACAGCTATAATCGGCTATGCGGATATGCTGCGCTCTAAGGACATGGCTCCAAAGCCAAGATTTACAGCGGCAGGATATATTTTCTCAGAGGGAAAGCGCCTTGAGGCTCTTTCCCTAAAGCTCATGGATATTATTGTTTTGGGAAAGCAGGATTTTCAAAAAAGGCGCTATGATGCCGGTGTTTTAATCCGTGAGGTGGCAGCCGTTACAGTGCCCTCTTTGGGCGATGCCGGAATGACTCTGGAAATACGCTGGGAAAAGGGCGAGGTTGAAATTGAACCTGACCTTTTTAAAACCCTGCTTATAAATCTTGTGGACAATGGTCGAAAAGCCAGCAAGTACGGCCAAAGCATAGACCTTTACGGCAAAAATGAAGAAGGCGGTTATGCTTTTTACATAAGAGATTACGGCAGGGGTATGAAAAAAGATGAGTTAGAGCGGATAACAGAGCCTTTTTTCATGGTTGATAAAAGCCGCTCCAGGGCGCAAAACGGAGCGGGGCTTGGCCTTGCCCTGTGCAAGCGCATAGCCGAGCTTCACGGAACAAGCCTTATGTATTCCAGCCAGCTGGATAAGGGAACAACAGTTCGTGTGTTTTTGGAAGGGGAGCAGCCCATATGAAAAAATTTCTCGGCCCCCTTATTGCAATAGTTTTGACCATGCTTATACTGTATATCGCAAATTTGCTGCCTGCACTTATATTTAACTCCGCCGCCTATGGAAACGCAAAAGTTTATGGGGAAACCCAAGCCTTGGACAGCCTTATGGAAAAGGGAGATTTTTTAGGTCAGGCTCTGAAAAAGGATGTGTTTTGGAGTGCAGACAGGCAGGGAAAGGATGGCTTTAGAACAAATAATTCGGGCAATCTTGACTATGATGAAAAAAAGGAGTATTTTGCAGACCTTGCGGAGCTTATAGAAAAGGGTAAATTGCCTGGCTTTCTCTCCGGAGAAATGCAAAAAGCCCTTGAGTCCGCTGTTGCAGAGAAAGTGGAGCTTATTTCGGACAGCGGAAAAAGCCTGCCCCTTATCCATATTTACTACGAATGGATAAGCGATTGGTCAAACTGGATGGAGGTTTACATTGACGAGGAAACAGGGAAAATCTTGTACGCATATTTCAGCGGGAGCTGCCTTGATAAGGGCGGAGAATACGCAAGGGAGTATCCGGAAGTTTTATCTTTAGAGGAGCTATCCCTGCTTTATGCTGAATATATGGGCTATAGCATTGAAAACCTTAAGCACTCGGAAAACCCCAACGAAAACGCCCTCATACTAACCTGCAGCGACGGAGACCGTGAGGGAAGGTTTATGATTAACCTTATATATTATGCCGGCACCATGTATGATGTGAAAATTTCTCCCCAGCCTTAGACAAGGCTTTAAAAATATTAGGATTTACTGAAAATAGCTCAAAGTCAACAGACGCTGCTCGTATTAAAAGCAGCTGGTCTGCTCATATTTTAATGTAAAAGACAGGGCCGCTATGAGGATTCTCACGGCGGCCCCGTCTTACATTTTGTGAAAAATTTAAAGCCCACCACTTTTTTTAAGCGCCAGATGCTTAAGCTGAAATTAAAAACTTCCTCGAAAAACAAGATTGCTATGTAGCCTTCAAGGGCAAAGCGGGGCAAAAGAGTGTATACCAGCAAAACCCCCAGAAGGGAATCTACAATATTAAAGCCCATGGACCAAATCTGCTGACCCAAACCTCTAAGGCAGCCATCTGTAACCATATCCATATAAATAACGGGTACAAGCAGGGAGAAAATCCGTATGTAATAACCTGCTTCTGGGCTTTTGTATATCATTTTGCCCAAGGTTTCTGAAAGAATAAAGAGTAAAGCCGCAACAAAAAGAGAGAAAGCAAGGCTTTTTGTCAAAAGCTTTTCAACTGCTCTTTTTATTTCCCCCTGCCTTCCGGAAACTTGAGCAGCTGTAAGCTCCGGCACAATAAGCTCGGCAAGAGAAGTTAAAACGCAGGAGGGGAAAAAGATAATGGGGAAAACCATACCCTGAATGGTTCCGTAGCCTGCCAAGGCCCTGTCTGCGGAAAAACCCGCTTTTTTAAGTCCCCTTGGGACAAGGAGCTGCTCAATTGTTGATAGTGAGCTTCGAGCATAAGCGGAAAGTGCCAGAGGCACGGCGATGTTGAGCATTCGAGAGGGCAGGCGGGGGGAGTCCTCCTTTTTCTTTCCGTGGCGGCGGCGGTCAAAAAGAAAGATTGAAGTCATAAGAAGAAAAGAAAAAACTTCTGCTAAGCTTGCCCCTGCGGCGACCGAGGCACAGCTTTTTTCAAGGTCATTTCCTGCAGCGGCAGATAAAAATAAAACCACAAGGGCAATTCTTACAAGCTGCTCTGCCACCTGGGCTATGGCTGCCTTAAAGATTCTTCCGCTGGCGGCAAAATACCCGTATAACACCGAGGAAACAGACATAAAAGGAAGGCTGGCAGCCAGTATTTTAAGGGACAGAACAGTTCTTGCATCCCCTATCCATAAAAAACCTATGGGCTCGGCACAAAGGAAAAGTATAAGCCAGGCGGAAACTCCAAAAAACAAGCTGTAGCCTATGCAAAGCCCCATTGCCTTTCCAATTCCGCCTTCACGCCCTAGGCCAATCTCTTCAGAAATAAGCCTTGTTGAGGCAAAGCGTATGCCAGAAATGGCGAAGGTGGCAGCAAGAAAACCCACAGAGCTTACAAGTCCGTATAGGCCGACACCGGCAGCTCCTATGCGGGATACTAGCCACACCTGAAACAAAAGGGCGATAAGCCGCATAAGAAGGGTGGAGCCTGTCAGAAGGGCAGTATCCCGCAAAAGTTTCTTTTTTCTCAAAAAAACAACACCTCCCGAAGTCTCATATACAAAAGCATATGCGGCTTCGGGAGCTTGTTTGCTTATTTTATGGAAAGGTCCGCCCTTGGGGCAGCTTTTTAGTTAAAGGTGTTGGCAAAGGCTGAGAAAAGCTCGTCGGTCTTTTGCTTTAAGGCCCTGTTTTCCGGCTTTTTAAGACCGGGGTCAAGCCTTAAGGTTTCCCGTCCGGCCTCCTGTGCTGCCTGAAAAATGCGCAGGTCTGTGCAGAGGTCGGCAATTTTCATCTGGGGCAGACCGTGCTGCCTTCCGCCGAAAAAGTCTCCGGGGCCGCGCTGCTTTAGGTCTTCCTCGGCGATTTTAAAGCCGTCGCTTTCCTTTTCCAAAACCTTAAGGCGGGCCTTTGCCTGTTCACCTTCAAAGTCGGAAAACAACACGCAATAGCTTTTATGCTCGCCCCTGCCCACCCTGCCCCGGAGCTGGTGGAGCTGGCCTAAGCCGAAATATTCGGCGTTTTCAACCACCATTAAAGCGGCGTTTGGCACATCAACTCCAACCTCCACAACCGTTGTTGCAACTATGATATGCAGCCCCCCGTCAACAAAGGCATCCATAACAGCGTCTTTTTCGGAAGCTTTCATTTTCCCGTGGACACAGCCCACACGAAGGTCTGGGAAAATCTCTTTAGATAGCTTTTTTGAATACTCCACGGCAGATTTTATCTCCCGCGGCCTCTCCTCATTTTCCTCCACAGCGGGGCAGACAATGAAAACCTGCCTGCCTTGGGATACAAGCTTGCGGATAAAAACATATATTCTCTCACGCATATCCTCACCCACAACAAAGGTGTCCACCTTTTGCCTGCCCGGGGGCATCTCGTCGATAACCGAGACATCAAGATCACCATAGACCATAAGAGCAAGAGTGCGGGGAATGGGGGTTGCGGACATAACAAGGGTGTGAACTTCACTGCCTTTTGACACAAGAGCCGCCCTCTGGTTTACACCAAAGCGGTGCTGCTCGTCTGTAATGACAAGAGCCAGCCGCAAAAACTCCACATCTTCACTTAAAATTGCGTGGGTGCCCACAAGAAGGGTGATTTCCCCCTCTTTGAGCTTTGCCGTTACCTCACGCCTTTGCTTTGCCGTCATAGAACCTGTAATTTTGGCGACCTTGACCCCAAAGGGAGATAAAAGCTTGTTGAAGGTGGCATGGTGCTGATTAACCAAAATTTCTGTTGGCGCCATAAAGGCTGTCTGAAGCCCCCCTTCATGAACAGCCCAAATGCAGGCGGCGGCAACAAGAGTTTTTCCGCTGCCCACATCGCCGCTAATTAGCCTGTTCATAAGCCTTCCGCTTCGCATATCCATGAAGGCTTCTTCAATGGCACGCCTTTGGGCGCCGGTGGCGATAAAGGGCAGGGCAGAGAGAAAGTCTTCCAATCGCGGGGAGGAAACTATTATACCGCTTTTTCTGACCTTTGCATCTTTTATTCTTGTAAGAGCGCAGGTCAAAACAAAAAGTTCCTCAAAAACAAGCCTTCGGCGGGATAGCTCTAGGGCGGCGGCATCTGCCGGAAAATGAATGTTTTCAAATGCATAGGCAGGCTTGCACAGCTTAAACCTTTCGGAGACAGATTCCGGCAGTGGGTCGGGCAGTATGTCCCGACACAGTTCAAGACCCTGACGAATAAGGGAGATGAGAAGCTTTTGGCTTATGCCCGCTGTGAGTCTGTAAACCGGAACAATGCGCCCTGTGAGAAGTCTTGGAGCGTCCTCCGGCTCAAACAAGGGGTTTGTCATGGTTCGGCGGCTGCCCTCATGGTTTATTTTTCCGCAGAAAATATAGCTTTGTCCTTCCTTAAGCTGATTTTTAATAAAGCTTTGATTAAAATATGTAATGTCTATACTTCCGGTTTCATCGCAGACCCGCAGCTTTAAAAGCTCCATACCCCGCCTCACACGGCTTAGGGAAGGTTCTGCCACCACAATTGCCGAAACACAAACAGTTTCGTTTTGGGAAACAGCGGCTATGGGGAGGATTTTTGACCTGTCCTCATAGCTTCGGGGGAAATATGTGATAAGCTCGCCCAGAGTGTTTATACCAAGCTTTGAGAGAGCCTTTGCCCGCTGCTCACCTATGCCTTTAAGGCATCTTATATCGTCCGAAAGCTGTGCCACCTGTAACCACCTCTTTAAATGGGAAAGGCCTTGTCTAATATCGGCGCTGTCCCTTAGTCTCTTAGATAAATATAATACCATTTCACGGCGAATAGTGCAAAATTTTGTTAAAGGGGGCATAATTTTCACACAGAGAGTTGTTTGTAATAAGCTCGGCTATTTAAAAACTTAAGGCTTAGGATTGTTTTCACATCGCTTAAACTTGATGCTTGCAATCTTAGCTTTAAGGTGTTAAAATATCTAGGTAACAATTTATATGCGGGTGTAGTTTAATGGCAGAACATCAGCTTCCCAAGCTGAATACGAGGGTTCGATTCCCTTCACCCGCTCCAGATGGAAAGAGCCCGAAAACCCTGTATTATCAATGGTTTGCGGGCCTTTAATTTTTGGTGTTTTTGCTGTGTCTGGGCTTTGACATATGCGCATTTAAGCGTTTTTAACCACCTTAGTGGTTAAAAAAATGGGTAAAAAATAATTACCGCCTTAAGGCTTTAAAGAAAATATGCTTCAATCAAATAGAATTTACCCTCCGGTTTAAGGCTTAGGCTAAATCGAAGGGTAAAGTTTTTTATGGGCTTTACAACCATATTTAAATTTGAAGGACCGAGGCTAGAAGGCTTTTTGTATACTCGTTGCGGGGGTTTTCTATCACCTGAGAGGTTTTGCCCTCCTCAACTATATGCCCCTCATGCATAACATAAATTCTGTTGCAAAAGCTTGAAACCAGAGCCAAATCATGGGAAATAAAAAGCAGGGACATAGAGTTTTTTTCCCTCACCTTGTTGAGCAGCTCTAAAATTTGTGCCTGAACCGAAACATCCAAGGCACTTGTGGCCTCGTCGCATATAAGAAGCTTTGGTCTTCCGGCTATTGCCCTTGCAATGGCCGCCCGCTGACACTCCCCGCCGCTTACATCCATGGGCAGGGCCTCGTCATAGCTATCATCCAGCCCCACTTGGCAAAGGAGCTTTTTTGAGGCTGCCCGGTATTGCTTGGCAGTCATCTTTTCCCTTGTTTTTAAGGTTTCCCTTATACTTGCACCCAGACTTAGCCTTGGGTCAAAAGATAAGCGCGGCTCCTGAAATATCATTTTTATTTCCTGATAGGCACGGCGAAGGGGCGCTCCTTTAAGCTCTGTGATATCTTTGCCGCAAAGACTTATTCTGCCGCCATCGGGGTTTTCAAACCTTGCGATAAGCTTTGCCAAGCTTGATTTTCCGCAGCCGGATTCCCCCACAAGACCAACAACCTCGCCATCTTCCACATAGAGGGAGACATTTTTCACAGCCTCTATTCTTGCCTCACCCACATGAAAGCTTTTATATAGGTTTTCCACCGAAAGACTTATATCAGCCACAGCAGCCACCGCCTTTAAAGCCCCTTGGACAAAGGGTCCAATGCTCGTTTTTCACGTTTATTTCACGTATTTCCATGGTTTCACAATCTTTTACAGCTAAGGGGCAGCGTGGGGCAAAGGCACAGCCTTTTGATACGAATTTTTCCGGACTTTTTCCGGGAACGGCCTTTGGCGGTGTGCCGTCTAGCCTTGGAATAGCAGAAATAAGCGCCTTTGTATAAGGATGGGCAGGGGACTTTAAAACGCTGTCTTTATAGCCGAATTCGACTATTCTGCCGCCGTACATAACAGCAACCTTATCGGCCATTTTTGCTACAAGACCTATATTGTGGGTAATAAGAAGTATGGCGGTTTTAAATTCATCCCGCAGGTGCAAAAGCTCCTCGGCTATCTGAGCTTGAACAGTGACATCCAAGGCACTGGTTGGCTCGTCGGCAAGGAGTATGTCCGGCTGAAGGGCCATGGACAGGGCTATTGCAACCCGCTGCTTTTGCCCTCCCGAAAGCTGGAGGGGGCAGCTTTTTAAAATTCGCTCAGGGTCGGGCAGATTAAGGCGAGGCAAAAGCTCTCGCATATCCTGCCTGACTGTTTTTCTTCTTACCTTCCTGTGGGCTCGTATAGTGTCATAAAACTGACTTTCTATTTTTCTTATGGGGTCAAGGGAGGCGCCCGGCTCCTGAAACACCATGCCAAGCCCTGCACCCCGTATACGGCGCAGCTGCTCCTTTGGCAGCTCCAGCAGGTCTTTACCGTGGTAAAGGACGCTGCCGCCTGTTATATCAACCTTTCCGGGCATACGCAAAATTGCCCGCAAAAGGGTTGATTTGCCGCTGCCGGATTCGCCTATGACACAGACGATTTCTCCCTCGTGTATATGAAGAGAGATGTCATGAAGCACAGTTTCACCGCCGGGATAGCGGGCAGAAAGATTGTGAATATCCAAAAGACCCTGATGGTCCATGCTTCTCCCTCCTTTTTTGCAATCTTTAAAAGCTAGTTTCTTGCCGTATCAACAGTTATCTGGTAATAATCCACAGGGCTTTGACTTATGCCTTTTACTCCCGCCTTTGTCACCATAAACATATTTAGGTGGAACATATAGCAGTATGAGCTGTCTTTTGTTGCTATTTGCTGTATTTCTATGGCGTATTCGGCACGCTTTGCAGGGTCAAACTCCGAAGCCATTTCGGTTAAAAGTCTGTCCACCTCGTCATTTGAGTAGCCGCCGAAGTTGCTGCCGTTTCCTGTTCCCATGGTGAAGCTAAGGTATGACAGGGGGTCACCTGTGGGGGTTGTAACATAGGCATAGGCGCAGATGTCAAAGTCGCCTGCATCAAGATAGGTTTCAATGCTGTCCACCTGGTCATAGCTTGTTTCTATACCCAAAGTGCTAAGAGCCGATTGGAGAGCCTGAGCCGACTGGGGCAGACCTGTGCGCCCATAGGTGATAAGCCGCAGGCTTAGCTTTTTACCGTCTTTTTCTAAAAAGCCGTCACCGTCTGTGTCTTTATAGCCGTTTTCCTCTAAAAGAGCGGCGGCGGCTTCGGGGTCATAATCCGGAACATCGCTCATAAGGCTGTCATCTCCATAGGAAAGGGCAGCGGGGAAGGCCGATTTCGTTGCCGTGCCCGCACCGCTTAAAAGAA
Source organism: uncultured Oscillospiraceae bacterium (assembly GCA_964617335.1). Taxonomy (GTDB): domain Bacteria; phylum Bacillota; class Clostridia; order Oscillospirales; family Oscillospiraceae; genus UBA2658. The sequence goes on from CAZTXG010000007.1 coordinate 11,503, forward strand.
TTTCCCCGTAGGAGCTTTTATCCACAGCCATGCAAATTGCCCGTCGGAAGGCAGGATCTGACATATACTCTCTGCCAAGGTTAAAGTAAAGCATATAAACCCTTGTTGTGGCCGCCTGACTTATCTCAAAAGCCTCATTATTGGCAAAAAGGTCAAGGGAATTGTAGGACAGGCCATAGGCCGCGTCTATTTCGCCGTTTTGCATGGCCATGCCAAGGGTGTCAACGTCGGAAATGGCCTTTATGCTTATGCTGCTGCTTGCCGGAGGGCCTCCCCAGTAATCTTCAAAAGCTTCAAGGGCGGCGCTTTGGTCTTCAACATAATCCTTTACAAAATAGGGACCAGTGCAAACAGGATACATATCAAAATCCACCGTGCCGTCATCTGCTTTTGCGTCAACTATGCAGGCATAGGGGTCACAAAGGGCATTTAAAAGTATGGGGTTCGGAGCTGTTGTTGTTATGAAAACGGAAAAACCTTCAGCTTCGATTTTGTCTATCATAAGATCCGAGGCTGCCCGCTGGTTTTTTTCCACCAACCGCTCAAGGCTGGCTTTCACGGCGGCACCGTCCATTTTATCACCGTTATGGAACAAAACGTCCTCCCGCAGCTTTAAAGTCCAGGTGAGGGTGTCTTCGGAAAGCTCGTGGCTCTCTGTCAAAACCGGCTCCACATTCAGGGAATCGTCCAGTTTATAAAGGGTTTCGCCCACACCGTAGCGCAGGGTTCCCCAGCCGTTATAGGAATTTGCCGGATCGATTTTTGTGAAGTTATAAACACCGAATATAAATTCGTCCCGGGATTTTACGTCACCATTGGTCTCCGTGTCGGAAGGGCTCTGGTTTTCTAAAGTGCCTTTTGTTCCGCAGGCGGTAAATGCCGCCAGAAGCATAAGGCAGGCGAGGATAAGAGCGATTTTTCTTTTCATATTTGTTTTCTCCTTTGTGGCCGTGAAAAAATATGCCGTGAATTTAGGGGGTCTAAAACATCCCGAACACTGTCCCCCAAAAGGTTAAACAGCATCGAGGTAAAAAAGATTGCAAGGCCGGGGAATATCACAAGCCAGGGGGCCTGCTGCATAAGTCCCCGCCCGTCAGAGAGCATACTGCCCCACTCGGCAGAGGGCGGGGGAGTGCCAAGGCCGAGAAAGCTTAGCCCCGCAAGGGCTAAAATCGTTCCGCCGACACTAAGGGAGGCTGTTACGATAACAGGGCGAATGGTATTTGGCAGGATGTGCCTTATAAGTATGCTCATAGTCGTCTGCCCGTTTAGCTTTGCGGCATAAACAAAGTTTTCCTGCCGCAGGGACAAGACATAGCTTCTGCTTAGCCTTGCGTATTGAGGCCAGCCTGTAAGAGCCAGGGCGATAACGGCGTTATTAAGCCCGGGTCCTAACATTCCTGCAACGGCCAAGGCCAGAACAAGCCCCGGAAAGGCAAGAAAGATGTCCACCAGCCGCATAAAAAAAGAGTCTATTGCACCGCCGAAATAACCGCAAATTATGCCTACCGCTCCGCCTATAAAAACTGTGAGGACAACTATGGTAAGAGCGGAAAAAACCGAGGTTGCGGCTCCGGAGAGAATGCGGGAATATACGCAGCGGCCAAGCCAGTCCGTTCCCAGAGGATATTGTCCACCCGGAGGCAAAAGGGCCTCAAGAAGGTTTGCCTTGTTGGGGTCGCTGGGAAGAAAATCCCGTACTACGAGGCATAAAATACAAAAAGCCGCTGAAAGCGCAAGCATAATGCCAAGTTTTATTTTTGCCTTTTTGTTTCTTTTCCTCATCGGCCTGCCCCCAATCCCTGCCGAACCCTTGGGTCGAGAGCGTAATAAGCCAAATCTGTCATAAGATTAATAAGCACATAGATAACAGACATCCAAACAACAAAGGCTTGAATCAAGGGGTAATCACGCATAAGTATGGCATCCATTACCATATAACCTACGCCCCGCCAAACAAAAATGCGTTCTACAGCCACTGTTCCCCCTAAAAGAGAGCCTATGGATAAGGACATGAGGGTTATAATAGTGAGCATGGAGTTTCTTAAAACATCACGGAAAAGTACGGTGCGTGTGCGCAGCCCGCGGGACACTGCCCCGTCCACATAGGCATTTCCAAGCTGCTCTAAAACCGCCGCCCGAACCTGACGTATATATTTTCCCGTCATGGGTATGGCAAGGGCAAGGGTTGGCAGGATAAGCCCCTTTGGAGTACCTGCTGCCAAAACCGGCAGCCAATTAAGCTTTAGAGCTACAAAATACATAAGCAGCAGGGATAAAAGAAAGTTTGGCATGGAGTTTCCAAGAAAACTTAAAAAGCGGATTATATAATCCGAGGCCCTGTCTTGCCTCACAGCCGTAAGAATGCCTAAAGGCAGGGATAAAAGTATGGTTGCCCCAACAGAAGTGAGAGTTAGAAGAAGTGTTCGGGGCAAGGCGGCTTTTAAAGCGCTTGCGGCAGACCTGCCGTCTATAAGAGAAATGCCCATGTCACCTTTTAAGAAATTCCATAGCCAGCTGAAATACTGCACCAGAAATGGCTTATCCAGACCTGCTTCCATCTTCATAGCCTCCACAACCTCCTCGGACACTGGTATGCCCTGAGCCTGCAAAAGCATCTCTACCGGGTCGGCAGGGGAGATAAACATAAGTCCGTAGGTGAGAAAAGTTACACCAAGAAGCACTGGCACCAGAGACAAAAGCCGTCTTGCCACATATCCTGCCAAAGGCTGCGTGCTGCTTTTAATGCCAATGTTCATCCCTATCTCCCTTATGCCCAGCCTGAGATAAAAAGTGACAGCACTTTTCCCGCAGAAAGGCCTTTTTAATTCTTTTCCGGTTTTTTAACGGAAATCATAAACATAGGAGTGGCCCCGTAAAGAAGCTTTTCCTTGTCGTCCCATATTTCTTCTGTTATATCATGCCGGATGCAGAAATCTTCAAAGCCCAGCTCCTGAAGAATTTGAACATCCCAGTCAGGGCGGCTAGCTTTTCCGAGTCGATGGTTTTTTTCCTTGCCGCAGACATCGGCTTCACGCCCGCCCTCGCTGTAGTTTGTGCCAAAAATCTTAAAGCACTCGTCCTCACGGCGGGCAAACTCTGTTCTAATCTCGGAGTCTGTGTGCATTAGGTGCCAGTTTGCGTCAAATATAAGAAGCCTTCCCCCGGGGCGCAGCACCCTTTTCCACTGCTCATATACCTGACGGTGGTCACGAAGGGTGTGGGTCAGGTTTCGGCTTATTATAAGGTCAAAGCTGTTATCCCCGAAGGGCAGGCGGTGGCAGTCGCCTTTTATAAAAAAGGGAGAAACCCCATTGGCCTTTGCGTTATTTGCGGCATGACTGAGCATGGCCTCGGAGCCGTCTATTCCCACCAGCTTGTGACCGGCCTTTGAAAGGAGAATGGAGAAAAAACCGGGGCCGCAGCCTGCGTCCAAAATGTCTAAAACCGGCTTTTGCGGGGCATTTTCCAGAATCTTTTTCGTCCAGACCTGAGCCCGAAAGCTCGATAGCTCCTCGTTTACTATTTTGCAGTAATTATCCGAGCACTCCGACCACTTTTCGTCGATTAAACGCTGCTCATCCTCTCCGGAGAGCTGCTTTTCACCGCCGGACTTTTTTCCGCAGAGGATGAAATCGAAGATAAGAGACTTTTCGGCGCCTGTCTCCGTATCGGTATAGCTTCTGCGGCCTGTCTGTACACTTACGCTTTCCATGCCAAGCTCCAAAAGCTCTGAAATGTCCCAGTCGGGGCGGCGAAGCTTTGAAAGAGGAAGCTCACGGGCAATTTCGTTAATGGGAGTGGGGTCTACCCCGCGGGTGTGAGAATTATCCTTGGAATAATACTCATTTCGGGCTTTTTTATAATCCTCGTCGTAATAATATAAATAGTGGTTTCCATCGGCAACCAGAAGATTTCCGCCGGGCTTTAAAAGCCGCAGCCATTCTTTGTAGGCCTTTTCGGGCTGCTCAAGGTTCCAGACAAGGTTTCTGGAAACGATATAATCAAAACTGCCGTCTTCAAAGGGCAGATTTTGAGCATCCCCCTGAACTGTCTCCACGCAGACCCCCATTTCGTCAAAATTTGACCTTGCCTGCTCAAGCATACCCTCAGAGTAATCCACCGCTGTTACGCTGTGACCCTCTTTGGCAAGGAGAATGGAAAAAAATCCGGGGCCGCAGCCAACATCAAGGCAGCTTAAACCCTGCCCCCGAGGCGCGCCGTCTTTTAATGCCGTTTTGAAAGTTTGATAATCCTCTCCCGAGAGCTGGGAGCGAATTGTTTCGGAGTAACCCTCTGCTCGGGTGTCCCAATAGGTTCCAATTTGTTTTAAATACATACTATATCCTCCGGAAGCGGTTTTATAAGAACTAAACTTTTTGCCTAAGGCCATATGTTTAGTTTTTTCCTAAAGTCTGCGGCTATGCCTGCCCGCTTAGTATAAAATATAGTTATATCCCTGCGCAAGCCCCCCAGGGGGTTATTCCTATCAGTCCCCTTCGGTTTCTATGAATTTAACAAATCGGCAATAAAAGGGACCTTATGCCCCGTATTAAAATTTTGGCTTACCTAAAGTCCATAAAAAAGCCGGAGCAGCGGCATTTCCGCTGCTCCGGCTTTTTTTACCTGTGAATATAAGCTTGTATTTTTGTAAACCGACAAGGTTTTAATCTTACATTTTTTTCTGGAAAAGAACCAGCACGAAAGATATGAGACAGCAGCCTCCGGCAAGGAGGAATGAGGCTGTGTAGCTTCCGCTTTTAACAAGGCTGTTGGAGATAAGGGGAAAGACCAAGGCGGAAATTCCAAAGCCCACCATAACACAGCCATAGTTTAGGCCGATGTTTTTTGTGCCGAAGTTATCGGCGGTTATGGCGGGGTATACACTTGCCGAGCCGCCAAAGGCAAAGGCTATGGCAGCTATGCAAACTATGAACATGATGCCTTGGGCATAAATCATGGCAAGGATTGCAATAAGAGTTATAAAGATTATGCCGAAAACGGCTTTTCTCCTGCCTAAAAGGTCAGAAACCCAGGAGGTTAAAATCCTGCCCGAGGCGCTGGCGATGCCGGTTATCATAACTCCTAAAACAGCCATCTCCTGGGACAGGCCCCGCTCCTCGCCCAAGGTCATGAAAATGGGGTTGAGGATAAAATAGGCGGGAAGTATGAAAAGCATGGAAAGAGCAATAAGATAAAAAGCCGGAGTTTTAAGCATTTCCGCCGTTGTGAATTGCTTTTGCTCCACAGGGGCATTTGATGCGGCGGTGCCGCCCGGATTAAAGCCCTCCGGCGGGTTTTCCAAATACAGGGAGCAGGCGGCGCAGATAATAAGAAAGGCTATCCCAAAGCTTATGAAGGTAAAGGGAACGCCGTTTTCCGCTAAAAGCTTTGTGGTGAGGGGGGCGAAGATAACAAGAGAAAAGCCGAAGGCGCCAACCATAAAGCCCGTGGCAAAGCCCCGCCTGTCCGGAAACCATTTCTGGATTACGGAAACAGTGGCGGTATATAAAACCCCAACGCCGAAGCCCCCTATTATTCCATAGCTTAGGTAAACAAGACGGGGGGCGCCGGCTGTGATAAAGGCTGTTATAATCATTCCAAGACCTGTCAAAACGCTTCCGACCAAGGTGACATATTTTGGGCCGGCCTTATCCTGTGCCCTTCCGCCGACTATAATTCCCAAAACAAAGGCGGCAAGCATAATTGAAGAAGTAAGGGAGGCCTCGGAAGGGTTCCATTCCAGATGGCTTGCCACAGGTCCTTTAAAAACGCTCCACATATAAATTATACCTGCGCAAAGCTGGATTAGCATTCCGGCTGCCAGAACACCGTAACGGTTTTTTGTTTTCATCGCTGATATTACCTCTCTTTTGCGGCATTGCAGAAAATTTCGTCATAGGAAGATTTTAAAGAGACTCAAAGCCGCCGTTTTTCCCTTGCGGGCAGGCTGCCTCTTTAAATCTTCCATACAGGGGGCGGCCTTCGGATGGCTGCTTGGGCTGTATTATACATTAAAGCGATAAATAATGGAAGTGTGAATTTGCACTTTGGCACATCCTTTAAAAAAGCGGCCGCAGACAATACTAAATTCTCTCTTTTAGCCGACAAGGAGCTTTTAACAATTATAACACAGGGCTTATAATTTCTATATATACTTGCCTTGGCGGCCTTGTCTCTTGAAAGTGTTTGCCGGAATTAAGGCGCAAAGGGAAAGGCAAAAAAGCTCCCTTCCGCAAGGGAAGGGGAGCTTTTTTGTGGGTATATGAAAGGTCTGTTTTCTAAATGTGAAAGCTTACTGAACCTGAGACTTTACCTGCTGAATTTCAGAGGCGCTTGCCTGAGCGGCAGGGGTATAATAACCCTTGGATCTAGCCAGATTAAAAAGTTCATACTGAGAAGTTTCGCAGTTGTTGCGAATCTGCTGGATGGTTGAACGCAGGTTCTGATTTTCACATTCGGAAATGGTATTGGTATAAAAGGTCAATTCGCTTTTGGCAGCCGATAGGGCATCATTGACCATTTCTTTTTCCTGAAGCATCTTTTTTACCTCCTTAGCCTAAAAATGATAGTAATTTCTGTTTTGTGTCCATTGCGCCCTGAGCGGATTTTTCAAAAAAAGATTTAACCTGAGGGTCGTTGGACTGCTGTGCGTATACCTGCATTTTTTGATATGCAGTTTCATGGGCACCGATTAGATGGCGAAGATTTTGAAGTTCCATTTGATTTATCTGTGACATGGCAGAATCCCCCTTTCTTAGATTTCTATTAGTATCTTCATTAATCCTTAAAAAATACATACGAAAACTTACCGCTGCCTTTATCATGGCTGAAAAACAAAAACATCCCAAAGCCAGCTTAAATTTTTGGCGGTTTGGGATGTTTAAAAATCTTTTTTATAAATCAGCTGCCGCAAATTACAGCAGCCCTTTCGGCAACCTTGTGTATCAGCTCGTTAAATGTTTCCATTTCTTCTTTCGTCAAGCCGGAGGTTACGTCTTTTGTCCAACCGGAAACAACCTCCCGTGTTTTCGGAATCATTTCCATGGCCTTATCGCTGGGGTACACCAAAAAAGAACGGGTGTCATCGGGGTTTATCTTTTTTGTTATAAGACCATTAGCTTCCATACGGGTCAAGGCCTTTGCAACAGTGCTTTTGTCCATTTCCAGCTCTTTGCAAAGCTGGGCTTGTGTCATTTCCCTATTGTTATATAGGAGCTTTAAAAGCCTTGACTGGGCATTGGAAAGGCCTATTTTCATAAGCCTGTCATTTAGCTCCTTGTTCATTTTTCTGTGGAGCAGGGATATTGTTTTAGGCAGGTCCATTTTCTGCTGCCCCTTTCATGTTTCACCCTCAACACTTACGAATAAGAAGTCTATGCCTTCAAAATCTTGCAGGAAGCTGACTATTTTCCCAACAAATACAGCGGCTGCTATGGTGCCTGCTCCCACCTGAACAAGCTGTCTGTTTAAAACAAGTGTTCCTATGACTGCGATTGCGGTCAAGCAAATATCCAGAGTGATTTTGACATTACCGTACTGCTTGTTATATTTCTTGCTTATTACGTTTACGAAGGCATCCTGGGGAAGTAAAATAAAATCATTACTAACAGCTATGGATACGCCTAAGGCAAGAATAAAAATGCCCAGACAGCAGTAAAGGATTTGACCGAAAAGTCCGCCATTGGGGAATACGGAAAGAATGCTTTCTGTAAGGTCTATAAAAAATCCGTAGATAACAGCTATTACAAGCTGAAAAGCCTCAAAGAGCCTAAACTCCTTTTTTAGTATAACAATTTGTGATAAAAAGAATAAGCTTAGTAAAATTGCCGTTGCCGTACCTGTGGATATTTTAAGAAAGGGGCTAAATACCGCGGGGCAAACTCCCAAAGGCGTTGCCCCCAGACCGGATTTTATGGATAAGCTGACACCTAGGGCGGAACAGAATATGCCCAGAAGCATCACGCTGGTTTTTTGTAGTATTTGTTTTGTTTTGATTTTTGGTTTATTGTTTTCTATGCTAGTTTTATGCGACTTTCTGTACCTCTCTTTAATCTTAATATTTTTAAATTATATTTCCGGAGTCTTTTTCCATAGGAGGATTATTTCCGGAGCCTTTAGGGGGACTGTAATTACCCTTAACCCGAAGCCTGCTTACAGCCCTTGCAAGACGTGCCTGAGCGGCGTGGTGCTCCTGCATACTTTTGTTTTGCAAAATTGTCTCCCTTGCCGCGTCCGCTGCCCGTTTTGCCCTATTTGCGTCAATATCCTCTGGCTTTTCCACCGAATCCACCAGCACCAGAACATCATTATTTTCAACTTTTACAAGGCCGTGGGAAACTGCCACAACCCTTGTTTCCTCCCCGGGAGGGCGAAAAAACAAGGCCCCCGGAACGACAGTAATAATAATGTTGCTGTGATTTGCCATTATGCCGTATTTACCCTGCAAGGAGGGAACAATCAAAGACTCGCAGGCTCCCGTGTAAAAGGGGTCATCGGCAGCTAAAATGTTCATATGAAAGGTTTTCATAGCTAACTTTTAAACCCCATCTTTTCAGCTTTTGTCACAGCGTCGTCAATGGTTCCCACATTGAAAAACGCAGCTTCCGGATACTCATCCATCTCTCCATTGACAATGGACTTAAAGCCCCTTATGGTTTCGTGGATGGGCACATAAGCACCGGCAAGGCCTGTAAATTTTTCCGCCACATGGAGGGGCTGGGATAAAAACCTTTGTATTCTTCTGGCGCGAGCCACGATGAGTTTGTCCTCATCGCCCAGTTCATCCATGCCCAAAATGGCGATTATATCCTGAAGCTCATTGTACTTTTGCAGTATTTCCTGAACTTTTCTGGCTACCTCATAATGCTCCTGCCCCAAAATGTCCGCTTCCAAAATTCGGGAGGTGGACTCAAGAGGGTCAACAGCGGGATAAATTCCCTGCTCTGCCACCTTACGGCTTAATACTGTTGTGGCGTCAAGGTGGGTAAAGGTTGTGGCGGGGGCAGGGTCTGTTAAGTCGTCGGCAGGCACATAAACCGCCTGAACCGAGGTTATAGAGCCGCTTTCCGTTGAGGTAATCCTCTCTTGAAGCTGGCCCATTTCCTCTGACAGGGTGGGCTGGTAGCCAACAGCCGAGGGCATCCGCCCAAGCAAGGTGGAAACCTCGCTGCCTGCCTGGACAAAGCGGTATATGTTATCGATAAAAAGCAGCACGTCCTTTTTCCCACGGTCACGGAAATATTCCGCCATGGTAAGTCCGGAAAGCCCCACACGCATTCTTACACCGGGGGATTCGTTCATCTGGCCGAAGACCAGAGCTGTTTTTTCCGATACTCCGCTTTCCCGCATTTCTCTCCAAAGGTCATTTCCCTCACGGCTTCTCTCTCCTATGCCGGTGAAAATGGAATAGCCTCCATGCTTCATGGCAACGTTGTGGATAAGCTCTTGGATTAAAACTGTTTTACCGACTCCGGCGCCGCCAAAAAGGCCGATTTTGCCGCCCTTTGGATAAGGCTCCAAAAGGTCTATGACCTTAATGCCCGTTTCCAAAACTTCAGAGCCTGGGCGCTGCCCTTCAAAAGAGGGGGCCTTTCTGTGGATTTCCCATCTTTCTTCCTTTTTGGAAATAGGGGCCCCGCCGTCAATCACATCTCCCAAAACATTAAACATCCGCCCTAAGGTGCACTCGCCCACGGGCACACGAACACCGGAGCCTGTGGCATTAACCTGCATATTCCGTGCAAGGTTTTCACTTTCATCAAGCATAATGCAGCGGACTGTATCTCTTCCCACGTGCTGCGCCACTTCCATAACCCGCTGCCTGTCATCTACATTTACCGTAAGGGCTTCTTTTATTTTTGGCAGATGTCCGGTTTCAAACTCCACATCAATGACGGAGCCGGATATTTGCACAATCTTTCCTATATTCACGGATTTAGCACCTCCTTTGAGCGTTTTTTCTTTTGGGCTTTAGCTCCTGCCGTCACTTCCGTTATCTCCTGAGTAATGGCCGCCTGACGAAGCCTGTTATAGGCAGCAGTGAGGGATTCGAGAATTTTTTCGGCGTTTTTATTGGCAGAGCTCATAGCAGTCATACGGGCGTTTTGCTCACTGCAAAAGCTGTCTACCAAGGCGCTGTAAATAAAGCCGGACAGCCAGCTTTTCACAACATTGTTTACAACAGCCTCAAGAGAAGGACAAAACTCAAAGGCTGAGGATACCTGTGCTTCATTTTTATCCTTTGAAAAGCTTTCTGACTGTGACCTGTGAAAGGGTAACAGACGGGTGCTTACAACCTCAATGTTAAGGTTGTTTTTAAGGTTGCTGTATACTACAAATATTTTGTCAAGCTTATTTTTGTCATATAAATCTAAAAGCGTTGCGCTGATTTCTCTTGCTCTTTCCATTGTGGGATTTTGCGCCGTATATAAAAAACTTTTCACCACGGTTTCCGGACGGTTCATAAAAAACCGCCGGCCATATTCCCCCACGACAAAGAGCTTTGTGTCCGGATGCTCGGACATCATTCTTTGAGCTTCCTTTATTACCGCCTTGTTATACGAGCCGGCAAGACCCTTATCTGCCGTAATAAGCAAAAGCCCATAAGTGCCGTCCGGAGCTTCGCTTCCGTCCACTGGGTAGAAATATCTGTTTTCCACATCCTCCACCGTTCGGAAAATGCGCTTAATTTCACTGCCCAAGGCGTCAAAATACGGCCTTGTACGGTCAAGCTCCATTTTCGCCTTTTGCATTTTGGCAGAGGCAATCATATACATGGCATTTGTTATTTTCCTTGTGTCATGAATGCTTTTAATGCGGGTTCTTATTTCTTTGGCATTAAGCATTTATTTACCACCGCCGTATATAAGACTTAAGTATTCTTCTCCGAGCTTTACAATATCTTCTTTTATTTTCTTATCAAGGTTTCCCGCCTTGATTTCTTTGCGTATATGGGGAGCCTTGCCTTCTATATGGTTTATAAGCCCATATTTAAATTCCGAAATTTCCTCGTCGGAAATCTCTTGCATAAGGTGATTTAAAGCGGCTGTAAGCAGGATAATCTGCTCGTGCTGCTTCATTGGCCTGTTTTTTTCCTGACGGAGCAAAAACATAAGACTGTGGCCATAGTCCAGCTGCCGCCTTGTCATCTCGTCCAAGTCACTGGCAAACTGCATGAACACTTCCATCTCCTGATACTGGGCAAGTTCCAGCCGAAGGGTGCCGACGGCAGACTTCATGGCCTTTGTCTGGGCATCGCCTCCCACACGGGAAACAGACAGACCAATATTAACAGCCGGACGCTGACCGGAAAAAAACAGCTCGCTTTCCAAAAACAACTGACCGTCTGTGATGGAAATGATATTCGTCGGTATATAGGCTGAAACGTCTCCGGCCTGAGTTTCCACTATGGGCAGGGCCGTCATGCTGCCCCCGCCCTTTTCATCGGATAGCTGGGCAGAGCGCTCAAGCAAGCGTGAGTGCAGGTAAAAAACATCTCCGGGGAAGGCCTCCCGTCCCGGTGAGCGTTCCAGCAAAAGGCTTAAAGAGCGGTAGGAGACCGCGTGTTTTGTAAGGTCATCATAAACGATTAAAACCGACTGCCCCTTGCCCATGAAATATTCCCCTAATGCACAGGCGGAATAAGGAGCTATATATTGCAAAGGTGCGGAATCGCTGGCAGAGGCGTTTATGACAATTGTATAATCCATCGCCCCGTGCCGCCTTAAGATATCAACGGTTCTTGCCACAGAGCTTGTTTTTTGACCGATTGCCGCATAGATGCAGACGACGTTTTTACCCTTTTGATTAAGTATTGTGTCTAGGGCGATTGTGGTCTTTCCTGTCTGGCGGTCACCGATTATAAGCTCTCTTTGACCATGGCCTATGGGGAACATGGTGTCAATGGCTAAAATTCCGGTTTCCAAAGGCCTGTTAACCGGCTGGCGGTCTATGATGCCCGGGGCGGGGGATTCGATGGGCCTGTAACCCTCGGCTTTAATATCGCCATTGCCGTCAATAGGTCTGCCCATGGCATCAATTACCCGGCCTTTAAAGTCCTCGCCTATGGGAACGCCCGCAGTTTTGCCGGTTCTTTTAACAACACTGCCTTCAACAACAGTTTCCTCATCGTCAAACAAAATGCAGCCCAGCTCGTTACGGCTAAGCTCCAGCACCATTCCCCGAACGCCAGAGGAAAAAATTAAAATCTCCTGATAGCAGGCCCCTTGAAGGCCGCTTACGGTGGCAATGCCGTCACCCACCGTTAAAACAGTTCCTATTTCCTGTTCTAAGACCTTGGGAGTCCAGTTTTCTATGGTTTCCTTTATAAGAGGAATGCTGCTGCCGCTTTCCGTTGAAAGCTTTTTTATTTCATCTTCAAGCTGCTTTAGCCTTCCTTTAAGGCTCCAGTCATAGACAGAGTCTGTTCTCCAGACTCGGAAGGCGCCTTCGCCTTCAAAGGCTCCAAGCTCCAGACGAAAGCCTTCTTTTATGCTCTCGTCTTTTTCCCAGGACAAACCTATATCTTTATTGTGCTTATTTCTTAAAAACTCAAGGAGCTCCTGCTTCTGCCCCTCACTGGGAGGCTCTGCGCTGTATAGTATCGCACGGGCTTTTATGTGTTTGCTTTCTTTCACAGCCTCACTCCTTTTTTACGGCAGTTAAAAATTGGTCGAGAGCGCCCGAGGCCGACTCCTCCAATATTTTTTCCGCGGCGGTCATGGCCATGTAAGCAATTTCCTGCCGGCTGTCATCCAAAATTTTTGCCCGCTCACCTTGTGCCGCTTCACGGGCATCTGACAGCAGACCTTCGGCCTGCTGTCTTGCGTTTTGCAAGATTAGTTCAGCCGATTTTTTTGCCTCGGCCGCGGCCTTTGCTTTTTTATTTTCAATTTCCGTTTCAACAGCCTTAAGGCGCTTGTTATATGAAGATTCCAGTTTTCCGGCTTCCTCAAGCTTTTTGTTAGCCTCGATATCCAAGGTTTCATAGTGCCTTGCTCTTTCTTCCATAAAACTTTTAACAGGCTTATAAAGCAGCAGATACATACCTAAAGTTAAAATTGAAAAGTTCAGCAGATGTAAAAGTATCTGCTGCCAGTCAATATTTAAAGGGACATTCATTTCATATCCCCCCTAAAGAACAAATATAATCATAATCGCTATAACCAAGGCATAGATAACGGCAGTTTCTATAAATACAAGACCTAAAAGCAGATTTGTTCTGATGCTTCCCTCCGCCTCAGGCTGACGGGCTATACTTTCTGATGATTTTGCAATGGCGAAGCCCATGGCGATGGCGGCGGCAGCGGCTCCAAGGCCAATGGCCAAGGCTGCTGATATTGCCTTGACACCGGTGGAACCCTCCTCAGAAGTTTCTAATACTTCTGTCTGCCGGGAATCTTCTGAAACTGCGGGCTGCTGGTCTTCCGGAGCGGCATAGGCAAAGGCAGAAGGCAGCGCTATGCTTAAAAGCAGGACGCAAAGCATGGTCAGAGCTATATAAGCTGCTTTTTTAGAGCTTTTAGCGGCCTTTTTGGTGAATGTTTTACTTGAGCCTTTATTTATACGGCTCTTAATTATATTTTTAATTTTGAAAACCTCCCTAGACAGGACTATGCCTGCTTAATTGTTTTTTCTTTGGTTTGGTTACTTCGCCATAGGTGCTTGCTGTGAGCATTATAAGAACATAAGTCTGAATAATAGCGTGAAGCAAGGTAAACAGCAGGCCGACTATAACAGGTAAAACAAAGCTTAGACTTAAATAGTAATAGACAAGCTCTGTTACAAGTACACCGCTGAGCATTGCCCCAAACAGGCGAAAGCTCATGGATAGGGGCATGGAAAAATCTTTAAGAGTGCTTCCTAAGCCTTTAAAGCCGTTTGTAACGATGCCTGCGATTAAAATAACAAAATATGACAAGCAGCCCATGGCAATGGCTCCGTTTATATCCGAAAGGGGAGCCGTAAGAGATATGGCGTAACCCTCGGTTGTGAAAGCCTGAAAACCGATTAGTTCAAATAAGGTGCCAAAAAATATGTACATTCCGGCACCAAAAATATAAGCACCCAGAAATCCGTTTTGGTGGGGGCTGTTCGTTTTTGCAAAATTATCAAACAGTCCCACCATCTGCTCCAGCAGAAGCTGGAATTTGCCGGGGATATATTTTAACTTTGGAATAAAAAATAAGCGTATAATAGCCGCTGAAAAAAGCAAGACCGCCGTAATGACAAGAGCTGAAATAAAAGCCGGATTAACCTCTTTGATACCAAAAAAAGTGATGTGGTTTGTATCATGCAACACGGCATCCCGCATCATTTCCTTAACGGTTTCATGCTTTTCACCTTGACTGCCCGTAAGTAAAACTCCGGCAAACAAGGCCAGTATAACAGCAAGCCAAATGACGGTCGTGATTAGTTTTTTGTTTTTAATTGCCAATATCCTCCCTTCTTTTTAAATTCCTCTGTAATAAAATAAACATTATATGCCCATCCTCCACCCTCCACCCTCCAAATAGTTGGCACGCCAACAATTTAGGCATAAAAATAGACAACTTTGCGGAGTTTTTTACGCCCCCCGTCTCGTTGACTTAATACTTATTATACGCACAAATATCCATTCTGTCAAGGCAGGCGGAAAGGACTAATAAGCCGGATGGAAAATGAGAAGGAAAAAAATTTCAGTCAGACAAAGCCGCTTTTTTAGACATTATTATTTAAGCAGCGGGCATTGCGGCTAAAGGAAGGCTTCTTACAAATATTGCAAGCCGTTTGCACCGAAAGCTTTTGATTAAAACAGGATTGGGAGCAGCTATTGTAGCTTTAATATTCTTTTGATATAATGTATTTTGTAAGTGTGAAGCTCTGTCTTATATACATACAATTAAATTTGTATAAGGAGATAGCTATGAAAAAACTAATTGTCTTGCTTTTGCTTTTTTCCTTTGCCCTTTCAGGCTGCAAGGGAGCTAAAACCCAGATTCCTGAAACCGAGGAGGACAGTCAGTCTCAGGGCAATTATACGGATGAGATGAAAATTCCCTATACTGTGAATTTAGATGAGGAATACGGTGCCGACAGTATAGAGCGCAAGGGTGACCACGAAGACAGCCCATATTTCAGCAGTCTGGATTTTTATAATATGGAGAGCACGGACAGCCTTACCATTCTTACAAATTTTAAAACCCAGCAGCAGACCAGCGAGTGGAGCTGCGGGGTCTCCTGTATTATGATGATTTTAAACTGGTATGAGGCTCTGGGAGATTACAACGAGGAGAGCCTTTCTAAGTTTCGCGGCAACGGTCTTAAGCCGGAGGCAACAAGCCTTAGGCAGGCTATAGAAATTTTTGAAGGCGTGGGCGGCTTTGAGCTTTACACAACCTTCGACTGCGCCGAAAACGTCATAGATATTTTCACCTTGGACTACATACAAAAGACTCTGGCGGAAGGGCAGCCTATTATGGTTGGCTGGAATGACTGGGGCGGTCATTGGCAGGTAATTATCGCTTATGATACTATGGGCACTGAAACAACTCAGGACGACGTGATAATCGTAGCTGACTCCTATGACACAACAGACCACAATCAAGACGGTTACGGCGTATACGGGGCCCAGCGTTTTCTATATAATTTCACTTTTTATAACTATTTTGATGAAGCCGAGTTAAATGATATGTGTTTCATCGTGGCAAAACCAAAGTAGTAATATGGCTGCACCACTGGGTTTAAGCTAATGAAAAGAAAAAAGACCGCCGACTTACGTCAGCGGTCTTTTTTCAATGGTCGGAGTGCGGGGACTTGAACCCCGGGCCTCTTGGTCCCGAACCAAGCGCGATACCAAACTTCGCTACACCCCGATAGAGTATGTTACAAAGTCCATACAAGCGAAAGTTAGTATATAAAATTACAGGGCAAATGTCAAGGGGAAACTTGTGTGGGTTTAAGGGTGAAAAACCCGCAAAAGTCAAGGCTGCCAAGGCAAAAGCCTAGCGAAAAACCTCCATCTTATGGTCATAGAGCTGGGTGCGGGTAAAGGCGGCAAAATCGGGGGCAAATTTAGGCGCCAGACTATGCAAGGCCGAAGCCAAAAGCTCAGGATTAAGAGTAGGCTCCTGAGCGGAGACGAGAGCCTTTAACATAAGCTTTTCCCCGTCTGCATCAAAGCTTAGGCTGCGGATATGGGGGGCAAGGTCAAAATCCGAAACTCCCTTTTTGGTTTTTTTCTCAATTACAATACTCTCCCTCTGGAAAAGGTCTGTTAGACCTTCAAGCATTTCCTTTGGCGGCCTTGAGTCATATTCAAAAACCCCGTCCACATCCAGCCATTTTATTTCCTTTGGCTTTCGCGCAGCTTCATAGACCTCTGTTATCTCAATGCCCTCGGGCAGGGATTTATTAAGCCTGAAGGGAATTTCCGAAAGCTCCATATATTCGGAAAGTCTAAAATCCATGATTTCACAAAGACTTGCCGTTCCAACAGAAAGGGGCAAGGCAAAGGAGATAAGCGGATGGGGGTTAAAGCCTTCGCTGTTTTTAAGCTTTATGTCCGAGCGCAAAAAAGCCCGCTGCATGGTGCGCATAAGGTCAAGATGAGATATGTAAACAGCCCGTCCGGTTTTGGAAAAGCGCAGGCGCAGCTTATCAAAGGCTTCATTCATCGCAAGAGCCTCCCTTCATAAGAGACAAGGCGCCGCAGCCAGTGCATTTCTGCCGGCAATCAGGGCTTAAGGCGGCTTTGCGGGACACTTCCCGTTCATTTTTCAAAAAGCTTTCGCTTACCCCAAGGTCAACTCTGCTCCAAGGCAAAACTTCGTCAAGGCTTCTTTCCCTGTAAGCGTAAAACTCTGGGTCAAGGCCGCAGCTTTCAAAGGCATCTGTCCAGCGCTTGAAAGAAAAATACTCGCTCCAGGCGTCAAGCCTGCCGCCGCTTTCCCAAACCTTTTCTATAACAGAACCGAGCCGCCTGTCGCCGCGGGAAAGGGCTGCCTCTATAAGGCTTGTGTCCGGATCATGCCAGTTGTATGTGATGGCCTTTGCCCGCAAATTATCCCGTAAAAGGGCAACACGCCTGCGGTATTCCTCCATGGAAAGCTGGGCTTCCCACTGGAAGGGGGTATGGGGTTTTGGCACAAAGCAGGAGGTTGAAACTGTTATGCGCAGACCCTTGGCCTTGTTTGATGCATAGGGCTTCCACAGAGCCAGAACCTTCATAGCAAGCTCTGCTATCCCCAAAACGTCCTCGTCGGTTTCCGTTGGCAGACCAAGCATGAAGTAAAGCTTCACATTGCTCCAGCCCCCTTGAAAGGCGATTTTACAGGCGTTTAGAAGGTCATCCTCCTGAACGTTTTTGTTAATTACATCTCTAAGGCGCTGGGTGCCTGCCTCCGGTGCGAAGGTAAGACCGCTTTTGCGCACAGACTGAACCTTTTCCATAAGCTCCATGGAAAAGTTGTCAGCCCGAAGGGAGGGCAGGGAAAGCCCCGTGCTGCGGGGAACGCAAAAATCTAAAAGCCCGTCGCAAAGTTCGTTTAAGGGGCGGTAGTCACTGGTGGAAAGGGAGGATAGGGTGATTTCGTTATAGCCGGTATTTTCAAGGCTGCTTATCCCTTGAGAGACAAGTTTTTCCCAGCTTCTGGAGCGTATGGGGCGGTAGGCAAAGCCCGCCTGACAAAAACGGCAGCCCCGAACACAGCCTCGAAAAAGCTCCAGCGTAACCCTGTCGTGGACAATTTCCGTAGAGGGGACAATTGGGTTTAGGGGGAAAAAGCTGTTTTCAAAATCCTCGACAATGCGTTTTGTAACCTTTTCCGGCGCATTTTGCAAAAGGCTTATTTCCTCTATAGTTCCGTCATCTTTATAAATAGGGTTATAAAGGGAGGGCACATAAATACCGCTGATTTTTGAAGCTTCCAGAAGAAACTGTTCCTTAGACCAAGCGAGAGATTTGGCTTTTCGCAAAAGGGAAAGCAGCTCTATGTTTACTTCCTCGCCCTCGCCGATTACGAAAAGGTCAAGAAAATCTGCCATGGGCTCGGGGTTTACGCAGGCTGTGCCACCGGCAAAAACAAGGGGTAAAAGACCCTGACGCTCCGAGCTTTTTATGGGTATGCCCGCAAGGTCTAACATATTAAGCACATTGGTATAGGCCATTTCGTAGCCCAGAGAAAAGCCGATGGCGTCAAAATCTCCAAGGGGGTCACCGGACTCCAAGGCCCAAAGGGGAATGCTCTTTGAGCGCATCTCGTCCTCCATGTCCCCCCAAGGGGCAAAGCAGCGCTCGCACCAGAGCCAGTAAACTACGTTGGCAGCGCCGTAAAGTATCTTAAGCCCTAGGTTTGACATACCTATTTCATAGGTGTCCGGAAAGCAAAGGGCCATGCGCAGGTCAATTTTTGATTTGTCTTTTATTATTTGATTATATTCACCGCCGGTATATCTGGCGGGTTTTTGCACCTTTGGTAGGATGCTGCTTAGTCTTTTGTCCATGTAAGGCTCCTGTGAGTATTAGGCTGTTTTCTTAAGCAAGGCCATAAAAAGTTTTGGGAAGAATTTCAGCCTTATACTTATTTTATACTGTCCCGTCTTTATTTACAAGACGTTTCGGGAAAACAAGAAGCCAGATGCCGGCGATTAAAAGGGCAGCGCCCTTTCCGTTCAGCAAAAAATACAGGCCGAAAAGGCAAAGAACCAGAGAAATTACAAGAGATAAAACCAGTGACAAGGTTTTAGAAACTTTTTGGCCCCAGAAAAATGCCGCCGCTTCGAAAACGGCCCGTCCTCCGTCTAGGGGCAGGGCAGGCAGAAGGTTAAAGCAGTTTAAAATAAGGCCTATGCCTGCGCAGGAAAGAAGGTATTCACTTTCAAAAATGAGGGCAGACCTTGCACATATAAAGGCAAAGCAAAGGCCTAAAAAAGGACCGGAAAGGGCAGCGAAAAACTCTCCAAGGCAGCTTATATCACCGGAAAAATCCAAGGCAAAGCCGGAAATTCCGGCATGAAGGGCTGTGGGCCTTGCACCAAAAAGCCTCATTGCAAAGATATGACCGCCCTCATGAATTATAAGAGCGGGCAGGGCTGCCAAAAATATGCCGCAGCCGTCAAAAAAATATATTAATGCCATAAGGAGCAAAAACCCGCTGCTGATTTTTATTTTTAAAGGCTGCTTATGCTTTTTTATGAAAAAGACCTTTGACATAGGCTAAAGATAAAATTCCGGGTTTAGATAAAGACCGTTTCGCAAAAGCTCAAAATGAAGGTGAGGCCCCGTAACATTGCCAGATTGTCCGGAAAGAGCGATTAGCTGGCCTGCTTTAACACTGTCGCCGTAGGAGACCTGAAGGCTGCTGCAATGGGCATACAGGCTCCCATATCCCCCTTCGTGAGAGAGGATAATTGTGTTTCCATAGCCCTCAAACTGCTGGGCGGCAATGACGGTTCCCTCGGCAAAGGCATAAATTTCTTCGCCGTAGTTTAAGTTGAAGTCTGTGCCGTAGTGAAAGCGCAGGTCACCGTAGATTGGGTGGACACGATAGCCGAAGGGGGAGCCTATCTCTGCCAGAGCAGGAGCTGTGGTATTAAAAGGCAAAATGGGAAACTCGCAGAGAACATTTGCGGGAAGTTCGGTTTGGGTGAAGGCCGTTTGACTTTTAATAAACTCATCTAAAACAGCATTCCTATCGTCTTTTGTTAAATCTAATGGGGGAAGAGCGCTGCCGCCTTCGGCTGGCATGGCAGATGTATCCGCATCAGCATCAAAATCCAAGGCAGGGCTGTCTTGGACGGCAGGCATAAAGCCGCAGGTTAGGGTTTTTGCAATGGCATCGGCAGAGCCAAAGTCATCGCTTGGTTCACCTTTAGACACAAAAATTGTGGCAGAGGGGCGAATATAGTCTTGGGGAAGGCTGAAGCCGCGGAGATTTTCATATATCATGGTTTCAAGGGGAAAGTCGGCAGATACATCAGCTTTTTGAACTGGGATTTTCTTATCTTTGCCGCCCTCCTCCCAGGCGTAGACAAGGCCCCTGTCTCCGGAAAGCAGCCTGCCTGCCGCATCTATGCTGTTTTTCAAAAAGTCTTCGTTTAAAAGTGCCGGAGAAAAGGCACTTTTAAAGTTTTCGCTGCTTTGGGGGAAAAAGTGTTTATAGGCCCAGATGGCGGCGAACACAAATATCCAGATTATAAAGGTTTTTTTCATACTTATGACCATGCCTTTCTACTGCGGCTAAAGGAGCAAAACTTTAGTTTGGGCTTAAATTCCTCGGAAGACGGATTTTGCAAAAGACAGCCGCATAGTTATTCAAAAACTTCAGCCATATCATGAAAAGGGGCGGCTGATTCAGGAGTAAATGTTTTTTGCCAATCACACTTTATTTATTTGCAATTAGGTGATATAATAAAAAAGTATGCTTTTGATTTTTCGTCCTTAAGATATTGGGGCGGCAGGGTCCTTTCGGAGGATTTGAATGGAGCAATTCAGCATAAAGCGGCTGCTTTCCAGCCGGCTTTTTATAACTATTGTCATCATTGCCATAGAAATGGTGTGGGTGGCGATGATTTTTCTGCGCCTTATTGGTCAGGTTCAGTGGCTGGCGACTGCTTTTGAGTTTTTAAGTATTGTGGCCGCCTTGTATATAATCACAAAGGACGATGTTCCGGCATACAGAATGGGATGGATTGTTATTATTCTTGTGGTGCCTGTTTTCGGCGGACTTATGTTTTTGCTCTTGGGGGAAAAGCGGCCTGCCCGAAAAATGCGAACACAGCTTAAAAGAGGAACCCGCGACCATAGCCTAAGCATCCGTCAGGAACCGGAAGTCATGAGGGAATTTGAAGAAATTGCGCCTCGGGCTCAAAGAACTGCCCAATATATTGAAAGATACGGCAGGTTTCCCCTTTGGAAAAACACTAAACTTATATATCACCCAATAGGAGAGGCTCATTTTGAGGATATGCTCACAGAGCTTAAAAAGGCAGAGCGTTTTATCTTCCTTGAGTATTTCATAATCGAAGAAGGGGAAATGTGGGACTCGATTTTGGACATCCTCTGTGAAAAGGCCGCCCAAGGTCTTGATGTGCGTCTTATCTATGACGATATGGGCTGTCTTAAAAAGCTTCCGACCCGCTATTACAAAAAGCTTGAGGAAAAGGGGATAAAGTGCCTGGTGTTTAACCCTTTTATTCCTGTTATCTCTTTTGTGATGAACAACCGCAACCACAGAAAAATGCTTATAATAGACGGCTGCACGGCCTTCACCGGAGGGGTTAATCTTGCGGATGAATATATTAATCGCAAGAAGATATTCGGCCACTGGAAGGATACGGGAGTGATGCTTAAGGGCGAGGCTGTCTGGAGCTTTACAGTCATGTTTCTTGAAATGTGGAATTCTTTCCGATACAGCGAGGAGGATTTTTCCCCGTTTTTACCCTGCTCCTCCTGTGACGGGGCCTTCCAGTCAGACGGCTTTATCCAGCCCTTCACAGATTCGCCTTTGGATGGGGAGACAGTTTCTCTCAATGTATATTTGGAAATTTTGTCTCAGGCAAAGGACTATGTTTATATTTTTACGCCCTATCTTGCCATAAGCGACGAATTGCAAATATCCCTTTGCTCCGCTGCAAAGCGCGGGGTGGATGTTCGCATGGTGCTGCCGGGGATTCCGGATAAGAAGATGGCCTTTCGGCTTACACGCTCCTATTACGTCCCGCTTTTGGAGGCGGGAGTTAAAATCTATGAATACAGCCCCGGGTTTATGCACGCTAAAAGCTATGTGTGCGACGATGAAATGGCCGTTGTGGGCACCATAAACATGGATTACCGCAGCCTGTATCTACATTTTGAATGTGCGGTTTTTATGTATGGCTGCAGCGCCATAAAAGAGCTTAAGAAGGACGCCCTCAAAACCTTTGGACTATCCCACAGGGTTACGGTGGCAGACAGAAAAAAGGGTTTTATAAGGCAGGTTCTGGGCGGACTTATCGACTCGGTTCTCAGGGTTTTTGCACCTTTATTCTAATTATTTTCTTAAAAGAGGTAGGCTTATGAAGCTTTGGTCAGGACGGTTTGAAAAAAACACAGCAGCTATGGTAGACGAAATAAATGCCAGTATCGGCTTTGATTTTCGTATGTATAAGCAGGACATAGAAGGCAGCCTTGCCCACAGCGAGATGCTGGCAAAGCAGGGGATAATAAAGCAGGAAGATAAGGAAAAAATCCACGCGGGGCTTCTTGAAATACTTGAGGATATTAAGGCGGGAAGGCTATCTTTCTCACAAGACGTTGAAGATATCCACATGGCCATAGAAGGAGAGCTTACAAAAAGAATAGGCGAGGCCGGAAAAAGGCTTCACACCGCCAGAAGCCGAAACGACCAGGTTGCTCTGGATTTAAGGCTTTATTTAAAGCAGGAAATTAAAGAGATAAAAAAGCTTATTTTAGAGCTTATGGAAACTGTTTTAAAGCTTGCCGAAGATGGGAAGACTGCCGTTATGCCGGCCTATACCCACCTTCAAAGGGCACAGCCCACAAGCTTTGCCCACTACATGATGGCCTATGCCAATATGCTTAAAAGAGATTATACCCGCCTTGAGGACTGCCTTGAAAGAATGGACGAGTGCCCCTTGGGAAGCGGCGCTTTAACTGCCACAACCTATCCGATAGACAGGCAGTTTGCGGCGGATCTGCTGGGCTTTTCCCGTATAACTCAAAACAGTTTGGACGGGGTGTCTGACAGGGATTTTGTTATAGAGCTTTTATCATGCCTGTCTGTTTTGATGATGCATTTATCACGGTTTTCAGAGGAGATTATCCTTTGGTGCTCATGGGAATTTAAGTTTGCCGAGCTGGATGACGCTTATTCCACAGGCTCGTCAATAATGCCCCAAAAGAAAAACCCCGATATTGCCGAGCTTGTTCGAGGCAAAACCGGAAGGGTATACGGCAGCCTTGTGAGTATGCTCACGGTTATGAAGGCTCTCCCTCTAGCTTATAATAAGGATATGCAGGAAGATAAGGAGCCGGTTTTTGACGCTGTTGATACTGTTAAAAAGTGCCTTCCGGTGTTCTCTGCCATGCTTAATACTATGCGTATACTGCCGGAAAATATGCGTTCTGCCGCAGGCAAAGGCTTTATAAACGCAACTGACTGCGCTGACTATCTTGTTAATAAGGGACTTGCCTTCAGGGATGCTTATACTGTGGTTGGGAAATTGGTAAATCACTGTATTTCAGAAGGAAAAACCTTGGAAACCCTTGAAATTTCAGAATATAAAAAAATGTCGGATGTTTTTGAATCGGATATTTATGAGGCTATATCTCTTGAAAATTGCGTAGAGGCAAGAAGGGCTCCCGGAGGGCCCGGGGAGGACAGCGTTAAAGCGCAAATGGATTTTATAGCCGGCTTCATTGAAGAAAAAAGTAAGGAGATAGAATGAGCATGCTCAAATTCTGTCGAAATCACCCGTTAGATGCAAAGGGGTAAAAAATGAAAAAAATAATAACGACAATGCTGCTTTTTGCTATGATGGCAGCAGTCGTTCAGCCGGTGTCGGCAAATTATGAGCAGGCAGACGGCAGCACTGGGGAAGGATACATAGTACAGCTTTCTCAGCCGCTTCAAAATCTGGATACAATGCGTCTTATGAGCAGCGCAGGACTGGAGGATGTATACGGCGAAAAGGGTATATATAAGGTAAAAGAGCTTTCAGACATTGAAAGTCTGGGAGACTTGGTGGAATATTACGAAGTTGACCAAACCGTTACGCTTTTTGCCCCAAACGACCCTTATGCATACAGGCAGTGGTCTCTGGCTAGCCTTGGAATTGAGTATGCCTGGGAAGAGGGACTCGAGGGCGAGGGTATAAGCATTGCCATAATCGACAGCGGTGTTAATTCCCTCCATGAGGACTTTGAAGGAGTAAGCTTCGGCAAGGGCAGAAACATGATAGACAACTCCTATGACATTCGGGATGAATCCGGACACGGGAGCTTTGTGGCAGGAGTTATTGCCGCTGCCAGAGATAATGGGGTTGGCATAGCCGGTCTTTTAGGCGGTGTAACGATAGTCCCTTTTAAATGCTTCGGTAATAGCAGTGAAAGCAGCTCCTCATATGTTATATCGGCAATATATGAGGCTGTTGATATATATGGCTGTGAAGTTATAAATCTAAGCCTTGGTATGGACAAGGATATGACAAGTATGAGACAGGCCGTTGACTATGC
Organism: uncultured Oscillospiraceae bacterium; assembly: GCA_964617335.1. Classification (GTDB taxonomy): domain Bacteria; phylum Bacillota; class Clostridia; order Oscillospirales; family Oscillospiraceae; genus UBA2658. Next base: position 35,717 of record CAZTXG010000007.1, read on the forward strand.
CTCGGCAATGGGTACAATAATTGTATCCGCTGTTGGAAACGACGGCAGCAGCGAAAAGAAATATCCCGCTTCCTATGATAATGTGATAGGTGTCGGTGCAATTGACGAGGCAAATAAGCTTGCGTCGTTTTCCCAAAAAAACGACTCGGTTTTTGTTGTCGCCCCTGGGAAAAATGTTTTAAGCACATGGCACAGCTCCTATAACTCATATAAAACAGGCGATGGAACCTCTTACTCCAGCCCCCATGTGGCTGTGGCTGCCGCCATTATGAAGGAATATGAGCCAAAGGCAAATATAGAAGATTTTTCAGAGCTTTTAATACGCTCATCCCTTGACCTTGGAGCGCCGGGATACGACACTTCCTATGGCTATGGAAGCCTTGATATTTCCCAGTTTATAAAAGAACTTTACGACTATGACTTTGCGGGTATAGAAGACACCTTCCCCGATGTTAAAGATCATTGGGCCAGCGAGGCTATAGAATTTTGCGTTTCAAAAAAGCTTTTTAACGGCATTTCCCAAAGTGAATTTGCTCCGGAGCTTTCCATGAACCGTGCCATGTTCGCAACTGTTTTAAGCCGCATGAGCGGAGAGGACATATCCGGATTTGCAAGCGGTTTTTCTGATGTTCCCAACGGAACATGGTATAGTCAGTCTGTGGGCTGGGGGGCTGCCGCCAAGATAATAAGCGGAGTTGATGAAAAAACCTTTAATCCTGATGGAGAGGTTACAAGGGAACAGATGGCCCTTCTTTTATATCGCTATGCAAATGTCTATGAGCTTGCGGAAAAAGGACGGCCTTCAGTAAGTCTTAGCACTTTTAACGACAAGGGAAAGGTTTCCGATTGGGCATATGAAGCCATGTGCTGGGCAGTTGGAAACGGGCTTATAAGCGGCAGAGACGGCGGCGTTTTGGCTCCGAAGGACGGGGCAAAAAGAAGTGAGGTTGCAGCAATAATATCGCGATTTTACCAGGGGTTTCTCACATAAAAGCGCAGCATTTTAAGTATATAAAATTATTTTAAATAAAAAGGAGTCAGTTATGCCAGAAGAAATTATAAAAGGCATTTATCGCATAAAGGTAAACCTTCCAAACAGTCCTTTAAAGCTGCTGAACAGCTACATTATAATCGGAGAGGGCGAAAACCTTCTTATAGACACGGGCTTTAACAGACCGGAATGCTTGGAATCCCTTACCGAGGGCTTGGATGCTTTAGGGGTGAAAATGGAGGATACAGACATACTTCTGACCCATTTACACGCCGACCACTCAGGTCTTGTTCCAAAACTGATAAGGCCTGGCCGCCGCGTATTTGTAGGCCGTGATGAGATTCCCTGGCTGTACGGGGAAACTCGCAGTATGCTGTGGGCGCTTGATAACATTAAGGTTTCACGAGAGGGTTTTTCTGAAGAAATTATAGAAAAACATCTTATTAAAGCTCCCTCTTGGGAGTGGGCTTCCGAGGCGGATTTTGACGGCTTTACACCCCTTGACGACGGGGACGTTTTAAGCTATGGCGGCTATGATTTAGAGGCGGTTTTAACTCCCGGACATACGCCTTCCCATATGTGTTTTTGGATAGAAAACGAAAAGCTTATGTTCACAGGAGACCATGTACTCTTTGACATTACCCCCAATATAACCCTGTGGAGCTTTGTTGAAGATTCCTTGGGTGATTATATGCACAGCCTTCGTGAGATTGATAAATATGATGTGCGCATTGCCCTGCCGGGTCATAGGGAGCCGGGGGATTTTCATGGACGTATTGCCAAGCTTTTGAAGCATCATGAAGACCGCCTTGATGAGTGCTATAGGGTGCTTTGCGAAAATCCAGACTCCTCGATTTATGAAATCTCCGGCAAAATGTCATGGAAAATCCGCTGCAATTCCTGGGAGGATTTCCCCATAGCCCAAAAGTGGTTTGCCGTGGGTGAATGCCATAGTCATCTGCGTCATCTTGAGACTAGGGGTCTGGCTGTGCGGGATGACAGTGAGGACACCATACTATATAGGGCGGTGCAGAAAAAGGTGCGGCAAAGGACCTAAGTTTCAACAGTTAAAAACCATTCTGTCTCAGGGCAGTATAAGGAAAGAGTCCGGGGAGAAAAATTTCCCGGACTCTTAAAATTTATTTGTTTTTCCCCTTAGGGCAAATCATAAAGCTAATTTGCGAAAGACGGTTTATAAAGATTATTTTTAACATTTTCAAGAAGGCATCCATATTATGGGTAGTGTGCGCCTATAGACCATCATATTTTGCAATATCAGCGGCAAGGGAGAGTAAAATATCCCTGACATTATCTTTTGGATGGGCCAAAACATGGTCCAGCAGTTCATAGAGGACTTCGCCAAGTCTTTTACCCTTAAAGCCCAGCTCTAAAAGCTCGTCTCCGGATATTTCAAGCCCTTTTAAGCTATAGCACTCGCCGCTTGAAATAATACTGCGGAGCATTTTTGTGTGGCCCATGCCATAAAGAGCATCTGCTGCCGCCGCGGCGCATTTCACACAGTCTGTGCCGTGGCGGGACAAAAGCTTTTTCCATATAAGTTTTGTGTTAGACGGCTTGCTTAAAGAAAGCTTTGCCCCACAGGCGGCCGTATGTATCGTGGCCGAATCAAGCCTTAGGGTCTGCAAAAAATCCTCCGGACTTAAAACCATCCCAGAGCGGAGCAAAAGGGCGCAAAGGCCAGCCCAGCGTTCAGTCCGGTTTTTTGGCAGGGAAGAAAGGACGGAAAGATCAATTTCCTTTGTTCCGCTGATATAGCGAGTTAAAAGCCCCAGGGAAATCATCTGGGATATAAGAGCCGGATTTGGGGACATAAGCATAGACTCAAGCTCAGAACAGACCCTCTCGGCGGCAAGAAAACTTGTAAGCTCTGAGCATTCATCTATGGCTTCCAGAGTTTTTTCTTCAATCTCAAAGGCCAGCACAGCGGAAAAACGCAGGGCCCGCAGCATACGCAGAGCATCCTCTTTAAACCTTTTCTTCGGCTGGCCCACACAACGTATAAGGCGTTTTTCAATGTCTGCTGCACCGCCGAAGGGGTCGAAGATCAAACCGGAAAGAGGCAGGGCAATGGCATTCATTGTAAAATCCCGACGGGCAAGGTCGCCCTTGAGGTCAGCTATAAAAGTGACGCTTTCCGGACGGCGGAAATCTGTGTACTCACCGTCGGAGCGAAAGGTTGTGACCTCCACCTTTGATTTTCCCGCAAAAACCGTTACTGTTCCGTGCTTTGAGCCAGTGTCACGGCTGTGTTTAAAAACCGACATTATCTCATTAGGCAGGGCATTTGTGCATACATCCCAGTCGGCCGGACGGCGGCCGATTATAAGGTCACGGACACAGCCTCCCACAAGATAGGCCGAAAAACCATTGCGCTCAAGGCGGTTTAAAACGCTTATTACATATTTGGGCGGAGATGAAAGGGTCAATTAACGCAGCTCCTTTTAGAAAAAATGTTTTAAGGACGCCTACATGGGATATAACCATATATGATTGAAAAGCGGATTTATAATACTTGTATTGTTAATTCACTTGTATTATAATACCGTTTTAGTGGCGAAACAAGCATAATCAACAGATGGGGCAAAAGGAGGCTTTCCTTTTGCTTTCATATAAGCGCAAAGGCGCTAAATCCTGTGTTTTATGCGCCAAACTCCGTGAAATATAAGTAAGGAGCAGGGCGCATTGAAAGGAAAACATATATGACAGGCTTTAAAAGTTTTCTTACTCCCGGAAAAAAAGGTCACCTAATCGGCATTGGGGGAGTATCCATGGCGCCCTTGGCCGAGGTTCTTTCGGAAATGGGGCTTAAAATCTACGGTTCGGATATGAACGAAAGCGAAAAAACGGAAAAACTGCGGTCTATGGGCATTGAAGTTAGCATAGGCCACAGGGGCGATAATATTAAGGCGGATACTGATTTTATTGTCCGCACGGCGGCGGTCCATGATGAAAACCCCGAAATAAAAGCAGCAAATGAAAAAGGCATTCCGGTGTTTGAACGCACAGAGGCCTGGGGCGCTATAATGCAGGACTATAAAAATGCCCTTTGCATTTCCGGTACCCACGGAAAAACCACAACCACATCCATGTCAACCCATATATTAATGGCGGCAAAAAGCGACCCCACCGTTATGATAGGCGGCACACTGCCCCTTTTGCAGGCAGGTCACAGGGTTGGCAAGGGGGACACCATAGTTTTGGAATCCTGTGAATATTATAACTCCTTCCACTCTTTTTCACCAACCATAGCAGTCATCCTTAATATTGAGGCAGATCACCTTGATTTCTTTAAAGACCTTGAGGACGTTAAGGCATCCTTTAGGAAATTTGCCTCCCTTGTGCCGGAAAATGGATATATTATCGCAAATGCCGACGACCCCAACACCATGAGCGCCCTTGAGCCGCTGGGAAGGCAGCTTTTCACCTTTGGGGTTTCAGAAAAGGCCGATGTATATGCAGAAAATATAAAGCACGAAGGCTCAGGAACGGAATTTGACATTATGCTTAGGGGAGAGCTTTTTGTGAGTACAAGGCTTAATGTTCCCGGAATGCACAACATAAAAAATGCCCTTGCGGCGGCGGCGGCGGCCATCTGTCTTAGGATTGAGCCAAAGGCAGTTGCGGAAGGCCTTTCCGGTTTTATGGGTGCGGGGCGGCGCTTTGAGTTTAAAGGACAATATAAGGGGGCGGACATTTACGACGATTATGCCCATCACCCCGGGGAGCTGAAGGCTCTTATTGACGCTGTGGAAACCCTTAACTATAAGCGGGTGATAACAGTTTTTCAGCCCCACACCTATACTCGCACAGAGGCCCTGTTTGACGATTTTGTCAGCCAGCTTAAAAGGGCGGACCTTGCCTACCTTGCGGAAATCTATGCCGCAAGGGAGAAAAACACCAATGGTGTATCCTCGGCGGATTTAGCAAAGGCCATACCAAATGCAAAATTTTTTCCATCCTTTGACCAGTTGGAGGACTCACTTGCGGCCATTGCCTCTCCGGGGGATATAATTCTTACAATCGGAGCGGGGGATGTGTATAAGCTTGGGGAAAGACTTGCAGCTCATAAAAACTAAGAAAAAACCCACGGTTAAAAAACAAGCCGTGGGTTTTTTCTTCTATTTCCCCGCATTTCCTGCCTGAATAAAGCAAAAAACAGCAGCAGAGTACGACCTCCTTTTTTGATTAACATAAATATAATTATGTTAACAAACTTTTTGGAGGGGTGTCCTATGTCAGCAAAGGAAAGCTTTAAAAATCGGCGCATGACACTTATGTCACTTGCGCAAATAAGGGATAGGCCAAAGATAAGGCAGGCGGCGGGCTACGTCTTGAATTTCGTTTTGGGCTTTGCCATGTCCTGCTCTGTGGTGATGACAAATCTTGCTCCTTTTGGCATAGGCATAGTTGGCAGGGCAGGAGCGGAGGCAAACGGTATATTTTGCTTTTTGGGAGCCTGCCTTGCCTATATATTTGTTGGGGGCTTTGACTGGGGAATAAAATATGTTGCAACAATAACTCTGGTGTTCACAATTTCCTTTGTGTTTCGGGAGACAAAGCTCATAAAAAAAGGCTGGTTTATGCCTTTAATGGTGAGTGTTCTTACTGCGATTACTTCTTTTTTAAATACCTTTGAATTTATAGACAGTTTTCCCGATGCCGTAAGCGTCTTTTCCGAGGTGGTTTTGGCCGGAGCCTCCTGCTGGTTTTTTGCCCAGGCTTTAACTCCTGTTAAGGAAGGTGGGGAGCAGGCCGAGCGCAGACAGGCCATGGGAATTTTAGTGCTGTTTTCCTGCCTGCTTATGTCTCTTACCTCTGTTACAGTTGCAAATGTGGTTTCTGTGGGCAGGTTTTTCTCCCTGCTGGTGGTTTTGACTGCGGCCTATAAAGGGGGAATGCTCCCCGGCTGCGCTGCAGGAACGGTTTTGGGTATAGCCATGGATATGTCTGCCGGAGGAGAGATTTTCTTTGTTATGGCCTATTCCTTTGCAGGGCTTATAGGCGGAGTTTTTTCAAAACACGGCAGGCTTTTGTTCCTTTTAAGCTATATAATAGCAAACACCGTGGCAGTGCTGTGGACTTGGGGTGCACAGCTTCGTTTAGAGCTTATGTTTGAGGTCTTTGCTGCAACGGTTATTTTCGCCCTTATTCCGGAAACAATCCTTGAATATGTTGGGTCAATTGCAAGGCTTCCCTCAGCGGGCACGGGGGAATCCGGACTTAGGCATTATGCCGCGGCCAGAGCGGAAAAGATTAGCTCTGCTTTTCGTGAGCTTTACGGGACGGTTTTCCGAAGTATTAACGGAGGCCAAAACGACAGCGATGCGGCAATGGTCTTTGACAGGGCGGCAGAGACGGTTTGCGCCTCTTGCAAGCATAAGCAAAGCTGCTGGCAGAAGGATTTTATGGACACACTGGCCATTATGAACGATGCAACAGAGCCTATGCTAAAGCGGGGAAAGCTTGAAAAAGAGGACCTGGCCGGACGCTTTGTGGAAAAATGCCCGTCCCACTACTCATTTATAAATGCCGTTAACGCAGAGCTTAGGGCGCTGATGTACAGACGTCAGTTTAAAAGCAGACTAAACGAAAATCGCGCGGCGGCCTATGGGCAGTATAAGGAGCTTGCGGATATAATTGAGGGCGTTGCAAAAGAGCTTAGCTCCGCAAAGGGAGCTGACCCCCTTGCGGAAAGGCGCTTAAGGCGGTTTTTACGCACTATGGACATTGACGCAGATGTTTCCGTCTTCCGTGACAATAGAGGAAGGCTTCGTGCAATAGTTGAAAGCGGCAGGCTGGGTCCTCTGCTGCGGCAGGGAAATTATATTGAGGTTATTTCCAATGTGTTGGGAGTAAGGCTTTGCAAGCTGCAAAATGATGATGAAATTTCCGATAGGCGCCTCGTGCTTGTGGAGGCAGAGCCTTTGGTTGCAAGCGTTGGAATTGCCGGGCTTAAGAAAAAAGGGGAGCCTGTAAGCGGAGACAGGGGAACTTATTTTAAAACCGACCAGGGGATTTTATGCGTTATCCTTGCCGACGGAATGGGAAGCGGTGAGGATGCCGCTAAAGAAAGCATTAATGCTGTGCAAACACTGGAAGGATTTTTAAGAGCGGGGATTGCCCCTGCCGTGGCAATGAAGATTTTAAACTCTGTGCTTCTTCTTAAAAACGGGGAGGAGTGGGGCTACTCCACCATTGACCTTATGTGTGTGGATTTATTTAGCGGAGAGACCTGTTTTTATAAATACGGGGCAGCGCCCTCCTTTGTGAAAAGCGGAAAAGTCATCCGCAGGGTTCGGGGGGAAAGCCTTGCCGCCGGAATTTGCGCCGGAGAGGGCAGCGCTCCGGATATTGTCCGTATGCGGCTAAAGCCCGGCAATCTTGCCCTTATAGCCAGCGACGGGGTTATGGTGGAAAAAAACGATGCCTGGCTGCGGGAAATTCTTATTAAAAGCGACGGTACAGACACAAAAACTCTTGCTAAAGATACTTTGCGCTGTGCTGTGCGCCAATATGGCTGCGAGGATGACATGACGGTTCTTGCCGTCAGAGTTGATGAGAGGGTTTAGCCTATGATTAAGGGGGAGAAAGGCCGCCTCCAAAAGTTGCGATTAATGAAACTTTGGGAAAGATTTCTGAATAATAAAGCCCGCGGGCGGTTAGACTGGAAACAAATGGAGCCGCAAGGGGGTCTTGATGTTATGAAGGGTATTTCACACAGGGTCATAGTCGTAAAGTCGCCGGATAAATACTTTGAGGAGGCGATTTTTGTTATTCGGGAAGATGTTTTAAAAAGCAGGGGAGCAGACAGCCAAACAATTTTGCTGCAGGCTCAGCGTGTTGCAAACTCCTATGTAAAAAAAGCGCCCCGAGGGAGAAAAAGCATATTTTCAAAGCTGCCCGCACCCTTTTTTGTGGCTGCGGGGGCGGCGGCTACAACAATAGCATGGCTGACCTTAAGACTGTGCGGAGTTTAGAAATCAAAGCTTTGGGGCGAGGGCTTAAACCAATATAATACAAGGTGTTTTATTCGTCGGATGAGTTTATGCTAAGTATAGCTTGTCCGGCGAATATTTTTTTGTCGAAGTCGGCCTATTAAATTCTTGTCCAAATTTGTTGTTTTATCTAAAAGAAAATGTTAAAATAACTTATTAATGCAAATGCTTCCGTCAAAAATCAGTTTCTCCCTTTGGGAGGGCTTTTGGCCTGGAGGTTTAATGTAAATGGCTTACAGGAAGGCTGCCTGCATCAAAGCCGCAGCCGAGGCAGAAAGCTTATAGAAAGCTGTTGTAAACAAAGGTGTTTGTAGTCCGGCTGTGTCCGGTGTGAATGGAGGATTATATGAATATTCTTATTAAAAATGCCCTGACCATACTTCCCGATGATAAAACGGAAATTAGGGATATTTGCATAAAAGACGATACAATCATTTCGGTGGACGGCCTTCCCCAGGGCTTTTTTCCTGACAAAACCATAGATGCCGCGGGAAAGCTTTTGTCTCCCGGACTTGTTAATGCCCATACCCATATTTATATGTCTGCCCTGCGAAACAGGGCGGATGACCTGAATTTTATGAGCTGGCTTTTCGATAATGTTATACCCATGGAAAACACCCTCAGCGACGAGGATGCCTATTGGAGCATTCAGCTTGGCTGTATGGAAATGCTCCAAAGCGGTATTACAAGCATTCTTGATATGCATATGTTTCCCCACACAACTCCCCGTGCCCTGTCCGATGTGGGAATGCGTGCCGTTGTTACCCGCGGGCTTCAAGGGGACAAAGACAGCATGGATAAAGGCCGCGAGCGCATAGACCAGGCTTTAAGTGAGGCAAGGGAGTTTGCAAGTGACCCTCTAATCAGCTTTATGCTTGCCCCCCACGCTCCATACACCTGTGACGAGGGCTTTTTGCATCTGGTTTCCGACACGGCCAGAGAGCATAAGCTTGGCATACACACCCACCTTTCCGAAAGTGAGGATGAGCAAAAACAGTGCTATGAGCGCTATGGTGTTACTCCGGCGGAATACCTTGACCGCTGCGGCATACTGACAGACAAAACCGTTTGTGCCCACTGCGTTTATCTTTCGGAAAGGGATATGACCCTTTTGTCTGTTCGGGGAAGCAGCGTTGCCCACAACCCTGCCAGTAATATGAAGCTTGGAAATGGCTTTGCCCCTGTGCCGGATATGCTAAAGCGGGGCATAAACGTCTGCCTCGGAACAGACAGCGCCGCATCAAACAACAACCTTAGTCTCCTTCGGGAAATGCAGCTTGCCGCCCTTATCCACAAGGGGGTTAAAAAAGAGGCCACCACAGTCACAGCTCGTGAGGTTTTTGACATGGCCACAATAAACGGAGCCAAAGCACTGGGACTTTCCGAAAACTGCGGCGAGATAAAAGTTGGGAAAAAGGCTGACCTTTGCCTTTTTGACTTGGAGACCATCGGATTTTTCCCGGCGGTGGACCCCAAAAGCGCCCTGTGCTACGGAAGCTTCGGCTTAAAGGCCGAAACGGTTCTTGTAAACGGAAAAATTCTTCTGGAAAAGGGAGAATTTAAAACTATAGATACCGATAAGGTAATGGGACATATAAGAGGCTTAAGTAAGCGCTTGAGCAGCTTATAAGGAAAGGAGAACAAAATGAGCGATATTAGGGATATAAGTCTTGCGCCCTCAGGTGAAAATAAAATCAATTGGGTTTCAAGAAATATGCCGGTATTAAACAGCATAGCGGCGGATTTTGAAAGGGAAAAGCCCTTTAAGGGTCTTAAAATTGCCCTTTCTATACACTTTGAAGCGAAAACTGCCTATCTTTGCCGTGTTTTAGCCATGGGCGGTGCCCAAATGCACGTAACCGGCAGCAACCCCCTTTCCACTCAAGACGATGTTGCTGCGGCAGTGGCAGCAGGAGGAATTGATATTCATGCCTATCACGGGGCAACGGCAGAGGAATATGAGCGTCATCTCTGCGCTGTTTTAGAAACGGGGCCGAACATAATAATTGACGACGGCGGCGACCTTGTTAACCTTATGCACACGAAATACACTCATCTTATTCCCGATGTAATAGGCGGATGTGAGGAAACCACTACGGGTATTTTCCGCCTGCGAGCCATGGAAAAGGCAAACACCCTAAAATTTCCTATGATATCCGTTAACGATGCTGACTGCAAGTATCTTTTCGATAACCGCTATGGTACAGGCCAGTCTGTTTGGGACGGTGTTAACCGCACAACAAACCTTATCATTGCCGGAAAGACCGTTGTTGTGGCAGGCTATGGCTGGTGCGGCAAGGGAACGGCCCTTAGAGCAAAGGGCATGGGTGCAAAGGTTGTGGTTACGGAAATTGACCCCATAAAGGCCATTGAAGCCCATATGGACGGTTTTGAGGTTATGCCTATGTCTGAGGCGGCGAAAATCGGCGACGTTTTTGTAACTGTCACCGGCTGCAACGATGTTATAACAAAAGAGCATTTCAGAAAACTGAAAGACGGCGCCATTGTTTGCAACGCCGGTCACTTTGACGTGGAGATAAACTTGGTTGAGCTTGCCGCCGAGGCCTCCTCCCGATATGAGGCAAGGCAGAATATTGAGGGCTTTGTAATGCCCGACGGCAGAAATATTTTTGTTCTTGCCGAGGGCAGGCTTGTTAACCTTGCCTCGGGAGACGGGCACCCTGCTGAAATAATGGACATGAGCTTTGCCATTCAAGCCATGAGCGCAAAATATCTTGCTGAAAATAAAGGCAGGCTTAAGCCCGGTGTTATCTCGGTTCCCGCCGAGACGGACAGGGAAGTGGCCTCAAGGTTTTTAAGGAGTATGAATATGAAAATTGACACATTAACCGAGGCTCAAAAGGAGTATCTGGGGATTTAGGCTGTGCTGGCACTACCTTAAATGCTCAGATTTTGAAGGGGATTTTTCGCCGGACAAGGCAAAAATTCGCAGTTGTGGTTTGTCCACTGCGAGAATTTTTAACGCAGCATGGCGGGAAGTTCGTTAAAAGATGGGCGTTGAACGGTAGTGTCAACACGCCCCTAATACAAGGGGCGGATTTCTCCGCCTCAGAAAAGGGTGAACACTATGGAAGTCAAAGATTTTGAAGTCCTACAGGCTGAGCTTTTGGAGCTGCTGGAAAATAAAAACATGAAGCAGTTTCGGCAAGAGCTGGAGGATATGAACGAATTTGACGTTGCGACCTTTATTTCAGCCCTGCCGCAGCGAAAAATCGCCATGGTGTTCCGATTGCTTTCCAAAACAAAGGCGGCAGAGGTTTTTGCCAACCTTGAAGCGCCGGAGCAGTCCCACATTATCGACAGCATAAACGACGCTGAGCTTGGTGAAATTATCGAGGAGCTTTATCTTGACGACACGGTTGACCTTTTAGAGGAGCTGCCGGCAAATGTTGTCAAAAGGGTTATGCGCACGGCAAACCCTGAGAAAAGAAAGCTCATAAACCAGTATTTGGAATACCCCGAAAGCTCTGCCGGCAGTATAATGACTGCCGAGTATGTTGATTTGAAAAAATACATGAATGTTCGGGAGGCCATTGCCCGTATTCGCCGTATAGGTGAGGACAGGGAAACCATTTACACCTGCTTTGTTGTCAGCAGCGACCGGCAATTAGAGGGTGTTGTGACGGTTAAGGACCTGCTTTTATCCGAGGATGAGGCAATGATTGGTGACATTATGGACGAAAATGTCATCCATGTCACCACCACAGACGACCAAGAGGAAGTATCCTTGCTGTTTTCCGACTATGACCTTCTTGCTGTTCCCGTGGTGGACAAGGAAGGGCGGCTGGTGGGCATTGTCACCGTTGACGACGTTATTGATGTTTTGCAGGAGGAAACTACTGAGGACTTTGAAATCATGGCAGCTATGACCCCTTCGGCCGTACCTTATTCCCGCGCCGGAGTTAAGGATATTTGGAAAAGCCGCATACCCTGGCTTATGTTTCTTATGCTCTCGGCCACCTTTACCAGCATGATTATAAACCGTTTTGAAAGTGCCCTTGCGGCAAGCGCCGTGCTTATTGGCTTTATCCCCATGCTTATGGACACCGGCGGAAACTCCGGCTCCCAAAGCTCTACGGCGGTTATACGAAGTCTTTCTTTGGGAGACACGGAGCCGAAGGACATTTTCCCTGTGCTCTGGAAGGAAGGGCGGGTTGCATTTTGGTGCGGTCTGTCTCTTGCTGTGGTTAATTTTGGGAAAATGTTCTTTGTTGACAGGCTTATTTTAGGGAACACAGACATAAATGTTGCTGTAGCTCTCACAGTGTCCATAACCTTGATATTTGTGGTTTTATTTGCAAAACTCGTGGGCAGTATGCTGCCCATTGTGGCGGAGAAAATCGGCATTGACCCTGCTGTTATGGCAAGCCCCTTAATTTCCACCATAACCGACGCTGTGTCCCTGCTTATCTACTTCCGCCTTGCGGGAGCTATTTTGGGTATATGAGGATAGGTGCAAAGCATTAAGGCGCAAGCCTATCTCAACATATAGTTTTCTATGTGAAAATACTGCGGACCAAGCCCTAAAAGCCTTAAACCGCAATTTAATTTTTCTGCTCTTTGGCATTAAAAAGACCCCCTGCTTTCAGTAAACTTGCTGAAGGCAAGGGGCTTGTTTTTTTAAGAATCAGCGCCTTTGAATCTATATTCATTGGGGGAATTAACTTTTTGAGAAATATATTTTTATCCAACTAACTTAATTTTCTTAGTTTGCATATTTATTAAGACCCACCAAAAGGCAGTCTTCAATATAGGGCAGGTTGTTTTCACGAAGATATGAAATAAGCTTGTTGTCCTTTGCCCCCGGCTGGATAACTATGCATTTAAAGGGCTTTTCACATTCCTGTAAAAGCTTGAGGCCGCTTTCAGGATTTATGCATAGGTCTATTATATCAATGTCCTCCGCAATATCGTTAATTGACGAAAGCTCCTTACCCACAGGAAAAACCTCATAACCTTTTTCCAGAAGTCTCTGTTTTATTTTGCGGGCATACTTGCCCTCCTGTAAGGTATCTCCTAAAACGGCAAAGTTTTTGCAGCTCATTACTTCTTTTAAATCCATATAAACATACCGCCTTTCACATTTTTATTAGCCCATTATTTCTTAGGAAGGTTTTTCCCAAAGGGGAAGGGCAGCCTCCGGCTGCGTATAGAGCTTAATGATTTAAGTTTACTTAACATAGCCTGAGGCTAAGCTTTATACCAAAAAGGCCCGGCTTTCGCCGAGCCTTTTTTCATGGCCATAAGGTCTTATTTCAGACCGCCGGAGGCCAGCTGCCGGTCTATAAAGCTAACTACATCTCCAACTGTGATAATTTCGCCTGCTAAATCGCTTGTTATGATAATGTTATAGCCTTCCTCAAGAGTGGTAATCAGTTCGACTAAATCAAGGGAATCTGCCCCCAAGTCATCAAGAATCTTTGTTTTTTCGCTTATGATATCAGGGGAAATTTCCAATTGGCGCGCCAGCAGGGTTCTTACTGTTTCTAATGTTGACATATTCTTCACCCACCTAAATGAAGCTAGATTGGACTTTGCCCTCCCGAGGTTTTCCCCGGGCCTCTCTAATGCCTTTGTTTTTTTAAAAAGATAAAGGCGGGCTTTTTAGTCCGATACTTTGGTTTTATCGCAGGAGATAACCACCCTGCGGTTTGGCTCTGTACCTGTTGAGCAGGTTGTAACACCTTCGTAATCCTGAAGGGCTGTGTGAATCACATGGCGCTCGTAGGAGTTCATAGGCTCCAAAGCCATGTTCCTTTTGTACTTAAGAGTTTTAGCGGCCATCTTTTCAGCCAGATGGACAAGGGATTCCTCTCTTTTGCTTCGGTAGTTTTCCGCATCTATGCTTATGTGGGTTCTTGTTTCCGAACCACGGTTGGCGGCATAGTTTGTAAGATGCTGGATAGCGTCTAAAGTTTCTCCCCGCCGGCCTATAACGGCCCCCATGCCTTCACCGCTGAGGTTTATGGAAATAGAGCCGTTTTCTCTAATGAAAGTTTCATGGCTTGCGGAAACTCCCATTCGCTCTAAAAGTCCTTCCAGAAACTTCTCGGCCTTTTCCTGAACTGAAGGTTCGCTTGGCTCGTCGGGCACTTCATAGCTTACACGGACAACTGCAGGGGCGGCACCGATTCGCAGAAAACCGGATTTTGCCCTTTCAACAATTTCGATGGAAACCTCGTCTCTTTTAAGATCAAGCTGGCGAAGGGCGGAAGCTATGGCCTCCTCCTCCGTTCTTCCTGTTACTTCAATTGATTGTAGCATATCTATTCTCCAAAAGTAAAAATCATTATGAGGGAGATTAGAAACCAAAGGTTTTATTCCCTTTGAGTTTCAGTATTTCCCTTGGCGGGAAATTCCGACTCCACCTGCTCGTCTATCTCAGACAGAGCAGCCGCATCCTGTGTTGCCTGTTCAGCCTTTTCGGGGTCTGTGAAGCGGTCGGGCACATAGGCTCTTCCCCGGGCATATCGGCGAGTACCAACCTGTGAGGCGGCAGGGGCGTCAGAAAGGCCAAGCTCGGCACGGCGGCGTGCCTTTTCCTCGGCACGGACAGCGGCAAGGCGCTCGTCATTTTGGGCTTTCTCCGCTGTTTGAAGTTTTTTCTTACTGGTATTTCTGTTTCTTTCCGTTGCGCCCAGTTCACGGTTCCTCTCCGTTTCAAGGCGCTTTTTTTCAAGCTCGGTTTCACGCAGGCGCAGGCGCTCACGGCGCTCGGCATCCTCCGCGTCAAGAATTTTCGTGTAGTGGCGATTTAAAACAAAATCCTGAATAATTGCCAAACCACTGTTGGCAATCCAATAAACACCAAGAGCCGCAGGCATAATAAAGCCGATATAAAGGGAGACAAGGGGCATCATGAGCATCATGCTTTTCATGCTTTGGGCGTTTTGGTCGTTTGCCGCCTGGTTTGAGGCATTACTTACCTTCATCGAGAAATACGAAACCAAAGCGGAAACAACGGGAATGAGGAAAAGCCCGAGAGCCGGCAGCCAAACGCTTACATCGCTCCAGTTGGTGTCCATAAAAAAGTTCCACTGAGGCTTTTGACCAAGGTTTACTCCAAGAAAGCTGAAATCAATATTTATAAGCTTATCAGAGATATCCTCAAACAGGGGGAAATGTTCATGGACATGATTGGCAAGGGATATTTCACTATAAGCACCCGTAGTGTCAACAGAAATATTCATTTCAGCGAGCCTGTCCGTGATAAGGGAAACCTGCTCCGCTGTGAGCCGCATGAGCCTTGTTAGGGGCTGGCGAATAACGCTGTAGAGGGCTATCAGGATGGGGAAGGGGATAAGTGTCCAAAGGCAGCCGGACAAGGGGTTTATCTTTTCTTCCTTATAGAGGCGCGAAACTTCTTCCTGATATTTTTGTTTATTGCCCTCGTGCTTTTTTTCCAGCTCTTTCATGATTGGGGTAAGGCGGCTGGTGCGCATCATGCTCCTTTTGCTCTTCATCTGGAAGGGCAGCATGATAAGTTTTACCACCACGGCAAAAAGGATGATGGCAAGGCCATAGTTTGCGGTTAGCTCATAAAGAGTCCGCAGCAGCCAAGCGAATGGGTAGGTTATTATCTCGTTAAATGACATGGGAAACTCCTATCGGTTACGGTCGGCTATGGAACCGGATCGTAGAAATCGTAATCCCCTTTGTGGAAGGGGTGGCATTTCAAAACACGTTTTAGAGCAAGCCAAGAGCCTTTTCCGGCGCCATGTTTTTCCAGCGCCTCGATTGCGTATTGTGAGCAGGTTGGGATAAAGCGGCAGCAGGGTGCGGACAAGGGGGAAATGTGTTTTTGGTAAAATCGTATAAGGGCGATAAGAAACTTTTTCACAGATTCCCACCGCTTTCTGTTTCATTTTTTAATATTCCCAAACGGGAGCAAGCGTAAAGATAGTCACGCTCCAGCTTTGAATAAGGTGTGTGAGCAGCTTTTATCCGCGCGACGATAACCATGTCCAGGCCTATTTCAAGGCGGCTTTCGTTAAGCCTGTAAACTTCCTTCAGGCGGCGGCGGATTTTGTTTCGGCAGACGGCATTGCCTACCTTGGTGCTGACCGTTATTCCCAGGCGGTTTACCGGCAGCCTGTTTTTTCTAACATAGACCACAAGAGAGGCGGCGGAAACACTTTTTCCCTTGGAATAAAGCCTTCGGAACTCGTGATTTTTTTTTAAGGAAACAGAAAATTTCAAGCCTTGTCCTTTCGTACACATAGACAGCAAAGCAGCTGATTTACAAAAAACACCTAAAGGGCGGAGAGAAGCCCGCCCTAAAAATCGGTATTATGCGGGATAAACCCCTTGGCTGAGCTTGGGCGATGAAATCCGATGCCACAAAAATTTAAGAGACAAAGCTTAATGGGAAAGCCTTGCTCTGCCCTTTGCTCTGCGGTTAGCAAGAATATTGCGGCCGCTTCTTGTTGCCATTCTCTTTCGGAAGCCGTGTTCCTTTTTACGATGGCGCTTTTTGGGCTGATAGGTGCGAACAGTCATCTTCATACACCTTCCTTTCGTGAAATTATACTCAACAGCGATACTGCCGCAGACAAAATGACGGAGACGGCGGAAAAATCGCGGTAGTTGATATATTATCCGTTTTCCTAGAGATTTTAAGAAGGGCCTCGGGGGCTTTTTTAAAACAACCGGAAAACTATGCTATTATACAGTATTAACTAAGCCTGTGTCAACAAAAATCATCCTATGTTCGGATACTGCAATGAAAATATAAAGGGGGCTTTGTTAAAATAATTTTTATTTGTATTGCGGTTTAGAAATAAAACTTAGCGGAAAAAAGCTGATAAAGCAAAACAAGCCAAGGTGGATTTAACCGGCTTATTTATTTAAAGATCCGCAAAAAAACTTATAAGCCGCGGTTTTGAACCGAGATATCCCATAAGGGGCAGAGCCAAAAGGAACATTACTGCCGCCTCACCCAAGGCCACTTGCAGGGAAAAAACCAAAAACCCCTCCCAAAAGGCAGTTCGGGAAAAGGTAAAGGCCAAAACAGCGCCGATTATAGGCCCGTTAAAAACAAGGGGCATGGCGCAGGCGGCGGTGTATCTTCCCCAGTGGGCAGCGGGTTTGTTACCCTCTCCGTTTTTTATAATTTCACTATTGGGGGAAAAGAGCAATGCTCTGGGCTTTTTCCCTATGGCGGCAACGGAAAGTCCGGCAAGAAGGCTTGCAAGGGAGCCGAAAATAATATCGAGAAGGCCGGCGGCACTTAAAGTGTTTGCAATAGCGCAGCCAATGGTTAGCCCAAAAGCGGCGGGGGGAAAGAAAAAGGGAAGGATGCACAGGACTTCGGAAACTCGAAACTGAAGGCTGCCATAGCTTATAGGGGCAAGAACCATGGTGAGGGCAGCGTATAAGGCACCGATGACAGCGCTTGTTACCAGCTTTTTTGTGTTTGTGTTCATTTTCATATAACCTTTCGTCTTAAGTGACCCTGCAAAGGTTTTAAGTCAGGGTCCTGCTGTTGTTTTTGCTGCATAGGCAGCCGCAATAGATCTGGCGGTAAAGACCGTATTCCGCAGATAGCTCTATAGAGCGCTTATAGCCCTCCTTTTTTTTGAAATCCGCTGGAAGCCAGTTTGTATCATTTTTTTCCGCCAGCTCAAAGCCGATTGTGTTTATTATCTCCGCATTTTTATGGGGACTTACTGTGAGAGTTGTTGTAAAATAATCAAAGCCCTCTTTTTTTGCCAGCTTTGCCGTTTCGGAAAGGCGCAGGAAAAAGCAGCTTTCGCATCTTTTCCCACCCTCGGACAGGGTTTCAAGGCCTCTTGAAACCTCTACAAAGCTCTTGCCTTCATAAGGGGGAACTATAAGCCCTACGGCAGCTTTGTACCTGTCTATGACCTTGCGCTGCCAGAAAAGCCGCTTTTCATATTCTTCCTCCGGTTGGATATTGGGATTAAAGAAAAACACCGTGACATCAAAGTGCTTTGTGAGATACTCCAGTACGGAGCTGCTGCAAGGTCCGCAGCAGGAATGCAAAAGCAGACGGGGGCGCTTTTCACCAAGAGAATTTATTATAGCCTCTGTATCCCGACTGTAGTTTTGCTTCATTACAGTCTCCTTGTATTATAAAGTAGTAGTTATTAGAGCCCCTCTCCAAGGGCTATGCTAC
>CAZTXG010000008.1:0-53505 GCA_964617335.1 uncultured Oscillospiraceae bacterium
TGCTTTTGCCTTGCCCTCAACAATATCAACAAAAATTCGCCTAATCAATTGTAAAGATTATATATAATTTTTGGAACAAAAAGTCATCAGCCGCTTGACCCTTTTTTAGCTTTAGTTTAGAATTATATTGTAAACTTTTTTAAATCCAATTCTAAAGATTTTGCTCGATAATAGTCACATTTTCGGAAACTATAGGATAAAACAACAAAGGAACGGTGAAATTATGAAGAAAGCAGCTGTCATCATGGGCAGCGACAGCGACCTGCCCGTTGTCGAAAAAGCCATTGATTGTCTTAAAAGCTTTAAGGTGCCTTTTGAGGTTCATGTTCTTTCAGCCCACCGCACTCCCAATGAGGCCGCCGAATTTTCCAAAAATGCCAGAGAGCGCGGCTTTGGCGTTATAATTGCCGCCGCCGGCAAGGCTGCTCATCTTGCGGGAGCTATTGCCGCAAACACCACCCTGCCTGTTATAGGCATACCTATAAAATCTACTGCGTTGGACGGCTTGGATGCCCTTTTGTCAACTGTACAGATGCCCTCAGGCATTCCTGTAGCGACAGTTGCCATAGACGGGGCTGAAAATGCCGCCCTTCTTGCTATCCAGATACTTTCTCTTTCAGATGACTCCTTGGCTCTTGCCCTTGGGGAAAAACGAGAAAAGGCGGCAGCTGCCGTTTTAGAGAAGAACACACTTCTTGAAGAAAAGTTTAACAACTAGGAATAAAAAATATACGGAGGGAAGTTTTATGGAAAAAGCGCAGCTTCTATACGAAGGTAAGGCAAAAAAGGTCTATGCCACAAGTGATGAAAACCTATGCATAGTCTCATATAAAGACGATGCCACAGCCTTTAACGGCGAAAAAAAAGGTACGATACTGGGCAAGGGAGCTATTAACAACCGCCTTACTAACCGCCTTATGAAATTTTTAGACGAAAAAGGCATACCCACCCATTTTGTAAAAGAGCTTTCAGAGCGGGAAACCCTGGTGAAAATGGTTTCTATAATTCCTCTTGAAGTTATAGTGCGCAATATCTCCGCCGGAAGCTTTGCAAAGCGATTCGGTGTTTCTGAAGGCATTCGTTTTAAATCCCCCACTGTTGAATTTTCCTATAAAAATGACGAGCTTGGAGACCCTCTTATGAACTCCTGCCACGCCATTGCTCTGGAGCTTGCCACCGCCGAGGAAATTGCCATCCTTGAAAAATACGCTTTTTCTATAAACAGTTTCCTTTCCGAATTTATGCTCTCCCACGAGCTTGTCCTTGTAGACTTTAAACTGGAATTTGGGAAAACTCTGGAAGGAGAAATTGTCCTTGCCGACGAAATATCCCCCGACACCTGCAGGCTTTGGGATGTTCACACCGGAGAAAAGCTTGATAAAGACCGCTTCCGCCGTGATATGGGCGGCGTTGAAGATGCCTATAATGAGGTTATGAAGCGTCTTTTGGGGGATACAAAATAATGGCAATACATGAAGAATGCGGCGTTTTCGGCATATACAGCCCCAGCACCTGTGATGTTGCCGCAACAGTTTATTATGGTCTTTTTGCCCTCCAGCACAGGGGGCAGGAAAGCTGCGGCATTGCAGTTTCTGACGATGGGGTTTTCACTTCTTTTAAAGATGCGGGACTTGTGGGTGATATTTTCACTCCCTCTGTTATGTCACGTTTTCCCCAGGGGAACATGGCCATTGGTCATTGCCGTTACGGAAGCGCCGGAACCGGCGATAGGATTAATGCCCAGCCCATTGTTATTAACCATATAAAAGGTCAGATGGCCCTTGCTCACAACGGCAGCCTTATAAACTCCTCCGAGCTGCGGGAAGAGCTGGAAATGCAGGGCAGCATTTTCCACACTACCACCGACAGCGAGGTTATTTCATATATAATAACCAAGGAACGTATTGGCACATCAACTATTGAAGATGCTGTCAATAAGGCCATGACAAAGCTTAAAGGTGCTTATTCCCTTGTTATCATGTCTCCCACAAAGCTTATAGCCGCAAGAGACGAGCATGGATTTCGCCCCCTTTGCTATGGAAAAACTCCCGAGGGGGATTATGTTGTGGCCTCGGAAAGCTGCGCTTTAACAGCTGTGGGCGCAAGTTTAGAGCGTGACATTCTCCCTGGTGAAATTATGGTTTTTGATAAAAACGGCCCCCGTTCCATAAAAGACCACTGCGGAAAAAAGGATATGTCCCTGTGTGTGTTTGAGTTTATTTATTTTGCAAGACCGGACTCCGTTATAGAAGACTGCTCTGTTCACGCGGCAAGGCTTCGTGCCGGTGCCTTTCTCGCCTTGGAGCATCCCGTTCAGGCAGACGTTGTTGTTGGGGTGCCGGACAGCGGAATAGATGCCGCCATCGGTTTTTCCCGTCAAAGCGGCATCCCCTACGGAATAGGGCTTATTAAAAATCGCTATATTGGCAGAACATTTATATCAGCCGGTCAGAAGTCCAGGGAGGACAAGGTTAGAATTAAGCTTAATCCCGTTGCGGAAACCTTTGCCGGAAAAAGGGTTGTACTCATAGACGACTCCATAGTTCGGGGCACGACCTGCGCTCTTATAGTCGGTCTTTTGCGGGAGGCAGGAGCAAAGGAAATTCACCTTCGCATATCGGCTCCCCCCTTCTTAAACCCCTGCTATTACGGAACAGACATAGACAGCCGTGACAAGCTCATTGCCTGTAATCACAGTCTTGAGGAAATTACAAAAATTGTGGGAGCAGACTCCCTCGGCTATTTAAGCGTTGACAACGTGCGAAAGCTTGCGGATAAGCCTGCAAATCTTGGCTTTTGCGCCGCCTGCTTTGACGGGGAATATCCCACGGAAGTTCCCATAGGCTCATGTAAAAGAAAATTTGAAACTAAAATAAGCGAAAGGTGTGTGAAGCTGTGAAAAGCTATTCCGAAAGCTATAAAAAGGCCGGAGTTGATATAACAGCGGGCTACAAGGCAGTAGAGCTTATGAAAAGCCATATTGCCCGTACCATGGCGGGAAAAAACCTTCCAGATATCGGCGGCTTTGGCGGACTTTTCGAGCTGGATTTGAAAGATACGCCAAACCCCGTTTTGGTAAGCGGAACCGACGGCGTGGGCACAAAGCTAAAACTTGCCTTTCTTATGGACAAGCACGATACCATAGGCATAGATTGCGTTGCCATGTGTGCAAACGACGTTATTTGCTGCGGGGCAAAACCGCTTTTCTTTCTTGATTATATTGCCTGCGGAAAAAACATCCCCGAGAAAATTGCTGAAATCGTCTCCGGTGTTGCCGAGGGCTGTGTCCAGTCCGGCTGCGCTTTAATCGGAGGGGAAACTGCCGAGATGCCGGGGTTTTATCCGGAAAATGAATATGACCTTGCCGGATTTTGTGTGGGTATGGCAGATAAGTCAAGGCTTCTTGACAAAAGTAAGGTCAGTGAAGGCGACCTTATAATCGCCCTGCCCTCCAGCGGTGTCCACAGCAATGGTTTTAGTCTTGTGCGCAAGGTTTTTGACCTTGAAAACGCTGATATAAGTTCTCCTTTAGAGGCACTTAATGGAAAAAGCCTTGGGGAAACCCTGCTTACTCCCACGAGGATTTATGTCCGTTCCATGCTTTCTTTGTTTGACTCTATAACTGTAAAATCAGTTTCCCATATAACCGGCGGAGGCTTTTTTGAAAATATTCCCCGCAGTCTGCCCAAGGGCTTTAGCGCCCATATAGACAGCAGCGTTCTTAAAATATCGCCCATCTTTAACTATATAATGGAAAAAGGCTGTATTTCACAAAGGGATATGTTCAACACTTTTAATATGGGTGTTGGAATGTGCTTTGTCGTCTCCCCTTCCGAGGGGGAAAAGGCTCTTGAAATTCTTGCGGAAAACGGCGAGGAAGCCTATATTATGGCTAAGGTCGTCGCCTCCGATGAGGGTGTTGTGTTATGCTAAAAGTACCCATTGCGGTTTTGGTTTCCGGCGGCGGCACAAATCTTCAGGCTCTTATTGATGCCGAAAATGACGGCAGGCTTAAAAGCGGCGAAATTTCCCTTGTAATTTCCAGTAAGGAAGATGCCTTTGCCTTAAAACGGGCGGAAAATGCCGGCATAAAAGTCCTTAGTCTTCCCATTAAGGCTTTTGAGAATAGAGCCGATTTTGAAGCCGCCCTGGAAAAGGCCCTTGCGGAAAACAAAATCGGTCTTGTGGTGCTAGCTGGCTTTATGTGCATTTTATCGGAAAGCTTTACCTCCCGCTGGGAAAAGCGCATTATAAACGTCCACCCCTCCCTTATCCCCGCTTTTTGCGGCGAGGGCTTTTTCGGCCTGCGGGTTCACAAGGCAGCCTTGGAAAAAGGTGTTAAGCTAAGCGGAGCAACCGTGCATTATGTAAACCATATTCCCGACGGCGGCGAAATAATTCTTCAAAAAGCCGTGCCAGTTTATAAAAATGACAGTCCGGAAAGTCTGCAAAAACGGGTTATGGAAAAAGCCGAATGGATAATTCTACCCAGAGCGGCGGAAATGGTATCAAAAAAATTACTTAAGGAGGGCATGGGTCATGAGGAATAAATCATCACTTTCACAGCTTCTTTCTGAAAACACCTACCCCGGCAGGGGAATTCTAATAGGCAAATCTGAGGACGGTAAAAATGCCGTATGCGCCTATTTCATCATGGGGCGCAGCGAAAATAGCAGAAACCGTGTTTTTATTTCCCAGACAGGGGGCATACGCACTGAGGCTTTTGACCCTGCAAAAATGACTGACCCCAGCCTTATAATATATTCACCGGTGCGGACTATTGGAAAAAATATCATAGTTACAAACGGGGACCAGACAGACACAATTTATGAGCATCTAAGCACCGGAAAAAGCTTTGAGCAGGCTCTTGAAACACGCTGTTTTGAGCCGGATGCCCCCAACTTCACTCCCCGTATCAGTGGCATTATGAGCATGGAAAAGGGTTTTTTATACAAATTGAGCATCCTTAAGTCAGAAGATAGCGAAGGAAGCTTCTGCTCACGTTTTTTCTTTTCCTATGAGCCGGAAAACGGGGCGGGACATTTTATACACACCTATGAAAAAGACGGCTCTCCCCTGCCCAGTTTTCAGGGAGAACCAAAAAAGGTTTCAATCCCCAATGATATAAACGAGCTTTCAGAGCTTATTTGGAGCAGTCTAAATGATGAAAATAAGGTGTCTCTATATGTTTCTTATGTTAACCTTGAAAACGGAGAGACACAAGAGTGTATAATAAATAAAAATATTAGGAGGGCATAAAATGACGGAATATGAACTTAAATATGGCTGTAACCCTAATCAAATTCCTGCTAAAATCTTTATGGATAGTGGCAAAAACCTGCCAATCACCATATTAAATGGCCGTCCCGGTTATATTAACCTGCTGGATGCCTTAAACAGTTGGCAGCTTGTCAGTGAGCTTACGAAGGCAACAGGACTTTGCAGCGCCGCAAGCTTTAAACACGTTTCCCCCTCCGGTGCCGCTCTTGGAATTGTTATGTCAACTGAACTTAAAAGGGCCTGCTTTGTTGATGACATTGAAGGCATTGACGACAGTCCCCTGGCCTGCGCCTATGCTCGTGCTCGTGGAGTTGACAGAATGAGCAGCTTTGGTGACTGGATTGCCCTGTCAGAGCGCTGCGATAAGGTGACGGCGAGCATCATAGCTCGTGAGGTTTCAGACGGGGTAATTGCTCCCGACTATTCACCCGAAGCTCTGGAAATTTTAAAGGCTAAGAAAAAAGGAGCTTACAACATTATTAAAATTGACTCCGGCTACATTCCGGAAAAACAGGAGATTAAGCAGGTTTTCGGCATTAGCTTTGAGCAGGGCAGAAATGACTTTGAAATAAGCACCAAGCTTCTTGAAAATGTTGTTACGGGAAACTTCGCTTTGCCGGAGGTTGCCAAGCGTGACCTTATGGTAAGCCTTATAACTTTAAAATACACCCAGTCAAACTCTGTCTGCTATGCCGTTGACGGACAGGCCATTGGCGTAGGCGCAGGGCAGCAAAGCCGCATCCACTGCACTCGGCTTGCCGGCGGAAAAGCAGACAACTGGCATCTCCGTCAAAGTCAAAGGGTTTTGGAGCTTCCTTTCCTGCCGGAGCTGCCGAGAGCTGCCCGTGATAATGTCATTGATGTGTATATTTCGGAAGATTGCGAAGATGTTATTGGAGACAGGGCATGGCGCAGCTTCTTCACACGTCAGCCAGAAAAACTTAGCCTTGACGAAAAGCGCAGCTATCTTTCCAATATAAAAGGTGTATCCCTAGGCAGCGATGCCTTCTTCCCCTTTGACGATAACATAATAAGAGCTTTCCGCAGCGGCGTTTCCTTTATTGCCCAGCCTGGGGGCAGTGTCCGTGATGAAGATGTAATTTCCAAATGCAAAGAGCTTGGTATTTCCATGTGCTTTACAGGTCTGCGGCTTTTCCACCACTAAGTTTTTATCTATAGCTTGGTTAACATAATCTAGGAGGCTTCTATGAAAATAATGGTTGTTGGCGGCGGCGGCCGTGAACATACAATAATAAAAAAACTTAAGGAAAGCTCTAAGGTTGACATAATATATGCGCTTCCCGGCAATGGGGGTATGGCTGCCGATGCCGTTTGTGTTGATATCGGCGCAAAAGATATTCCGGCGATTGTGGATTTTGCCAAAGAAAAAGCTATTGATCTTGCTGTTATAGCGCCGGATGATCCACTGGTACTCGGAGCTGTGGATGAGCTGGAAAATGCCGGCATCCCCTGTTTTGGTCCTAATAAGGCTGCTGCAATAATTGAGGGCAGCAAGGTTTTTTCCAAAAACTTTATGAAAAAGTATGGCATTCCCACAGCAAAATACGAGGTTTTTTCTGATTTGAAAAAGGCTTTGGTTTATCTTAATAGCTGTCCCTATCCTACGGTTATAAAGGCCGACGGGCTTGCTCTCGGCAAAGGTGTCATAATTGCCGAAACTGCCGAGGAAGCAAAAAATGCCCTTGTTTCTATAATGCAAGACAAGGTTTTTGGTGAAAGCGGCAATCAGGTGGTTATTGAGGAGTTTTTGGAAGGACCAGAGGTATCTGTCCTATGTTTTACAGACGGAAAGTTCATTTCTCCAATGATATCCAGCATGGACCACAAGCGAGCATATGATAATGACGAAGGCCCAAACACCGGCGGCATGGGTGTTATTGCCCCCAGTCCATATTACACAGACAGCATTGCAAAGCAGTGTATGAAGGAAATTTTTCTTCCGACTATTTCTGCCATGAAAAATGAAAACCGTGAGTTTAAAGGCTGTTTGTACTTTGGTCTTATGTTAACTAAGTCCGGCCCAAAGGTAATTGAATATAACTGCCGCTTCGGTGACCCTGAAACTCAGGCAGTTTTGCCCTTATTAGAAAGTAATTTAGTTGACATAATGTTATCTACCCGCGATGGAACTCTTGCAGAACAGAATATTACATTTAAAAATGGGGCTTCCTGCTGCCTTGTTATGGCCTCGGGTGGATACCCGGGAAAATACGAAACGGGAAAGAAAATTTTCCTGCCGGAGACCCTTCCGGAAAATACAGAAATTTATTTTGCCGGTGTAAAGCTTTCTGATGGGCAGCTTCTTAGCTCCGGCGGGCGGGTTCTTGGCATAACTTCCCTTTCAAGTGACCTTAAATCAGCAATAGACGCAGCTTATAAAACAGCTGAAAATATCAGCTTTGACGGCGCTTTTTATAGGCAGGACATTGGGGAAAAAGCACTAAAAGCTTGTAATATGGAGGGTTAAATCTTGGTTTATAGAGTATTTGTTGAAAGAAAGCCCGAAGAAGCCCTTGAGTCAAAGGCCCTAACTGAGGACCTTCGCAGCTTTCTTGGTATAAGTTCTCTTGAAAAACTGCGAATCGTAAACCGCTATGACGTGGAAAACATATCTCCGGAGCTTTTTGAGCGATGCAAAACTACCATTTTTTCCGAACCCCAGCTTGATATTGTTTCCGATGAGCTGCAAGATACTAAGGGGGCAGAGGTTTTTGCCGTGGAGTTTCTTCCCGGACAGTTTGACCAGAGAGCTGACAGCGCAGAGCAGTGTATTCAGTTTGTCTCCATGGGTGAAAGGCCCTGTGTTCGCTCTGCTAAGGTTTACGTAATCTATGGCAGTATTAGCGAGACCGAGCTAGAAAAAATTAAAGGCTTTATTGTTAATCCTGTGGAGTGCAGACTGGCGTCTTTGTTAGTTCCTAATACATTAAATATTAATTATGTCAACTCAACTTCTGTAGCTTCAATAGATGACTTTTGTAAAATGGATTCAAAAGGGCTTTCAGAGTTTCTTAAGTTGTACTCTCTTTCCATGGATATGGATGATTTGCTATTTTGTCAAAATTATTTTATCGCCGAGGGTCGTGAACCTACTCTTACAGAAATTAAGCTTATTGATACCTATTGGTCTGACCACTGCCGTCACACCACTTTTAACACTATTATAGATAGTGTAAGCTTTGAGGATAAAACCATCGGCAAAGCTTGGGACAATTACCTTGCCCTTCGTGAGAGGCTATCGAGAAAAAAGCCTGTGTGTCTAATGGATATAGCCACAATTGCTGCAAGTCAGCTCAAAGCGGAAGGTAAGTTATGTAAACTTGATGAAAGTGATGAAATCAACGCTTGTACAGTTAAAATTAATGTTAAAACCGAAGCTGGTTTAGAAAAATGGCTTCTGCTTTTTAAAAATGAAACCCACAATCATCCAACGGAAATTGAACCTTTCGGCGGGGCTGCCACTTGCATCGGCGGCGCTATTCGTGACCCTTTATCCGGCAGAAGCTATGTCTATGCCGCTATGCGTATTTCAGGGGCAGCCGACCCTACCGCAGACATATCCGAAACCCTTGAAGGCAAGCTTCCCCAGAGAAAGCTTGTTACAACCGCCGCCGCCGGCTACTCCAGCTATGGCAACCAGATAGGTGTTGCCACAGGAATAGTGGAAGAAATATACCACTCCGGTTATGCTGCAAAGCATATGGAGCTGGGCGCTGTAATCGCTGCAGCTCCTGAAGAAAATGTCCGCCGTGAAAGGCCTGATCCGGGAGATTTAATCTTACTAATAGGCGGCAGAACAGGTCGTGACGGCTGCGGCGGCGCCACCGGCAGCTCTAAGGCTCATGATATGACAAGTCTTGAAACCTGCGGAGCCGAAGTCCAAAAGGGCAACGCTCCTGAGGAGAGGAAAATCCAACGCCTTTTCCGAAACAGTGAGGCTTCCCGTCTTATAAAACGCTGTAATGATTTTGGTGCAGGTGGCATTTCTGTGGCCATTGGTGAGCTTGCCGACGGACTTGAAATTGACCTTGATTCCGTACCGAAAAAGTATGAAGGTCTGGACGGCACAGAGCTTGCAATTTCCGAGTCCCAAGAGCGCATGGCCGTGGTAATTGAAGAAGCTCATGTAAACCGTTTTCTTGAACTTGCCGAAGGTGAAAACCTGGAGGCCACTGTTGTTGCCAAAGTTACGGAATCTCCCCGTATGGTGATGCACTGGAAGGGGCAGACCATCGCTGACCTCTCTCGTGAGTTTTTAGACAGCGGGGGTGCGAAAAAACATATTGATATCGCTGTGGCGGCGTCAAGGGATTTTGAAAAAACCCTGCCTTCTAACTTTGAAACCGGTATGCGTGAAACCTTATCAGACCTTAACGTCTGCTCAAAGCAGGGTCTGTCTGAGCGTTTTGACTCTACCATAGGGGCAGGCAGTGTGCTTATGCCCTTCGGCGGTAAAAATCAGAAAACCCCCATACAGGCCATGGTTCACAAAATTTCCCGTGAAAAGGGCGATACCTCCACCTGCTCATTTATGTCTTGGGGCTTCAATCCTATAATTTCTGAGAAAAGCCCCTATCACGGAGCCTATCTCGCTGTTGTTGAAAGCCTTTCTAAGCTTATTGCTGCCGGCTGCCCCTATAAAGACCTTTATTTAAGCCTTCAGGAGTATTTTGAAAAGCCAATGGATGACCCCAAGCGCTGGGGCAAACCACTTTCTGCACTTTTAGGTGCCTTTACCGCCCAGCAGGATTTAGCAGTTGCTGCCATTGGCGGCAAGGATTCTATGAGCGGCAGCTTTGAAAAGCTTGATGTGCCGCCAACCCTTGTTTCCTTCGCCGTTGGGACAGGTGACATTGAAAATGTCCTCTCCCCCGAATTTAAGGAGGCAGGCAGCTGTGTTTGCCTTTTAGAGCCGGAATATAGCGACGGGCTGCCGACAGCCGCATCTCTTATTAAAAACTTTGAAATCATAGCCGAACTTAACAGTGCCGGAAAGCTTCGAGCTGTTTACACTCCCACTTACGGGGCAGTGGCGGAGGCTATATTTAAAATGTGCCTTGGAAACGGCCTTGGTTTTTGCTATGATGAAGCTGTTGAGCTGACAACGATTTTTTCTCACCGCTACGGCAGCTTTATTCTGGAGCTTTCAAATTGTGAGCCTGTGGGTAAGCCCCTTGGAAAAACTCAAAATCTTTCCGAAATAAGCTTTGGAAAGACTGTACTTTGCCTAAATGAGCTTATGGAAATTTATGAAGGAAGGCTTGAAGAGGTTTATCCCAGCAAAACCCATGAGAGCAAGCTTTCCTGCAAAAGCCTTGACTTTTTCAGTAATACAGAGCTTAAACCCCGAAAGCCCTATGCCCGTCCCCTTGCTTTAATTCCGGTTTTCCCCGGCACAAACTGCGAATATGACACGGCGAAGGCTGTGGAAGCCGCCGGAGCCGAAGCCGAGGTTTTCATTATAAAAAACCTTAGCTCTATGCATATTATCGAGTCAGTAAATCAGTTTTCTGAAAGGCTTAAATCTGCTCAAATGCTTATAATACCCGGAGGTTTTTCCGGCGGAGATGAGCCGGACGGCAGCGCAAAGTTTATTACAAGCTTTTTCAGAAGCGGCCCTGTCCACGAGGCTACAGAAGCTCTCATAAATAAGCGTGACGGCCTTATTCTTGGTATATGCAATGGTTTTCAAGCCCTTATTAAGCTTGGGCTGGTTCCCTTCGGCCGTATTATAGATACAGACGAAAACTGCCCAACTTTAAGCTTTAACAACATAGGCAGGCACCAGTCTCAGCTTGTAAAAACCAGAGTTTGTTCAAATCTTTCCCCCTGGCTGCTTAAAGCCCAAGTGGGCGATGTTTACACTGTGCCTATTTCCCACGGGGAGGGGCGCTTCCTCTGTCCGGAACCCCTTTTAAATGAACTTTTTGAAAAGGGACAGATAGTAAGCCAATATGTTGACCCAAGCGGCAGGCCAAGCCTTGATATTTCCTATAACCCCAATGGAAGCCTTGCCGCTGTGGAAGGCATATGCTCTCCCGACGGCCGTATTCTCGGTAAAATGGGTCATTCCGAGCGCATAGGTAAGGGTCTTTACAAAAACGTGCCTGGAGATTATGATATGCAGCTTTTTTCATCAGCTGTTCTTTATTACAAATAATTGTGTTTTATCCTGCCTACCTGTTCGGGCAGGATAAAACACTGATAAAAGTTGTCAATAAAGGGCGTAAAGCTTACATTGACAATAAAGATACAATGTGTTACAATTCGGTTACTTTAAAATTTTGGAAACATGGCGCTCGCGCGGAAAGGATTGGAATAAATGGCATCAGAGAAAAAAAATACATTGGAATATAAAGGTCACCCCTTGCGCCGCAAGGACAATTTAATATATTTTGGAAGCATGGCGGATAAATATATTATTCTTCTGCAAATACTTAATACCAAAAAAGTAAAAGACCTTGATGTTGCGACAAAGGTATCAGTACAATTGCAGCTTACAGACCCTGATATCAAATCCCGCGATCGTATTGTTAAAAAAAGCGAAAAAGACAGTCTCTATGCGGCAATGGATGTCGCTTCCGTTTGGCTTGAAAGAGCGTTGGCCCAGTAGTTTTTATTTTGGCATCAATGTTATAAGCCTTTCGGAGGTAAATATTTCTCTTTGGTTTAATTGCGAAAGGAAAACTATGAACAGGAAAACCCTAAAGACCCTTCTGGCAGTTTTATTTGCGGCTTCAGCATTTTCAGCCTCGGCCATGGCAGCAAGCATAGGCGGCGCAAGTGTAAAGGCTGATGCCTTAAACCTGCGCGCCGCTCCTTCTACTGATGCTTCAATCATTACTGCTTCTCCCAGCGGTTCTGTTGTTGTTGTCGGCGGCAAGGTAGACGATAATTGGTATAAGGTTGTTTATCGTGGTGCCACAGGCTATATGGCTTCGGAGTTTCTGGATTTCAGCGAAAACATCAGCGGAAATTTCGGCACAGGCACAATATACGGCGATTATGTCCGTATACGTGAGGGTGCAAGTCTCGACTCTAAAATCCTTACCACCTTAAATAACGGCAGCCGCCTAAGGGTTTTGGGAGTCTACGGCGGCTGGTATAAGGTTCAGGGCACAGGTGTGGACGGCTATGTCCACAGCGACTATTTTGCCCTAAACGGCGGAGTTTCCGATAACTTTTCCGTCACGGCTTCAAGCTCCTTTGATGGTGAAACCTCCGTTTCCGGTCAAATTATTGTTAACACAGCCATGAAGTATATCGGCACTCCCTATGTTTGGGGCGGAACAAGCGAAAAGGGCTTTGATTGCTCAGGTCTTGTCTATTACGTTTATAATGAATGCGGTTATTCAATTAACCGAACTGCCGCCTCAATTTATGAAAACGGCACTTATGTGGAAAAACCCGAGCTTAAAGCCGGTGACGCTGTTTGCTTTTCCACAAGCTCAAGCTATATTGGTCATGTTGGCATCTACATAGGCGACGGTCAGTTTATCCATGCCAGCTCCGGTTCCGGAAGCGTTATTATAAGCGAGCTTTCTTCAGACTACTACACAAGAAATTATGTGGGAGCAAGAAGATTGGTCTAAGGCTTCTAAAGCTTTAAGCTTAGACTTCCCGCCCTGCCATACAATAAATAATACTTTCGCCACAGGCTTTCTGCCTGTGGCGTTTTTTTATTCTAAGTTTTAAAAATAGCCGTATTTGTGCATTAGCACTAAAGTAAAATCTATATATGGAGAAAAAATCATATTATAAATATGCAAAGAACTCTTGCAATTTTCAGAGATAAATCGTATTATATTCATAATAAGCGAATATTTATTCAGTGGTGTTTAATATGAAAAAAGTTTTTATAGTTGGCTCCTCGGGAACCACAGGTCTAAGGCTTCGCAATCGTCTCCTTGAGCGTCCGGATGTTAAGCTTTTGGAAATCGACGAAAAGTTAAGACGGGATACGGAAGAAATCGAAAGGCTTATGGGCTTATCTGATTTTTGTTTCCTCTGTCTGCCTGATGAGGCGGCTCGGCAAATGGCGGCGCTTCCTGCAGCAAAAGAAACCCGCCTTATCGATGCTTCCACAGCTCATCGTTGCTCGGATAACTGGGTTTACGGTTTCCCCGAATTAAGCTCTAATCAGCGCCTTGAAATAGAAAAGGCAAAGCGTGTGGCCGTTCCCGGCTGCCATGCCCTCGGCATAACAGCCCTCACAGCTCCCTTGACACAAACAGAACTTATGCCTTTGGATTACCCCCTTTGCTGCACCGGTATAACAGGCTATAGCGGCGGCGGAAAGCAGATGATTGCGGAATATGAAGCACAAAAAAAGCCCCTTTCCCCCATGCAATACGCCATGGCACAAGGTCATAAGCATTTGCCGGAGATAGTAAGGCACACAAAGCTTACAAAGGCGCCTGGCTTTTCCCCCATTGTTTCAAGCTTTTACTCCGGAATGCTTATAAGCATCTGCCTGCACACATCCATGCTGGCAGAAAGTCCCTCCCCCAAAGACATCCGTGAAATATACAAAAGCCATTATTGGGGAGCGGAACTTATAGATGTTATGGAGGAGTCCCCCTCATCTTTATATGCCGAGGCACTTTCGGGACGAGATGATATGCAAATATATGTAAGCGGCAACGATGAGCGGATTCTTGTTTCTGCCCTATACGATAATCTTGGCAAGGGCGCCTCCGGTGCTGCAATACAGTGCTTTAATATTATGAGCGGTGCTGAGGAATGTGCCGGTTTGAAAATTAGCTGACCAAAGATGGAGGTTAACATAATATGGAGATAGTTTCCGGTGGAGTATGCGCTCCAAAGGGCTTTAAAGCAGCGGGAATAAGCTGCGGTATCCGCAAGAAAGGCAAAAAAGATCTTGCCCTTATAGTCAGTGAAAAGAAAGCGGCGGCTGCCGGTGTATATACTAAAAATCTTGTTAAAGGCGCGCCTATTATTGTAACGCAGAAAAACATTCAAGACGGTTATGCAAGGGCCGTAATATGCAACAGCGGCAACGCTAACACCTGCAACTCAAACGGCATAGAGATTGCCGAAGCCATGTGCGCTCTTGTTGAAAACTCTCTTAAGATACCCTTTTCAGATGTTGCAGTTGCCTCCACAGGGGTCATAGGGCAAAAGCTTAATATTGAGCCTATAGCAGCCGGCATGGATGCTCTTATTTCTGCTCTTGGGGACAATTCCGATGATGCTGCCGAGGCAATCATGACAACGGATACAGTGAAAAAGCAGGTGGCCCTGGGCTTTGATTTGCAGGGAAAAAGCATAGTTTTAGGCGGTATTGCCAAGGGCAGCGGAATGATACATCCAGACATGGCAACCATGCTGTCTTTCATAACAACAGATGCCGCGATTAGCCCTGAAATGCTTAAAGAGGCATTGATTTATGCAGTTTCAGATAGTTTTAACATGATTTCCGTAGATAGGGACACCTCCACAAACGACACGGTTTTAGTGCTGGCAAACGGCATGGCGGAAAATGAAATTATAGATTCCGAAGGCCCTGCTTTTGATGCTTTTAAGGCAGCGTTATTTAAGGTCTGCTCATACCTTTCCCGCAGCATCGCAAAAGATGGTGAGGGGGCAGGAAAGCTGCTCACCTGCCAGGTAACAGGAGCGAAAACCAAAGATGACGCAAGGAAAATTGCAAAATCCGTCATTTGTTCACCCCTGCTCAAATGCGCCATGTTCGGCGCTGACGCAAACTGGGGACGGGTTCTCTGTGCCCTTGGCTACGCCGGTGCCGAAACGGATATTTCAAAGATTTCTGTTTCTTTTAAGTCTGAATCCGGCGAAATAAAGGTCTGTGAAAATGGCGGCGGGCTGGAATTTTCCGAGGAGCTGGCAAAGGAAATTTTAAGCCGTGAGGAAATTGAAATTCTTATTTTCCTTCAAGACGGCCATTGTTCCGCAACTGCCTGGGGCTGCGATTTAAGCTATGAATATGTCCGTATAAACGGCGATTACCGAAGTTGACATAAATTTTTAGGAGTTGAACGAAATGAACGAAAGTTTAAATAATGCCCAGCGTGCAAAGGTGCTTATAGAGGCCCTTCCTTATATACAAAAGTATAATGGCAAAATAATTGTCGTTAAATACGGCGGCAACGCCATGATTAATGAGGAACTAAAAAAAGCCGTTATGGGCGACATTGTTTTGCTTTCCCTCATTGGAATAAAGGTTGTTCTTGTCCATGGCGGCGGGCCGGAAATCAGCGAAACCCTTGCTAAAATGGGCATAGAAACCGAATTTAAAAACGGCCTGCGGGTGACGGATAAGGAAACTGCTCAAGTTGTCCAAATGGTTATGGCGGGTAAGGTTTCTAAAAACCTTGTAAGCCTTATAGGAAACATGGGCGGTCGGGCAATCGGTATTTCCGGCATGGACGGTCAGATGATTGAGGCTTCAAAAATTGATGAGGAACTGGGCTTTGTTGGGGAAATTAAAAATGTTGACCCTACCCCTATTACCGACATTTTAGACAGAGGATATATACCCGTAATTTCAACTGTCGGCTTTGATAGAGATGGAAACTGCTACAATATAAATGCCGACACAGCGGCCTCACGCATTGCCGGAACCCTTAAGGCCGAAAGCCTTATTTCAATGACGGACATCTCCGGACTTCTTCGAGACAAAGACGACCCGTCAACCCTTATTCCTGTTGTAAATGTCAGTGAAGCGCCCCAATTAATCGCCGAAGGCCTTATCTCCGGCGGTATGATTCCAAAGGTTGAATGCTGCATTGATGCCATACGGCGCGGCGTGAAAAAAGTCTTTATAATTGACGGGCGTATCCCCCATTCAATTTTAATTGAAACTCTAACCGACGAGGGAATCGGCACAATGTTCATCTAAATTAATAGTAGAAAAATCCTTTCTATACTTCTATAAACTAGTTTACATAATATTAGGAGCGATGATATGACAACAATTGAAAAGGACAAAAAATATATTGCGAACACCTATGCTCGTGCTCCTTTTTGCGCAGTCTCCGGAAAGGGAGCCTCGGTTATCGGCGAGGACGGCAAGGAATATATTGACCTTGGCAGCGGCATTGCCGTTAACACCTTCGGTTTTTGTGATGAGGAATGGATAAAGGCTGTGGAGCAGCAGCTTCATAAGCTCCAACATATTTCAAACCTGTATTACACTCAGCCTCAGGTGACATTGGCGGAAATGCTCTGCACAAAAACGGGGATGAAGAAAGTTTTTTTCTCAAACTCCGGAGCCGAGGCCAACGAATGCGCCATAAAAAGTGCAAGAAAATATTCATATGATAAATACGGCAGCGGCAGACACACTGTTATAACACTTGAAAACAGCTTTCACGGGCGGACAATGGCAACCCTTACAGCCACAGGCCAAAGTGCCATGCACGAAGGCTTTCAGCCTTTGCTGCCGGTCTTTAGATATGCTGTGGCAAACGACTTTGAAGGGCTTAAAAACCTTTGTGACGACACCGTTTGTGCTGTTATGTTAGAGCTTATTCAGGGGGAAGGCGGAGTTGCCCCCCTTCACAAGGAATATGTCTCTCAGGTTTCCGATTTCTGCGCCGAGAAAGACATTCTTCTTATAGTAGACGAGGTGCAGACAGGAAACGGCAGAACGGGCAGCCTTTTTGCCTTTATGCAGTATGGAATCCAGCCAGATATTCTAAGCACAGCTAAGGGTCTTGCCGGCGGTCTGCCTTTCGGTGCCTGCCTTCTGGGTGAAAAGTTGACTGATACCCTAACAGCCGGAAGCCACGGCTCCACCTTTGGGGGAAACCCTATTGCTGCCGCAGGTGCAGTTAACATAATATCACGCATTGACGAGACTTTGCTTGAGTCAGTCAGAGAAAAGGGGCAGTATATACAAGATGAGCTTTCCGGCTTAGAGGGAGTAAAATCCATTACGGGTCTGGGACTTATGCTTGGCATTGAAACTAGTCGTGACGCAAAGGAAATTGCCGCCGACTGCCTTGAAAAGGGGCTAATTGTCCTCACCGCAAAAAATAAAATAAGGCTTTTGCCCCCTCTTAACATAGAGCAGGAGCTTTTAGATAAGGCGCTTTACATTTTAAAAGGAGTAATCGAAAAATGAAACATCTTTTAAAGCTTTCTGACCTTTCCCCCGAGGAGATACTGGACATTTTAAATCTGGCCGACCAACTGAAATATGAAAAGAAAAACGGTGTTGAGCACCATCTTCTAAAGGGCAAAACCTTGGGCATGATATTTCAGAAAAGCTCCACCCGCACAAGAATAAGCTTTGAAGTAGGTATGTATCAGCTTGGGGGCAGCGCCCTTTTCCTCTCTCCCCGCGACCTGCAAATAGGCCGTGGCGAGCCAATTGAGGACACTGCCCGTGTGCTTTCCCGTTACCTTGACGGCATAATGATTAGAACCTTCGGTCAGGATGAGGTGGAAGACCTTGCAAAATACGGCACCATACCTGTTATAAACGGCCTTACAGACTATGCCCACCCCTGTCAGGTGCTGGCAGATCTTATGACTATTCGTGAGCATAAACGCAGCCTGAAGGGTCTTAAGCTTTGTTTTATAGGTGACGGAAACAATATGGCAAACAGCCTTATTGCAGGCTGCATTAAAATGGGCATGGAGGTTGCAATCGGCTGCCCTCTGGCATATCAGCCGGATGCTGATATTATGGACTGGGCTGTAAAAAACGGAAGCTTTGTCTGTACCGATGACATTTTTGCAGCCGCAAAGGATGCCGATGTGGTTTACACAGATGTCTGGGCATCTATGGGTCAGGAGGACGAGGCGGAAAAGCGCATGGAGAGCTTTAGGTCCTATCAGGTAAACCAGAAGCTTATGGAGCTTGCTAAGCCTGATGCCATGGTGCTTCACTGTTTGCCTGCCCACAGAGGCGAGGAAATAAGCGCAGAAACCTTTGAAATCCATGCGGATGAAATTTTTGACGAGGCAGAAAACAGACTCCACGCTCAAAAGGCCGTTATGGTAAGGCTTATGGGCTAAGCTAAAAACTTAAGATTAATATATAAAAAACCTAAAAACCACAGGGCGAAAGACTTCTGCCCTGTAGTTTTTAGGTTTTTATCTTATCTATACGGTCAAAAGCTCCCGTCTTTGCATAAGGTGTAGAGAATAAACCCACAACTTGAAGGGACTGGTCTATTATGGATGAAAATGAAATTGCGCGGTATTTCCTCGGCGCCAATACGGCACAGGGCTTTTACTCTCTGTATGACAGCTTTGTTTCCCTTGATGAGGGTGACTTTCTATGGATTATAAAAGGCGGCTCCGGCTGCGGCAAGTCAAGCTTTATGAAAAAGATAGGAGAGGCGGCAGAAAAGGCAGGTTTAAGGGTTGAATATGCCTTTTGCTCCGGCGACCCCCAGTCTTTAGACGGTGTTTATATCCCAAAGCTCAAAATCGCCTACATGGACGGAACCGCCCCTCATATTGCGGATGTCCGTATGGCAGCCTCGGATTCGTCATATTTGAATCTCGGTGCCTATTACGACAGAAAAGCCATGGTCAAACATAAAGATGAGCTTTTGGAGCTTAAAAAAGAAACATCTTGCTTATACTCAAAAGCCTATGCCCTTCTCGGAGCGGCAGGCTCCATACGACAGGGCTGGCAAAAAGACTTGGCAGGCAGTGAGGCTTTAGATGCAGCCATCAATCGTGCCAAAGGCATTGGCATACGGGAGTTTGGCAAAAGAACTAGGGAAAGTGGTTGTGAAAAAAAGAGGTTCTTAAGTGTCATTTCAAGCATGGGTCTTGTTTCTTTTCCCGAAACCACAAAAGAGCTGTGCAACAGGGCATATTCCTTTGATAACAAGTTTTTGCTTGGTGAGGCCGCTCTTGACTATCTTGCAAAAATGGCTATGGGCACCGGATATGATATATTCACCTGCCCAAATCCCCTTTGCCCTGAAAGCTATGAGGCAGTTTTTGTTCCCGCTCTTTCCCTTGGCTTTTTTTGCTCGGACAGCGCCCTTGACCTCGCTCAAAACACAAGGCGGGTAAGGCTTGACAGTCTTGTGTCCAGTGAAAAACGCGGCGAGCAAAGAAAATGCAAAAAAATATGTTCGGCTCTTATTGATGAGGCGATAAGCGCCTTACAGGAAACAAAGCTCAACCACGACAAAATCGAAGCCCTTTATAATCCTCATGTTAATTTTGACGAAATCTATAAGCTTTCAAAACAGCATATTGCAGAGCTGTCCCTAAAATAAGGTGTCCTGTGTCATGACTTTTCTTTATGGGCAAATACGTAAAAAACTGAGTCGGATGCTAAAAACGCACCGGCTCAGTTTTCTATGAAAAATCACTATTGGATGAAGTCTCTTCCATTACCTGTTTTACAATGCTTTCAATATCTAAAGCCAGCTTTTTTTCTTCCTCGGAAAGTCCGGCGTCATAATCTAAAGTGTTCTGTTCCGGTAAAGCTCCCGACTCGTTTTTCTTTCCGGATTGTCTTATTCGCTGCTTTTTACCTGAGCCTGATGCTTTCTCTCCCTTTAAAGCTTTGCGCTCTTTCCTTGTGTCACGCCTTGCGTATCTGTCGTCCCAGGCATCCCAGGTTTTATATGCCAGAAGTTTAATTTTGCTAATTATAAATTTAATAAACTTTATCAGTAGTATCACAAGGCAAATAAGGGGGAAAACAAGGACAAGGGCAATTATTACATATAGTCCTCCCAAATATGCTTCACTAAGGCGGGCGGCATTTTCCCAATAGGGATAGATTATGCCGTCTGTTTCAATGGAGCGCTCCCCAAAGTTTTTTATTATACCGAAGATTTGCAAAAAACCATATCTTGCGCTGTTTTCAACAAGCGCAGCCTTTTCACCGGCTATCCCCTCTTTAACCACGGTCTTGGCATAGCTTGAAATGGGGTCTAACATAACAAGCTCATAGGCGCTTATCCCCAGTTCTTCCTCCCCATCCGTCATGGCTGAATAGGACATGAAAATAACAGGGTCGCCGGAATAAGCCTTGCTTGATAGGCTATCCGTCTCACGTTTTACAACTCCAGCGACATAGTAATCCTTGCCGTCAATTTTAACACTCATTCCCTCAAGCTCTGCACTTCCAAAAAGCTTCCACGACAGCTCATAATCCAAAACAACCCTGTCTTGCATGAGGCTGTCCTCGGATATAAAGCTTCCGGATAAAAGGTAGTAGGGATGAAAAAGGTAAAAGTCTCCCCCTAGTGCAATGGCAGTTGCAGAGGAAGAACCTCGCTCACCCTCTACCTGAACCGTCATTTGGCTGCTGTAGGCATCAATCCAGTTTTTCCCCTGTTCCCTTGGCTCAACACCGGCTTCCACAAGCTTTTTGTCGATTGTGTCCCTGAAAGCCATAATTTCTGCCCGTGTTTTCGTGGCATCGGGAGGGTAAAAAACAGATACCTGTGCAAAGCGCTCCTTACTCTCCCCTTTCCAAAAACCTGCCGCCTGCTGGGAAAGAAGGCTTCGGCTTATAAATATAGAGCTTATTATAAGAGCTGCGGCAATTATTAAAAGCAGGGCATTTACCGCACAGACTATTATTGTTTTTTTGTTTTTCACGCTTTTGCCCTGCCTTTCTTTATTATCTGTTAGTCCCCCTTATCAATCGGGTAGGCGCACCTGCATCCCCGACTCTATGGGCTTTGTGGAAGTGGTAATAACAAAATCATTGTATGAAAGTCCGCCGGAAACAGCGCTGTTAACATCGTCTTTAGCAAGCACCTTAATGTCCACACGCTGGGCTATATATCGGTTGCTGAAGGCGCTGTTTTTAGTCATAACCACAAGGACAAAATCTCCGTTATTATCTGTGCGTATGGCGCTGTTGGGGACTATGCTTTCATAGTTTGCCCCTCGCTCACCTATGCTTATGCCAAGCTGACTTCCGCTTTCAACGTCACCTTCAAGCTTGAAATAAAGTATCTTTCCGGTGCTGGGGTTCTGGGGGTCACCTTTTATGCCTACTAAAGTAGCTGTTATGTTGCTGCCCCAATAGTTATTCGTAACCTCGGCGACATCCCCCACCTTAACGTTTTTGCTTTGTTCTATTGTAACGGGAATGTTAATGCCATAGCCCCTGTCCGGAACCTCAATAGTCATAAGGGTTTGGCCTGCCTCTGCCATGTTACCTGCCGTAATATTAATGCTTGTTATAATCCCATTAACCTTGCTGTCAATTAAAGCCCCTGTGCCGCCGGCCCGAAGCTCGTTAAGCTCCTCTTTTTTCTTTTCAATCTGCTTTTTTTGATCGGCCAAATCCAAGGCCTCGATTGCACCGGTTTTCCCGTCTGCCTTTCTTTTTTCCTCTAGGGCAAACATTGCGTTCTCCAATGCGGTCTGGCTGGAATCCACCTGTTGGTCAGCAGCCTCATACTTCGTTTTTTTCTCCTCAATTAGAGCCAGCGTGTCCTCTGCCTTGGTTTTTGCAGACTCTATGCTGCTTAAAAGGTTTTTAGCGTCCTGAAGCTGCTTTTGAACAGTAGAGTAGTTCCAATCACCGGTGGAGTTTGCAGCCTGAAGATCTGCCAGTTCTCTTTCAAGACTTGTAATTTTAGTTTTCTCAGTATTAATGGCATTATAGGCCTCGACCATAAGCTTGGCCTGACTTATTTGGATCTTATTACTACCATAGGGAACTGAAATATCCCCACCTAAATCGCTTCCGTCTGCCGGAAGGCGGGTTTCCAAATACTTTGCCAGAGCCGTCGTATAAGTTTCAAGCTCCCCATTGGGGGGATTTCCCGTAGAATTCTTATCAAACCGCCACCATAATTTTGCTTCATCTTTCAATGTTTTATAAGAAGCTTCATAGGCCTTTTCAACCGCCGTCAGGGTTTTTCTTGCCGCGGTCAATTCGTTTTGCTTTTGGGTAATCAAGGGACCGTTTCCGCTGTCCTGAGGCGGGCTCATGCCGGCAAGCTGCTCTGCCAGATTATCCACCTTTGTCTTTTGGAGGTTATACTCCTGCTTTGCCTTATTTGCGGCGGTCTTTGCGTCGGCCAGCTCCTGCTGAGAAAAGCTGTTGGCATCTCTGTCTGTCTTGGCCTTATCCAGGGCCTTTTGTGCCAGCTCAATCTCCCGTTTTTCCACGGTGTAATCTCCGCTGTCCCCTGCGTTAATAAGGGCCTTCTGGTAGGCCAAAACCAGAGCGTCCAAGGCACCTTCCACCTCTTTAATCTGGTTGCTTTCACCCTCGGCATACAGCAGCAGGGTATCCCCCACTTCCACCTTGTCGCCAACCTTTATGGGAACAGACAAAACCTCTCTGGTCTGCTCACCTTTAACCTCATAGCTTTCGTTGGCAGAAACTGTGCCGCTGCCCCGAATTTTTGCCGCTATTGTACCGGAATGCACATATTCAACGGCTGCCTCCGGAAGTGAGTGGTTCATAATTGTATTGGAAAAAAAGGTCAGCACAAGCATGACCGAAAGAAAGATAATGGCGGCATTTTTAACCCAGCCTCTTTTTTTCACCTTTTGTTCTGTCATAGCCTGTCCGTCCTTTCAGATTGGTTTACATAAAATATATTATGACTACTAAACTTAGAATTATAATAAGATATATCAGCCCTTAACAGAGCCGGAATGAGTGATGCCTTCCACCAAGGCTTCTTCCCCATGGAGAAACAGGAGCAGTGAGGGAATCATATATATTGTTGCCACAGCAAAGGCAAGACCTACCTCGCTGGTATTTATTGTTGACAAAAAGACCGAAAGGGGCTGCTTGTCCATATTCGGCAGAAGAATTAACGGCTGCTCAACCATATTCCAATAGTCTATAAAAACGAGTATGGCAATGGAATATAGAGCGCTGCGGCATTGAGGCAGGCAGACTCTTGTGAAAATATGCCACTCCCCCGCTCCGTCAAGCTTTGCCGCTTCGATTAATGAAACCGGAATCCGCCGCATAAATTTCGTAAGCAAAAACACTGAAAAAGGCGCAAAAGCACCGGGGAAAATAATTGCCCATCGGGTATTTAGTATGCCCAGCCAGTCAGAAACCAAATAGTTTGGCACAAGGGTGACCTGATAGGGCATAAGCATAAGTATGACATAAAAGAAAAAGAGAAAAGACTTAAGCTTGCCTCGGTATCTTGTAAAGCTGTATGCCGTTAAAGCTGCCACCCCAACCTGCAAAATTACAATGGGCACAACCAGTATCACAGAGTTCCAAAACTTTAAAAGATATTCCGGACTTTTTATAAGAGTTGTGGCATATTGGCTGAAACTTACCTTGTCCGGTATAAATTTAAGGTTAACCGTTTCGGAAATATATGTTTTCTTTGAGCTGTCGGTGTTTTCAAAAATTGCTCCGTAGTTTGCGGAAATTTCTGACTGGGACATAAAGGAATTGCTGATAGTT
This sequence comes from uncultured Oscillospiraceae bacterium, assembly GCA_964617335.1. Lineage (GTDB taxonomy): Bacteria > Bacillota > Clostridia > Oscillospirales > Oscillospiraceae > UBA2658. The sequence continues at coordinate 23,678 of CAZTXG010000008.1, forward strand.
AAAACCGTGGGCAGAAGAAAAACCAAGGCAAAAAAAGCTGATAAAAGGGTTAGGACAGTCCGCCCGAAATAGCGTTTTTTCCTCATCCCTCCACATCCTTTCCAAGCTTGTCCTCAAATATGAACAGTATGGCTATTATAAGCACCATCACAAGGGCCATAAGCACAGCCGCCGCCGAAAGCTTCTGGTAGTCCAGAGAGGCAAAGGTGTTGTTCATAAAATGCTGAAGCATATAAAGGCTTCCCACAGGGTATTCCCCCGTTAGCAGGAACACCTCCCGAAAGACTTTAAATGAGTTTATAAGGGAGAGGATGGTAACGAAAAGTATGGTGGGCGAAAGATATCGCAGGGTAATATTTTTGAATTTAAAGATGGGGCTTGCCCCTTCTATATCCGCAACCTCCATAAGCTCTTTGGGGATATTATTAAGGGCTGCCATAAATAAAATCATGTTATATCCAAGATTTTTCCACAAAAAAAGCGCAGTTACGACAAGGGGTGAATAGTCTGATTTAAGCCAGTCAATTTTATCGATTCCAAAGCCCCCTAAAAAATTATTAAGGGTTCCGTTATAGCTGAAAACCACCTGCCATATAAGCACAACAGAGGCCACGGGAACCATCATGGGGCTTAAGAAAAAGGTACGAAACTGACTTTTTAAAGGTATGCGGGCCTCTAGCATCTGGGCCAAAAAAAAAGATAAAACCACAGCAAGAGGCACAGCAATGGCAGAAAATGTTGCGGTGTTTTTTGCCGCTGTTTTAAAGGCCGAGTTTTTCACAAGGGAAATAAAGTTATGGAGAAAAACAAAGTTTTGCTGTATGGGGTTATCTATAAGGGAATAATACACCACAACAAAAAAAGGAACTATAAAAAACACTCCGACACCGATTATGCTTGGGGAAACGAAGGCCAAGTCACGGAGCCTGTCTTTATTGCGCTCACTTAGCTTGCTCCACAAAACCTTTAAGCGGGGCTTGGGAAAAGATAAGCTCCTTTCGGATTTTTGTCTGCTTTTCATAGCTGCTCCTGTTTTTCTCAGCCTACGGGCGCATAATAATGCGCCCGTAGATGTTTATAGTTACTAATGCTTTTTATCTTTGCTCGTTAATGTAAATGTTCATTCGGCTTTGGATAACCTCTGCTGTCTGGTCAACGGTTTTTTCTCCCGCGAAGAAGAAGGCCGCTTCCTCATTTATAATGTTTAAAACGCTCTCGTCATAAACGGCAGTGTTCTCAACAGAATTAATAAGAGCCTTAATCTGCTCTGCTTCTTCCTTAGTTATGGCATAAAACTCAATCATAGGCCCGTCGCCCATGCTCATGCCGCCATGTGAAACGGGAACCTTATTGCCGTCTCCGTCGGTATAATACTCCTGAACCATCTCTTTTTCAAGACGCTTGTCAAAAGCCTTTTGCATTATGGGGAAGTTCCAGCCAAGGTTCTCCTGATATTCGTCGGACAGTATACTCCTCATAAACTGCCAGGCGCCTTCCTTTTCCTTGCAGGAGGTGGTCATAGAGATGCCGCTGTCAAAGCTTGCAACATTGCCGTTTTTCTCATCTGAGGGGAAGCCCTTAAAGACAATCTCTCCGCCAAACATGGCTTTGTAATACTGATAGTTATAAAAATCGCTGGCGCTGAAGGTTTCAAAAATCTGGCGGCCTTCCTGAATGAGGACACTGCTGTCTATCCATTCGCCGCTTTCATAAAACTTTTCCATATCCTCCTGGGAGGGGAAGGTGTTTGCAAAGCTTAAAAGCTTTTTAAAGTCGTCTGAATTGAAGCTTGTTTCGCCGGTCTGCCAGTTCATATAGTTTTCCATATTCAGCATACACAGCATCTGAAGAACAGATTCACGGCTTACATACTGACCCATGGGCAGGTCTGCATTGGGGTTTGCATCGATAACAGCCTGCATTTCATCAATTGTCCAGCCCATTTCAGAGCCAAGAATAGAGGGGGAGCCAACAATGGAAATAACACTAAAACTAGGGGAAACCTGGTAAAGCTTGCCCTCTGTTTCCAAGGCGCCCGCTATGCTTTTTATAAAATCGTCCCTTGAGATATCGGGGTCATTATCTATAAAGCTGTATAAGTCAACAAGCAGGCCCTTGGCGGCATATTGCTGATAAGGAAGATTTGAGATGCTTATAATATCTGGTGCCTTGCCGGATATTATCTCGGTGTTCAGCTTTGTAAGTCCCGCGTTCCAGTCTTCCTCGGTGCCAAATTCAGAGTAATCTTTAACTTCAATGCGATAGTCAGGGTTGGTTTTGTTAAAGCTTAAAATTTGCTTTCTAAGCTCATAGTCAAGATACATGGTTGCAAGAGAAATCGTTGTTTTCTGCTTAACCTCACTGCGGGGAGTTTTCACCATGGTTATAACTTCGTAGCTGGGACCGTCTTCATTTTCCCAGTTGCTGGCAATGGCAAAAACATTGCCATTATCCAAAACCGTTGAAAACTGTATTGTATTATTATCAACATCGCTGTTAATCCAGTTTAAAATCTTTTCCTTAGTCTCTGTCTCAAAGGAATATCCGTAAAGGGAGGAACCGTCCGTATAGCAGAAATCATAAACATCGCCGCCGGGGCTTGTGTCCCAAACTTCGCTGGGAATGTTCATTTCCGCTCCCCAGCTCTTAGCATCAAAATCAATAAGCTTTAAAACCATGCCGCCGGAATCACCGTAAGAAGTTGTGCCGACTCTGCCGTCGCCTATTTTTATGAGCCTGTTTATCCAGGTGTCCAAGGACAGCTTAAACTGGAAGCTGCCGTCTTTGCCTATAACATAAACTGTGCTGTCTCCATCGGAAATATAAATATTTCCCTCACCGTCCATGGTCATGTCGCTTATGTAAAACTGTCTGCTGTATCCGCTCATATCAGGCTCGGATTTCTCTATAAACTGGGAAAGGTCAACAGAGGACATTTCCGCACCTGTGGAAGAAAGCTTGCGGACAAAGTTTTGTCTTTCTTCTCCTGCATAATACTCCCACATATCATCCTTGGCAGGGTCAAAATCAGGGGGCAGGTCGTATAGCGTTGTACCCACATACTCAGCAACCCAAATGTTTCCTTCCTCGTCGGCTATTATTTTGTCAAGTCCTGAATAGCTGTCAGAGTTGTCAAGCTTTGCAGGTGAGACATAGTCGCTTAAGGCTGTGTAGCCTGTGCCGTCAATCTTTACGGAATACAGGCCGCTTATGTACTGAATGTCAAAATCTATCACAGGAATATCAGCCGATTCTGCTTCCGCTGTATCAGCTTCCCCTTCAAAGGCCGCAGCCTCAGCTATTGCTCCATCTCCGTAAAGATTGGCGTAATACTCATCAATCTCTTTAAGCTCATTTTCCGTAACTAAAGAGCCGTCGGAGTGTACGGCAATGCTGGCGCTGAAATAAATGGTGCCGCCCGCTGCATAGGGCGTATTCATTTCGGTAACTGCCTTGTCCATCGTTGCATAGTTTGCCACATAGACGTAATCGGAAACTGCCTCTCCGTTTTCCTCCCCCTTTTTCTCTTTGTTGCCGCAGGCGGTAAGAGGTGCCGCAAACATTAAAACCGCCAAAATCAAAACAAGGGATTTTTTAAAACTTTTCTTTCTCATCTCATCTCTCCTCATTGTCCACCCTTGGGTGTTATGTTCGTATTAGTACACTTAAAAAATATACCACCAGTCGGAACATATGTCAAACATTTTATGGTGTCAGATTATCAGACGTTTTGCCTGTAAAAATGTTCCGAGTCTAGCTTAATATGTATCTGCATCATTTTTGTAAGTTTGTCAGTTAAAGGCTTATTTTAATTTTAGTTGATAATTTTAACTTGATTTATACTTCAAACGACATCTTTAGCAAAAACTTACAAAAACCTAAGCGTTTTTTCTCTTGACATATACAAACAAAGCTGTTAAAACTAGTCTAAGTGTTAATTTATATATGTATAATTCTTATCCACTACACGCAATATACGCAATTTTATAAGCAGTCCGGTTTTTGCGCTTTGATCTTTTTGGCAGGTAAAACCCATGGGACCGCATTAGGAGAATAAATGAAATCAACCTCACATTTCGCAATGGGTCACCTTTTATATGCTTCCCTTCAGGCCCGGGGAATATATCTTAACAGAATTGCCTTCGCATACGGGAACATTGCTCCGGACTATGCTCCCCAGCTTCTTTTCCCTGCTCACTTCGGCAAGGTATGCTCCCGTGCTGTTGACGAGATTGCAAGGGAGCTTTCCGAGTTTTCCCTTGATGAATCCGGACGGGTTAATGCCGAATATTCCAAGCAGCTGGGCATTATGTGCCACTTTATCTGTGATTATTTTTGCTTTGCTCATAACAAAGGTTTTTCCGGCGGCCTAAGGCAGCATTCGGCTTACGAAAACCGGTTGGACTTATATCTTCGCCGCTGCTGTGCAAAGCTTTTTGACAAGGAAGTGTCTCCCGCTGTTGCTTTTTTGGATTTGGACGCTAAAAAAGATGTTCCCCTTTCAGACTCTGCCGATATACTTATAGAGGATATGGAGAAACATAAAAACGAGTATCTAATGCTGTGCAACAGCCTTAGAAATGACCTTAGCTTTTCCTTTGATATGTGTATGCAGGCCATTTTATCTTTAGTTTCTATTTCACAAAAGATTTCTTCTCCTTCCCACGGCTTATGGTTTGATGACCTTATGCTCCCATTAAAGGGCTATGCCACGGGAAACAGCATGGTTTTCAAAATGTTCTTTTTAAAAAATCGCAATAATAACATTTTCTTTTTACCTGAGCTTATGCCGCCAATTGCCGCATTCTGATTTGCCTTTAAAGCGCCTTTTAATAAAGGGCGCTTTTTTTAAAAATTCGCGCATCCATGCAAGAAGCCGGATGCGCGAATTTACTTTTTTAATTGTTATATGATTATGCTTCCACAGAAGCGATATACTCAATCAGGTCTATAACCTTATTGCTGTAGCCCCACTCGTTGTCGTACCATGAAACAAGCTTAACGAAGGTGTCGTTTAGCATTATACCGGCATCAGCGTCAAAAATACTGGTGCGTGCATCACCGATAAAGTCGGAGGAGACAACCTTTTCATCGGTGTAGCCTAAAATGCCCTTAAGCTCGCCTTCCGAAGCCTGCTTTATAACCTTGCAAATTTCTTCGTAATTAGTGGCCTTTTTAAGGTTTACAGTAAGGTCAACAACAGAGACGTTTAAGGTGGGAACTCTAAAGGACATTCCGGTAAGCTTTCCGTCAAGCTCGGGTATAACCTTACCAACAGCCTTGGCAGCGCCGGTGCTGGAAGGGATGATGTTTCCGGCTGCAGCCCTGCCGCCCCGCCAATCCTTCTGGGAGGGGCCGTCAACAGTGCGCTGGGTTGAGGTGGTTGCGTGGACTGTGGTCATAAGTCCGCTTTCTATGCCGAAATTATCGTGTATGACCTTTGCCAAAGGCGCAAGGCAGTTTGTGGTGCAGGATGCGTTTGAAACAATCTTAGTGCCAGGGACATAGGTTTTTTCGTTAACTCCCATGACAAACATAGGCGCATCCTTTGAAGGAGCAGAGATGACAACATTCTTTGCGCCTGCGTCTATGTGAGCCTGAGCCTTTTCAATAACCGTGAATATGCCGGTGGATTCGATTACAAAATCAACGCCCAGCTTGCCCCAGGGAAGCTTTGAAGGGTCTTTCTCGCTGAAAACAGGAATAGTGTTTCCATTAACTATAATGCTGTTTTCGTTGTGGGAAATTTCCCCGTCAAACCTGCCGTGAATTGTATCGTATTTTAGCATATAAGCCATATAGTCTGGTGCGAGCATATCGTTTATGCCGACAAACTCAATGTTTTTATTGCTAAGACCGGCACGAAAAGCCAGCCGCCCGATTCTGCCGAAGCCATTGATTGCAACCTTAATTTTACTCATGTATAGACCCCCTATATTTTATCACAAGTTCGATTTTGCTGTATCAAACGTGTGATACGTTTGTGATGTGTTTATTCTAGCATAATTTATGCAGTTTGTAAATGCTTTAAGTGTTAAAAAATCAGCCCATACAATATTATTTATCTACATTTCTGGAAAATGAAACCCCGTCTTTATGTAGATAAATATCTAAGGTTACTCTGTCTGCCCTAATAAGGCTTTGGGTGTATTCATAAATCATGCCCGTTTCTGTCCTTGTCCGGCGCTGGAGGGAAAAAGCGCAGCTTCCGGGCTTACAGCCTAACATTTCGGCCTCCTCTTTTCCCATAACCACGGCCTCATAAGAGTCTACAGCGGAGGCGGGGGCAATTCCAACCTCGTAAAGCAGGCTGTAAAAGCTATGGGTTTTAAGAAGCTCGCGACTGAGCTTAGGATAAATATATTGCGGATAAAATGAGGTTTCGATGATGAGAGGCTCATCATCAACATTGCGGATACGGGTGAAGCGGTATACACTGGTGTCTTTGGAATTTAGCTCTAACACCTTTATTATGTCCGGTGTAGGCTCAATTACTTCAAATTCAACCAAGGTAGACGAAGGATTAAGCCCCATGGCGCTGATTTCCGAAGTGAAAGAGTATACATTTTCGGTTTTGCGGCGCATTTTAGGTTCGGCCACAAAGGTGCCCCTGCCCTGCTTACGAACCACAAGCCCTTCGGCCTCCAGAGCGCCTATAGCCTGTCGAACAGTGCTGCGGCTAATCTCAAAGGTCTTGCAAAGCTCTGCCTCAGAGGGCAGAAGCTGGCCGGGACTTAAGGTGCCGGCAGTTATATTTCTTTTTACAATTCTCACCAACTGAGAATAAAGAGGAATGTCACTGTCAAGAGAAAGTGAACTCAAAAGTACAGGGTTTGTTTCCACAGTCAAAAGCTCCAATAAAATAAAATAGGTTTTCTTAAAATATCTGCTTCATACAAAAACTTATCTCTTATGTGGGTATGGTATAATAAGGACAATAACATATTTTGTACTATCTAATTATATGCAATAGACCTCGGGATTACAAGGAAAACTTTTTGTTTTTCCCCTTTCTCCATAGTGTTAAGTGAAAAAAGTCTTAAACCCTGCTTCTTTTACCTGCCGCCCTAACTGTAAGCCAAAGCATTTTAAGAACCCTATTTGTCTAAATTAACTTGACATTTCTTCGCTTAACAATTATAATAACCCCGTCAAAGCCATAGTTCATGGCCCTTAAAGCGCCTTTTGGGCGCATTGGAGGGAGGGAAATAGAATGTCAGAAATACGTGTTAAAGAAAACGAGTCTCTGGACAGCGCTCTTAAGAGATTCAAGAGAAGCTGTGCAAAATCCGGCGTTATGTCAGATTTGCGAAAGAAAGAATATTACCAGAGCCCCAGTGTAAAACGCCGCAAAAAATCCGAAGCCGCCAGAAAAAACAAGAACAAGCGCTTCAACTAATTTTACAAAACACTGATCCCGCCTCTTTTGGGGCGGGATTTTTGCAAACAAATACTCCGGGAGGCAAGGAGAAATGGACACTTGCATAGCTCTTGAAACCATTCTTGCGACAGACAAGGAAATTAACCTTATAAAAACCTTTGAATGCGGCCAGTGCTTCCGCTGGCAGGCAGACGAAACAGGCATTTACACGGGAGTTGCCTCGGCTAAGGTGCTTAACATACGGCAGGAAAACGGCCTAATCCTCTGTGACGCCATTGAAAGTGACCTGCCCTTCTGGCGCAATTACTTTGACCTTGATGCCCCTTATGAGGAGGCAGACCTTCTTTTCTCTCAGCCTGAGCATCTTAAAAAATGTGCCGAGTTCGGCGCCGGCATACGAATATTGCGGCAGGAGCCATGGGAGGCTCTTTGCAGCTTCATCATATCCCAGTGCAACAATATACCCCGCATAAAAAGCATAATCCGCAGTCTGTCTGCCCTTTACGGAAAGCCTTTGCGGCAGGGTCTTTTTTCCTTTCCGGATTCTGAAACAATCGCGGCTCTTTCCGAGGATGACCTTTCCCCCCTGCGCTGCGGGTACAGGGCTAAATATATTTTGGATGCCGCCCGAACCCTTTCCGAAGGAAGACTGCCCTTAGATGAGCTTTGCAATATGCCGGCAGATGAGGCAAGAAAAAAGATTAAAACAATAAATGGTGTTGGAGACAAGGTTGCAGACTGCTTCATGCTCTATGGTCTCCACAGGATGGATAGTTTCCCTGTGGATGTCTGGATGAAAAGAGCTTTGAAGAATCATTTTCCAGAGGATTTTGACCCAAAAACTCTTGGTAATTGGGCAGGCCTTGCCCAGCAATACATATTCTTTTATGAACGTTCCTTCGGCGGGGGAAAATAGTGGTTGACAGTCTGTCCGTCTGTGGAGTACAATAGCCAAAATCTAAAAGGATATACTATGGAAAAATGAAAGGGGAGCGGTTTTTTTGGAAATCAAAAAGCTATACAGCGAGCGCTTTGCAGGCGAGGGACTTACCTATGACGACGTTCTTTTAATCCCCGCTGAAAGCAATGTTTTGCCGGCGGATATTGACCTTTGTACAAGGCTTACGAAAGACATACAGCTTAACATTCCGCTTATAAGCGCTGCAATGGACACAGTAACCGAATACCGTATGGCCATAGCCCTGGCTCGAGAGGGCGGCATAGGTGTTATTCATAAAAATATGAGCATAGAAGCTCAGGCCGAGCAGGTGGATCTTGTTAAGCGCTCGGAAAACGGTGTTATAACAAATCCCTTTTCGCTAAAGGCAGAAAACACCATAGGTGAGGCCGACCAGCTTATGTCGAAATTCCGCATTTCCGGTGTTCCGATTATTGATGACGATGGCAGGCTGGTGGGCATCATAACAAACCGTGACATGAAGTTTGAAGAGGACATGACTCAGCTTATAGCCGACGTTATGACCAGCGAAAACCTTATCACAGGTAAGGTTGGAACAACCCTTCAGGAGGCAAAGAAAATCCTCCATACCCACAAAATCGAAAAGCTGCCTCTGGTTGATAGCGAGGGGCGTTTAAGCGGGCTTATCACCATAAAAGATATTGAAAAAGCTCTCACCTACCCCCATTCTGCGAAAGATGCCCACGGCCGCCTGCTCTGCGCCGCCGCCATTGGTGCTACATCCGACGTGCTGGATAGGGCAAACGCCCTTGTTTCCGCTGGTGTTGACGTTTTGGTTTTAGACAGCGCCCACGGTCACTCCGGAAATGTTCTAAAAAGCGTTTCCCTTATAAAAGAGCATTTTCCCAATACGGCTCTTATAGCCGGAAACGTGGCCACAGGCGCGGCCACAGAGGCGCTTATCCGTGCAGGAGCAGACTGTGTTAAGGTTGGCATAGGCCCCGGCTCCATCTGCACCACAAGGGTTGTGGCAGGCATAGGAGTGCCCCAGATGACGGCAGTTTTGGAATGCGCCGCCGTTGCTGATAAATTCGGCATACCCATCATAGCCGACGGGGGCATAAAATACTCCGGCGATATTGTGAAAGCCATAGCGGCAGGGGCAAGTGTTGTCATGCTCGGCTCTTTATTGGCCGGCTGCGAGGAAAGCCCCGGCGAGACTGAGGTATATCAGGGCCGTCAGTTTAAAGTTTACAGGGGCATGGGCAGTCTTGCCGCCATGAGCCGCGGCAGTCGTGACCGCTATTTTCAGGAGGACAACAAAAAGCTTGTTCCTGAGGGCGTTGAGGGACGTGTCCCCTATCGCGGCCCTGTTTCGGACACTATTTACCAGATGACAGGGGGCCTGCGCTCCGGCATGGGATATTGCGGAACAGAGGATATTAACTCCCTGCGTAAAAACAGCCGCTTTGTCAAAATAACCGGCGCCGGTTTAAAAGAAAGCCATCCCCACGATATATATATCACCAAGGAAGCTCCTAATTACACTATGAACCCCTAGGGGCAAAGGCAGAAGGCCGCGGCATATTTACCGCGGCCTTCCCTTTTCTTTGGCTTGCTAAAAGCCTTTCCTATGTGTATAATAAAGGGTGGTAAATTTGACCGGAGGGCGGGGAATTTTCCTTTTCCGCCGCAGATTATATTATAGGGAGGCGCTTTTATGGACGAAAAAATACTAAAGCTGCGGGAAATGATGGACGAAGCTGAAAGCATAGTCTTCTTCGGCGGGGCCGGTGTTTCCACGGAAAGCGGCATCCCCGATTTTCGCAGCACCGACGGGCTTTATAACCAGCGCTTCAAATATCCGCCGGAAACCATTTTAAGCGGCAGTTTTTTTAAAAAGCACCCTGAGGTGTTTTACGAATTTTATTTTGAGAAGCTGCAGCTTGGGGATGTGAAGCCCAACAAGGCTCATATTCGCCTTGCCCAGCTTGAGGCCGAGGGAAAGCTTAAGGCCGTTATAACCCAAAATATAGACGGGCTGCACCAACAGGCAGGCAGCAAAAATGTTTATGAGCTCCATGGCACAATACACAGGCTTTACTGCTCAAAATGCGGCAAGCCTGCCGGTGAGGAGGTTTTGGACGGCAGCAACACTGTTCCCCGTTGCTCCTGCGGCGGTATCATTCGCCCTGACGTGGTTTTATATGAGGAAGGCCTTGACCAAAAGGTCATAATGGATGCCATTGCTCATTTAAGAAGCTGTGATATGCTCATTGTCGGCGGAACCTCCCTTGCAGTGTATCCGGCGGCAGGTCTTATAAATTATTATTCCGGTGATAAGCTCGTTTTAATAAACCGTGACCCCACCCCTTTCGATAATCATGCAAATCTTGTTATTAATGAAAAGCTGGGTGAGGTTTTCTCCCAGATATAGTAGACTGCCACTTCTTCCGAAAGGAATGATAAAAATCCGAATTGATGTTCTTGGCATAGGTTTTGACAGCTTAAGTATGGACGAAGCCACAGGCCTTGCCCTTTCTGCCATGAAAGACCGCAGCTCAAAATATATAGTCACACCCAACCCCGAAATAGTAATGCTCTGTCGGGAAAACAAAGAGCTTGCCTCTGCCGTAAAGGACGCCTTTTTGGTTTTGCCGGACGGTATTGGCATAGTGCATGGGGCAAAAATACTCGGCACCCCCCTTAAAGAAAAAATCCCCGGCATCGATTTTGCCCAAGCTCTTTTCGCTCCCATGGCAAAGGCTGGTATGAGTATTTTTCTTTTGGGTGCGGCGGCAGGCATTGCTGAAGAAGCGGGAGCTGCACTTGTCTCCCAGTTTGCGGGGCTGCAAATTTCCGGCACTAGGGACGGGTTTTTTAAAGATGATGAAAACGAGGCTATTATCCAAAGAATAAACAGCGCCTCCCCTGACCTTTTGCTTGTTTGTCTCGGCTCGCCCAAGCAGGAGCTTTGGATGCGGGATAACGCAGCAAAGTTAAAAGTTGGTCTTATGGCAGGGCTGGGCGGTTCTCTGGATGTTTTCTCCGGCACTGTAAAGCGTGCGCCGGCAGCTTTTCAAAAGCTGGGGCTTGAGTGGCTTCACCGCCTTATAAAGCAGCCCAGTCGGGCAAAAAGAATGGCAAATCTACCGAAGTTCGCCTTCGCCGTTATTGGCAGGAGGCTGAAAGGCAAATAATATGAACCAATGTAACTCCCCCAAAGGCAGGCTGATTGTTTTAGAAGGCATAGACGGCAGCGGAAAATCCACCCAGTTTTCCCTCTTAACAGAAAGACTCAAAAAAGATAGCGTTGACTTTCGTCCGGCGGTCTTTCCCCGCTACAATGAAAGCTCCTCCGCCCTTTTAAAGTCATATCTTGCCGGTGATTTTGGCAAAAACCCAAGGGATGTCAGCGCCTACGCCGCCTCCACTTTCTTTTTTGTTGACCGCTTCGCCTCCTATAAAACCGACTGGGGGCAGTATTATGAAAATGGCGGCCTTGTCCTGTGCGACCGATACACAACGTCAAATGCCATACATCAGGGGGCAAAGCTTCCTGAAAACGAGCTTATAGGCTTTTTGGACTGGCTTTATGATTTTGAGTTTCGTTTGATGGAACTTCCAAAGCCCGATCTCGTCTTATACATGGATATAAGCCTTGAAATAAGCCTTTCCCAGCTAAACTCCCGTCAGGAAAAAACCAAAACCTCCGGGGATATACACGAAACCCACGCAGACTACCTTAAAGCCTGTATCAGCACAGGCAAAATAGCGGCGGAAAGACTTGGCTGGGTAAAGATTTCATGTATGGACGGTACAAGAATGCGTTCCGCGGAGGATATCCACGAGGATATCGCCGCTGCTGTAAAAGGAGTGATTTCATAAATGGTATACATCATTTTAGGAAAAGGCTTTGAGGAAATCGAAGCTGTCTCGCCGGGTGATATTCTTCGCCGCGGCGGTGTTTCCGTTTCTTACATCTCGGCAGATAATAAAAAAACAGTTGAAGGTGCCCACGGCATAAGCTTTTTGGCAGACAGCTGCGTTTCAGAAGTTTCCCCCAAAGCCGAGGACACAGTTTTAATCCCCGGCGGCATGGGCGGTGTTGAGTCTATTTTAGCCAGCAAAGCCGCAATGGACTTTATCAAGTCCGCCTACGATAAAGGCGCATTGCTTTCTGCCATCTGCGCCGGCCCCAAAGTTTTCGCCGGTCTCGGTTTGTTAGATGGTAAAAACATCACCTGCTACCCCGGTTGTGAGGATATGATGGCAGGGGCAATTTGCAACACCGATAAGTCTGTAGTTGAGGATAAAGGTCTTATAACAGGCCGTGCCCCCGGTTCGGCCATAGACTTTGGTCTTTCCCTGCTTTCCCATTTAGCAGGAGAGGAAAAGGCAAAGGCCATAGGCTCGGAGCTTGTAATCTAAGCCATGGACAAAAAAAGTCTGCGGGCTGAAATAAGACGGCGCATTAGCCTTTTAGATCCTTTGTATATAGAAAAAAGCAATGTCTCTATCTTTGAAAAACTTATCTGCCTTTCGGAGTTTCTCTCTGCCCCTAGGGTTTTCACCTATTGCAGTGTCTCCCGTGAGGTGGACACAAGAAGACTTATAAATCACTGCTTTGAAATGGGAAAGTCTGTGGCACTGCCCGCAAGCCTTTCTAAGGGAAACATGAGCTTTGCCCTTATAACTCAGTCTCCGGAGCAGCTGCCCCTGGGCGTTCTTTCGATACCTGAACCCTTGCCCGATGCCGAGATTGTTTTTCCCAATGAGCATGACCTTATCATTGTGCCGGGGCTGTGCTATGACCTTAACTGTTACAGATTGGGTCAAGGCGGCGGCTACTATGACCGTTTTCTTTCTAAGTCCCCTGCCTTTTCTATAGGTCTTTGCCGTGAGGGGCTTTTATTGGAAAAGGTTCCAAGAGACAGCTTTGACCTTCCCACAAAAAGTCTGCTAACGGAAAAAAGAATTGCGAGACCTTAAAAAGGTCCCGCAAAGTGGAGTTTTATTTCTATAGTCTACGTAACCGCCGAAAATCCTTGCACGTCTCAAGGACAGCCTTAGCTAAGCGCCGGTCACCAAATGTCCGCTAGCAGCAGTTGCTTCCGCAGCCGCCACCGCAGCCACAGCCACCGCCGCAGCCGCAGCTGCTGCCCCAGCCCATGCCGCCGCAGCAGCAAGCAATCAGAAGGATAATAACAATAATCCAAATGCAGCCGTTGTTACCACATCCACCAAACATTTGTTTTTTCCTTTCTCCGCACATGATTTTTTGTTTTGCCCTGCACGGTGAGCAGGCTCATATCTAATCTTAGTTAAAGGCAGAGCTTTTTGCTCTTTCGCCTTTCGACCTATAATATGCCCGCCGCTCCCCAGCGGTTACTGCTTTACGGAGCATCAATATATTAAGGAGTTCCATGATGGCTGACAAAAACTTTAACAACGAAAGGCTCTCGAAACTTGCAAAGCAGGAGGAGCAAAAATCAAAGCAATCAGCGGCAAAGGATAATATGGCCCTTCGCCGTGCCCATGAGCTTGGAAATGCCCCTTCTGCCCAAAGCTACGGCGGGAGTGATGACCAGACCGGCAAAATAGAATACGAAGCCAGGGACTATAAGCCCATACGAGCAAGGCGGGACGGGAAAACCGGCTGCCTTGGCGGACTTATGTATTTTGTTTTTGTTGTAAGCGTTAGCATAATCTTAGCCTGCCTTGGCTGGATGGCGGCAAGTGATGTGCTGGCACTAAACAAAGGCGATATTACCTCCGAGGTATACCTGCCCGAAACAGACTTTAAGGAAAAGGAACGTGATGTCCTTGACGAAGACGGCAATGTAATCGGAACAGAAACTGTCTTGGCCGCCGATACCGGAAAAGTCGCCACAGCCTTAAAAGATGCCGGTATCATCCAATACAAAACACTTTTCATCCTTTATTCCCAGTTTTCCAACGCTGATGAAAAAATTGACCCCGGCACATATGAGCTTAATACCCAGTACGATTATAGGGCCATTGTTAAGAAAATGCAGTTCGGCAGCGATTCTCAGGTTAAAACCATGATTTCCTTCCCCGAGGGCTTCACAAACTCCGATATCTTCCTGCGCCTTGAGGAAAACAAGGTCTGCCGCTATAATGACCTTATGGAATGCGCCGCTAATTACGAATTTTCTTACAGCTTTTTAAATGACATTCCCTATGGCGACGCCTCCCGCCTTGAAGGCTTTTTGTTTCCGGACACCTATGAGTTTTATCAGGGTATGACTGCTGATGCGGCTATAGATAAGTTCCTCGAAACCTTCTATTACAAGATTACTGAGGAAATGCTGGAGCTTGCCGCAGACCGCGGCTATTCTATGCGTCAGGTGGTAAACGTTGCTTCAATGATTGAAAAAGAAGCGGCAAACGACGAGGAGCGCAGTACCATTGCAGGGGTTATCTATAACCGCTTAAAGGCAAACATGACTCTTGGCATAGATGCAACAATACAGTATATCCTGCCGGAGCGCAAAGAGCTTTTAACATTAGACGACCTTGAGATAGACAGTCCCTACAACACCTATATAAACCTCGGCCTTCCCGCAGGGCCTATAGCAAACCCGGGTATCGCCTCTATTATGGCGGCCCTAAAGCCGGAAAGCCACGGCTATTACTATTACGCCTTAGACGAGCAAAGCAACACCCACCGCTTCTTTACAAACGGTGCCGACCATACGGCCTTTGTAAAAACCCAAAGCTATGGTCAATAAAAAACCGGAGCTTTTAGCCCCTGCCGGAGACATGGAGCGCCTTTTAATGGCGCTCCATTACGGTGCTGATGCCGTTTATCTTGCCGGTTCGGAATTTGGTATGCGGGCCTTTGCGGGAAACTTTGATAACGAGAGTTTAAGGCAGGCAATTTCCCTGTGTCACGAAAGGGGTGTTTTGGCTTATGTAACCTGCAACACTCTGCCCCGTGAGGATGAAATAAAAAGGCTTCCGGCCTACCTTGAAACCTTAAACGACGCCGGAGCAGATGCAATAATCGCCTCAGATTTAGGTGTTATAAGCCTTGCAAAAAAATATGCGCCCTCGGCAGCCCTGCATATAAGCACCCAAATGGGCGTTGTTAACAGCGAAACCTGCAAAATGCTCTATGGCATGGGCGCTTCCCGTGTGGTTTTGGCAAGGGAGCTTAGCCTTTCCGAAATTCGGGAAATACGTAAAAACTGTCCCCCAGAGCTTGAGCTTGAGGTTTTTGTCCACGGGGCCATGTGCGTTTCTTTTTCCGGCCGCTGCCTTTTAAGCAACTACCTCACAGGTCGGGATGCCAATCGCGGGGAATGTGCCCAGCCCTGCCGCTGGAAATACCATTTGGTGGAGGAAAAGCGCCCGGGGGAATATCACGAGATAACAGAAGACGGCGGCACATATATAATGAACAGCCGTGATATGTGCATGATTGAGCATCTGCCGGAAATTATAGACACCGGTGTTACAAGCCTTAAAATCGAAGGCAGGATGAAATCCGCCTATTATGCCGCCGCTGTCACAAATGCCTACCGTCACGCCCTTGATGCTGCCATTGAAAAGCGCCCCTTGTCTCCTGTTTGGGTGGATGAAATGGAAAAAATCAGTCACCGCAGCTATTGCACAGGCTTTTTCTTTGGGGAACCCGGACAGCACTATTCAAGGAGTGACAGCATCTATTTTGCCAGCGCCGATGTCTGCGCCGTGGTTGAAAGCTGCGACGAAATGGGAAACGCCATTTTAAGCCAGCGGAATAAGTTTTCAGTGGGAGACAGGCTGGAGCTTTTAACGAAGGGCGGGGAACCTTTTTCCTTCGTTCTTGATGAAATGAAAAATGCCGAGGGCAAGAGCATCACCTTTGCTCCCCATCCTATGATGGAGCTTTCCATGAAGCTTCCCCTGCCCTGCTCGCCCTTATCCCTTCTGCGAAAACCACGATAAAATAAAAAAAGCTGCCCCATGCTAAAATAGCAGAGGGCAGCTTTTTATACCTATGGTAAAGGGCCTTGCCTACTAAGCCTTAGGCTTAATGGAGAAAGTCAGCCAAGGCCCTTTTAACCTAACTTTATTCTATGCGGGATTTTCTTTTAAAAGCGTATTAAAACGCATAAGTATCAGGGCAAGCTCCTGACGGCTTAAGGCCTTGTGCCAGTTAAAATTCCCCTGACCGTCACCTAGAAAAATCCCGTTTTCACAGGCCCATTGGGCGGCTTGGCTTGCCCATTCGTCAGGTTCTGCCTTGTCATTTAAAAGCTCTTCCATTTGCATTTGCTCCTTTGTTGTAATAAGCTCAAAAGGAAAGTTTTTTCCGGGGCAGGCTGTGGCTCCAAAGTCCTTGTGCCGAGATGTAGCAATGTTTGGATAACGGGATACTATATCCGCAACAAGCTCCGCACCTGCCTTAATCTGCTCCTTATTCATTTCCTCCGTCTCGAAATTGCCCTCAAAGCAAATGCCTATAGAGCAATGATTCATGCCTGTGGTATGCCCGCCGCGCATATTTTCCGGCCTTCCACGATATATATCCCCATTTTTCGCCACAAAATAATGATAGGCTATGCCTGCCCAGCCCAGAGACAGGTGGTAGGAATGTATGCCCTCCGCTGTCGCCGTAAGGGCTGCCGCATGATGCAGTATAAGATGTGTCGTCAGGCTTCGGGGACTAAGAGCATAGGCCCAGCCATAGTTTTTTTCAATTATCTTCATCTTTAATTACCCCCATTTTTTTAAGTATCTCGTGGGAGCCTGTTGCCGCAAGCCCCGAAACAATACCCACGGCAAGAGCTGTAAGAACATCCTCCGCGGGAAAATTGGGCATTGCGAAAAGCCCGAGGATACCCATAATTCCTCCGCAGGCTCCGCAAATAACGGGCAGCCATTTTCTTTCAAGTTTTGTAGCCTTTACGGCCTGTGCCACAAGGTAACTAACAACCGTTATAGCCGCCACTGAAACTATTCCGCCATTCAAAAAATCACCTCCAAAAATCTCTCTCCATAATATGGAGTCATTTTTGTAGGTTTTGTACGTTGCAATACACAAAACACAGGGGTTTTTATCATTAAAAATAAATATAAAAAGTCACTATGGCAAATTTTTATGGGCTATGATATACTTCATAATCATAAAATGATTATTTTCAGACTTAGGATTTTATCCATTCGTAGCCTTATTTATTGTTTTATTTCTTGTTGTTTTACTAGAAGGGAAAAGAAAAATTTCCCCTGCCCAATATGTTTTGAAGGGTATGAGCTAAGATGTCCAAACTCCGCGGCAAGTTAAGCTACACTCAGATTATTGTTCTAAGTTTCTTTTTAATAATCCTAATAGGAGCAGTTATTTTATCCCTGCCAATATCCTCCAGGTCAGGTGCTTGGACCCCCTTTTTTGATGCTATGTTCACTGCCACCAGCGCAACCTGCGTAACGGGCCTTATTGTGTACGACACATATAGTCACTGGTCACTTTTCGGCCAATTTATAATTCTTTTGCTCATCCAAATCGGCGGCTTAGGTGTTATGACCTGCATAGCCATGATAGCTCTTTTTCTAAAGCGCCGCATTTCCCTTGGTGAGCGCCGTCTTTTGATGCAGTCTGCCGGTTCTCTTGAAATCAGCGGCATTGTAAAGCTTTTAAAGCACATTATTAGAGGCACGGCGGTTGTTGAGCTTTTCGGCGCGGTTTTGTTTTTTATAGCCTTTTACCCAAAGATGGGGTTTTGGCAGGGGCTTTGGAATGCCTGCTTCCATTCCATCTCGGCTTTTTGCAATGCCGGCTTTGATTTGATGGGAAAATACACTCCTTTTTCCTCCTTCACTGCCGACTGGCTGTCAAATAACCCCCTTATCTGCCTTAACACCTGTTTTTTAATAAGCGTTGGCGGCATCGGCTTTATTGTGTGGAGGGATATCATAAGGCATGGATTTAAATTCAAAGAATACGAGGTCCATTCAAAAATCGTTCTTTCAGCCACAATCACCTTGATTTTATCCGGCACCTTGCTTTTTTTCATTTTCGAGCGGAATGCTTCCCTTGCCGGAATGAGCTTTGGCCAGCGGCTGCTCTCCAGTCTTTTCCTCTCCGTTTCCCCCAGAACTGCCGGCTTCAACACCGTGAATCTTTCTAACTTATCCGGCTCCGGAGTGATTTTAAGCTGCTGTCTGATGTTTGTGGGCGGCGGCCCCGGTTCAACGGCAGGCGGCATAAAAGTTACCACCTTTGTTGTGCTGCTTTTGGGCGCATTAGCTGCCTCCAGAAGATATGGCAGCATCACGGTATATAAGCGCAAGCTTGACGAGCATACTGTTACCCAGGCCAGTGCAATCGCAACCGTTTATATGTCTGTTGTTATAATTGCGGTTATGATTATAAGTACCATTGAGAGTATTCCGCTGCCTGACATTTTATTGGAAACCATTTCGGCCATAGGAACTGTTGGCCTTTCAACAGGCATTACGCCAAATCTCACAATGGCTTCCCAGGCAATTCTTGCGCTTCTTATGTTTTCCGGTCGTATAGGCGGGCTTTCACTCATGCTGGTTCTTGCGGAAAGGCGCATCAGCATTCCCATAGACAGGCCCACTGTAAAGATACTTATCGGCTGAAAAGCCTGTGGAGGTTTTATAATGAAATCCGTTTTAGTAATAGGTATGGGGCGCTTCGGCCAGCAGCTTTCCGAGCGTATGCAGGAATTGGGAAACGATGTTATGATTGTTGACAGAAATCCCGAAATAGTTGATGAGATTGCCCACAAGTTTACAGACTCCCATATTGGCGACTGCTGCCATGAGGCTGTTCTCAATTCTCTGGGTGTAAATAATTTTGACATTTGCTTTGTAACCATAGGGGAGGATTTTCAGGCTTCTCTTGAAATTACCTCCATGCTTAAAGAGCGGGGCGCTGTCCATGTGATTTCCAAGGCCAGAAGCGACCGTCAGGAAAAACTTCTTATATTAGTCGGTGCTGATGAGGTGGTTTATCCCGAAAGGGAAATTGCCGAAAAGCTTGCGGTGCGCTGTAACGCCGATAATATTTTTGACTATATTCAGCTGACCTCGGACTACTCAATTTATGAAATCCCCTGCAAAAGCCGTTGGTATAACAGGTCTTTGGGGGAAGTAAATGTCCGTTACAGATATAACGTAAATATCATAGCAGTCAAGCAGGACAACAATATCCAGATTGCCCCAGGCGCTGACTATGTTTTTACTCACAATGACCATTTGGTTGTCATTGGAAAAGCCTCTGATGTTTTCAGACTAAGCGGGAAATCTAAAAGTTAAACCGCTTTTTTGTCTGTTTCTTGCAAACAAAAAACATGAGATTGCGGCAAATCCTCTGAAAAGGAGCAAAATAATGGCAGAGTACAAAATCATTACAGATTCAACCACCGACCTTTCCATGGAGCTTGTAGATGAGCTTGAGCTTCACATTATCCCCATGCACTACACCATTGACGGCAAAGATTATACAAACACGCCCGACGAGAGGGACTTAAGTTCCCGTGATTTTTATGATATGCTCAGAAACGGCAAAACCTCCCTTACCGTCCAGATAAACGGGGAAAACTTTAAAGACGAAGTAAGGCCCTATCTTGATAAGGGGCTTGACATACTTCACCTTAGCTTTTCCTCCGGACTTTCCGGCACCTATAGCTCAGTTTGCATAGCTGCCCAGGACCTTCGCGAGGAATACCCCGACAGGAAAATAATAATTATAGACACTCTTTCAGAGTCTATGGGCGAAGGCCTTCTTGCCTATCATGCGGCAAATCTTAAAAAACAGGGCATGAGCATAGACGAGGTTGCCGTTTGGGTGGAGGAAAATAAGCTCCGCATAGCCCATTGGTTCACTGTGGACGACCTAAACTTCCTAAAAAGGGGAGGCAGGCTTTCCGGCGCTGCTGCTCTTTTCGGCACTGTGCTTCAGGTTAAGCCTGTTTTGCACAGCGATAATGAAGGTAAGCTTATCCCCGTCGATAAGGTGCGGGGCCGCAGAAAAAGCCTTGATGCCTTATTCGCCCGCATGGAAAAAACAGCTGTCAACCCCTCTGAGCAGGTGGTTTTTATCAGCCACGGCGACGCCTTAGAGGATGCTCAATACCTTGAAAAGCTTGTGCGTGAACGTCTCGGTGTCAAAACCGTATATATTAATCCCATAGGCCCTGTCATCGGCTCTCACTCCGGACCGGGCACCGTGGCTCTTTTCTTCCTTGCAAAGGAAAGATAAAATAATTCCAATTATTTAACAATGCTCCCTTGGGCTAATATAAAAAAAGGACACGGTTTTTCCCGTGTCCCCTTTTTTATGCCTTCCTTTTTTCCATTTCTTCATGCAAATAATCAAGGGCATCGGATAAGCTGCCCACAGCATCCACAAGGCCGCAGCTTACAGCCTCCTCGGCATCTATAACACTGCCCACATCATTTGCAAGCTCGCTGGTGCGCAGCATATATTCAACATATTTCTCCCGTTCTACCTTAGAGTTTGAAACAACAAATTTAACAACCCTCTCCTGCATTCTCTCAAAATAACTGAAAGACTGGGGTACAGCTATTACAAGACCATTTAAGCGAACAGGATGTATGGTCATAATGGCAGAAGGGGCGATATAGCTTTTTTTAGCGGCTACGGCAAGGGGAACCCCAATGGAATGGCTGCCCCCAAGGACAATTGAAGCTGTGGGTTTTTTCATTCCCGCTATAAGCTCTGCTATGCCCAGCCCCGCCTCAACATCTCCTCCGGCGGTGTTTAAAAGTATAAGCAAGGCCTTTATCTCACAGCTTTCCTCAATGGCCGCTATAAGGGGCATGACGTGCTCATATTTTGTGGTTTTGACATTGTCCGGCAAGCCCTGATGGCCTTCAATCTGCCCAACAATTGTAAGACAGTGTATTGCGGCCATCTCTCCGCCTGTAACAATACTGCCAAATTCCTTAATTCCCTCTTTAAAACTAAGCTCACGTTCTTTCTCGCAGGCGGTGGATTCTCTTTCTTCAAATTCATCCAAAATAAATACCCCCGTTTCTGCCTTAGTCTGTGCAGAAACGGGGGATTTTATTAAAGTGTCTGGGGCAAAAAGCCTGCCGGAAATAACTTAGGCATATTTTTCTTCGTACATTGCCTTAATTCCCTTATAGGTCATGTAGCAGTCAAACTTTGCCACTGTTTCATAAGGTGAGTGCATGGATAAAACGGGAACTCCGGCGTCAATAGTGTCTATATCCCGCTGGGCCATATAGGCTGCCACTGTGCCGCCGCCGCCTTCGTCCACCTTGCCAAGCTCTGCCATCTGCCACACAACATTGTTCTCGGCAAAAACCCGACGAAGATGAGAAACCACCTCGGCAGAAGCGTCGTTGGAGCCGGATTTGCCGCCGTGGCCGGTGAATTTGCAAATGCTCATGCCGTAGTTTATCTTTGCGGCATTGCGCTTCTCGGAAACCTCTGGGTAATTGGGATCAAAGGCATTGCTGACATCAGCGGAGATGCAAATACTGTTTGCAAAGCAGTGTGTAAGCTTAACACCCTGTCCGTCACAAAGGTCACCCATAAAGTTTTCAAAAGAGCGGGATTTCATGCCGGTAACGCCCTCGGAGCCGATTTCCTCTTTGTCCGCCAAAAGGCAGACAGCGGTTTTGTCCGGCGTATCCAGCTCAAAAATCGCCCGAAGCTCCGCATAGGCACAAACCCTGTCGTCATGACCATAGCCTGCTATAAAGCTGCGGTCTATGCCCATTTCCCTAGCACTATAGGCGGGAACGGCGGAAAGCTCGGCAGAGAGGAAATCCTCCTCGTCTATGCCGTACTTCTGGTTAAGCAAATCTAAAATAGCAAGCTTTGTCCTTCCCTCAACGTCTTCAGAATCAGGCACAGAGCCAATAAGCAGGTTGAGATTTTCCCCGGGCACAAATTCTGCAGAGGTTTTTTTCCGCTGCTCCTTGCCCAGATGGGGCAGAAGGTCTGTTATCTGGAAAATAGGGTCATTTTTATCCTTACCAATGGAGACATTCACAAGGCTGCCGTCTTTTAAGGCAACAACGCCTCGAAGCTCTAAAGGAATTGTGAGCCACTGGTATTTTTTGATGCCGCCGTAGTAATGGGTTTTGAAATAGCAAAGCTCGCTGTCCTCATAAATTGGCAGGGGCTTTAAGTCCAGCCTTGGGCTGTCAACATGAGCGGCGGCTATTACGCAGCCTTGGGAAAGGGGCTTTTTTCCGATAACCGCAAGCATCAAGGCCTTACCACGGTTTGAAACATAGACCTTATCTCCGGCCTTAAGCTCCATGCCGGTTTCATAGGCCTTAAAGCCTGCTTTTTCCGCAAGCCCAATGGCAGTTGAAACAGCTTCGCGCTCGGTTTTTGCCTCGTCCAAAAAGCTCATATAGCCTTTTGCATATTCCTCAACAAGAAGCGCTTCATCTTTTTCTATAATATCGTAGCCGTTTTTCTGCTTGTAAAACAGCCTGTCTTTTTTTGTTGATTTTTCTTTACTCATTTATGTCCCTCCTAAGTATTTTTATAAAAAGCTCTTGGCATTTTGTCTTAAAACTCTCTTTGTCAGAGTCATTTTCCAGTGTGTAATCGCAGTTTTCGCGAAAAAACTCATTAGGCTTCTGGGCATTTATTCTAAGCTCGGCATACTCACGGCTTATGCCCTCACGGCTCATAAGGCGCTGTATGCGCATTTCCATGGGAGCTGTCACAGCAACAGTGGCTGTGCAAAATTGCCCCACGCCGCCTTCTATAAGGCCGATTGCGTCAATAGCCGCTGCCTGCCCTCCGTTTTTCGCCCAGTCTGCCAGCCTGCGGTTTATTTCTTTTCCAACAAAGCTGTGGGTAATGGCGTTAAGAGCGGAAAGCTCGACAGGGTCGGAAAAAACAATTTCACCCAAGGTCTTTGTGTCCCTTGTCCCCTCGGGTATGGCGCCGGGAAAACGCTTATTTAAAGCTTCGAGCATTTCGTCGCTTTTCTTTAAAAGAGTGTGGTAAACCTCATCGCTGTCTATAACTAAAACTCCCATATCATGTAAAATATCCAAGGCCGTAGTTTTTCCTCCCCCTGTGCCCCCTGTTATGCCTATAAGGCTTAGGTGGGCTGTTAAAGCCATGTCGATATATTCAGCGCCGATTCCCCCTTCACGAAGTATTTTATAAGGGGTTTGGGACATATCAAAAACAGTGGATTCAATGCCCAATGCACAGGGCCCGCCGTCTATAACGGCATCTATTTTCCCGTCAAAATAGTTTAAAGCCTCTTGTGCGGTTTTAGCGCACTCCTGCCCTGAAGGGTTTGCGGAAGGGGCTGCCAGAGGAAGGCCGGTCTCTTTTAAAAGCTGCAGGGTTTTAGGGTGGTTCGGGCAGCGCAGGCCAAGGCTTTTTCCACCGGCTCTAACAATTTCCGGTACCTTTTCATTGGCCTTTAATACAATTGTAAGAGGCCCCGGCCAAAAAATATCTGCTAAACGGCGGGCGGCAGGGGGCACATCTTCGCAAAGCCCGTCAATGGCTTCTGCCCCTGACACCATAAGGGATAAGGGCTTTATTTTGGGTCTGCCCTTAAGCTCATATATTCTTTTAACAGCCGCTTCATCAAGACCGTTTGCAGCAAGACCGTAAACCGTTTCCGTTGGAACGGCAACGGTTCCTCCTGCTTTTATTATATCCGAAGCTTCTGAAATATCGTCTTTTAAGAGCTTTGTCTTCATTAAAAAACCATCCTTGTAAAGGGGTGTTATTCCCCTGCCTCAGCCTTCATTCTCTCGGCCTCATAGGCTGTTATAAGAGCGTCTATAATCTCATCAAGGTCACCGTTCATAATCTGCTCAATCTTATAAAGAGTAAGCCCTATGCGATGGTCTGTCACCCTGCCCTGGGGGTAGTTATAGGTGCGTATGCGCTCAGAGCGGTCTCCTGTGCCAACCTGACTTTTACGCTCTGCGGCAAGCTCTGCGTTTTGCTTTTCCCTCTCAGCTTCATAAAGGCGGGAGGCAAGAATTTTCATGGCACGGTCACGGTTTTTGTGCTGGCTGCGCTCGTCTTGGCATTCAACAACAGTACCTGTGGGCAGATGGGTTATACGAATGGCACTTTCGGTTTTGTTAACGTGCTGTCCTCCGGCACCGGAGGCTCTGTAGGTGTCTATCTGAAGGTCTGAGGGGCTTATGGCAAAATCCACCTCGTCAACCTCCGGCAAAACCGCCACGGTTACGGTGCTTGTGTGAATGCGGCCCGAAGCCTCGGTGTCCGGTACCCTCTGAACCCTGTGAACACCGCTTTCAAATTTAAGCCGGGAATAAGCTCCCGTACCTTCTATTACAAAGCTGACTTCCTTAATGCCGCCTATTTCGGTTTCGTTTATATTGGCAATCTCGGTTTTCCAGCGCTTGGTTTCAGCATACATGGAATACATCCGGTAAAGGTTATAGGCAAAAAGCGCCGCCTCGTCGCCCCCTGCTCCGCCGCGAATTTCAACGATAACGTTTTTTTCGTCATTGGGGTCTTTAGGCAGCAAAAGCTTTTTAAGCTCTTCTGTTACTTCTTCCATCTGCTGCTTTGCCTGCTCATATTCTTCCCTGAGCATTTCTTTAAATTCAGCGTCATCAGTGCCGGCATCCAAAAGCTCACGGGCTTCTGTTGCCGTTTCCTCAAGCTTTCGGTAACGCCTGTAAGCATCAACTACGGCGGTTAGCTCCTTTTGGTCTTTTGCCAGCTTTGCATATGCCTCAGGGTCGGAATAGACCTCCGGCTGGGCCATACGGTTTTCGATAATTACATACTTTTCTTCAATTTCTTTTAATTTTTCAAGCATAAAAGCTTCATCCTTATTATAAAAATAGCCTTGAATTTAAGGCGATACACGCATTAAATAAAAATAACGTACCAAGACTTTATATTATACCACGATTATTCTGTTATGTAAATACGCCGCGGCAGGAGAAAGTCCCTGCCGCGATTTCGTCTCTATTTAAAAATTTCTCACTTTGAAAGAGCCGCTGCCGCCGCTCCTATAAGGGTGGCGTTTTCCTGATTGTAAAAGCTTACATATCTTGAAAGGTTCATATAAATATGGTTGTCCACATACTTTTCAAGCTTTTGCCTAAACAGCAGAGAATCATTGAAAACAGAGCCTTCCGCCGCAACATAAAAGGGATCTTTCGAGTTCTTTCCCCCGTCGCAATGGAGGCACAAAGCCGCTATCATAGCACAGACAAGCTTTGCGGAGCGCTCGAAAGTTCTATCTATAATATATTGAATCGCTATTTCGTCCCTGTCTCGGCACATACCCCAAACACGGTTGTGGGCTCCTCTTATATAATCGTCCAGCTCCTTGGTGTCAAAGGGTTTATATTCTTCCGCAAAGCTAGGGGTTAAAATACCTTCCTTGGCAGCCAAGCGGGCGATGTGACTGACAAGCTTTCCCAAATATGCCCCGCTGACCATCTTTTCAAGAATATGGTCCCCGGGAATTTCCGACTCTGCATCAACAAGCAGGTCCGCCTCGCCGGAGCTTAGCTTATTAAACATTCCGGCCTCGCAGTTTATAATCATATCCGAAGCATTTTGAAGCTTTTTAATGTTCTCTCCCCGCTCGGTGTAGCAGCAGTTAAGACCGGTTCCGACAACAAGACCAGCAAGGCTATTTTGTGCTTTTCCATCAGCCGCAGCACCTAAAAACCCCGCTGTTGTATCATTTAAAAGGGTGAAAGACATCTCATGCTTCAAGCCCTTTTCACCAAGAGCTTTCTTAAGAGTCTCTCCTATAATAAGCCCCTCGGCATCATTTATTTTAAGCTCTTTATTAAGATTTAAAAGCCTTCCGTCATGGTTTTCAAAAATCTCCGCCGGATATGAAAAGCAAAGACCGATATGATGGCTGTTCTGGCAAAGGGGAAGTATTTTCTCCGCCAGAATATCAAAAAACTCCAAGGCGCTTATTTCCTCATATCTACCGGGTATACCCATTACATCAAGGTTTTCCAAAACCGGCACACCATTTTTGAATGTAACAGAAGCTGTGCGCAGATTTGTCCCTCCGGCATCAATGGCAACCACAGGCCCGCCCTCATAAGGCTCCGCGGCAGGGAAAAGATAGGTGGGTATCATAGGCAAAGATGAAGGCTCGGCTGAAAGTCCTTTTTGCATCTCATCAAGAAAACTTTCTGTAAGCGACGGGATATCCGTTTCCGAGGGATGCATTCCAATTTTGTAAAAAAGTTCTTCAATATTCATCTTCCAAAAGTTCCTTTCCGTATAAATATCTCTATCTAGAATACCAAATTCCAAAAGTTTTTTCAAGCTTTCTTAAAGCTCTATTAAAAAAAACACCCCCGCCTTTTGCCGCGAGAGTGTTTTGGTGCATACTGTGTAAAATTATTTTTCCGCAACCTTCCGCCGAAGACTGAGACAGTCGGCTATCATGGCAATAAATTCGCTGTTTGTGGGCTTTCCTTTTACGTTTGATACGGTATAACCAAAAAACTTTTGCAGAGTTTCCAAGTCCCCTCTGTCCCAGGCAACTTCGATGGCATGGCGGATTGCCCGCTCTACCCTGGAAGGTGTGGTTCCGAATTTTTTGGCAACTGTTGGATATAAAACCTTTGTGACTGAATTTATTATATCCATATCATTTATCGTGAGTATTATGGCCTCTCGTAAGTACTGATAACCTTTGATATGTGCGGGCACGCCAATTTCATGAATAACATCCGTAACTATAGCTTCAAGGTTTTCCGGCTGAGGCAGCATAGAAACCCCCTGCTTGGCCGTAAGGCTTATGCCTCTTTGCCTTCTCGTGCTGGAAATCTGGCGCAGTCTGTCAAGCAAGGCTGGAACATCACAGGGCTTCGGCATAAAATAATAAGCCCCAAGCTCTGCCGCCTCTTGTACAACATGGTCGTTGAAAAAACCGGATACTATTACAACAGCCGGCTTATGCTGCATCTGTGTTATCTTCTGGAGAACTCCCAAACCGTCAAGTTTGGTAAGCACCAAATCCATTACAATAATCTCCGGATGCTTTTGCTCGATTAAGGCAAGGGTTTCAATTCCGTCTCCGGCCGTTCCGACTACGCTCATGTCCTCCTCTGAAGATATGGTGTCCGCCATCAGAAAACGAAAGTCTTCCCCCGAATCCGCTATCAGTACTCTTGTTTTGGTTTCCATAATATTTCCTCCGTTATTTTTCAATTACGGCAGGCTGTCTCTGTATTTAAGCACAAACACCGTCAAACGAGTTTAATTTAACATATTATTTCGCAAAGTGCAACAAATAAGCAGAAAAAAATAACATATTTTCGTTTACATAATTCGACTTCTATCGACGAATTCAGTGAATATACCATAATCCGATTTCTTTCGACAGCATCTTATATTATCTTTCATCAAAATTCTTCTGTTTCCGGCATTTTTTGACGCACCGGAGCTTAGTGTCTCCGGTGCGTTTATACTCCGATAAACTTCTTTTTCCGGCTTAAGCTTAAGCCGCCGGGTCTATAAATGTGTTTTCATGGCTTGCCGCCGCCATCATATTTTCAATAGAAACACCAAAGCCCTTGCTTGGGTCGTTAACCATAACATGAGTAACAGCACCGATTAACATACCGTTTTGAATAATGGGACTTCCGCTCATGCCCTGAACTATGCCTCCTGTGCGCTCTAAAAGCTTTTCATCTTTAATACAAAGCATAAGGCTTCTTCCGTCGTTGTCTCCCTTATACACTCTTGTTATCTCAACCTTAAACTCCTCAACTTCCTCTCCCTCGGTGTTGCTTAAAATTGTAGCCTCGCCAAGCTCAATTTCGTCTCCCTTTGCAATGGGCATGGCCTTGGCAGAGGGTGCCGCGTTTTCATTAAGCTTACCGAAAATTCCACAGGGAGTGTTCATTGTTATACTGCCCCACAGGCCGGAAGTATCAAAACTGCCGCAAAGCTCACCCGGGGAGCCGGGGCAGCCTTTCACAATCCCAGTAATCGAAGACTTCAATATGCTGCCCCTGCCGAGAGGCAGAAGCACGCCGGTGTCCGCATCATTTATACCATGTCCCAGACCCCCATACAAGCCTGTTTGAGGGTCAAAAAACGTAATAGTACCTATTCCCGCCACATTATCCCGCAGCCAAAGGCCGATTTCTCCTTCACCGCTGCCAAGATTCGGGCAAAGCTCCAGCTTCAAAGTTTCCCCGTTTCGCAAAACCTTGATTTCCACGGTTTCTTCTTTAAGGCTTGAGATTACCAGCTTCAAATCAGCAGCGCTTTCAATTTTTTCTCCTCCCAGCTCTGTTATAAGATCCCCCGGCAAAACTCCCGCCAAAGCCGCCGGAGAGGGCGCTGTGCCGTTTTCCGTTCCAGACAGGCCCACCACCAAGACCCCGTCTGTAAACATCTGTATGCCCACAGCTGTACCCATGGGTACAAGCTCCGGCCTTTTCTGAGCAAAGGCCTGTGAGCCTTGCGTTATTAAGCAAGCAGACAAAAAAGCCGCAAAAAAAATCTTTGATCTATATTTAACCTTCATTCCCAGTCCCCCGTTTTTTATTTTTTTAAGCTATATCATTATGTTCCTCGGAGAAGAAAATAAAGATTAATTTCCGTAGCAAATTCTATCTCATTTACCTTTAGCTTATTTTTTCTTTGCCCTGCGGGGAAATCCGTGAAATGGAAGTTTTAAGTATGCGGATTTTTAAGCTTTTTCAAAGTAAATTTGAAACAAAATTTACACAAAAAATGAAAAAGCACGCCAAAACAAGCCTGCTTGCCATGGCGCGCTTTTAAAGCCTCTTACTACTTCTTACGAAAGTTTGAGGATATTTCGCACAGAGCCTCTGCCGCTTCCATATCGTATTCGCTGTTTCTCGCTATATCGCTCAGTGCTACAATGCCAACCAGAATACCCTTGTCCGTTACGGGGATTCTTCTGATTTGACACTCACCCATTCTTTCCGTCACTTTTTCGGCACTGTCAAAAGGTGCCAAGGTTACAAGACTGCGGGACATTATTTCACCAACCCTGACATCTGCGGGATTTGTGTCTGCCGCAACGCAGCGCAGCACTATATCCCTGTCGGTAACTATCCCTTTTAACCTGCCCTTTTCACCGTGTACCGGCAAGGCACCTATATTGTTTCGCTTAAGCAGCCTTGCCGCGGCGGTCACAGGTTCGTCCTCGCCTATGGAAATAACTCTTTCTGTCATAATATCGCTGACGTACATATTATTAACCTCCATTTGCTCCCCAGGCAGATAATCCATGAAACCTCATCTTAATAAATAGAAGTTATATGGATATATGCCCCATTTGCCCATAAGCGGCAGCTTATGTTTAAACTTATTTAAGCCGGCAAAATAAGTATCGTCCTTTTCATCTGTAAATATTCTAAAATTTTATAAGTATATAAAAATAAACCGGAAAAGAAACCGGTTTTCGAAGTGACGGAAAACGGCTATGTCACGGAAACAAATTTATCGATGAATTTGCATACCGGAACGCATATTGACGCGCCGCTTCACATGATCAA
>CAZTXG010000009.1:0-47952 GCA_964617335.1 uncultured Oscillospiraceae bacterium
CTATGGTGCCCGTTCCGCAGTAAAGGTCCAGCACCGTACTGTTACCATTGGGGCTGGCATAGGCAGAAACCCTCTCATACAGCCTTTCCGCTTGAGGGGGATTTATTTGATAAAAGCTTTGGGGTGATATTTTAAACCTTAGACCCAGCAGCTCGTCCTCAATAATATCGCTGCCCCAGAGGGTGTGGAAATCACCGGCAAGAACTGTGTTTCCGGAGCTTTTGTTCAGGCAAAGCACAATGCCCGTAAGCTCTGGGCAGGCGTTTTTAAGAGTCTCAACTAAGGCTTTTGTGTGCTTTCCCAAGCCTTTAAAAGCGACAATACAGGCAAGGCAATAGGGAAGACGCACAGAGCTTCGGACAAAGAGGTTTTTAATAAGCCCCTCACCGGTTTTTTCATCATAGGGCAAAATCTTGTGCTTATCCATAAAGCCGCAAAGAGCCCTGGCGCAGCGCAAAGAAACCTCCGACTGGATAAGGCAATCCGGCGCGGGGACAAGCTCGTGGCTTCTTTCACGGAAAAAGCCCGTGTGGACATGACTGTTTTCATCCAAGGCTATATTGAAAATTGCCTTGTTGCGGTATCTATATATTTCATCCTCACGGGCGCCTAAAATCTCATCTATTGTAAAATCAAGTCCAGCTATATGCTTTATAGCATCGTTGACCCGACTGAGCTTAAACCGCAATTCTTCCTCATAACTCATATGCATAAGGTCACAGCCGCCGCAGATGCCAAAAACAGGGCAGGGGGGCTCTTCTCTTTGGGGCGAAGGCTCTATAAGACGCAGACCCTTGCCGTAAACAGCGCTGCGGCTAACTTTCAAAATGAGAACCTCCCAGACTTCTCCTAAAAGAGCATGGCGGACAAAAACCGCTCTGCCGCCTATGCGGCAAACTCCCGCCCCGGAGCTTGAGTAGCCTTCAATTTCTGCTGTGTGGATTTGATTTTTACTAAGCTCCGACATATTTTCCTCCTGTGGCGGCTTTTTGCGACAATTCTATCATATACATTTGTAAAAATACACTTTATTTTTTCGGCAAATATGGTAGAATGTCCACTGGATGGGTATTTTGTCGTATTTAATCTTATATAAAACACCTTAGGAATATGCAGAAGGCTAATACCCTCATCCGTGGCTTAAGGCGCATTTTACTTTTACCTAAGCCTTAAAGAAAGGAAAGCAATATGAAACAAATATTAAACAGCCTTGCCAGTGTTGCCCTTGTTTTACTTGTTGTTGTATTGGGTTTTATAGTGTACGGAAGCTACAAGGAGAATCAGGAGCAAATAAAAGCTGAAGAGCTTGCGGAGATGACACCGCCGCCCGTTCAGGAGCCTATATCGACTCCGGAGCCTGAGGAGATTGAAGAGCCTGAAAACTTTGCTGATGTGAACCTTGCCATAGCTGGGGATATTATTATGCACTCAGGCCTTAATGCCGAGGCCAAAAAGTCTGACGGTTCATATGACTTTAGGAACATTTTTTCAGGAGTTTACGACTATACAAGCAATGCCGACTATGCCCTTTGCACAATGGAAACAACCTTCCCCGAAACTGTGGAGTACACAGGTTATCCCATGTTTAAGTCTCCGCCGGAGCTTGCGAGCGCCCTTAAATCCCTTGGCTTTGACCTTATAAACACCGCCAACAACCACAGTGCGGACGGCTTAAAGGCCGGCATTTTCCGCACTATTGATGTGCTGGAGGAAAACGGACTTGACAAGGTCGGCACCTATCGCAGTCAGGAGGAGCGGGATGAGACAAACGGCATAGTCGTAAAAGATATTAACGGAGTAAGCTTTGCGTTTTTATCTTTTACCTATGGAACCAACGCCATGCCGGTAACGGGCTTTGAATATGCGGTTAATATTTTTTATAATGACTATTTAGACTATTTATCAGATATAAATTACGATCTTTTGCGGGAGGATATGGCAGCGGCTAGAGAGCTGAACACAGATATTATACTTGTCCAGATGCACTGGGGAATTGAGTATGAAACAAGCCCCCGCCCCTACCAGATTGAGCTTGCGGATTTTCTCTTTAAAGAGGGGGCGGACATAATAATCGGAGGTCACCCTCATGTTCCAGAGCCAATGGAGCTTCGATATGTTATCGATAATGAGGGCAATGAAAAGGCGGGCTTTTTGGTCTACTCTTTGGGAAATCTGGTGTCCTGCATGAAAGACAGGTACACAGACCTCACAGCTGTTTTAAACATTCAGGTTCAGAAAAACCTTGACACAGGGAAAACCAGTCTTCGCAACATATCCTATGCTCCCATGAAAATGATGGATATGTATAATTACGAGATTGAATCCCCTTACAGATATATGCTTTGGAATCTCCATTCTGCCATTGACGGCTATGAGCAGGGCAATAATCTGGGAGTCATAAACGATGCTGTTTATTCGGATATGCTTCAAGCTCTTGCCGACACAAGGGAAATCTTCGGAGAGGAATTTGACATTAAAAACGGCGGTGTGGACGCCGCCGAATGGGCGCTTTTAAATAGCTAGTATTACTGGAATAAAAGCGGAAAGGCAAAATACGTTATAAGAGCGGACAAAACTCCGTGGAGCAGCTTTCCAAAAAGGTGCCACACGCAGGAAAGTCCGCTCTCTGACGTTACAGCAAGGGTCTGGGCATGGACAGAAAGGCTGCCCCAGCCCAGCACAAATGAGCATAGGGCAAGGTTTAAAGGGGAGACGGAAAGCTCTGACATGGAGCTTATGCCGGCGCCAAGCTCTAAAATCCCGCAGAAAAAGCTTCGCACAAAATGCAGCTCTGCGTTAAAAAACAAAGAGAGCCTTCCGGTTATGGCAGGCAGGGCGCCTGAGTCATCCAAAAGCCCCATAATTACAGAGAAAAAAACAAGAAAACCGCAGACGAACAGGCAGGTTACAGAGGCTTTTTTAACGCTGTCTGTAAAGGCAGCGGAAAAGCCCTTTTGCTTGGCAACATATATAGGGGCAGGGCTTTTACCGGTTCTTATTTTTAAAAGCATACCTGTGAACACGGCGGATATGATATGTATTCCATAGAGGAAAAAACCCACAAGGGTGCTTCCGAAAACGGCGGAGCCGGCAACGCTTATAATAAAGGCAGGCCCCGTATTATTGCAAAAACCCAAAAGCCTCTCTCCCTGCTTTTTGTCTATGGCGCCCTTTATGTAAAGGTCGGAAACACAGGCGGCACCCAGAGGATAGCCTCCTGTTATCCCAAGAAAAAAGCAGGAGAAGGCCCCGCCGGAAACGCCGAAAAGCTTTTCTGTAACAGGGGAGAAAAGCCTTCCCAAAGGCTTTGTAAGACCCAGCTGGGAAATAAGATTTCCTAAAACCATAAAGGGAAAAAGTGAGGGGATTATAACACCGGCACAAAGGGAAAGCCCGTAGCGGGCGGCCTCCGAAGCCTGCTGAGGGCAGAGCATCAGGGCCAGAAACGCCGTTAAAGACATGAGAACCGATAATACAAACAAAACCCGCTTTGTCAAAACAGCACCTTCCTTTTTTCGCGATTCGTCTATTCGGACTTTTTAAAAACAAGCCCGTACTAAAAATATTTACGCAAGTGCCCTTGGATTTATCCTGATTTTCATTAATTTAATATCGCTTTAACCAATCTGCCGTCTTTTTCTGACATTGCCCGAAGCATATAAAAGACATTTAGAAGTCTCTTTTATCATAAGCTTAGCTGAGGTGGTGAGGACAGTGAAAAAAGGCGCTCGTTTACGCCCCGTAACGGATAGGTTTGGTCTGCCTGCTCAGGTTTTGCCCTCGGAGCCGAAGATAACAATCTCCGGCGGCAGCGAAGTTCTTATAGAAAACCACGGGGGTCTGCTTTCGTACTCAAGAGAGAGCATAGAGGTGCGGGCACGCTGGGGAACCTTGCGTATTCGGGGGGACGAACTGGAGCTTGCGGCGATGACGGCGGGAGATATTGTTATCCGTGGTCTAATCGTAAGCCTTGAGTTTTGTTAAAGGCGGTGTGCAATGGAAAGACTATCGGATTTGGCACGGGGCTTTGCCTTGGTGCGGGCCGTTGGGGCAGAGCCTACACGGCTTCTTGATATATGCGCAAATAAGGGAATTGAATTTTGGGGAGCATATCCGGAGGATGAATTTACCCTTTATATAAAAGTAAGGCTTAAAGCTCTTGAAAAGCTTTTAAATCTTGAAGAAGAAAGCCGCTGCGAAATTTCCCTTGTGGAAAAGCGGGGCGCCCCTGTTATGATGAAAAGGGCAAGGCGGCGCTATGTACTTTGGGTTTTGCCGGCTGTGCTGATTTTACTTTTTGTGATATCTTCCTTCTTCACTTGGGAAATCGAAATCCACGGCAATGAAACTGTCAGCGAAACGGAAATTTTAAACGCTCTTGAGAGCGCCGGAGTTTACATAGGCAGCTTTCATCCGGCATACACCAGTGATAATATAAGAAGCAGGGTGCTGGTCAAAATTCCAGAGCTTAAATTTATAAGTGTTTCGGTTTTCGGAAGCCGTGTCTATGTTCAGGTGCGTGAGAGAACGGATATTCCAGAGCTTTTTGACGAGTTTGAAAAAGTGAAAATCGTAGCGGAATATCCGGGCATAATAGAGGATATAAAGGTATATAAAGGCGAGGGAAAGTTTACTAAGGGGCAAACCGTAATTAAAGGCGAAACCCTCATAGACGGGGCAGTTTCCTCCACCTTTTCCGAAACAAAGATTTTACACGCCGAAGGCGAGGTTATGGCTAGAACCTGGCATGAGGTAATGGTTTTTATGCCGGCAGAATACACACTGAAAGAGTACAACGGGAAAACCCAAAGCCGCTACAGCCTAATACTGGGAGACAGACGCATAAATTTTTATCAAAGCAGTGGAATTTTAAAGGACAAATGTGATATTATCATCAGTGAGGAAAAGCTTTCTGTAGATGGAGTTTTCACCCTGCCTGTAAGTCTTGTCTGCCGCCGGAGCCTTTACTATGAAACTGTTTCGGCAAGCCGCAGCAGACAGTATATGAAAACCCTCCTTCAGGAAAGGGCAAATGCCGAGCTTTTACAAAAAATCGGTGATAAGGGAGAAGTTTTATTTACTAACTCCTCCTTTAAAGTAATAGACGGATTCGGGGTATTAACCCTGCGAGCCGAATGCAGTCAGGAAATTGGCCTTGAAAGGCCAATGGCTAAACAAGAGATAGAAATGGCGCAGGCCGCCGGAGAGGAAACAGCAAACGGATGACAGAAAGAATAATGGCAGTTGACCGTATGGAGCAGATCATAAACGTCTTTGGCTCCTTTGACAGAAATATGCACATAATCGAGGATGACTTTTCAGTGCAGGTCACAGACCGCCAGTCGGAGCTTCACATAGCCGGAGAAGCGGAAAATGTTATGTATGCGGAAAAGGCCATACAGGGGCTTTTGTCTTTAGCTGCCAGAGGGGAAAATATTGACGAGCAGAATGTTCGTTATATCATAAAGCTTGTCCGTGAGGGAGCGGAAAGCAAGATTGACAAAATTGCCGGCGACGTTGTTTGCATAACGGCAAAGGGAAAACCCATAAAAGCCAAAACAGTGGGACAAAGGGAATATGTTGAAGCCATAGCAAAAAACACCATAACCCTTGGAGTGGGGCCTGCCGGCACGGGGAAAACCTATCTTGCCGTGGCCGCCGCCGTTTCCTCTTTTCGCAACAAAGAGGTAAACCGCATAATCCTCACCCGCCCTGCTGTTGAGGCAGGTGAGAGACTGGGTTTTCTCCCCGGCGATTTGCAAAGTAAGGTAGACCCCTATCTTCGCCCTTTGTACGACGCTCTTTTTGATATGCTGGGAGCAGAAACCTATAATAAGTATTTAGAGCGGGGCAATATCGAGGTGGCACCTCTGGCATATATGCGAGGCAGAACCTTGGATGACAGCTTTATTATTTTAGACGAGGCGCAAAACACCTCCCGTGAGCAGATGAAAATGTTTTTAACCCGAATTGGCTTTGGCTCCAAGGCGGTTATAACAGGTGACATTACCCAGATTGACCTTCCCGGAGACAAGCAAAGCGGCTTAAAAGAGGCAATACGGGTTTTAAAGGGCATTGACGATATAGGCATCTGCCGCCTTACGGGGGCCGACGTTGTCCGCCATGTTTTGGTGCAAAAAATAATCGAAGCCTATGAAAAACACGAGAAAAGGCAGGCACCTGCCAAAGCAGCCACAGACACAGCTAAGGCCCAGCCTCAGAAAACCTTTAAAAGGAAGCAAAATGAAACATAAGATATACATTACCGGTGAAAAATCCGGTTTTAAAAGGCTTTTTACCGCAGCTCTTATACGGCGGTCGGTAAAGGCCGCCCTTTCTGCCGAGGGGATTTTTGTCCCTTGCAGCATAAGTGTTTTACTGACGGATGATGTGGGAATACGAGAACTAAACCGCCGCTTTCGTGATACAGACAGGGAAACGGATGTCTTGTCCTTTCCTGCAAACGAAATGACCCCCGGCTTTTTTGACGAGGACAGCTGCGAGAAGGACATGAAAACAGGCCGCATAGTTTTGGGGGACATTGCAATTAATTTGCAGCGGGCAGCCCAGCAGGGAGAGCGCTTTGGCCACGGGACAAAAAGGGAAATTTCATACCTTACCGTCCACTCGGTTTTGCACCTTTTGGGTTATGACCATATGGACGAGGGGGAGGAAAAACAGCATATGCGCTCTCGTGAAAAGTTAATTATGGCAGGTCTTGGAAAGGAAGAAGAAAAGTGAAAAGCTTTTACTATGCCTTCAGGGGAATTGCCGCTGTCATTAAAAACGAGGGCAATATGCGTATACATCTGTGCTTTTGTTTTTATGTTATACTTGCAGGGCTCATCACGGGGATAAGCCAACTGCAATGG
This sequence comes from uncultured Oscillospiraceae bacterium, assembly GCA_964617335.1. Lineage (GTDB taxonomy): Bacteria > Bacillota > Clostridia > Oscillospirales > Oscillospiraceae > UBA2658. Next base: position 6,873 of record CAZTXG010000009.1, read on the forward strand.
ACTGTTGTGCTTTTATGCATGGCTCTTGTCCTGGGGCTTGAATGTTTTAATACGGCGATTGAAAAGCTCTGCGACAGCTTTTGTACGGAAAAATCTAAGACTGTAGGCTTTGCCAAAGATGCCGCGGCAGGGGCTGTTTTAATAGCTGCCCTGTTTTCTGCCGCTGTTGGGGTAATGATTTTTTTCAAAGATGACAAGCTTTCCGCGGCCCTTAGTTTTTTAAAGGAAAAACCCCTTTGCTCTGGTCTTATACTGCTTACACTTATACCTCTCGGCATTTTTGCTTTGAGAGGAAGGAGAAAGAAAAAATGAAGAAAACAGAAAAAACACGCTTTGCCATGATAACCATTGCAGGCAGACCCAATGTGGGCAAATCCACCCTTACAAACAAGCTTTTGGGGGAAAAAATCGCCATTGTTTCAAACAAGCCCCAGACCACACGAAACCGCATTTGTGCGGTTATAAATAAAGGGGACACCCAGCTTGTTTTAGTAGACACCCCCGGTTTTCACAAGGCGAGAACAAAGCTTGGAGAATACATGGTAAAGATCGTACGCCAGTCTGTGGCAGACGTTGAGGCTGTGGCTCTGGTGGTGGAGCCAATACCTTCTGCCGGAGTTCAGGAAACCCAGCTTATAGATAGAATAAAGCAAACAAAGGTGCCGGCAATTTTAGTTATAAATAAAATAGACACTGTGGCGAAAGAGGAGCTTTTGGCTGTTATCTTGGCCTATTCCGCCTTGCATGAATTTGCGGCCATTGTCCCTGTCAGCGCAAAAACCGGAGAGGGCTTACCGGAGCTTATGGAGGAATTTTTAAAGTTCTCCCTAGCGGGTCCTTGGCTTTTCCCCGAAGACATGGTTACAGACCAGCCGGATAAGCAGGTTTGCGCCGAAATTGTGCGGGAAAAGCTGCTTTACTGTCTGGATGAGGAAATTCCCCACGGAACGGCAGTGGAGGTCATAAGGTTTTCAGAGCGTACTGACACGGAAATAATTGACCTTGAGGTTACGATTTATTGTGAAAAACCTGGACATAAAGGCATTATAATCGGGAAAAACGGTGAAATGCTTAAAAAAATCGGCACAATGGCAAGGGCGGACATAGAAAAGTTTATGGGTACAAAGGTCTATCTTCAAACTTGGGTTAAGGTTAAAGATTCATGGCGTGACAGAGACGGCCTGCTTAAAAACTTTGGCTATAAAGACTAACTTTATTTTTAGAATTTGAAAAAAATTACCGAATAAAAACGCAAATATATAAGCTCACCTGGCACATAATATAAGCAGCGAGGTGAGTTCACATGAAGAACGATTCGATGTGGCGGATGTTTTGTGAAACAGGCGAACCAGTCTGTTATTTACTTTACCGCTCGGCTATAAAAGAGAAAAAAACACAGCCGTATTTTCCGCCAACCGACACTCTCGCTTTTAGCGGTACGGGTGAAACACCCCGTGTTCGCTTTTGAGTTGTGCCGTATCGACCCGTGAAAAATCTGTCAGCGCAGCACTCAAGCGCCGCCTTCGCGTAAAGGCAAATTGCAATGAGATGTCTATGCAGGCAGTATTGTCGCTTTTTCATTTCCGCGGAGGAAAATGACAAGATGACGTTAATAACTCATGGGTCGATACGGCGGAGGTTTACATAATATGCACAAAACTACTAAGGCACTGGTACTAAGAGAGGTAAAATATAAGGAAGCGGATAAAATCCTCACAGTTTTGACCGAGGATGAGGGCAAGCTTACAGTTTCGGCAAGGGCTGTCATGCGCAAGGGCAGTAAAATTGCCGCCGCCTGCCAGCTTTTGGCCTTTTCCGAGATGACTCTTTTTGAAAATAAGGGCAAGTGGTATGTTAAAGAAGCTCAGGCCATAGAGCAGTTTTTGGGACTGAGGCGGGATATTGAAAGCCTTTCTCTGGGGGTTTATTTTGCCTCTCTTTTAGAGGCCGTTTCTGATGAAGACAGCCCAAACCCCGCAATGCTTAGTCTGGGGCTTAACAGTCTTTTCGCCCTAAGCCGAAACCTTTACAAGCCGGAGCATATAAAGGCTGTTTTCGAGCTTAAGCTCATGTGCCTATCCGGCTACGAGCCAAGCCTTGACTATTGCGCTGCCTGTGGAAATCCGGAGCCTGAAAGGCCAGTTTTCAGCCTTATGGGAGGAAGTCTTCTTTGCGCCGGCTGCCCCGACGATCAGGGCAGGCGGTTTGACTTATGTCCGGACAGCCTTGCCGCCCTGCGCCATATTACAGGAGCGGACTGCAAAAAGGCCTTTTCCTTTTCCCTTGAAGAAAATGCCGCAAAAAGACTTTATTCTGTTTGTGAGGCTTATATTCCAGCCCAGCTGGACAGGGAGTTTCAAACCCTTGACTATTGGAAAAGTGTGAGGTAGCACCTTTTACCTAAGTTTTTTGCCGCCTTTAAAGATAGCATTAACAAAGGAGAATATATGACAGAGCTTTATGAAAAGTCAGTAATTACCTTGGAGCTTCCCGCAGTTTTGCAGCTGCTTTCCGCCGAGGCGGTTAGCCCTCCGGCAAAGGAAAAGCTTCTTTCCCTTCGCCCCTCGGACAGTGAATTTGAGGTTAAAAAAAGACTGGGGGAAACAAGCGCCGCCAAGGAAATGATGGTTTTAAAAGGCAGCCCCTCTTTCGGCGCTTTAAAAGATGTCCGCTCTGCACTTACCCGCGCGGAAATCGGAGGAATGCTAAATACCCTTGAGCTTTTGGATATTGCCGGAGTTTTACAGACGGCAAGGCTTGTGCGGGCCTATGCAGGGGGGGAAAAAACCGGAAGAAGCGATATTGACTTTCTTTTTTCATCACTGATGGCAAATAAATATCTTGAAGAAAAAATAACAGGCTGCATAACAGCCGAGGACGAAATAGCAGACGGGGCAAGCTCCGAGCTTTCAACAATTCGCCGCCATATGAGGGCCGCCTCCGCCAGAGTGCGGGAGTCCCTTCAAAAAATAATTTCATCTCCCGCCTATGCAAAGGCTCTTCAAGAGCCGATTATCACCACAAGAAGCGACAGGTATGTTGTCCCCGTGAAAGCAGAGTGCAAGGGCAGCATCCCGGGGCTAGTCCACGATATTTCCTCCAGCGGGGCCACCCTTTTTGTTGAGCCTATGGCGGCAGTTAAGGCAAATAACGAGCTTCGTGAGCTGAAAGCCAAGGAAAAGCAGGAAATTGAAAGGATTTTGATGGAGCTTTCTGCCGAATGCGGAAACCACGGAGACGATATTATACAGGACTTTAATATTCTGGTGCAGTTAGATTGCATTTTTTCGAAAGCCAGACTTTCATATAAGCAAAGCGGCATGGAGCCTTCCATTGGCCCCTCGGTTATTTTGAAAAAAGCCCGCCACCCCCTTTTGCCTAAGGAAAGTGCCGTTCCCATAACAATCGAAATGGGGCAGGACTGGGACACCCTTGTTATAACAGGGCCAAACACCGGAGGAAAAACGGTTTCCCTTAAAACTCTCGGCCTTTTGTGTGTCATGGCTGCCTGCGGACTGCACATACCGGCTGCAGACGGCAGTGCCGTGCCGGTTTTTGGAGCTGTTTTGGCGGATATTGGTGACGAACAAAGCATAGAACAGTCTCTTTCCACATTTTCTTCCCATATGACGAATATAGTTTCAATACTTGAAGTCTGTGACGAGAGGAGTCTTTTGCTCTTTGACGAGCTTGGAGCGGGCACAGACCCCGTTGAGGGTGCGGCCTTAGCTGCCGCCATAATTGAAAACGCAAGAAAAAAAGGCTCAAAAATTGCCGCCACAACCCATTACGCCGAGCTTAAGGTCTTTGCCACCAACACCCCGGGAGTGCAAAACGCCTCCTGCGAGTTTGATGTTTTGACCCTTCGCCCAACCTACAGGCTGCTAATCGGCATTCCGGGAAAATCCAACGCCTTTGCCATAAGCGAGAGACTGGGGCTTTCCGAGGCGGTTATTTCCGATGCCAAGCGAAGGGTATCCGCCGAGAGCGCAAGCCTTGAGGAAACTATAAAAAAGCTTGAAAGTCAGCGCCAGCTACTTGAAAAAGACAGGGAGGAAACAGCAAAAAAACTTGCCGAGGCTCGGGAAGCCGCAAAAAAAGCTGAGGAAACCCAGCAGGAACTGGAACATCGCCTTGAAAGAGCACAGGAGGACGCAAGGCAGCAGGCACAAAAAATCATTGACGAGGCCCGCCGAACTGCCGAGAATGTCTATGACGAGCTTGACGAAATGCGCCGCCGCCGGAACAAGCAATGGGATCATATACGGGAAAACGAGGCCAGAGCCCAGCTTCGCCATCAGCTTAATCAGGCTGGTGAAAAGCTTAACAAAAGCGAAAAGCCCCAAGAAATAAAAAAATCCTCACGGCCGGTAAAGGCAGGGGATACTGTTCAGCTTATGCCCATGGGTGTTAAGGCTCAGGTTATTTCCGTTTCACAGGATAGGAATCTTACGCTTCAGGCGGGCATAATGAAGGTGACGGCAAAAGAGGACGAGGTTTTTCTTTTGGAAAATGCGGAGCCTGTCATTAAACACGGAATATCCGAAAAAAGCGGAGTCTCTCTTAGAGAGGCTTCCGTCAGCAGGGAAATTGACCTTAGGGGCATGATGACAGACGAGGCCATACCGGTTATGGAGCGCTATCTTGACAGCGCCCTTATGGCAAAGCTTGAAACGGTTACAATAATCCACGGAAAAGGCACTGGAGCCTTAAGAGCGGCGGTTCAGCAGAACCTAAAAACTAACAAGACAGTTAAATCTTTCAGGCTTGGGCGCTTTGGCGAGGGTGAAACGGGAGTTACCGTTGTCGAACTTAGGTAAAAGAAAGTTTTAGAAAATGATATGGCTGTGCAAAGCTACAAAATGGGCAAAAGCAGTTGACGCTTGGGATTTGCTTTGGTAAAATACCTATGGTAACTAGGGACAATATGTCATTTAAGTCATAAGGAGTGACGCTAATGCTAACTAGAGAAGTGACCATTAACAATCAAGTAGGACTTCATGCCAGGCCGGCAACGTTTTTTATTCAGAAGGCGAATGAATTCAAAAGTAATATTTGGATTGAAAAGGATGACCGAAAGGTTAACGCAAAAAGCCTTTTGGGGGTGCTTTCTCTGGGAATTGTGAAGGGAACCTCCATAAACCTCATCGCTGACGGCAGCGACGAAAAGGACGCCTTGGCCACCTTGGCAGCCCTGATTGCATCTGACTTTTCCGAGTAATAACAACACGGCTTTAAAGAGTCTTCCGCCAGATTTTTCCGGCGGAAGGCTCTTTTTATTTTGCGGCAAAGCCTGAAACCTAGTCTTTTTTGTATACAAACAGCGAAAGCTACTGTATAATATTTATGTTAAATCTAAGATGGGAGGGGAAAGCTTGAATATAGAAGAACTAAGGGAAAAGGCAAACAGGCTGCCCCTTTTACCGGGCGTGTATCTTATGCTTGATGAAATGGGAGAAGTTATTTACGTTGGCAAGGCCAAGGCTTTGAAAAACCGTGTGAGCAGCTATTTTCGCGGTGAGCACGACATCAAAACGGAGGCTATGGTTCAAAAAGCCAGAGATTTTAATGTTATAGTTGCCGAGTCTGAATTTGAAGCGCTGATTTTGGAAAACTCCCTTATAAAGCGCCACCAGCCCCACTATAACATCCTCCTGCGTGACGATAAGTCCTACCCCTTTGTAAGGCTGGATGTTAAAAGTCCCTGTCCGCGTTTTACAATTGTTAACAAAACCGCTGAGGACGGGGCAAAATATTTTGGGCCTTACGGCAGCAGGGGACTGACAAGAAATATTATAGACACGGTTTGCAAGGCGCTGATGCTACCCACCTGCACAAAAAAGTTTCCGCGGGATTTTGGCAGGGGCAAGCCCTGCCTTAACTACCATATGGGAAACTGTCTGGGCTTTTGCGGAGGCAAGGCGGGTCAAAGTGAATATGACGAGGGCATCCGTCAGGCGGAAATGCTTTTTTCGGGAAAAACTGCCGAGCTTCGGGCAGAGCTTCAGGAAAAAATGTTTGCAGCCTCGGAGGACTTGCAATTTGAAATGGCAGCCCAATTACGGGACAGGCTGAAGGCTGTTGAGGGTCTTGGAAACCGCCAGAGGGTAATTGCCTCCTCGACGGCCGATGCCGATGCTCTGGGCTTTTACCGCAGCGCAAAAAGCTGCTTTGCCGTTTTGCGTTATGACGGAGGCGACCTTAGCGACAAAGATTACCGTCTGCTGGAGGAACCTTTGGAAAACGATGCCGAGGCTGTGTCCGCCCTTGTCCGGCAATACTATTTGATAAGCGGCATTTTCCCAAAAAGTATTTTGCTGCCCTTTCCAATAGAGAATGCTCAAGAAATTTCACGGATGCTCACAGAGGCGGCAGGACATAAGGTTTCTGTGGAAACACCCCAGAGAGGCCAGCGCCGTGAGATGGTTTTAAAGGCCATGCTCAACGCCAAAGAAGAAGCCCTTCGTGCCACAACGGCCACCCAAAAACGGATGAAAACTCTGGAATGGCTAAGGGATGCCCTGGGCATGGAAGCCTTGCCCCGGCGCATAGAAGCCTTTGACATTTCCAACACCGGAAACTTTGGCATAGTGGCCTCCATGACGGTTTTTCAAGATGGCAGACCCCTAAAACGTGATTACAGAAAGTTTCGCTTAAAGGAAATTTCATCTCAGGACGACTACGGCAGCATGAAAGAGGTTTTAACCAGACGGTTTAAGCGCTTTATAGACGGCGATGAGGGATTTAATGAGCTTCCTGACCTGCTGCTTATAGACGGGGGCGCTGTCCACGCTTCCATGGCCCGTGAGGTGCTTTTAACAAATAAAATAAGCATTCCCGTTTTGGGAATGGTAAAAGACGACAGGCATCGCACAAGGGCACTTATTTACCCAGAGGGGGAGGAAGTGGGCATAGTTGGAAATCCTGCGGTATTTGCCTTTATTGGCGGCATTCAGGAGGAAACCCACCGCTTTGCCATTGAATACCATCGGAGCCTAAGAACAAAAACCATAGGCTCCGCTCTGGACAACATTAAAGGCCTTGGCCCCGTTCGCAGAAACGAGCTTTTAAAACACTTTAAAAGCATAAAGGCAATAAAAGCGGCAAGCTATGAAGAGCTTTGCGCAGTTGTTCCAAAAAACACAGCCAAGGCGGTGTATGAACACTTTTCCCCAAAAGGCGGCCTTGATGAGGGCGAAAAAGCCCCTGAGATAAAGGAGGATTTATGAGAGTTATAACAGGTACGGCAAGAGGCCGGAGGCTTTATGAGCCGGCTAATATGGACATTCGCCCTACAACAGGCCTTGTGAAAGAGTCCCTTTTTAATATAATCCAGTTTGACCTTGAGGGAAGAAGGGTGTTAGACCTTTTCGCGGGCACAGGGCAGCTGGGCATTGAAGCCCTAAGCCGCGGGGCAAAAAGCGTCGTCTTTGTTGACGAGAGCTTGGAAGCTATTAAAACAGTTCGGGCAAATCTGGAGCATTGCAAGCTTTCCGGCGAAACAGTTCGGGAAGATGCTCTTAGCTATCTCGGCCATTGCGGGAAGTTTGACCTTATCTTCCTTGACCCGCCATATGCCCAAGGGCTTCTCGACAAAGCCCTTCAAAAAATTATTCAATTTGACATATTGGCAGATGGTGGTATAATAATTTGCGAGACTGATATAAAAACCGAAGTTTTACCCCTTTCCGAGCCATATTTTATAGGACGAGAATACAAATACGGCAAGGTTAAACTAAGCGTCTGCGGAAAGAGGGCCCCGCAGCTTGCGGAAGGATAAAGTCCCCCGAAAGGAAGGATATAAAGCTTATGGTCACAGCCATTTATCCCGGCACCTTTGACCCCATAACCTTAGGGCATCTCGACATCATAGAAAGAGCTTCAAAGATTTTTGACAAGCTTATAGTAAGCGTTGTTATGAACGTGGAAAAAACTCCTATGCTCGAGATAAACGAGAGGGTAGAGCTGATTAAAGAGGTTGTTTCAGCCAATCCAAAGGTAGAGGTGGACTGCTCTTTAGAGCTTCTTGCCGACTATGCCAAGCAGTTTGAAAACCCTGTCATCATAAAAGGGCTTCGCAATTCCTATGACTACGAGTATGAAACCGTTATGGCGGCTTTCAACAAAAACCTAAACCCCCAGCTTGAGACCTTTTTTATCAGTGCCAGCGCTAAGTATATCTACCTTAGCTCAAGTGCCGTGAGACAGCTTGCCATGTACGGAGCGGACCTTTCCGAATATGTACCCGAGCAGGTTGTTAAGGTGCTTGACCAAAAGCTCAGGAACAGGAGGTAAAGATATGGATATAGAAATGGAAAATGAGGTAATTGAGCTTCTTGAGATACTATATAATTCAGTAGTAGACGCCTGGAGCGTTCCCTTATCAAAGGATAAGTGTATGCTTCAAAGAGAAAGCACTTTAAGCCTTATCGACGAAATAAGAGCCCAGCTTCCCATAGAGCTTTCCGAGGCGAAGCGGCTTTTAGCCTCAAGAGACGAGTTTGTTGCAAACGCAAAGCGGGAAACCGAAGCCATCAAAAAAACTGCCGAAGAGCAGGCAAGGCACATGGTGGAGGAGCAGGAAGTTACTCGCATTGCAAAAAGCCGCGCAAACGAAATTGTAAGCAATGCCGAAAACAGGGCAAAAGAACTGATGCGTGTTGCCAACGAATATGTAGACGATGCTTTAAGGCGTACAGAGGAGGCCGTTGCAGCGGCACAAAACGAGCTTCGAAACTCCAGAGTCCGTTTTCGTGAGCTTGCCTCAGCCAGCCTTGATATGACTCCAAGACCCACCGAAGTTCCCCTTGTAGAGGAGCTTAACGAGGATTAGTCGTCACAATTTAGCCTTTAAATAGAAAAAGCAGCAATCAAAAAACTTTTTAAAAAGTTTTTTGATTGCTGCTTTTTCTATATGTTGATTATTTAAAAGAAAAACTTTAAATCAATAACAATCTATTGTGTGAGGGGGCAAGAACACCTAAAAAACATCGGTTTTTTCGACTTTATTCGCTCTTGCAATTTTTTTTTACCACGTTTATAATGAGAATGCCTGAGTGGGGAATAGTGGGATAAAGTGCAACAGTTTCCCACAATGTTCATGAAATGTGGAAAAATATATGGGATTGGGGGGCTTTGCGTGACAGGTGAATATCAGCATACACTTGACTCCAAGGGTCGCCTTTCAATTCCCGCCCGTCTGCGTGAAGATTTGGGCAATGTTTTTTACGTTACCCTTTCCATGGATAAATGCCTTTCCGCCTATTCCGCAGAAAGCTGGCAGAGCTTTTCAGATAAGGTAAACGAGATGCCTTATGTGAAGCAGCGGAAAATGCGCCCCTTATTTGCCTATGCCGCCAAGTGCGAGCTTGACGCTCAGGGAAGAATTCTTCTTCCTCAGAATCTGCGGGACTTTGCGGGGCTTACAAAAAATGTTACCGTTGTGGGCTGCAACAACCATGCGGAATTTTGGGACAGCGCCAGCTGGAACGAGATTTATATCAATGAGACAAAGCCCGAAAACATCGCGGCTGTTATGGAGGAGTTGGAGTTCTAGTGGACTATAAGCACTATTCCGTAATGCTGGATGAATGCATAGAAGCATTAAAAATAAGACCTGATGGAATATATGTTGACGGAACCTTGGGTCTTGGGGGGCATTCCTATGAAATTGCCCGCCGCCTAGAAACAGGAAGGCTTATTTCCATAGACCGTGACCAAAAGGCTATAGAGCGAGCCTGCTTGCGCCTTGAGCCTTATATGGACAAAATAACTTTGGTCCACGGCAATTTCAGCCAGCTGGGAGAGATTTTGGACAGGCTGAACATAGAAAAAGTTAACGGAATGCTTTTTGACCTTGGGGTATCTTCCCCCCAGCTTGACGAGTCTGAAAGAGGCTTTTCCTATATGAGCGACGCGCCTTTGGATATGCGCATGGACCAAGGCTCTGGGGCAAGTGCGAAAGATATTGTGAACAGCTGGCCTCGGGAGAGAATAAAGCGCATTCTATATGACTTTGGTGAGGAGCGCTATGCTCCGAGGATAGCCGAAGCCATAGAGCGGGCAAGAGAAGAAAAGCCCATAGAAACCACCTTAGAGCTTGTGGATATAATAAAAAAGGCCATGCCCGCAGCAGCCCTGCGTGAAAAACAGCATCCGGCAAAACGCAGCTTTCAGGCCATAAGAATAGCGGTAAATGACGAGCTGGAGTCACTGTCCGAGGTTTTGGAAACAGCGGCAGACAGGCTTGAAAAAGGCGGAAGGCTCTGTGTTTTGTCCTTTCATTCGCTGGAGGACAGAATTGTTAAAAACGCCATTGCCTCAAGAGAAAACGGCTGCACCTGCCCAAGGGATTTTCCCCTTTGCCGCTGCGGTTTTGAAAAAACACTTAAAAACATCTCAAGAAAGCCCCTTTTACCAAGCCATGAGGAAATAGAAGAAAACCCACGCTCTCGAAGTGCAAAGCTTCGGGTGGCGGAAAGAGTATAAGAAACAGGTTTAAGACAGCGGAAGGAGGAGCGAAATGTCCGCAGACAAAGGCTATGGCGCAAAACCCGTATACGGGACTCTCGCCTATGATTTAAGCGGTATCGCCGCATATCCAGATGAGACTATGTACCCGCCTAAAAGGCGCAAAATAGTTATTCCCGCCCCTCCTGAAATAAAAGAGCGTGTCACCGCGCAAACCGCTGTAAAGCCAAGGCAAAGCATAGCCCCTCTTTCCATAGTGGGCTTTATCTGCGCTGCTGTTTTGATAGTCTTTTGTCTTATGGCAAAAATCCAGCTTACGGCGGTTACAGACGAGGCTGTAAGGTATGAGCAGCAGCTTACAGAGCTTGAGGTCGCCCAAAACAGGCTGCTTATTGACTATGAAAGGGCTTTTAACCTGACAGAAATCGAGGAATATGCCAGCTCTCAGCTGGGTATGCAAAGACCGAGAGATGAGCAGATTTATTATATAGACAGCTTCGTCCCCGACAAAGCGGTAATAATCAGCGGAAGCGGAGAAAAAGGCGAGCTGACGGACAGAGTATTTGATTTTCTCTCGTCGATAGCGGAATATTTCAGATAGCCTTGTCAGTATATTGTTAAAGCCGGAAAAATCTCAGTGTCCGGAAAAGGCAGTGCGGCAGGTATTATGACAAGGCGGGCTTTGTGCTTCGGAGGGAGATAAATGGCAGGCAACAAACAAAAAACAAATATAAGGCAGGCTCCCAATTCAATGATGCTGCGCCGCACACTTTTTTTAATGATAGTGTGCGGCATAGTTGCTTTTGCGGTCTTGGCCATGCGGCTTATAAAACTGCAAATTATAGACCACGAACTGTATGAATCGGCGGCAATCGAGCAGCAGGTTCGGGATACAACGGTTCATGCTGCCAGAGGAACCATCTATGACAGCAATATGAAAATACTGGCAATGAGCGCCAGTGTTGACAACATCTACATAAGCCCTGCTGAGATAAAGCTTTATGAGGAGGACCCCATATTCATAGCGGAGGGCCTTTCTGAAATACTCGATGTTGATGCCATGAGCATTTATGAAAAAGCTCAAGATACAAAGTCTTGGTATAAAACCATAGCAAAAAAGGTTGAACCGGAAGTTTCCGACAAGGTTCGGGAGTTTAAAAACGAGTATGACCTAAAGGGTGTGAAAATCGAGGAGGACACAAAGCGTTATTACCCCTATGGCAGCTTAGCTGCCCATGTCATAGGCTTTGTGGGCATGGAAAACACCGGCCAGTCAGGTGTTGAGGCTTACTATAACGACTCTCTTACCGGCATAGACGGCAGGGTTGTTCGGGCGAAAAATGCCGCCGGTACGGATATGCTTTTTACAAGCTTTGAGGACTATTACGATGCCGAGGACGGCAAAGACAAAGTTTTAACCATAGATTCAACAATACAGTATTATTTGGAAAAGCACCTTGAACAGGCTGTTCGTGACTATGATGTTCAAAACGGCGCTGCGGCTATTGCCATGGACGTTAACACCGGCGGCATACTTGGCATGGTGAGCCTAGGCAATTTTGACCTTAACAGTTACCAGACGGTGAGCCCCATGGCTCAGGATAAAATCGATGATCTTGAAGATGAAAGCGAAAAAAATGAGCTTTTAGTGGCAGAGCAGTTTCTCCAGTGGCGCAACAAAGCCATAAGCGACACCTATGAGCCTGGCTCGACCTTTAAGGTTCTAACTCTTGCCATGGCCTTAAACGAGGGGATAGTAAGCACCTCAGACAGCTTTTATTGCGGGGGCAGCATTACGGTTGCCGGAGACACCGAGGCAAGAAAATGCTGGAAAAGCGGAGGACACGGCAGCCAGACTCTTACCCAGGCTTTGCAGCACTCCTGCAACGTGGCCTTTATAGATATAGGCCAAAGGGTGGGAGCAGAGACCTTTTACAAATACTGCGAGGCCTTTGGCTTTCTTGAAACCCAGTCTGACCCAGACGTCTATTTGACTGGGAAAACGGGTATAGATTTAGGCGGAGAAAGCGGCAGCATCTGGTGGCCGGAAAGTCTTTTTTATAACCCCAAAAGCAAGTCTCAGCTGGCGGCGGCCTCCTTTGGACAGACCTTTAACATTACACCCTTGCAGCTTATAACAGCCTTTTCCGCCTGCACCAACGGAGGAAAGCTTATGCAGCCCTATGTGGTTAAAGAAACCTTAAATTCTGACGGAACCTCTGAATCCAAAACCGAACCCACCCTTGTGCGGCAGGTGATAAGTGAGGATACCAGCGCCCTTTTATGCCAGATGCTTGAAAGCGTTGTTGGTGACAAGCTTGAGGGAACTGGCAAAAATGCCTATGTTGCCGGATACAGTATAGGCGGAAAAACCGGAACCAGTGAAAAGGTGGCTCAGGACGCTTCCGGTAAAGCCAAGGAATACATAGTCTCTTTTATAGGTGTTGCCCCAACTGATGACCCTCAGATAGCGATTTTAGTGCTTTTGGACACACCTTCAAATGCCACGGGAATATATATAAGCGGCGGACGTATGGGAGCGCCCACCGTGGGAAAGATGTTTGCGGATATCCTTCCTTATATGGGTGTTGAACAAAAGCTTACAGAGGAAGAGCAGCAGATAGTGGATAGGTCGGTTCCAAAAATAATTGGACTTAGCCCCGAGGAAGCTATGGCAAAACTGACTGAAAGCGGCTTTACCTCAAGAATCATAGGCACAGGCGGTGTTGTTACAGACCAAATTCCCGCTGCAAACTGTGTGGTGGCGGCAGGCAGTCAGATTATAATATACTGCGGAGCAGAGCCTTCCCAAGAGCTTGAAACCATGCCTGATATAAGCGGACTTTCCTACAGTGTCGCAAGGCAGAAGCTGGGCAGCTACGCCCTTTTCATAAGAGCTTCCGGAGCTGTGACAGACCCTGAAAAAATTGTTGTCTCAAACCAAAGCATAGCGGCGGGTGCAAGTGTTTCCCACGGAACTGTAGTGGAGGTAACGGTAACCGACGACAGCCAGTTAGGGCTTTACTAGAGGGTCTGCAATTACATAAGAAAAGAGGAGGCAGAAACATGAAGCTCAAAGAACTATTAATAGATATTGAAACGCTCGGCATCTTTGCCGATCTCGATGCCGAGCTAAGTGATATAAGCTATGACTCACGAAAAGTAAAAAAAGGCGGAGCCTTTGTGGCCGTAAAAGGCTTTGAAAGCGACGGGCATAAATATATAGGGCAGGCAGTTAAAGCCGGAGCAGAGCTTGTTATCTGTGAGCAGGAGCCGGATATAAAGGTGCCTTATGTACTTGTGGAAAACTCCCGTCTTGCCCTTGCCCTTATGTCGAAAAACTTTTTTGGAAACCCCGCCGGAGAAATGAAGCTTATAGGCTTAACAGGTACCAACGGCAAAACCACCTCCACAATGCTTATAAAGCATATGCTGGAGGAATGTACCGGAGAAAAAACGGCTCTTATAGGCACAAACCAGAACATGATAGGAGAAAAGGTGCTGGAAACCGAAAGAACCACTCCGGAATCATACGAATTGCAAAAATTATTACGTCAAATGGCAGATGAGTCTTGCAAATTTGTTGTAATGGAAGTATCATCTCATTCGTTAGCTTTGGATAGGGTGGCAGGACTGCATTTTGAAGCGGCGGTTTTTACAAACCTGACTCAAGACCATCTTGACTTCCATGGGACCATGGAGGAGTATGCCGGAGCCAAGGCTCTTTTGCTAGAGCGCTGTGAAAAGGCTGCCATAAATATTGACGACGAATGGGGCGGATATATGTGCGAGAGGGCAAAATGTCCGGTTCTCACCTATTCCGAGGAAAAGCTTGAGGCCGACCTTATTGCAAAGGATATACGTCTTTCCCCCTGGGATGTTAAGTTTTTGGCCTTGGCGGGAGGAAGTCTTGAGCGGGTGACTCTTGATATACCGGGCAGGTTTTCCGTGTATAACGCCATGTCCGTTATTTCGGCGGGGCTGCTCCTTGAAATACCCTTGCCGGAAATTTGCGCTTCTTTAAAAACTGCCAAAGGAGTTAAAGGCAGGGTGGAGCTTGTGCCTACGCCTGAGGACTTTACCATACTCATAGACTATGCCCATACTCCCGACGCTCTTGAAAATGTTATAAAATCCATGAAAGAAGTTTCCGAGGGAAGGGTAGTGGCGCTTTTCGGCTGCGGCGGAGACAGAGACAAATCAAAGCGCCATCTGATGGGAGATATCGCCGTGTCAGAGGCAGACTTTGCCATAATCACCTCTGATAACCCCAGAACAGAAGACCCAATGGCTATTATTGAGGACATTCTTTCCGGAGTTAAAGGTCCGAAAAGCCGATATAAAGTCATACCGGACAGGGCCGAGGCCATAGCCTATGCAATAGACAGTCATCAGACGGGGGATATTATCATACTTGCCGGCAAGGGCCACGAAACCTATCAGATTATCGGCAAGGAAAAACATCATATGGACGAACGTGAAATAGTCGCTGAGCATCTGGCAAAAAAACAAAAGGACCGGAGCTAAAAACAGCGGAAGACGGAGGAAAGAAACCTATGACAGGAAAGCTTATAATGGCTTTTATAGTATCCTTTGGGGTATCGGCGCTTCTTGGAAAAATAGTGGTGCCCTGGCTTCGCAGGATTAAGGCGGGGCAGGCAATAAAGGAAAACGGGCCCACCTGGCATATGTCAAAGGCGGGAACACCAACCATGGGCGGAATAATCTTTATAGGCGGTACGATAGCGGCCTGTCTGTCAACGGGATTTTCCTTTATGCTTGAAGGTGATTACGGACATATTCTTGTTTTGGCTCTCTCCCTTGCCTTCGCTGCTGTGGGCTTTATAGACGACTATGAAAAGCTTAAAAAAAAGCAGAACACAGGCCTTACCGCCGGAAAGAAATTTATTCTTCAAGTGGCGGTGGCGGCGGTGTTTGTCTTTGCCCTTCGATACTTCGGCTATCTCACACCGAACCTGTATGTCCCCTTTCTCGGAGTTAGCATAAAAATGCAGGAATGGCTGTTTTTTGCCTTTTGTATATTCACAGTTGTTGCAACCGTAAACGCTGTAAACCTTACAGACGGTGTGGACGGACTTGCAACGGGAACCTCAATGCCGGTTTTCCTGTTTTACAGTGCGGTGGCTTTTTTCTGGGGCAGAGAGTATTTGTCTCTGGGGGTATTTGCCGCCGCTGTTTTGGGCGGGCTTTTCGGTTTTCTTATTTATAACTATAATCCCGCAAAGGTTTTCATGGGGGACACAGGCTCACTGTTTTTAGGCGGAGCTGTTGCCGGCATGGCCTTATCTTTGGATATGCCCCTTATAATTTTAAGCATAGGCATAATGTATATACTGGAGGTTTTATCCGACGTAATACAGGTTGGATATTTCAAGCTTTCCGGAGGTAAAAGGGTGTTTAAAATGGCCCCCTTCCACCATCATCTTGAAATGGGCGGCTGGTCGGGTAAAAAGTGGAGCGAGAAGGAACTGTTTGCCCTGTTTACGGGAATAACAGCAGTATTTGTCATAATCTCCTTCATAGGTGTATACGGAAGATACGCCGCTTAAAAAATCTTGTTTTATGGCAGGGAGCAAAGGAGTGATAAGCAGGTGAATAAGACTTCTGCACTTAAAGATTACAGTCGGGATATGAGGATAGTACGGGGTCCTGTGGACATACCCTTTCTTCTTATAACATTGCTTTTACTGTCAATCGGGGTTATAATGGTACTCTCGTCAAGCTATGCCAGCGCCTATTACGACCTTACAAAAGAGACCGGCGGAAACGCTACATATTACTTCGCCCGCCAGCTTTTATTTGCGATCTTAGGTGTGGCAGCAATGTTTTTGGCCTCCCGTATGCCTATGAGTTTTTATAAAAGGTTTTCATTTCCGGTTTTGTTTGTGGCTGTTGTACTGCTCCTTGCCGTATTAATTGTCGGAACGGAATCAAACGGCGCAAAACGCTGGATTATGATTGCGGGAGTTAGCGTGCAGCCCTCGGAAATTGCTAAAATCGGAGTTATTTTGTCCTTCTCCGTGCTTATTTGCCGTTATAAAAACCTTATGGGAACCTTCAAATACGGCATTATGCCTTTTTGCATTATCCTTGCCGTTATTGTGGGACTTCTGTTTTTGGAACCGCATCTTTCCGCCTCCATCATCATCATCACCATTGGCGCTATTATGATGTTTATCGGCGGGGCAAGGCTTTTCTGGTTTGTGGGCGGTTTGGGTCTTGTGGGGGCGCTTTTGTTTTTGGCCGTCAATGTACTTAAATATTCCTCGGACAGAATTACAGCCTGGCGTGACCCCTTTGCCGATGCCAGCGACACGGGCTATCAAATCATACAGTCCCTTTACGCTATTGGCAGCGGCGGGCTTTTCGGTTTGGGCCTTGGACAAAGCAGGCAGAAATACCTATACCTGCCCGAGGAACACAACGACTTTATCTTTTCAGTTATTTCTGAGGAACTGGGCTTTATAGGCGCCCTTCTCATCCTTATACTTTTTGCCATACTCATAATAAGGGGCTATTGGCTTGCCATGCACAGCCGTGACAGATACAGCTTTCTTGTCTGCACAGGCATAACCTCCCTTTTAGCCATACAGGTTATTTTAAACGTTGCTGTCTGCACAAACCTTATTCCGGCAACGGGAATATCCCTGCCTCTTTTCAGCTACGGCGGAACGGCCCTGCTTATGCAAATGGCACAAATGGGGATTATCCTTAGTGTATCTCGGGATATACCCACCGCCAAATCTGTTAAAAAACCAAAACCTAAGGCTCCAAGATAAATTTTTTTAAAGGGAAGCCTTGAAAGGAGAAGCTCGTATGAAATTTCTGTTTACCTGCGGAGGAACCGCAGGCCATATAAATCCCGCTTTGGGTGTTGCCCAGTATTTAAAAGAGCTTATGCCCGACTGCGAAATACTCTTTGTGGGTGCCGAAGGGCATATGGAGACTGAGCTTGTTCCCAGAGAGGGCTTTGATATAAAAACCGTTAACATTACAAATATAAGCCGCAGCCTCTCCCTTGAGGGTTTAAAGCACAACCTTAACACCATAAAAAATGTTATTGGCTCAACCTCCGAGGCAAAGGCTATTATAAAAGAATTTATGCCCGACGTGGTTATTGGAACAGGGGGCTATGTCTGCTATCCTGTGCTAAGAGCGGCTCACACCATGAAAATCCCCACAGTAATCCACGAGAGCAATGCTGTTCCGGGGCTTACTACAAAAATGCTTTCCGTGTCCACCGACAAGATTCTTGTTGGTTTTGAGGAAAGCAGGCAGTATTATAAAAACCAGAGGAAGGTTATTGTCACAGGCACGCCTGTGCGGGGGGATTTTCGCCGTATCGATAAAAAAACCGCCAGGGAAAAGCTGGGGCTTGACCCTGACAGACCCTTAGTTGTCTCCGTTTGGGGCTCTCTTGGCGCTTCCTTTATGAATAAGCTTATGGTTTCCTTCATTGAAAAAGCTTTGGGCAAGCCTTTTTTCAACCTTATCCACTCTGCGGGAAAATGCGGATATAAGGCCATGCTCCATGACATGGAAAAGGAAAACATTAAAGACCCAAAGGCAAGGGGCATGGAAGTTCGGGAATATATATATGATATGCCCGTTGTTATGGCTGCGGCAGACCTTGTAATTTGCCGAAGCGGAGCTTCCACCTTAAGTGAGCTTGCGGTTTTGGGAAGGCCGGCAATTTTGGTGCCCTCACCTAATGTAACGGGAAACCATCAGGATAAAAATGCCCGTGTTTTGGAAAAAGCCGGAGCGGCGGTGGTTTTGGACGAATCGGAGCTAAGCGCCGACAAGCTTTTGGGTTCTGTTTCCCTGCTTTTAAGCCGTCCGGAAACCTTGGAGGCCATGTCCGAACAGATGAAAAAGCTTGGAGTAGAGGACTCTACAGAGAGAATAGCCAACATAATACTGGACCTTGCGGGGGAGTAATGTGCCTTTTTAGTCAGAACTTGGGCTTTTATGCTCAAGGGGGCTTATAAACTCCCCAAATTATCAATAATGAAAGACTCGGCATAGTATGGCGTAAAATCCACTGTGCGGAGGGATAGTATGAGCATATGGCGAATTCACGGCGGAAAGAGCCTTTATGGGGACATAAAGATACAGGGAGCAAAAAACGCCGTGCTGCCTATTATGGCGGCAACTATCATAACAGGCTGTGAAACGGAGCTTTTAAATTGCCCGCAGCTTAGCGACGTTGAGGCGGCTATGAGCATTTTGCGCCATTTAGGCTGCATTGCCCAGCGAGATGGGGACACTGTATATATAAACTCCCACGGTATGTGCAGAACAGACATTCCCCACGAGCTTATGCGGGAAATGCGCTCCTCGGTTATTTTTTTGGGCGCCATTTTGGCCAGAACCCATAAAGCGGAAATGTCCTACCCCGGAGGCTGCGAGTTAGGGCCAAGACCCATAGACCTGCACCTTGAAGCCTTAAGAAGCTTGGGCGCCGATATATACGACAGAGGCGGCTGTCTGCACTGCGGCGACAGGGGTCTTCAAGGAACAAGGATAAACCTTTCCTTTCCCAGTGTGGGCGCAACAGAAAACGCCATGCTGGCTGCCTGTGCCGCCCAAGGTGAAACTGTTATAACCAATGCAGCCAGAGAACCGGAAATCCTTGACCTTCAGGAATTTTTAAGAAAATTGGGAGTTTCCATCCACGGAGCGGGAACTCCGACGATAACTATAGACGGCTTTAAGCCCAACACTGTTGTGGGCCACAGAGTTATGACAGACAGGATAGCCTCGGCCACAGCTTTGTGCTGCACAGCCTCCAGCAAGGGATGTGTAACCTTAAAGGGAGTTGTTCCGGCACATTTTGAAACAGTTACCAGCGCCTTGGAATATATGGGCTGCGATATAGAAAGAGGACGAAACAGTATTAAAATAACAGCAGAAAAACCTCTGCGGGCTCCAAAGCCAATAGTGACAAGGCCCTATCCGGGCTTTCCCACCGATGCCCAGCCCCTGCTTATGGCTGCCTGCCTTAAAGCGGAGGGCACGGCCGTGTTCACGGAGAACATATTTGAAAACCGCTACCGCCACGCCGTGGAGCTTAAAAGGCTGGGTGCTGACATAAGCGTTGTGGGGCGGGTTGCCATGGTAACAGGAGTGCAAAAGCTTGTGGGTGCCCAGGTAAGCTCAGCAGACCTTAGGGGAGGCGCGGCACTTGTGGCTGCCGCCTTGGGCGCACAGGGTGAAACCGTGGTATACGACGCAGGCCACATATCCAGAGGCTATGAGGGACTTTCCGAGATGCTTATTAGTCTTGGAGGAGATGTAAGCGTTACTTCCGAAGACTAAGCAAAGATAAAGGGGGATTTAAATGCCCGCTGTGAAAAGAAACAAAAGAGGAAACAGCATGGGGGGCGTGGGAATAATCTTTGGCTCCGTTTCCCTTGCTGTCATATTTGTGGCTCTTGCCTTTGGTATGAGTGTTTTTTTCAAAGTTTCAAACATAGAGGTTACCGGTGGGGATAGATACAGCCAGGAGGAAATAATTGAAGCCTCCGGCATAAAAAAAGGGGACAACCTGATACTGATAAACAGACAGGCAGTTCAGGATAAGATATACTCAGAGCTTATTCATATATGCGAGGCAGAGGTTAAAAGAAAGCTGCCGAACACCATCAGCATAAATCTTACAGAAAGCGAAAGCATTGCTGCAGTAAAATGCGACAGCGGTTATTGGCTTATTGACCATAAAGGCAGGCTGTTGGAGAGAAGTACGGCGGTTCAATGTGCGGATTACATACAGGTAAGCGGTGTAACAATAAGTGAGCCGGAGCTTGGAAAAACAATAACATCCACGGAAGAGAACACGCCAAAAATAACTTACCTCAGGGACATTTTATCTATTATAAAAGAAAAAGATATGCTTGGGGATGTCAATACCATTGATTTGAGCAACATTGCCAATGCTCAAATAGACTATGGGGGAAGGTTTAAAATCAAGCTGGGGAAAAATCGAAATCTTGAACAAAAGCTGCAGCTTATGCTTGGTGCCGTGGAAAAGCTTTCACCTGAGGAAGAAGGCATAATTGACGTTTCCGAGGATAAAAAGGCCAATTTTAGCCCAAGTTGACATCCTGACTGGGGAATTTTTGCATTAAACAACCAAAAAAGCAATAATTTTTTGGTTCACATAATATATTTACAAACAAGACTTGACCTTGAGACGAATTCGTTATAAAATAAAGAGACTAGTTAAATAATACTGATAAACCATAAAATGGTTTAGATTTCTTAAAATATGGGAGGCTATGAATATGTCGTTTCAGCTTGAAACCGGTCCCGAAAATGTTGTAACTATAAAGGTGGTCGGAGTTGGCGGCGCCGGAAATAATGTTGTCAACAGAATGGTAGGCTCCGGTACTAAGGGCGTTGAATTTATCGCCATCAACACGGACAAGCAGGCTCTTTCCGTTTCCAGTGCCACACAAAAAATACAGATTGGTGAAAAGCTCACCCACGGCCAGGGTGCAGGCTCGGATCCCGATATTGGAAAGCGCAGCGCTGAGGAAAGCCGAAACAACATTGCCAAAAGCTTTGAGGATGCCGACATGGTATTTATAACGGCGGGCATGGGCGGCGGCACAGGAACAGGCGCCGCACCCACCATTGCGGATATCGCCAGAGAATCCGGAATACTTACCGTTGCTGTTGTTACAAAGCCCTTCAGCTTTGAAGGCAAGCGTAGAATGGATCAGGCTATGGACGGCATAAATGACCTTATGGGCAAGGTTGACTCCCTTCTCATAATCCCTAACGACCGGCTGAAGTTTGCCACAGACCAAAGGGTAACATTTGCAAATGCCTTTGAAATTGCTGACGATGTTTTGCATCAGGCTGTAACCAGCATATCCGACCTTATAAAAAACACAGGCTTCATAAACCTTGACTTTGCCGACGTTACAACTATCATGAAAAGTGCCGGTCTTGCTCATATGGGCGTTGGCCATGCCGCGGGCAAGGGCAAGGCAGAAGATGCCGCCCGCATGGCAGTTGCAAGTCCCCTCATGGAGACCTCAATAGATGGCGCAAGGGGAGTTCTTATAAACATAACAGGCTCTATGGACATGGGGCTTGAGGATGTTGAATCCGCGGCAAACCTTGTTCAGTCGGCGGCTCATCCCGAGGCAAACATTATCTTCGGTGCCACCTTTGACGACGCTATGGACGATGAAATCCGTGTCACCGTTATCGCAACCGGATTTGACGACGGCCTCGTAGTCCGTGCTTCCGATCAAGGGGCAAAGGCAGAGCAGCCTGCTGAAAAGGCCCAGGGACTTTTCACGGCAGCTTCTGAGATGGCCGGTGCGAACACCACAGCCCAGCCGGCTCCTGCCGCTGCCGGGCAAAACAAGGAAGAAGACCCCTTCGACAGTATTTTTAAGATATTTAATTCAAAATAACTTATAATCTTTTCAACACTTAAAAAAGATGGAAAAATTGCTATGGCGGGTTTTGTCCCGCGGGGCGTTTTACTCCCTCCGCCGAAGGTGGCAGAGGGAGTAATTCATGAGGGCTTTTGCCTGTTCTACTATGGGGGAGATCCGCATGAAAAAACTAAAAAACTCAATGCCTATAGAATGCATAAGCGAGCTGGTGCAAATCTATTTTGGAAAGCACGTTTCCCGCTCGGCGGCGGAGCTTTCATATTTTATAACCCTTTCATTTTTCCCAACCCTAATTTGCATCTACTCCATAACTATTAGGCTGCTGCCCGGAATAAGCATAACTATGGAAGAGCTTCGTGCTTTTATACCCGGCAGCACCTTCGAAACAATAACAGACTATTTGGGCTATGTTGCGAAACATAACAACAGAACTCTGCTTACAGCGGGAATAATAGGCATGGCCACAACTTCGGCGGCCTCTTTCCGCTCCCTACATAATATAATGGCTGACATACAGGGGAAATCCCGATATCGCGGTGTTTTTGCCCTTGTGTTTTCTTTTATTTTTTCCCTGCTGTTTCTTGGTGCCATTTACTTTGCAGGCATTGTTATGGTAACGGGAAGCTGGCTGGTTCGTTTTCTGACGAACCTTTTTCCGGCACTGGCAGCTTTTGAAGTATGGCCGCACATACGTTTTCCTCTGCTGTTTCTGATTTTTATTCTAATTATTTACGGGCTTTACCGTATAACGGCTCCAAAGGATATTAAGGGCGGATTTTTACCGGGAGCCGCTTCCGCCGCTTTAATACTTGTGGCGGTCAGCGTTTTATTTTCATGGTTTATTAGTATGTCTACGAAATATCCGCTTATTTACGGTTCTCTGGCCTCGATTATTGTTTTCATGCTTTGGATGTATATCTGCGGTCAGATACTTATTATGGGAAATGCCTTCAATGTGGTTTTGCGAAGGCACAAAGGAAAAGACGTAATTAAAAACAAAAAAGAGGCTAATATTTAAAATGAAAGCGTCCCCTATACCGGAAAATCCGGAAGGGGACGCTGTCTTTTTTACTTGATTATTTTGCCTGAAAATCTTCCTTTGAAGCTCCGCAAAGGGGGCATACCCAATCATCGGGGACGTCTTCCCACTTTGTTCCGGGGGCGATGCCGCCGTCAGGATCGCCGACAGCCTCATCATAGATATAACCGCATAGCAAGCATTCGTACTGTTTCATTGTGAATCCTCCTGATAAAACAGATTGTCAGATAGACAAGCACAGTATAACAGATATTATATGGCGTATCAACAACAATTTATTAAAGTTATAAGAACAAGGCTTGTGAATAAAAACGGGATTGATTATAGAGGAGTTTAGCATATGTAAAAATCTAGTCCCGCTGCCAGACCCAAAAGACTTTTTTGGCGGATCGTTCCACGCCCAGCTTTTTTTGAAGAGACAGAGACTTTTCGTTATCACTTACCACCTGACCGAAGGGTATTTCACCTCGGCTTAGACTGCGGTTTACCATATATTCCTCCAGTTTTAAGCCATAACCCTTCCTGCGAAATTCAGGCAAAACAGCCAGAAGACCAAGAGCTCCCTCTAAATGCTCACCAATAAAACCTGCAAGGCTGCCATTTTCAAAAAGGCCGAAAATGCAGCCATTTTTTATGAGCAGCTCTATATATTCTTTTTCGTGCTCACCATAGTTTGCGGCGACTACATCAGAAAAACCAATTGTCAGGGGACGTATTTTGCTAAAATCGCCGCTGATGGGCTTAGCTTTTAAATATGCATACTGAAAGGTGTCCATGCGGGCTGCCAATCTGCCGTCGGACATAAGGCTTATTGCCGTTTCCTCCTGATGAACAGCGAAAAGATTATATTTCCCGGGGTTTACAAAACTGCTTAAATCCTCTCCGAAATTCAATGAGGACATAAGGGTGCCGCTTTTTCTCTCATGTAATATAACCCCTTTTTCTCCTGCATATAAAATATCTGCCCTTTTACGGCGTATAGGCTCTATCATATCAATATGGGAAAGAATATCTTTTCCAAGGTATGACAGAGCCTTTTTTTCTAAAGCTTCAGACATATTCCAGCTGTTCTCCAATCAAATCTTTAAACCGGCAGTTTGTGCAAAGGTTTATTTGAGCAGCTCAGATTTGTCCTTTGCCCTATCTATTACCTGCTGCTTAAAATCTATTATTGTGTGTTCATACTCCTCGTTCATAAGGGGAGAGCGCATAAGAAAATCGGCGGTTGCCCTGTTGTTTGCTAGGGGAATGTCATAGACCTGAGTAATCCTTAAAAGAGCTTTTACGTCAGGGTCATGGGGCTGGGCCTTTAAGGGGTCGGAAAAAAAGATTACTAAATTAATTTTCCCCTCGGCGATTTTAGCGCCCACCTGCAGGTCGCCGCCTAAGGGGCCGCTGTTATAGCCTTTAACGGGAAGTCCTGTTTTTTCCGCCACCAGCCTTGCCGTTGTCCCCGTGCCGCAGAGAAAATGATTTTTCAAAATGTCCTCATTCTCGGCACACCAGTCAATAAGCTCCTGCTTTTTTCCGTCGTGGGCAATAAGGGCTATGGTTTTTTGTCTTTCGATTGTATGGACCATAAATTCATTATTCACAAAATCACCTGTCCTATCAATAATTGGGATAGCCTGTGATATCCTTAGACTATTAATTATACATCATGAAATCAAAAATGCAAAGCATTCATGTTAAAGCTTCCAAAGGTAAAAGGCCTAAAGAGACATTTAGCACTTTTAATATTGAGAGCCTGAGGTTTATATATGTGCTTTGTGCATTTTTAATGATAGGCAAAGGCTATTGATTTGCGGTCATGTCGCAGAAAGTTCCAATTTGTTGTAAGGACTTCGTGATGGTATCCTTTATTTAAGAAGTTAAGCACTCCTAATAATATTGATTGTTAATTTTATAATGAAAGGATGAGAAAAGATGAGTTTGCTTTATACCCAGGATCAAAAAGAGCTTATTGAAATGGTTAGAAATATGGCCGAAAAGGAGATTAAGCCCCATGTGGCCCAGTGCGACGAAAAGGGCGAATGCCCCATAGAGCTTTTTAAGCCTGCCTTGGATATGGGTTTGCATCTTCTGGAAATCCCTGAGGAATACGGCGGAGAGGGCATGAGCTATGAAACCACAGCCATGGTTTTTGAAGAGCTTGCCAAGATTGACGCAGGCTATGCCGACACCATAGTCACAAACTTTGTGGCTCTGCGAAATGTTATTCTTGCAGGCACTCCGGAGCAGGCCAGAAGATTTGCCGATGTTGTTGTTCCCGGAAACTTTGCCTGCTTTGCCATTACAGAGCCGGGGGCAGGTTCCGACGCCGGCGCAATTCGGGCAACAGCCACAAGAGACGGAGACTATTACGTTTTAAACGGCACAAAAACCTTTGCCACAAACGGCGAGTGCGCCAGCATTTATGTGAGTTTTTTCAAAACAAATCCCGAGCTTGGTAAAAAGGGAATCTCAGCCTTCATAATAGACAGGGACACTCCGGGCTTTAAAGTCGGAGCCCATGAAAAGAAAATGGGATTTCGCCTTTCCAACACCACGGAGCTTATTTTTGATAATGTCCGTGTTCCCCTTGAAAACCGCATAGGGGAGGAAGGTAAGGGGCTTCACATTGCCCTAAACGCTTTAAACCTGTCCCGTGCCTTTATTTCCACCTTGGGTGTTGGCATTATGCAGCGTGCCCTTGACGAGGCCATGGACTATGCCACAAGCCGTGAGCAGTTCGGACAGCCTATTATAAAGTTCCAGATGGTTCAGGCCATGCTTGCGGATATGGCCATTAAAACCGAGGCTTCCCGCTGCCTTGTGAACAACACCATGAAGCTTATGGACGCAGGCCAGCTTGTTCAAAAGGAAGGTGCAATAACTAAAACCTTTGTTTCTGACTGTATGCAGGAGGTCACCTCAAACGCTGTTCAAATATTCGGCGGCTACGGCTACAGCAGGGAGTATCCCGTTGAAAAGCTTATGAGAGACGCAAAGATTTTCCAGATATTCGAGGGAACCAACCAGATACAGAGAATGACCATCGCCAGAGCTTTAGAAAAGGAATATAAGTAGAGTTTTACTGGGGAGGGGCGTGTTGCGGCTTTGTATAAATTAAAGATAAATGAAGCTCAAAAAAAGCTTTATGAAAAGCTGGGATATTGGACAGAGGCTACGCTTCTGGACAAGTGGAAGGAAGCTGTTGCAGATTTTGGAGACAGGGAATTTGTGGTTTCCGACAGGGGAGTGCGGCTTTCCTATTCCCAAATCGACAGGGACGCTGATGCCCTTGCCTGCCATATGGAAAAGCTGGGCATTGGAAAAGCAGACGTCGTAAGCTTCCAGATTACCCCCAGAGCTGAGTTTGTGGTCTGCCTTTTTGCCTGCATAAAGCTTGGGGCGGTTCCGGCACCCTTGGGCATGTGTTTTATACATGAGGAGCTTAAAGACCTTCTTCAAATGCTTAAAAGCCGCCTGCATATAAGCTGCTTTTCCTATAGAGACAGCGAAAGGGCAGAAATGCTTGAAAAACTAAAAGAAAGCCTGCCTGTCCTTAAAAACACAATTTACATCTGTGACAACCCCTCTGAAAAGGCGGCTCTGCCGGAAAAAGAAGCCGATTTCCATGAAATTATCGCCCTTGGCGGCAAACCGAAAAAAACCTCGGAGGCAAAAAGTGATGACCTTGCCCTTATCCTTTGCACCTCTGGAACAACTCAGGGCTGCAAGGCGGTTATGTTTACTCACAACAACATTATTTACAGCGAAGAAGTCTTTAACCGCACATTTAAAATCACAGGTTTTGACAGTATTTTCATGCCTGCTCCCCTAAGCCATGCAACAGGACTTCACCATGGGATTATTTCCCCCATGCTTTGCGGAGCAAAGCTTGTTCTTCAGGAGAGGTTTGACTGTGTTAAGGCTGTTTCTATTATGAACGAGGAAAAATGCAGCTATTCCATGGGGGCAACACCCTTTATCTACGACATTCTCCAGCATCTTGAGGAAAGCGGAAACAGCCTTGAGCATCTTCGTTTTTACATATGCGGAGGGGCGCCGGTTCCCAGAGAGCTTGTGCTTAAGTCTTGGGAAAGGTACAAAATCCTCCTTTGTGAATGCTACGGCTCCACGGAAAGTGTTCCTCATGTCTGTGTAAGACCGGAGGAATGTCTTGAAAACGCCGGCAAATGGGCAGGCAGAGCCATGGGTGAAATCGAAGTGCGGGTTGTGGATAAAAACCATAACACCCTGCCTCCGGGGAAGGTGGGCGAAGCAGCATCCAGAGGACCGAATGTGTTTGTAGGATATCTTGGAGCGGAAAAACTTACAGACGAGGCTCTTGATGACGAAGGCTGGTATTACAGCGGCGACCTCTGCGTTTCTGACGAAAAGGGCAATATAAAAATAGTGGGTCGGGAAAAAGACATAATCGTCCGCGGGGGAGAAAACCTCAATGCCAACGATATAAACGAGCATATTGAAGGCTGCCCCGGCCTTATAGACCACAGTGTTATAGGTATGCCGGACCCCCGTCTTGGGGAGAGAATATGTCTTTTTGCAGTGACAGAAAAAGGCAGGGAGAATATTACAAATGCCGACATCATTGAATACCTGAAAAGTAAGGGGGTGCATAAAAGGCATTGGCCTGAGCGACTGGAAGTTATCGATGAAATCCCTCGCACGGAAAGCGGAAAAGTTCGCAAAAACCTTCTTTCAGAGGAGCTTAAAAGACGGATGAGCGAAGAAAAATCCGAAAGGGACAAGAGGGAAGAAGCAAGCCCAAAGCCCGAGGAAAAGCAGGCTAAGGCTGCCTTCAGAAGAATAGGACCCTGCCGGTATCTTGCCTCCGCAAAGCCCTTAATGCAGCGGCCACCCGTCAGTTTTTTTCGATGCGGAAAATGCGGCACTGTTTTTACAGGGGATATCCCCGAGGGCGGCAGCTGTAACATTTTCTGCTGCGGGGAGCCTCTGGAAAAACTTTTAGCTCAGCAGGCAGAGGATATGCCGCCGGAAAACAGTCTAAGCTATGACATAGTCGGCGGACTAAACGAAAACTGCATAAGAGTTTTTTGGAAAGGGCAGGCGCCATCGTGGATATATCTTCAAACCTTTACCGGCGGGCAGAAGATGTTCATAAAAAAAACACAGCGCCCTCCTGCCGTTTTCGCCTTGGCAGGGGAGGACGCCTATGCTTATTGTGATAAGGACCCGTGTATAAAATGTTCATTTCGCTGTAAAAGCGGCTTTGTAATCTATGGGATGTATGAGAATAAAAGTTTTTTCATGCTTCCGGTTAATCAAATTGCAGCCACCCCAGGGAGCGGGGCGAGTATGACCAAAAAGCCGTGACATAATCTATAAAGCTTTCAACGGCACGGCATTTGTAAACCTTTTGGTTAAAAATCATATATACGATTCTAAAGTCTTTCGGAACCTGAGGCAGGGGAATGGCCACAAGGTCTGTAAACTGTTTAAGACTGGGGGTTTGCAGAATTATGGACACAAGGTTTGAGATGGTGGACATACCGCAAAGGTCAAGCTCATTGCTGTATTGGTGGTCTGCCTTAAGACCGTGCTGCTGCAAAAGCTCTGACACTTTTTTTCCGATGGGCTGCTCAAGATGATATGAAATTAGCTCATAATCTTTAAGCTGGGAAAAGCTAAGCTCTGGCTCTGTGGCTAAGGGATGGTCTTTATTCACCACCACCATAAGGGGCTGCTCTAAAACCGGAACAAAGAAAAGGTCGGGCACATTTTCCACAAAGGAGCAAAAACCCACATCCCATTTGCCCTCGGAGACGGATTTGATAATGGCGTTTGTCTGTTCCTGATGTATGCTGAATTTAACATTCCGCCCTTTTTCGGCAATAAAAGAGCTTATGACCACAGGCAGATAATCACCCTGAATTGTGGAAATACTTCCAATGTCTATGGTGCCGCTTAAGGCTCCGGCATACTCATGGGCAATCTCTATGCCTCTTTCAAGGTATTGGAGTGATTTGCAGACATACTGGTAAAACTCTTTGCCGTATTTGGTAAGATAAACATTTCTCCCGCGCTTTTCAAAAAGTGAAATGCCAAGCTCGGCTTCAAGAGAGGCTATGGCGCCCGACAGGCTGGGCTGGGTAATGTAAAGCTCCTGAGCTGCCTGAGTGTAGTGCTGAAGCTCGGCAAGTTTACGAAAATAATAAAGCTGAGAAAGATTCATCAAATCCACCCCCCTCATCTGAAACGGACATACTACCCTAGTATATCGGTATGATAGAACAAAAGTCAATCCCCCAAGGCCGGTTTATTGTCCTAAAAAGCCGATTGATAGGCACAAGCTATCAATCCCCCAAGGCTGTTATAAAAATATCAATTAGACAGGGGGGCATTATGGGGCTACACTAATTATAGGCAATAAAACTCTTAAGCACTGCGGGAGTTTATTAAAACAGGAAGTATTTGATTAAGGCTGGTTAAGTTTAATAAATTATAAGGAGTTTGTATTATGAAAATGACAAAACAGGAATTTAAGGATTATTTACTTAAGATTCGCGCTCTTGCCGAAGGCCCTTTCGATGAAATGCAGAAAGAGATAGAGGTAACCAACACCTTCCCTGAGGAGTTTTATAAGCTCGCAATCGAAAACGACCTGTACCGCTTTGCCCTCCCCATAAAGTACGGCGGCTTTGGATTTTCCGAAAAGCAAATCCTTATGGTTCAGGAGGAATTTTCACGCGGGCCCGGCGGTATGCGTATGCACCTGCACCACGCAGCCGACCTTGACTGGCGCATTCTCGACGACTTTGGCAGCGAGGAGCTTAAGGCCCAGTACATGGATAAATTTCAGGACAAGACCCTTTACGCAAACTTCGCCTTAACTGAAAGTGCCGGCGGAACCGGTGCGGATATACATACAACTGCTGTGAAAGACGGAGACTACTATGTAATTAACGGTGAAAAAACCCTGATTTCCCACACCGACTGCTCCGACTTTAGCTACCTTATAGTTTCAACAGACCCAAGTTCCGATAAGGACAGCCGTCTGTCGGCCTTCTTTGTAGACGTTAAAACCCCCGGCTATGAAATAGTTCCAATGCCCCACATGATGGGCTGCCGCGGTGCCGGCCACGCCGGACTTAAGTTTACAAATATGCGTGTCCACAAAAAATATCTTCTCGGCAAGGAAGGCATGGGTCTTGAAATCGCCATGCACTCTCTGGCAATCTCCCGTGTCCATATAGCAGCTTCCAACTTAGGTATGTCTCAGCGTATGCTGGAAATGACCATGAAGCGTGCCCAAGACCGTGTGACCTTCGGAAAGCCTCTTACAAAGCGTCAGGCAATTCAGCAGATGATTGCCAACATGGGCACCGAGATTAACGCCCTTCGCCTTATGGTTTGGGACTGCGCCGAGGACTATGACGCAGGCAAGGACATTGAGATGAAGGCTGCCATGTGCAAGCTTCACTCCATAAACACAGTCCGCATGGTTTCCGACTGTATGCTGGAAATCTTCGGCGGCATAGGCTACTTTGAAGACTGTGAATACGGCCCTGTTGAGCGCCTGTATCGTGACTGCCGTGCAATGTGGCTGGAGGAAGGCCCTCCCACCGTTCAGCGGCTCACAGCCTTCCGCGGCCTTGAAAAAAGAGGCGGCGTGATAGATTATCTGGAAGACTAATTTCGGCCTCCCTCATAGCTTTCTCCGAGTCTGCGGGTATTCGTTTCGGCTCGGAGAAAGCAAAACAATCAGAAATGGAGGATTGCAGTGAAACCTTTAGAAGGAATAAAAGTAGTTGACCTTACAACTTTTCTGGCAGCTCCCACTGCCGCCAGAGTTCTGGGCGAGTGGGGAGCGGATGTCATAAAGGTTGAAGCTCCGGCGGGGGACCCCGGGCGAACCCAGGGCGCGGTTTTTGGAATGCCTTATGAGGATGATGAAAACTTAGGCTTTGATATGTCTAATATGAATAAGCGCTTTATCACCTTAAACCTCAAGGACGAAAAGGGCATGGAGGTTATGCACAGGCTACTTTCAGAAGCCGATGTATTTGTTACAAATATCCGCACAAAATCCTTAGTGAAGCTTGGACTGGACTATGACTCCCTTAAGGAGGAATATCCGGAGCTGGTTTTTGCCCATTGTTTGGGCTATGGTGAAAAAGGCCCCGAGAAAGATACGGCGGGCTTTGACGTAACCTGCTATATGGCCCGCGGGGGAGTTTTTGGAACAACGGTGAACAAGGGGGATGCCCCCATGATTCCCACCAACGGCTT
This sequence comes from uncultured Oscillospiraceae bacterium, assembly GCA_964617335.1. Lineage (GTDB taxonomy): Bacteria > Bacillota > Clostridia > Oscillospirales > Oscillospiraceae > UBA2658. The sequence continues at coordinate 38,079 of CAZTXG010000009.1, forward strand.
TGGCGACTTTCAGGTTGCCATGTGTTTAGCCTCCGGTGTTTGTGCCGCCCTTTACAACAGGTCAAGGACGGGGCAGGGGGACAAAATCAGCGTAAGCCTGCACCATGCGGCTGTGTTTATGCTCTCCACCGGCGTTGTTTCCGCCCAATACGGCAATAAATATCCCAAGAGCCGCACGGAAGTTATCTGCCCCACGAATAACGTTTTCCGCACAAAGGACGAAAAATGGATTGCCCTTTGCGCCCCCCAGTACGATAAGGATTATAATAAGATTATGACACTTATCGGCAGAGCCGACCTTGTTGACCATCCGGATTACCACAACTGCGACCACATGAACGATATAGGGAAAAACAGCGAGGTTGTGGCCATTATGGACGAGGCCATAAAAACCTTTACAAGAGACGAAATTCTCAAAATTTTCAAGGATAACGACCTGCCCTGTGAAGCCTGCTATGAGCCTATGGATATGTATGAGGACGAGCAGGTCTGGGCAAATGATATTATGACAAAGCTTGACTGCCCCTCGGGTAAGCGCAATATTGGCACAAACCCCGTAAAGTTCCAGTCTTTTGAACCAAGCTTTAAGGTCAGCGCCGCCCAAGGCAGCCACACTGCCGATGTTATGAAGCAGCTTGGCTATGACGAGGGCGACATAAAAGACTATATGGATTCCGGTGCTGTTGTTGGAAAAAAAGCGCTTAAATAAACTCATAATATAGAGAGGAAGTATACTAAATGAGAGGCAAAAAGTATCTATGGACTCTGGCGGCAGTTTATATGGCTTACCTGACCCACGGAATTCAGGCAATCCTTCTGCAGCAGAACAAGGTTTCATTCTTCACCCAGTGGGGATTTACAGATGCTCAGGCAGGCGCTGCAGCAGTTTCTGCCATAGTTGCCTACACCGGTCTTGCAAAGTTTTTATCTGTTTGGATTTGCGGTGAAATCTCCGACAAAGTCGGCAGAAAACGCATGATTGCCCTAGGCGCAATCTTATATCTCGGCTCCTTTATCGGCCTGTGGCTGTCTCCAAGCTATGCCTTTGCCGGTGTCTGCGCCTTTGCCTTAGGTCTTGCAACCAGCTGCTTTGACGGCGCATCCTATCCTGCCGTTCAGGAAAGCTGGCCAAAATCCCCCGGCACCTCAGTTATACTGATTAAAGGTGTTATCTCCGTTTCCGGACTTATCTATCCGCCTCTGGTTGTCTCTCTTACAGAATCAGGCAACTGGCAGGTGGCCATAATCATACCCATCATTTTATCCGCTATTGTTCTTGTGCTATCTCTTGTTGCCCCATATTCCTACGACGAGGAAAAAGCGGCTATCAAAAAAGACCCCGAAAAGAGAGCTGCCTATGAAGCGGAAAAGGCCACAAACAAGCGTGTTCTTGATGGGGATGCAAAAAAGGCCGCTGCCCGCTTTAAGGTAAAGCCCCCCATGCTTGTCACCATCGGCTGCGCCCTTTACGGCTTTATTGCGATGGGCACAATGTTCTCTGCCCAGCAGTACATTAAGACCTTCGGACAGCTTAATATCGGCATGAACGATATGGCTGCCGCAACTTTAACCTCAATCTTCACCGCCGGTTCCTTAATCGCCGTTGTCCTCTGGGGATTTTTGATGGCAAAGCTGCGCTGGAGACCTCTTAAGATATTGCTCATTGACCTTATAGGCTCTGTTTTAGGCTATGGACTTTTGTATATAATCCGCGTTCCGGCAATGGTATATATTGCAACCTTTATGGTTGGTTTCTTCGCTGCCGGCGGTGCCCTTCAATGCGGTGTTTCCCTTATGCAGGAGATGCACCCCGGAAACAAGGGCAGAAACATCGGCATTTACTATACCTTTATGGGACTTGCCTCCTATGCAATTCCCTTTATAATGTCAAAGCTCATAGCAGGCTCCGACGAAGCAACAGCTTCCATAACAAACATTCTCATGAACCTCGGCATGGCAACAGTTGGTCTGGTATTTATGATTTACCTTAGCGCAAACTATAAAAAGTGGTTTGGCGTCAGCGTCTTTAGTAAGGTTACTGACGAGGAATAAGCCTCCATCCTTTCGGTGGGCGTGCCGTGTAAAAACACGTCTGCACGCCCACCGCTATTTTTAAAGCAGCTGCAGCTTGGAGGATAAAAAGGCTTGCCGGCTTGCGGCTTAACTTATGAAAGGGAAAATTTGTCTATGAAAGAAAAAATTTCGGGAAAAACAAAAACCTTTGCCCTAATCGGCTCTCCCGTAGGGCATTCCGGCTCTCCGGGGATATATAACTATTGCTTTGAAGCCATGGGCTTTGACAATGTCTATGTGGCTCTTGACGTAAGTCTTGAAAGACTATCCGACGCTATGGCGGGAATTAAGGCAATGGGTTTTTCCGGCATTAACGTGACTATGCCCTGCAAGTCGGCAGTTATAGAATATTTAGACGAAATAAGCCCCGCCGCCCGCTTTATGAATGCCTGCAATGTTGCTGTTAATAAAGACGGCCGCTGGATAGGGGACAACACAGACGGTGCGGGTTTTGTTAATAACCTTAAGAGTCAGGGAGTTGACGTTGCGGGAAAAACTATGAGCATAATTGGCGCCGGCGGTGCCGGAACCGCTGTGGCGGTTCAAAGCGCTCTTTCGGGGGCAAGCAAAATTTTTGTTTTTAACTTGAAAGACGAATTTTTTGTTAGGGCGGAAAACACGGCTTGCAAAATATGTGAAAGTCTGCCCGCCTGCAAATTTGAGGTTTATGACCTTAGCGATGAAAAAGCTTTAAAAAAGGCCGTTTCAGAAAGCGATATTTTAGTAAACACCACAAGGTCGGGAATGGCTCCCAATACAGATGAGATGCCTGTGCCCTCCGAAGGAATATTCAGGGAAGGCCTTGTTGTCTGTGACACCATTTATAATCCAAAAGAGACAAAGCTTCTTTCCGAGGCCAAAAAGTCCGGCTGTGTAACGGTTGACGGAACCGGAATGCTTATTTATCAGGCAGCTGCTGCCTTTAAGCTTTTTACAGGGGCGGAAATGCCCGTGGAAGAAGTGCGAAATTTAATGTTCGGTTAAAATAATCTTTTCCCCCCGCTATAGCGGGGGATGATTATATAAGATGATGAATTTTGGCTAAGGAAAACTAAGTAAGTTTTGCAAGATTAAAACACAGGCTGAAAGATGGGCTGATTTTACTTAAAGGCATGAGTTTTATTTGCAGCCTTGTCATCCTACAAACATTTTTCGGGAGTTTAGAAAGTGAAGAATAATTTCAGTAATGTTTTTACGCCTATAAAGGTCAGAAGTTTAACAATCCCAAACCGTGTGGTTATGATGCCCATGGGCAGCAATTTTGCGGGCCACAACGGGGAATTAAGCGATGAGCATATAAAATATTATGAGCTTCGGGCAAGAGGGGGCACAGGACTTATTCTTGTGGAGAACATCTGCGTCAAATATCCCGAAGGCTCAAACGGAACAAGCCAGCTGCGAATAGATAAAGACTGCTATATTCCAAGGCTTTATACCCTAAGCGAGGCCTGCCATAGGCATGGAGCCTGTATAGGAATCCAGATAAACCATGCGGGGGCCTCTGCCATGTCATCAAGAATAGGTATGCAGCCGGTTTCCGCCTCAAATCTGCCGTCAAAGCCCGGCGGGGAAAGGCCCCGCCCCTTAAAGGCAGAGGAGATTTACTCCATAGCCAAAGATTATGGGGCGGCGGCAAAGCGTGCTGTAAACGCAGGCTTTGACCTTATAGAGATACACGCCGGCCATTCCTATCTTATAAGCCAGTTTTTATCCCCCACCATGAACGACAGAAACGATGAGTTTGGCGGCAGCGCCGAAAACCGTGCACGTTTCTGCCGCTTGGTTATAGATGAGGTTCGAGGGGCGGTTGGCCCATGTGTGCCAATTTCCCTTAGGATTTCAACAGACGAGCTTGTAGATGGCGGCAACAGCCTTGAGGACTGCCTTTCCTATCTTGAATATCTCATAGAGGGCGTTGATATTATTGATGCCTCGGCAGGCCTTAACCAAACAATACAATATCAGATAGATGCCTGCCACCTTGCAGACGGCTGGCGCTCTTATATGGCAAAGGCTGTAAGAGATAAGTTTAAAATTCCTGTTATGACCATGGGAAACATCCGTGACCCCCAAGTGGCAGAGGATATTTTATCTAGGGGCGAGGCTGACTTTATAGGACTTGGCCGTGCTCTTATTGCAGACCCTGACTGGGCGAACAAGGCTAAATACGGGGATTTACGGGATATTCGCAAGTGCATTTCCTGCAACACCGGCTGTGTGGGCAACCGCATTGGAGGCAATAAGCCCATACGCTGCGCTGTTAACCCCGACCTTATAAACGGCGAGGCCTATAAAAACCAAAGGCTTACAAAGCCCTGCAATATCGTGGTTGTTGGAGGGGGAACAGCAGGCCTAGAAGCTGCCTGTGCCGCAGCCGAGGTAGGCTGCAAAGTGTCGCTATTAGAGAAAAGTCAAAACATCGGCGGCCTTTCCGCAGAGATTTCAAAAATACCGGCAAAAAAGCGCCTTGGTGATTTTCCGGCTTATCTTGTCCACCGTGCCTCAAAGCTAGATAAGCTTGAAATAAAAACCGGAGTTTCTGCCGATGCAGCTATGGTGAAAAGCTATGCACCTAACCTTGTGGTTAATGCCACAGGCTCTGTGCCCCTGCTTCCGCCTATAGAGGGGCTGTGTGAAAATCTGGAAAAGGAAAACTCCCGTGTTTTAACAATTACAGACTTTATAGAAAAGCTTGATACTTTTCCCCCGGAGCTTTCAGGGAAGAAGGTAGTTATAGTCGGCGGCGGAGCCGTGGGCCTTGATGTTATGGAGTTTTTCGCTCCCAGAGGTGCTGATGTTAGTATAGTTGAAATGATGCCGGCCATAGGTCGGGATTTAGACGCTTCTTCAATTTCTGGTGTTAAAGAATGCATAGAAAAATACAAGGTTAAGGTGATGACCGACACTGCCCTCTGCTCAGTTTTTCCTGAACATTTCGAGGTGAAAACAAAGGAGGGTGAAAAGCAAGAGCTTAGTTTTGACTATGGCTTTGTCTGCCTTGGTATGAGGGCAAACGCTCCTATTTGGGAGGATTTGCAAAAGGCTTTTGAAGGTGAGGATACAGAGCTTATAAATATAGGCGACAGTCTTCGGGCCAGACGAATAATAGAGGGAGTTGATGCCGGACGCCATCTGGTTTTGAACACTCTTGAGCGTTTAGGGTATTTCTCATAAAGGAAGTAAAAGCCGGAATATTTTTAACTGGAAATTGTTATTGGTATATGCTATTATTTTTATAGATTTTAGAAAAGCTTGTGTTTTCTGATGTATTAAAACTAGCTATCTTATCAAAAAGCCTTTACAACACTAGGGCAATGCCATGGAAAAAGTAAGAAATCCTCTTATACATCTACTTTAAAATTGCGGGTGATAAGTGGCAGCTTTTGCTTTTTCCATAGGTTCCTTGAAAGACTTATGAATATATGGATGGGAGTGAAAGATTTGAAAAAATCATTCAAAGTATTAGCTGTGTTTACCGCCTTTATAATGCTGTTTTCGGCAGGCTGCAAGTCATCCGGCAGCACCGAGGGCGGCGGGGATATAACCATAGGTGTTTGCCTAAGCTCGTTTCACGCAGGATTTATGACAGCTGTCAATCAGGCTGCTACAGATATGGGTGAGGAGCTTGGGATAAAAGTCAGCGTGACAAACGCCAACGGGGATGCCGGTGCTCAGGCGGATAATATGCAGAATTTTATAACACAGGGGGTCAGTGCCATTATCATAAACCCCATTGACAGAAACGGTATAATTCCCTCCATAAAACTTGCCAACAATAAGAATATTCCTGTTTTTGTTATAGACACCGATGCCGACGGCGGGGATATCATAAACCGTAACGGTACAGATAATATAAAAGCAGGGGAGACGGCGGCCCAGTTTATCGCCGAAAAGCTATTCGAGCGCTATGGCGAATACAGGGGAACTGTGGCAAATTTGGCGGGCAAAATCAGTCAGGCCTCAGGCTATGACAGAGACAAGGGCTTTATGGACGAAATTTCAAAATATCCCGACATAAAGGTTGTTTTCCGGCAGGACTGCGAGTTTGACCAGGAGCTGTCTATGAATGCAATGATGAATGCCCTCCAGGCAAACGGCACTGTAGACGGAGTTTTTGCAGCCAATGACAACACGGCCTTAGGCGCTATAAAGGCTATTGAGCAGGCGGGGCAGTTTTATGAGCCTAGTGATTCAAGGCATATCTATGTTGTGGGCATAGACGGAAACCCCGAGGGGATAAAGGCCATCCGTGAAGGCAGGCTTGATGCCACAGTTTCCCAAAACCCCATAACCATGACGGAAGCCACCATGCAAATGGCCTATGACTATATTAAAAACGGCATTGTACCCGAGCTTAAAACAGAATCACCGCAAATCCTTATCACCGAAGATAATATTGATTCACAGCAGGTGCAGGATTTTGGAGTCTGGGCCGACCTGCTTCGGACACGCTCCGGGAGTTGAGATGCCTATGGCAGCAGATACAAAAGATATAAACAAAACACCGGCTCTGGAGCTTTGCAAAATCTCCAAGCGCTTTCCGGGGGTAAGGGCTTTAAAAGACGTTGACATGAAGCTTTACAAAGGGGAAATTCTTGGTATCGCCGGAGAAAACGGAGCGGGCAAATCAACCCTTATAAAAGTCATGGGCGGCGTTCACCAGCCTGACTCCGGCAAAATACTGCGGGAGGGAAAGCCGGTTAAAGTTCCTGATACCATATCAGGAATTGACCTTGGCATAAGCATCATATATCAGGAGCTTAGCCTTGTTCCGGAGCTTAGCGTTGCGGAAAACCTTTATTTAGGGGCGGTTCCCCGTTTGCACGGGGGCTTCATCGACTATGAAACCCTGTATAAAAATTCCAGAGAAATCCTCCATACTCTGGGGCTTTCCATAAACCCTAAGGAAAAAGTCGGCTCTCTTAGCATCAGTGTCCAGCAGCTTGTAGAAATCGGAAAGGCTTTGGCAAGAAACGCTGAAATACTGGTAATGGATGAGCCAACTTCATCTCTGGGCAGGGAGGATGCCGAGCGCCTTTTTGACATTATGAGAAAGCTTCGTGACAGGGGCTGCGGAATAATATTTATTACCCACCGCTTAAACGAGCTGTTTTCCGTTGCAGACCGGATAACGGTTTTGCGTGACGGGGAGGCTGTGGACAGCCGTGAAACAGCCCTATGGGATATGGACGAGCTTATTTTTGCCATGGTCAACAGGCGCATAGACCAGTTTTACCCCAAAAGGGATCTTGCCATAGGTGAGGAAATTCTCTCTGTTGAGGGGCTTTATAACGGCCTTGTGAGCAATGTCAGCTTTAAGGTTAGGGCAGGGGAGATTCTGGGTATTGCCGGACTAGTTGGCTCCGGCCGCTCGGAGCTTATAAAGACTCTTTACGGAGTTTACCCCATCCGTGGGGGAAGTCTTAAAGTCCGCGGGAAAAGCTGCCGCCTTTCCTCGCCGACAGACGCAATCCGCCATGGGCTTGCCCTTGTGCCGGAAAACCGCAAAGTCGAGGGGCTTATTTTAAACGACAGCATTAAAGAGAACCTTGTTCTCTCTGTTCTGCGCCGGCTGACAGACTTTTTATTTGTTAAAAACCGCTCCATAAATCATGTTTCAAAGGAAGCTGTTAAAAATTTTGATATAAAAACCCCTTCCATTGCTCAAAGGGTTGTAAAGCTCTCCGGAGGCAATCAGCAAAAGGTGGTTTTTGCCCGCAGCGCCGAAACTTTGCCCAGTGTGCTGCTTCTTGACGAGCCTACCCGCGGCGTTGATGTTGGCTCTAAGATTGAAATTTACAATAAGATAATGGATTTTGCCGAAGCCGGCGCTGCCATAGTGATGGTATCCTCGGATTTACCGGAAGTTCTCGGTCTTGCAGACAGGGTGATTGTTATGAAGGACGGAAAGATGACGGCAGAGCTTAATGTTTCCGAGGCTGACGCACAAATAATTATGGACAAGGCAACAGGAGGAGCTTAATATGGAAGGCGCAAAAAAGAAAAAAATTAAGCTGGAACCGGGCGGAAACCTGACAATACTGCTGGGACTATTTGTCTTATGCGTGTTTTTCAGCATAACCACAGACAAATTTCTAACAGCCTCAAATATCCTCAATATGCTCCTTCAGGTGTCCACAGTCGGCATTGTTGCCATAGGCGGAATGTTTGTTATACTTACGGGCGGAATAGACCTTTCATCAGGCTCCATGACAGCCATACTGGGTCTTTTTATGGCGGGCTTCTGCGTGGACAACGGTCTTCCCGTGCCCCTTGCCATAGGTCTTGGTTTTCTTATAGGCATAGGCCTTGGCGCTCTTAACGGCTTTAGCGTTTCAAGGCTTGGTATGTCGGCTTTCATTGTAACCTTAGCCATGCAGTCTATGCTTCGGGGCCTTGGAAACGTTTATTCCATGGGAACCACCATCTTCGGTATGCCGGAGAGCTTTAACTTTGTTGGCGGCACTTTGCTTTTCGGTAAAATTCCCCTGCCGGTTATTTTGCTGCTGGCACTTTTTATAATCGCCCACTTTGTATTATCAAAAACTGTTTTCGGCCATCAGGTCTATGCTGTTGGCGGAAATAGGGAGGCCGCTTATTTAGCGGGTATAAATGTACGTTGGGTAGAGTTTATAACCTATCTGATTGCGGGCTTTATGTCTGCAATTGCCGCTTTGGTGCTTACAGGAAGGCTGACTGCCGCTCTGCCCACAGCAGCGGAGGGACTGGAGTTTTCTGCCATTTCCGCAATTGTCATTGGCGGCGGCTCTTTAAGCGGCGGCAAGGGAAATATGTTTGGAACCTTTATCGGAGTTCTTATAATAGGGGTATTAAACAACGGCCTTAACCTTTTGAATATTTCTCCCTTCTGGTCGCAATTTGCCCAAGGCCTTATCATATTTATAGCCGTGCTTATCGACGTGTTCGGTCAAAAACGCATGGAAGTGAAGGCCTAATGAAGCTTTAGAAGCTGCAGCTTTTATAAGATAAAATGCATTATAATATAGCAAAAGCCCCGGCAGTTAAATGCTGCCGAGGCTTTTTGTCTATTATAAATACTATTGATTTATCTGGATTTTATCAGCTTGCGATAGGGGCTTCATACCCTATTGCCGTATCAATGCTCACGGTGCTTGTGGCTGCATCCCAATCCACGCCAAAGTTGATATATGAACCTAAATCCCTAAGCTTGAAGTAATTATTTCCATTAATATTATAGGCGGTCAGGTATATCTGCTGCCCGTCAAGATAAACAACGGAGGTGGTTTTAAGAGCTATTACGTTTGATGTGTTTCCGGAAAGAGCCATTTCCCCGCCCACAGGGCTATATGGGGAATAAGAGCTAAGGTCAATTGCGTTTTTATCCGGATCCCAGCCTACGCCAAACTGCTTTTCCGAGCCGTTTAGAACCATGGCAATATCACGGAGCTTAAAATAGTTATTATCGTTTATATTGTAGGCCTCAAAAGCCACCGGCTGACCGTTGACCAAAACCGTGGACTTTGTTGGAACTCCAGATACCTCTGTAACCTCGGGAACATTTGTGACAAGAAGCCCAATCTGCTTCCAGAACTCGGCCGCTATGGCCTTATATCCCGCGGGAGTGGGGTGGATGTCGGTCATGACGAGATTTGCAGAAGGATTCAATGCCATTACATCCATTGTGTCCACATAATAAATCGAAGCGCTTTTATATTTTGCAGCCGTGTCTGCAACTGCGCCTTGGATATATGTGTTAAATTCTTTTAAAGGAGTATTCATATCAAGGCCAAGGGCTGCCGACACAGTGGGCAGAGGATTA
>CAZTXG010000010.1:0-45598 GCA_964617335.1 uncultured Oscillospiraceae bacterium
ACATACCAATTCTCCTTTTCAATATAAAATCCTTTATCCTTGACACAAATGTTGCAAAAACATATAATATTAGTGATACTATTTAGTTTTTTGCGTTAAAGTTATTTTATATGTATAGACTCGTTAAGTAAAATACCTATTGCTTATAAGCTGATACCCATGAAGGGTATTGATTCATACCTTATAGGTATCACTTTTCTTAGGAAGATTCGGGGGAATGTATGGAACTGAGAGATTTACGTTATTTTTGCCTTACTGCCGAGCTTGAGCACGTTACCAAAGCGGCAGAGAGGCTCAGCATCGCCCAACCCTATCTTACAAGAGTAATCCAGCAGATTGAAGATGAGGTTGGAGGAAAACTTTTTGATAAACAGGGCCGGCGCTTAAAGCTTAATTCATATGGCGAGGTGTTTTACAGGTCTGCAAAAAAGGTGCTTGCCGATATGGAGCTTTTATATGATGAAATGAACTATCTTTTTGAGCGCAAAGAGCGCACCATTACGCTTTTTTCGAACACCGAATCCTTTTCCACACAGATGATTCATGCCTTTAATAAAACAAGCCCGGACTATTCCCTTTCTATTCTTCAGGTGAAGTTTGACGAAATGGAAACTGCTTTGATAAATGGAGAGGCTGATTTTGTGCTAAGCTGCCCGCCCTTAGTCACCTTGGGAATATCGGATTTTATTGAAACCATAGATATATTTTCTGTCATAGGCTGCCTGCTTATTCCTCCGGGCCATAGGCTTTTGGAGAAAGAGGCCGTTAGCATCGATGATATACGAAACGAAAAAATTATCACCATGCCAAAAGGCAGCGCAATGCGCAACAGGATTCAGCCGGTTTTTGCTGAACACAACTATTATCCGGAAATCGTCTTTGAATCCGATAACCTAAATGTAATAACCCAGGCGGTAAAAAGCGGTGTGGGCTTGGCCTTTGTCACAGAGGTCATAATGACTGAATATCCGGAACTTTGGCCATATGTAAAAAGGATAGATGTTCCTGATGTTGTTGGACACTATGGTCTAAGCTACAATAAATTCACCATAAGCAGCGAAAAGGCCCAGCATTTTAAAAATTTTATTGTAAAGTTTTTTGATGAGCTGACGGATAAGACCATAAAAAACAGACCAGGCTTTCTGGAATTGAAATAAAAAAACAAAAAGGCGGAAGCTTTAGTTGCAGATGGCTGCGGACTTTGCCCTGATATTTTTAGAAAGGGCTTGTTAATTTGCCTCTAAGGGAAAATCCTCATAATTTACGCTTTAAAAGGACTTCTTTGGAACATGGGTTTAATAAGCAGCGCTTGGATATTATAAGGAGGCTTAAGATGGAAAATCAAAAAACATCCTTGGGAGGCGGGAAGCTGGCCTTGATTATTGTGTTGGCCGCGGCCAATTTGATAATGCTGGTCCTTGGCATAATCACAATTCCAAAAAACTTTCGGAAAGGGGCAGAAGCTGAAGCCTCCACACCGAGGCCGGAGCAAAGCCTGCCTAGTGACTTGCCCGAACTTTGGTATGGGGACAGCCTTTTTCTACCTGAAACCGAGGATAAAATCCAAGGGTCTGAGGAGGCGTCTATTAATCTGTCCACAACTGAGCGTCCCGACCTGGGGGATTTTTTGTGGTATCTTGAAGGTGTGCTTTATAATGGGGTTCCCCAAGCTGCTGTAACCATAGACAAGCTAAACTCCCTTATGGGAGGCTGGAAGGCTCTTATATTCTATGACCCCTACGACGAATATGAATCAAGCGCCTATGACTTTTTGAATATAAATATCGGAGGCACGGCTGATAGGCTTAGCCTGACTTTAGACTGGTATCTTATTTTTTGGTCATGGGAGAGTGAAAGCTATGACCTGACGGATTTGGAGGACAGTGTATTTATCGGAAAATGGGAAAACGGCGGCCTTTGGGCTTCGGGGCCGGGAACCATTTACCTTGATTATTTTTACTCTCTGGGAGATAAACAATATGCCATAGGCACCATGGATACGCCCGACGGATTACCGGCGGTTGTTGCGCTGGTTCGGCCATAAGGAGGTAAGGAAATGGCAAAGTTTTGTACAAGCTGCGGTGAGGAACTTAATCCCGATGCCCGCTTCTGCACTAAATGCGGCGCCTTCGTGGGGCCTGGGCCTGATTTGCAGCAGCAAAGTTATACCCAGCCGGAACAACAGAGCTACACCGGAACCCAGCCAACACAGCAGAACTACACCGGCTCATATACGCTGCCTGTGCGGCAAAGCTATATCGCAGCGAATACCCCGCCGGTAAAATCAGGCAGCGGCTCTACCGTCATTTGCATTGTGCTGGCAGCTGTGCTTTTGATGCAAACTCTTGCAGTGATGCTTTTCGGCTGGCCGGGCTTTGCGGTAAGGAACAGGAAAGACAGATTAAGCGAGCGGCCCGGCCAAACATATGTAGAATGCGCTGCAGCTGAAGGCTGCTGCCGGCAATTATTATAATTGACAAAAAGCTCAAAAAAATTTAAAAAATTTAGACAGATAGCCTTTATGGCTTATTGACAATTTTTGAAATGAAGATATAATAAACAAAAATAAATGTTAAAGCTTTAGTGTTTATTTAATACTTGATGTTAGGAGACAAAAGTGTGTCAGAAGGATCATATAATGCCTATGTAAGCGCTCAAAAACAATTTGATGACGTTGCGGATTTAATTGAATTGAATCAATCGGTGCGTGAACTGCTGCGCCAGCCAAGTCAGGAGATTCATTTTACAATTCCCGTAAAGATGGATGATGGAAGCTCGAAAGTATTTAATGCCTACAGGATTAAACATAACGACGCGCGAGGCCCCGCAAAGGGGGGAATCCGCTTTCACCCCCAGGAAACAGTTGATACAATCAGAGCATTATCAATGTGGATGACTTGGAAATGCGCGGTTGTGGATATTCCCTTGGGCGGCGGAAAAGGCGGCATTATTTGTGATCCCCGCAACCTTTCAAGCGGTGAGCAAGAGCGCCTATGCCGCGGATATGTAAGGCAGGCGGCAAAGTTTATAGGGCCTGTAATAGACGTGCCTGCTCCGGACGTCATGACAAATGCCCAGCATATGCTTTGGATGCTGGACGAATACGAAGCCATCCACGGCGGTCATTTCCCCGGAGTCATCACCGGAAAGCCTGTGGGGATGGGCGGTTCTCTTGGGCGAAAAGAAGCCACAGGATACGGAGTTATCTATACCCTTAGAGAGGCTCTTAAGGCCTTAAATATTGACATAGCCAAAACAAGCGCCAGTATACAGGGCTTTGGCAATGTTGCCGAGCACGCCGCCCGTTTGTATACGAGCATGGGCGGAAAGGTTGTTGCAATTTCCTCTTGGGATAACAGCGAAAAGAAATCTTACACCTTCCGGAAAACAAGCGGTCTTGATATTGAGCAGATGGCAGCCATAAAAGATGCCTTCGGAACAATTGATAAAGAAAAGGCTAAAAAGCTCGGCTGTGAGCTGCTGGACGGCGAGGTTTGGTCTGCTCAGGATGTGGACATTCTTTTGCCCTGCGCCCTTGAAAACCAAATCACACCTTCCTGCTTTACTGGGATAAGTGATCAGGTAAAGGTTATTTGCGAAGGGGCCAACGGGCCAACAACACCGGACTGTGACCACCTGATAAAAAAGAAAAACATATACCTGATTCCAGACTTTTTATGCAATGCCGGCGGAGTTACCTGCAGCTATTTTGAGCAGGTTCAGTGTAATATGAACTATTTCTGGTCAAAGGAAGAAGTTTTGGAAAAGCTTGACTATAAAATGACATCAGCCTTCCATGCTGTTCACAACTTGGCCCAGGAAAAGGGTCTGTATATGCGAGACGCTGCCTATGTAATCGCCATTAACCGAGTGGCTGAAGCGGTTAAGCTTCGGGGCTGGGTGTAAAAATTATTTTAGACTATATCTTATTTAAGATATAGTCTAAAATTTTTATACGGACTTTTAAGTTTTAATCTCAGGTTTTGCGGAAATTATAAGCAATTTTAGAAACTTTAGATTTTAGTAGTTTTCTTTTCTAACTTCAAAAAAGCTTTTGCTAAAGCCGCAGACAGGGCAATACTCAGGCGCCTTAGTGCCCACAACTATATGGCCGCAAACACGGCATTCCCACATGGTCTGGCCGCTTTTTTCAAAGACCTGATTCATTTCTACGTTTTTAAGCAGCTTGCGATAGCGCTCCTCATGAGTCTTTTCAATGTCTCCTACACGGCGGAAGCGAGCGGCAAGCTCGGGAAAACCCTCTTCATCGGCGTCTTTTGCCATGCGGTCATACATATCCGTCCACTCATAGTTTTCGCCTTCGGCAGCGGCCAGCAGGTTTTTCGCCGTGTCGCCCAACTGCCCCAGCTCCTGAAACCAGATGCGAGCGTGCTCCTGCTCATTTCTGGCGGTGCTCAAGAAAATCTCCGCCAGATGCTCATAACCCTCGGACTGGGCTATATGGGCAAAATAAGTGTATTTGTTGCGGGCAAGGCTTTCTCCAATAAAGGCCTCTTCCAGGTTTTTCTCGGTTTTTGTTCCGGCATAGGGATTGCCGCCGTTGGGAGCCGTTACTTCTTCAAACTTTGAAGCAGGGGCCTTACATATCGGACAGAGATAATCTTCAGGAAGACTTTCGCCTTCGTGGATATAACCGCAAACAGAGCACTTCCATTTTTTTAGGGGCTTTTGCTCAGTTTTTCCTTCGCTGTCGTTTTGAGGCAGCAGGCTCAAAAGCTTTTCCGCCGCAGCCTTGGGAAAGTCCTCAGAGGGTGGATTATGAGCAAGCTTTTTGAGAAAATCCCTTGAGTTGCCACTTTGGGGAAGCATATAGCCGGCTTCACGAATGATATCCTCCGCCTGAATGCGGCTGGATTTTTCAAAGGCCGCCGCCAGTGTTCCGGTCAGGGCCGCCGCCATACCCTCCTGCTCAGATTTTGAGCGAAACATACTGTTCATGGCAGCTGTCACAGAAGGTGAATGGGCCTGCTGGGGGGGCATCTCCTTCGGCACCATGGTGATTGCACCGGAGGGACAGGAGGCGGCGCATATGCCGCAGCCTATGCATTTATCAACATCAATGATGCTGTTTTCAGTGTCGCTTGCACCTGTGGGACAGACATAGAGGCACAGACAATCCTTGGTACAAAGGCGAATATTTCTAACTGCAAAAACGTCAGACATTATACGGCCCTCCCTTCGATTTTTTCAAATTTCCAATTTGGTACTTTGCAAACGGGGCAAATTTCGGGCAGCTCGTTTCCTATGTAGATAAATCCACAGATGGTGCAGACCCATACGCCGGTGTTTTCCAGCATTGCGTCTCCCTCTTTCTGCCAACGCTCCAAGATAGATTTTTGGATGCGCGTTACCTTTTCGCTCCAGGTCAGGGCGCGCAGGGCACCCCTGTCACGGGGGGCAGTTTCGGCAGCGGCGTGGGCCGAGGGAAAGCCACTTTCCAAATCTTTATTAATTAGGCTTAGTAATTTTGCCGTGTCGGGCTCTTTTGCCTGGGGAGAAGCGGCCTTAAAATATGCCGAAAGCTCTGTAAAGAGGGCGGCTTCCTCATCTTTGTACTGCTTTTCGCAGCCTCGGGCAAGGTTTGAACACAGGGCGCTCATCTCTAGAGGGGTCAGTTCCTTAAAATCGGCAGGGTCTTCCATAAGGGCCACGGCTTTCGCTGCCGGCTTTTCTTCATCAACTGGCCGAAACTCAGACTTAGAGGCGCCGCATAAGGGACAGGTCCAGTCCTCGGGCAGGTCCTCCCATTTGGTTCCCGGCGCTATGCCGGCACTGGGGATACCCTTGGCCTCATCATAAATGAAGCCGCATACACTGCAAACAAATTGTTTCATCGGTTTCCTCCTTTTATGTTTATAATTTTAGTATATACCTTCAAGGCAAAAGCTGTCCAATGATTTTATCTTTAAAAGGCAGAGGATTATGCAATTTAGACGGGACAGCAAAAATTTCACCCTCTGCTTTTGTAAGCTGTCGTCTTTAAGGTTTTGATAAGCCAAAGGCGCTTATTTATAAAAGCTGTTTTGCCAGCTGCTCTCCGATTGCGTCAAACCAGTTTCCGTCAAACAGCTCAATCATACCGGCGTCACAGGCGGCCGAGATTTTTGGGTCAATGGGCAGCTTTGCCGCCACTTTCAAGCCTTGCTTTTCGGCAATTTCGTCTATATGGCTTTCGCCAAAAACCTTATAGTCCTTGCCGTTATCCGGACAAGTAAAGTAGGACATATTTTCCACAAGACCCAGCAGGGGGATTTTCATCATTTCCGCCATTTTAAGGGCCTTTTGAACAATCATGGAGACAAGCTCCTGAGGAGAGGTTACAATTATAAGGCCGTCTAAAGGAATGGACTGAAAAACCGTTAGAGGAACATCGCCGGTTCCCGGGGGCATATCGATAAAAAGAAAGTCCAAATCGCCCCAAATAACATCTGTCCAAAACTGACTGACCACATTTCCCAAAATCGGACCTCGCCAGATAACAGGGTCGGTGTCATTTTCTAAAAGCAGGTTGACAGACATAATCTCAATGCCGGTTTTGCTTCGCTTTGGATACATACCAAGCTCACTGCCCTCTGCCTTCCCACGGATGCCAAAGGCCTTGGGTATGGAGGGGCCTGTTATATCCGCGTCCAGCACACCCACCTTATACCCGAGACGCTGCATTGTAACAGCCAGCATGGCACTGACTGAAGATTTTCCAACGCCGCCCTTGCCGCTGACTATGCCTATTACCTTTTTTATATGGCTAAGCTCATGGGGCGGCAAGCGCAAGTCATCCATTTGCTCCCTGCGGTCGGCACAGTCTTCGCCGCAGCTTTCACAGTTGTTATCGCAGTTTTCACTCATTTTGTTCACCTTCTTATAAATTTACGGCCAATCGGCTTCCCGCCGGAAGATATGAGATTTTATTTCCCATTACAGACTTTAAATGTGTAAAGGCTTCCTGACCGGTGCAGTGGCAGCAGTAGTACAGGGAGCCGGTTTCCAGAAGCTCTTTTGCTATATAATCAAGAGCTTCGGAATCTTCACTTTTTCCTGAACCGCGGCTGTGAAGATGAAACCCTCCGATTACAAGGTCGGGGAAGGCACCTTTGTCCTCTTTAAACTGACGGACAATATTAAGAATGCCCCTATGGGCGCAGCCGGTAATTAAAATCGAGCGGCCATTTTCACATATAATCAGATTTTGTTCATGATAGAATTCATCCGGCAAGAAGGATTCACCCGATTTCCGGCATAGCTCTCCGCTGCCGAAAGGGACAAAGCCGGTATTTCTAACTTCCGAGAGCAACTCCAGCTCATCGTCAATTTTCTCATTCTTATCGCAGAACTGGAAGCGTTCGTTTGGCAAAAGTCCGGTGTCAAGGCCAATATAATTATGGTTTCCCTCGGGACTTTTTGCATAATAAGGCTCAAAGACACCCTTTTGCATATACACCTTGGCCCTGCTGTTTATTTCCAAAAAGGTTTCAAGCCCTCCGCCGTGGTCATAGTGACCGTGGGACAAAAAGGCAATATCCACCGCCGGAAGCCTAACCCCCAGCCTGGCGGCATTATCCGCAAAAAGACTGCTGGCTCCGGTGTCGAACAGCAGCCTGTGCTGCCTTGTTTTCACATATAAACTAAGCCCATGCTCCCGATCAAAGTTATCAGAAGCCGCTCTGTTATCGGATAAAACTTTTATCATCATAGCTTTTCACCTCCTGCCCCTTTAGTTTATGACATATGCCATTTACACTTTCATTATACACGGAAAGCGACATATGTCAATAACACTTTGGAGTTTATTTGGCAAGTATAGGGGTAGAATTAAGAAAAACTTATGATTTTAAGCATTCAGATGGCGGGGAAAGCTGTGTTTGGCAGTGTGAAAATCTCCCTGGGCTGATTTTTAATATTGCTGCTGTGTATGGGGTAGATTTATCTTAAAGATTTTATGGCTGTCTCCAAACGGAGCAGGGCCGCTTCCAAGGTCTTTTTGGGGCAGGCTATATTAAGCCTTTGAAAGCCCTTTCCACAGGGGCCGAAAATTGTGCCGCTGTTTAGCCAGAGGCGGGCCTTTTGAACAAGCAAATCGTTAAGCTCATCCTGACTAAGGCCCAAGGCCTTAAAATCCAGCCAGACAAGATAGCTCCCCTCCGGTTCAACAAGCTTTATTTCGGGAAGTCTTTCCTTTATAAAATCTCTTAAAAACTCAAGGTTTTTACCCAGATATACCATAAGCTCCCGGAGCCAGGGCCCGCCGTCCTTATAGGCCGCACGACAGGCCGTCATGCCCATAATGCCATGCTGACTAAAGCCGCTTTTTTTAAATTCCTCTTTAAAAGCCTCTCGCATGGCTTCGTCAGCTATGAAAATGTTTGAAACCTGAAGCCCCGCCAGATTAAAGGTTTTGGATGGAGCCGTGCAAATTATGGAGATGTCCTCATATTCCGG
Organism: uncultured Oscillospiraceae bacterium; assembly: GCA_964617335.1. Taxonomy (GTDB): domain Bacteria; phylum Bacillota; class Clostridia; order Oscillospirales; family Oscillospiraceae; genus UBA2658. The sequence continues at coordinate 8,458 of CAZTXG010000010.1, forward strand.
CCTTAGAGAAGAAAAGACATGATGCCTGTTTCCGGGGTATATAAAATCCATGTGGATTTCATCGGAAAGGACAATAACCCCATGGCGCAGGCAAATGTCACCCATTTTTATAAGCTCATCACGGGTCCAGACCCTGCCAACGGGATTGTGGGGGTTGCATAGAATGAAAAGTTTCACTTTATCCCTAATAATTTTTTCCTCAAAGTCGGCAAAATCTATGGAATATCTGCCGTTTTCATAGATAAGCTCGTTTAGGGAAAGCCTTCTGCCGTTAACACGGATAGATTCGGCAAAAGGATGATAAACCGGCGGCTGGATAAGAATGAAGTCGCCCTTTTCCGTCAGGCCGCGGATTGCCGTTGCAAGGGCATTTACAACTCCGGGGGTTTCCACAAGCCAGGATTTGTTAAGCTGCCAGCCGTGGTGCTTTTTAAACCAAGACTCCAAAGCCTCAAAATAATCCTCGCCGCTTTCCGAATAGCCAAAGATGCCGTGGCGGCTTTTTTCAACCAGCTTATTTATAACACAGTCCGGAGCCTTAAAGTCCATATCCGCCACCCAGAGGGGAAGTATGTCATCAGGCATTCCCAGCCTTTCAATCAAATCATATTTTATTGAATCGGTATTTTTTCTTCCTATAACTTCATCAAAATTAAAAGCCATAATAAAACCTCCAAAGCCGCCTTCCCAAGAAAATTTCTTAGTAAGTATACATATAAAAGGATATGCCAAAGGGCTTTCCTTGTCAACACCAATTCCTCATATATGCCAAGACAATAAAACCATATTGACAAAAGACAAGTCCGAGGATATCATACAAAAAACATATGCATTATATAAAACGGAGGTCACGGCTATGTCAAATATCTATAAAAGTCTTACAGAGCTTATAGGAAAAACACCGCTTTTAGAGCTTTCAAATTATGAAAAAGAGGAAGGCCTAAAAGCAAAGCTTGTGGCAAAGCTTGAGTATTTTAATCCGGCCGGCAGTGTTAAAGACAGGGTGGCCAAGGCCATGCTGGACGATGCCGAGGCAAGGGGCGTTTTAAAGGCAGACTCCGTTATTATAGAGCCTACCAGCGGCAACACAGGCATAGGCCTTGCCTCTGCGGCGGCAGCTCGAGGCTATAGAATAATACTCACCATGCCGGAAACCATGAGTCTTGAGCGCCGAAACCTTCTTCGTGCCTATGGCGCCGAGCTTGTTCTTACTGAGGGGACAAAGGGGATGAAGGGCGCAATAGAAAAGGCGGAAGAATTAGCCCGTGAAATTCCCAAAAGTTTTATCCCCGGCCAGTTTACAAATCCTGCAAACCCCAAGGCCCACAGAGAAACCACAGGGCCGGAAATCTGGCAGGACAGCGGCGGAGCTGTGGATATTCTTGTGGCCGGCATAGGAACCGGCGGTACAATAACAGGGGCGGGGGAATTTTTGAAAAAGCAAAATCCCAATATTAAGGTTGTTGCCCTTGAGCCTTTCGATTCTCCGGTGCTGTCCGAAGGAAAGGCCGGAGCCCATAAAATTCAGGGTATAGGAGCGGGCTTTGTGCCGGAGGTTTTGAACAGGGATATATATGATGAGGTTATAAAGGTTAAAAATGAAGATGCCTTCGCCGCGGTAAAAAAGCTTTCAAAAACCGAGGGGCTTCTTATAGGAATTTCTTCCGGAGCGGCTGTTTGGGCGGCGACAGAGCTTGCAAAAAGACTCGAAAATCATGAGAAAACCATAGTTGTAATCCTTCCGGACGCAGGGGAGCGCTATTTGTCAACTCCGTTGTTTTCCGAGTAAGCTTAGGCTGAAAGTCCGCTCTTGCAAGGCTTATGCCAGGGGCCTTCTTGAAAACCATTTAAACAAATGGTAAAATGAAATGGTAGGAAAGGAAGGTAGCCTTTTATGAAAATTTCAACAAGGGGGCGCTATGCCCTTCGACTTATGCTGGAGCTTGCCCTTAATGAGGGTGACCAATACATGACGATAAAAAGCATTTCCCAGAGACAGGGAATTTCCGGAAAGTATCTGGAACAGATAATTTCATCTCTTAACCGCGGGGGCCTTGTTAAAAGCACCCGCGGCTCTCAGGGCGGATATAAGCTTGCGCGTCCGGCGGAGGAATACACAGTCGGCATGATAATAAGACAGATAGAGGGAAGCCTTGCGCCGGTTGCCTGTATGGATGACTCGGATAATCAGTGCCAGCGCCACAATAAATGTGTAACCTTGGAAGTTTGGCGGCAGGTACATGAGGCGGTAAATGAGGTTATAGATAATATTAGCCTGGCTGACCTTGTAAAAAAGGCAAGGCAAAACCAAGAGGACGAGGCCGAGCCTTTGGATAATGGGGCAGAATCTAATAAATAAATTCAAGAGGACAGTTTTGACTTTTCAATTGAATAGACAAGCTTTTTAGTATAAAATTAAAAAGTTGCACTTTCAAATAATACCTTAGAATCAAGGAGGCTGCGTAATGATAAAAGAATTTAAGGGGAAAACCCCTGTAATTCCGGAGAGCTGTTATATAGCGGATAACGCAACAATAATCGGCGACGTAACACTGGGAGAAAACTGCTCTGTGTGGTTCGGCGCCGTTATAAGGGGAGATCAGGATAGTATAGTCATAGGTGACGGCAGCAATGTTCAGGATAATGTTATTATCCATTGCAGCGAGGGCATTCCGGTTAAGGTTGGAAAAAATGTGTCTTTAGGCCACGGGGCCATAGTACACGGCACCACCATAGACGACAATGTGCTCGTGGGCATGGGAGCTATAGTTATGAACGGCTCCCATATAAAAGAAAACGCCGTCATCGGAGCGGGCAGCCTGTGCAAGGAGAACATGGTGGTTGAAAAAGGCTCAGTGATGGTTGGAGTTCCGGGAAAGATAATAAAAATTGCCGAGGATTACAATAAATCCATGAACTCTATAAATGCCGCGGGCTATGTTAATCTTATGGAAGAATATCTTAAAGACGCAAAAAAATAAGCCAAGGCCTTAAAAAACCGCCGCCTCACATTTCTTTGTGAAGCGGCGGGTTTAATTTTATAAAGATTTTTAGAAAAGATCGTCTACATGAGTGTATTCAAAGCCCTGAGCATTGGCAACAGCTCTTAAGGTCAGGCTGCCTTTATATACGTTAAGCCCCTTCATAAGAGCAGGGTTTTCCCGCATGGCCTTTTCGGCGCCGCGCTGGGCAATCTTAAGAGCGTAGGGCAGGGTTGCGTTTGTAAGAGCTATGGTGGAGGTGCGGGGAACGGCCCCGGGCATATTGGCAACGGAATAATGCAAAACCCCGTGTTTTATATAATAAGGATTTTCAAGGGTTGTTGTTCTGTCACAGGTTTCAATGCAGCCGCCCTGGTCTATGGCCACGTCCACTATGACAGAGCCGGGGCGCATGGTCTTCACCATATCTTCGGTGACAAGCCTTGGAGCCTTGTCGCCGGGAATCAGCACAGCACCCACTAAAAGGTCTGCCTGACTTACAGAATGCTCAATATTATAGCTGTTTGACATAAGGGTTACAACCTTGTTTTCATAAAGGCTGTGAAGTTGGGAGAGCTTTTTATGGTTGATATCCAAAACAGTTACCTGAGCGCCCATGCCGCAGGCAACTTTAACGGCGTTTGCCCCAACGGTGCCGCCGCCCACAACAACAACTCTGGCAGGCTCAACACCGACGGCTCCTCCTAAAAGCACACCTCTGCCTCCGCTGGGTTTTTCCAGAAGATGAGCGCCGATTTGAACAGACATACTGCCTGCAATCTCGCTCATGGGAGATAAAAGAGGCAGTGAGCGGTCGGCAAGCTGGACAGTTTCATAGGCTATACCGATAATTTCCAAATCCATCAAAGCACGGGTAAGCTCCGGAACCGGAGCCAGATGGAGATATGTGAACATAATCTGCCCGGGCTTTAGCATGGGATATTCTGAAGGCAGTGGCTCTTTAACCTTTATGATAAATTCGGATACAGCATAAACTTCGGCGGCAGTGCCGAGGATTGCTGCCCCCGCCTTTTCATATTCTTCGTCGGTGAAGCTGCTGCCCAAACCTGCAGAGGCTTCAACATAACAAGTGTGACCTGCCGCTGCCAGTGCATGGATTCCGGCAGGTGTCATTCCCACCCTGTTTTCCTGTGGCTTAATTTCCTTTGGTATACCGATAATCATGTTTATCCCACCCTCAATTGGTTTTTTGTTTTCTTATATAATGTCCGGATAGCGGACATATACCACAGATGCGCAGCATCGTAGTGGTATTAATATTTAAATGAAGTATAATGTCCGGATAGCGGACATATACCACAGATGCGCAGCATCGTAGTGGTATTAATATTTAAATGAAGTATAATGTCCGGATAGCGGACATTATACCAATTATTATAAGGAATATCAAGCAAGAAAAAGTCTAAACACAAAGAGCTGCTTGAGAAATTTACTAAATCCCTTGTATTATGGGCAATTTATAAATATAATGAATCAAAACATAGAAAATTACGGAGGGAAAAAATGCGAGTTTTGATAATCGGAGGGGTGGCCGCCGGCACCTCGGCGGCTACTGAAATCAGAAGGCAGGATAAAAATGCCCAAATCCGTATTTACGAGAGGGATACATATATTTCCTATGCAAGCTGCGGTATGCCCTTTTACATAAGCGGGGAATTTACCGACTTTGAAGAGCTTGTTCCAAGGGGGCCGGAATTCTTTTTAAAAAAACACAATACTGAGGTTTTGACAGGCCACGAGGTGGAGGCTATAGAGCCTGAAAAAAATATAATAAGGGTTAAAAATCTTGTAAGCGGCGAAGTTTTTGAAGACAGCTATGACGCACTTATCATAGCCGCAGGGGCAAGAGCGGCAAACCCAAAAATTGAAGGTTCCGAAGATGAGCGGGTGTTTTTCATGCGCAACATAGGTGACCTTAAGGCTGTGAAAGAGTATATAGACAAAAAAGCCCCCAAAAAGGCGGCAATAATAGGCTCTGGTCTTGTGGGCCTTGAAATGTGTGAAACCTTCCGTGAGCTAGGCATGGAAACAACACTTATATCCCGCTCATCCCTAGCCCGCGGCCTTGACCCTGAGATGACGGATATTATAGAAGCTCACCTTAAGGAAAAAGGCGTAAACCTTATAAAAAATGCCCACAGTCAGAGAATAACAAAAACCGGTGTAATCTTAAAAGACCTGCCTGAAGTGGATGCTGACCTTGTGCTTTTGGCCACGGGAGTTTTGCCGAACACAGAGCTTGCCAAGGCGGCAGGGCTTAAAATCGGCGAAACGGGGGCCATCTGGGTGGATTCCTCCATGAAAACCAGTGTCGATAACATTTATGCCTGCGGAGACTGCTCAGAGCAAAAAAGTATTGTGACGGGAAAGCCTATATACAGACCCATGGGCTCCACGGCAAACAAAACAGGAGTTGTGGCCGGAAACAATGCGGCAGGGGGCAGTCAGCGCTTTGATGGGATTTTAGGAACAAGTATTTTCCGAATTTTTGACCTTACAGCAGCTCAAACGGGGCTTTCCCCCCAGGAGGCGGAAAAACTGGGCATAGACGTTGTTGTAAGCTTTGATAAAAGAGCTGCTAAGCCCGAATATATGGGCGGGCGGCCGATGACGGTGAAAACTGTGGCGAAAAGGTCCAGCGGCAGGATACTGGGCGCCCAGATTGTGGGCTATGAGGGTGTTGATAAAAGGATGGACATTTTGGCAACGGCAATAAGCCTTAACGCCACAGCAGATGACCTTATGAACATAGACTTTGCCTATGCACCCCCCTATTCCACCCCCCGTGACGTGCTGTATTACACGGGAATAAAGCTTAAAAAGGCAATGGAAGAAAAATAAGAAAGGCAGTGTGAAGAAAGCTGAAGGAAGCAGACTGGTTAGAGCTTATATATGAAGTGAGCTCTTGCGACGCTCAAAAAACAGAGGACAGGGCGGCTCTTTCCGGCTGCCTTGGAGTTTACACGGAAAACTATTCGGAGCTAGAGGGCCTGCTTCAAAGCGGCAGGGCAGATTATATAGACGAGGCTCTGGCGAAAAAGGATAAAAGCCGTGCCTTCATACATATTTATGTCTCCGATAAAACAGAGCTTAAAAAGGCGGCAGCCTTTATGGAAGAGGGGCTTTTAAAAGAGAATATCCTCTTTTCCCTTAGAACTCGCGGCTTTGAAAACGAGGACTGGGAAAACTCCTGGAAAAGCTTCCACAAGCCTTTAAGAGTGGGAAAAAGGCTTGTGGTCTGCCCTTCCTGGGAAAGTTTTAGCCCAGAAGCAGGGGATGTGAAAATAAGCCTTGACCCCGGGGCCTGTTTCGGCTCTGGGCAGGACGAAACAACAAGGCTTTGCATGGAAATGATAGAGGAGACTTCCCTTTCCGGCGAAACTGTTTTAGATCTTGGCTGCGGCAGCGGAATTTTGGCTATAACAGCCCTGCTTTTAGGGGCGGAGAAGGCTTACGCCGCAGACATAAACCCTGATGCGGTTTCCGCCGCCAGGGAAAATGCCGAGATAAATGAAGTTTCCCAAAAGCTAAAGGTATTTTTAGGAAACGTCCTAACAGATGAAAAGCTGAGACTTACAATAGGCGGCGGCTACGGTATTCTTTGCGCAAATATAGCTGCCGATGTCCATGTGGCCATGGCGGGACTTTATATGAGTATGCTCAAAAAAGGCGGCGTGCTCATAGTCGGAGGGATAAAATCTCCCCTTGAAAACAAGGTTCAAGAGGCCTTGGAGCAGGAGGGTTTTTCCCTTGTGTCCCAAAAGGAAGAGGGCGGCTGGCACTCCCTTTGCCTTGAAAAAAGCTGATATATGCAAGTTAAGACGCTAAGATTTAAGCTAGTTTATATTGAAAATTTCCCTGCAGGTGATATAATATCATGGCTATAAAGGGCTTTATAATGCAAGTATTAAAGGGCGAAATAAAGCGGGAGGCCGATATGGAAGATAATAAGACAGCTCAGCTGAGCAAAAGACAGCAAAACCTGCTGAAACTGAAGTTTTTTCTGTTTTCAGTTTCCGCGGGGCTAATACAGCTTGTATCCACAACACTTTTAAACACGGTTTTCAGCCTTGACCAATATACAAGGCTTGACGAATGGCTTGGAAACGACTACGGCCTTTCATATTTTATAGGCCTTATCCTGTCGGTTTTATGGAACTTTACCCTAAACCGAAAGTACACCTTCAAGTCTGCGGCAAACCTTCCTGTGGCCATGCTCAAAATATTTGGGTTTTACTGTGTTTTCGCACCTGTTTCCATCTGGTGGACGGTGGCTTTAACGGAAATGGGAGTCCATTGGCTTATAGTCCAGCTGGGAACCATGCTTGTTAACCTTATAAGCGAATATTTATTTTGCCGTTTTGTGGTCTATCGCAACAGCATTTATACCAACAAGGCCGGTCAGCAGGAACTAAAGGATAGTAGGGAGCAAGGCCTCAGCCCTAAGGAGTGAGCTATGGAGCTTAATAAGAAAACCATAAAAATTATAATTTTTATAATTTTTGGCTCAATCACCTTTGCTGTCGGACTTATAAACTTATCCTCTGTATGGCAAGGTTTTATGACTGTTATAGGCATACTTACCCCAGTTATCCTTGGCCTGTGTATAGCCTTTCTTTTAGAGCCTATGGTAAGCTTTGCTGAAACAAAGGTTTTCGGCTCTTTGACAAAAAGGCTTCCCAAAAAGGGGAAGGGGCTTGCCCGCGGCCTGGGCCTTCTCACAAGCTTTGTTGCGGTTGCCGGAGTTATTGCCATTTTAATACTTCTTGTGGTTCCGGAGGTGGGGGATGCCTTTGATATCATAGGCGAAACCCTGCCCTCTGCCCTGTCTGATGTTGTTGATAAAATAAACGCCATTTTAGAAAAGTTTGAGTTTGACACACTGATACCCACCGGCGGCTCCGAAGAATGGATGAAGCTTTTTGCGAAGGTCAGATCCTATGTGGAAACAGCTTTTGAAAAAGGCTTTTTATCGGACATCGCAAACACAGCAAAATCCCTTGTGGGAGGCATAACAGACTTTGTTCTGGGGCTTATTTTATCGATTTATATTCTTGCCAAAAAAGAAGAGATAGGCAAGTTCTTCAAGCGTGCAGCCAAAGCCTACCTTAAACCTCGCACAGAGAAAAAGCTCTTAAAGATTACAGGCTTAAGCAATGTTTCCTTCAGAAACTTTGTTTCCGGCCAGCTTACAGAGGCCCTTATAATAGGCATTCTCTGCTTTATAGGCATGACGATTTTCCGATTTCCCTATCCCACGGCAACCTCTGCCGTTGTGGGGGTCTCGGCCCTTGTTCCGATTTTCGGAGCATGGATAGGGGGCATATTGGGTGCCCTGCTGGCTCTGTCCGAATCTTTTTCAAAGGCCCTTTTATTTATTGTTTTCCTCGTTATACTCCAGCAGCTTGAAGGAAATCTCATTTATCCAAGGGTGGTTGGAAAGTCCGTTGGCCTGCCGGGGATACTGGTTTTCCTATCCGTTATGCTGGGAGCCGGCATCGGAGGGGTTTTGGGCATGATTCTTGCCGTTCCCCTATGCTCGATTTTCTACACTCTTATTAAAGAGTCTATAGACAAAAGGCTAAAAAAAGCACAGCCCCATAAAGACCCTCAGCCCCAGGTCAGAAATGGTGAGCCTCCAAATTGATATAGGGCATTTTTAAAAAAGGAGCATCTTAGTTTGAACATACATAAGCAGCTTATAAACAAATTTAAAAATCTCAGCCGTCGGCAGATTATTTTAATTTCATACCTTCCCATACATTTTATATGGTATTTCATAGTTGAGCAGGTGAACATAGATAATTACTATGTGGTATATTCCCGTCTGGACGATTTCATACCTTTTTGCGAATGGTTCATAATTCCATATCTCCTCTGGTTTGTATATATGATATCTGCAGGAATTTACTACCTTCTAAAAGACGAAGAGGCCTTCGAAAGCTACCTTATAACTCTGTGGACGGGGTTTTTCCTAAGCCTGCTTTTTATAAGCATTTTCCCCACAGGTCAGGAGCTTCGTCCGGAAAGCTTTGCAAGAGACAATCCCGCAATTTGGGCAGTCAAACATATATATGCCTTTGACACCAACACCAATGTGTTCCCCAGTATGCACGTTATCGGCGCTCTTGCGGTTGGGGTCAGCGTTATTAAAAGCAAAACCCTAAAGAAGAAAAGGGGGGTGCAAATAGTTTCTGCCCTTGGCTGTATTCTTATATGTTTAGCTACAGTGTTTTTAAAGCAGCACTCTGTTTTGGATATTTTCGGCGGTATAGTTTTTTATATTGCAGCCCACTTTATTGCCCTAGGAATACTAAAAGTCATTAATAAAACCGAAAAGGCAAAGAAGAAAATAAATACATAGTAAACAAAAAAGACTGCCCCAAGGCAGTCTTTTTTTTATGTATTATAGAAGCTTATTCGCCGGACATCAAAGCTACAAGAGCATTTTTGTACTGGATAAGTCCCACAAGGTAAAGAGCGGGAATTACAAGGCCGATAAGAAGACTTGTCATAGCACTTCCGGAGAAACCATTGTTTACGATGCTTGAGATGCTGCTGATAAGGGAGAGAACAACCACAAGCAGACCAAAGATAAGGCTAAGCTTAATCTTATTCACGCTGGGCATTTTTGCAGCCTGAACGCCGACAATTCCTGCAACGAGCTGGACAACCGCAGAGACAAGAGCAACAACTAACAATAAGTATGTGCCGAAACCTGCAATCTCACCTTCGAATACAGCGTTCAAAGCGGCGATGCCCACAAAGCCCATAATAGACACAATCAGGGCAAGTGCCGCGCCGATAATCATAAGGATACTGCAAACCTTTAGCATTTTCTGACCTTTTAAATCCATAAATATTTCCTCCTAAATAGTCTTGCTCTTAATAAAAAGAGCTGTTACTGCGGCAAAAAGCCTCTAATTTTCTGCCGCGCTCCCTCAAATACCCTGAACCTCAACAGAGCAGTTTTCTGTTTCGAAGAACAGAGCCGTCCTCTCTATGCAAAGATATTCTTAATTATGTAACATTGTATAGTATTTTTTTTGTCAAAGCAATAGAAGATGCTCATTTTTCCCATATTAGCAAAAAATGCATTAAAAAATTGACGTTTATTCTAAATTTATGAAGAAACATATATCAAAGCCATAACAAAGCCAAAGGAATAAGGCCCCCTTAAAACAAGCCGAGCAGACAGGCCAAGGTCTTAAAGGGCCTGCGTTGACAAAAACTTCGTTTGCATATAAACTAATTAAATCCCAAGAAAAGTCTGCCCCGACGGGGGCATATATTGCTTAAACTAAGAGGAAGACATAGCTTATGTTAAAAACACAGGAGAAAAAACTCCAAAGAAAAAGAGAAAGCAGGCATGAGCAGGGGTTTCTATATAGGTTTGTTAGAAAGCTTATACAGCTTTTCACTCCTAAAATGGAAACAGTTTGGCAAGCTCCCTTTGCCGGCAGAGCCTCTGTTTTTGTTTGCAACCACGACAGGGCCTTCGGACCTATAGCCATGTGCGCCCATTTTGACAGATATGACACAATAAGACCTTGGATAAACGCTCAGGTTCTCTCGGCACAAGAAACTCCCGCCTATGTGAGAGGTGATTACTGGTGGAATCCCAACAAGTGGTATTCGCCCATTTTAGGGAAAACCTTGGCCTATATATATGCTCTTATCCTGCCGCCTGTTTTGCGCGGCAGCGACTGCATACCTGTTTATCACGACACCTCTGTTATGTCCACCTTAAAGCAAAGCGTCAAATATCTCAGGAAGGGCAAGGACATTTTGCTTTTCCCCGAAAAACCCGCGGGCTTCGGCGCCTATGAGGAGGAGATTATGGAGGGCTTTGTATCCATAGGCAGGCTGTATTACAGCCGAACTAAGCAGCCGCTGGATTTTTACCCCGGCTTTATTGATTGGAAAAAGCACAAAATACATATAGGCGCTCCCCTTAGCTATGAGGGGGGCAGGGATTACAGCGAGCAGTCTCTTGAGATAACAAAGGCGGTGGAGAACTTTTTTGCCGCCAAAGGTGAGAAAAACTGAAAGCATAAGCAGGCCAGAGTATAGTTTTGAAAGAAAAAGAGGGCGGGGAGTTTTATGAAAAAGGTATTGATTTTGGCAACAGGCGGCACCATTTCATCAAAAGAAGGAAGCGAGGGAATGGCGCCTCAGACAGCCCCCAAGGAGCTTTTAGGCACCCTTCAGGAGCTGCGCCGTCATTATGATATAAGCTATCGTGTAATACTGAATTTGGACAGCTCCAATATACAGTCTGAGGAATGGCAGCTTATAGCCGAAGAAATTTATAAGGCCCTGCCCCATTATGACGGAATAGTTATAACCCACGGCACAGACACAATGGCCTACACAGCCTCCATGCTCACTTTTATGATTCAAAACCCCGAAAAGCCAATAGTGCTGACAGGCTCTCAAATTCCCATAAGCCATCCCTTGTCCGATGCCAGAAGCAATCTTGCAACGGCTCTGGCCGCCATAGACCACAATGTAATCGGTGTTAGCATTGCCTTTAACCACAAACTTATGAGCGGCTGCCGTGCTGTGAAGGTGCGCACCATGGGTTTTGATGCCTTTGAAAGTGTGAACTCGCCGGATGTGGGGGAGATTTTTGCCGACGGGGTGCATCTTTTAAGCACAAGGCTAAGAGCCGAAGGCCTGCCCTGTGTGTTAAGGACAAAGGTTTCAAACGAGGTCTTTCTTTTAAAGCTTATTCCGGGGACAAATCCGCAGGTTTTAGACAGCCTGTATGAAACTGGCTATAAGGGTCTGGTTGTAGAAAGCTTTGGTGCCGGAGGTATGCACTTTTTGCGCCGTGACCTTTCGGGAAAGCTTCGGGAGCTTGTGGAAAAGGGTGTTTCCGTGGTTGTTTCCAGCCAATGTCTTTACGAAAAAAGTGACCTTTCCCTTTACGAAGTCGGCCGCAGGGTTTTAAAAACGGGAGCCATACAGGCCCTTGATATGACCACTGAGGCAGCGGTTACAAAGCTTATGTGGGCCTTGGGGCAAACCTCTGACCCTGAGGAAGTAAAGAAGATTTTTGCAACAAATTATGCCGGAGAAATCTCCTTTTAATATAAACGGTCTTAAAAAGGAAAAAAGACCAAGGGTGAATTTTCACCCTTGGTCTTTTTCTTTTAAAGCTAGTCTTCAAGCTCTATGTAATTTGCAAGCATGGTTGCAAGCTGGGCTCTTGTGGCAGTTTCCTGAGGTGCAAAAAGCTTTCCGGGCATACCGCTCATAATAGAGTTTACAGTCATCCAGCAAACACTTTCATAGGCCCAATCGGAGATGCTGTCACGGTCAACATAGTCAAGAAGGAAGGCCCAGACATCTTGGAAGCCGCCGCCTGTAAATTTCTCATAGCGGTATATCATTGCGGCAAGCTGCTCACGGCTGACATTTTCCTCAGGGGCGAAAAGTCCCCCGCCCATGCCCTCGACTATGCCATTTTCAAAGGCCCAGTTAACAGCATCAGCATACCATGTACCCCCTGCCACATCTGTAAAGCTGCCTTCATTTTCAGGCTCCGGAGAGCCGGCAAGGCGGTGGAGAATGGTGACTGCCATGGACCTTTGCACATTAACTTCCGGGGCAAAATATCCCTCGCCAACACCATTCATAAGCCCTTTGTCAATAGCGGACATTACGCTTTGGTAGTACCAGGCATTTAAGTCAACGTCAAGGGGAGTCTGGTCTATATTTATGCGCCCTGCAGCCTTGCCGTACTTTTCGGCTGTTACAAGACCATTTAATTCTTCTGTGGTATAGGCCACAAGAGCGTCCTCAAGGGCGACTCCGGTGTCGTAGACAACGGCATTTTTAAAGGCCCCGTAGGTGTCACCGCCAGAGGCTGTAAAGTCGTTTGTGGCTATGGTATAGGTTTTCTCCAGTTCAAGAGCCTTGCCGCCCACCTTAACGTCAACAATGCGCTCTGCGGGATTTTTGGGGGCATAGTAGGTGGAGTCTTCATACTTTTCACCGTTTACATAGGGTACAGCGGTTTTTATTGTAAATTCTATGCCGGAAACTTGAGGAAAGGCACCAACGGCCTCGGGGCTGCTGTAGGTTGCAGCTGCCAAGGCTTCAAGAAGCTTCTCGCCTGTAAGCTCCACTGTTGCAATGGTGTTACTGAAGGGAAAGACCGTTGCCATGTCCTTCATGGTAATGTCTCCGGCCTTTATGGAAGCTCTTATTCCGCCGCCGTTTGTGATAGAGGCATCTACCTTATCATCACCTAAGGCAAAAAGAGCGCCCCAAAGTATTGCGTCGGCGGCAAAGTCACCAAGATTTGTTTCCATGGTGCGCACACCGGGGTCACGGTTGCCGTCGAGAAGAACCTCGCTTTCTGCGAAAACGGCAGAAAGCTCTTCTTCAACCTTGTCGTTTTCGGCCTTTATGGCAGCGGCAACAGCTTCGTCTGTTTCAGAATAATCGGCAGCGGAAATAAGCCCTGCCGTATAGGAAGCTTCGTCAAGGGTGATAACACCAACATTAGAGAGCTTTTCTCCGGCGGAAACTATAAGGGTGCCGCCGTATTTATTGGCGCCGTCAGAGCCGTCAAGTATGCTGTGGCAGTGTCCGTCGATAATAATATCAATGCCGGAAACCTTTTCGGCAAGGTCTATGCTGCGGTTAGGAGCGCTGCCGTCTTCAATTCCCAAATGAGCCACGGCAATGATATACTCACAGCCTTCAGAAATAAGCTTGTCCACCTGAAACTTAGCATCGGCATACATTTCATCCTCGGCGGAAAAACTTGTGCCTTTAACCTTATCGGGGTGGGCCTTTGTTGCCGTTTCGGGAGTGGTGATGCCAAAAACTCCAATTTTGCCAAGTACCGTATCAAAGCTTATGCTGGGAGAGAACAAGCTGGTTTTTGTTTCGGAGTTATAGATGTTTGCGCTTATAAAGGGGAAGTCGGCAAGAGCTTCCAAAGCCAGAAGATTATCTGTTCCCCAGTCGAACTCGTGGTTGCCGGGAACCATAAGGTCATAACCGGCAAGATTCATAAATTCGATGGCGGAAACGCCGCGGCTAAGGTTCACAAGAGGGCTGCCCTGAATAGCGTCTCCGGCGGAAATGAGGATGACTTCGGCCCCTGCAGCCTCATAAGTGCTGCGCAGCTTTGCCACTCCTGCCGTTCCTATGGATGTGCCGGCAACAGCCAAGTCAGCGCCGTGGCTGTCGTTTGTGTGGAGAATAACCACCTTACCCTCAAGAGATGTTGCCTGGTCCGGCACAGAAACTGCCATTGCCGAAAGGGAAAACAGCATTGTGAGGACAAGCAGAAAAGCGAAAAATCTTGTACCTTGCTTCATTTAAAAATACCTCCCATATTATTATTTTGTACTATCCGACATATCATGCCCCAGGGCATTGCTATAGCATACTATGGCTTAACTTATTACCCGCGCAGAGAGTTTTTGCCCTTGGCCCAGGGTCTTTGGCATAATATATATCATATTCCCCCAGTTAGGGGCTTGTCTATAAAACTTTGCTGAAATATCGGAGAGGAGGAAGTAGACAAAAAAGCAGGCTATTAAAGGGAGAGGATTATTTCCCCCAGCTGGGTTACCGTTTCTGCCAGACCCAAAACCCCAGCTTCCGAAAGCTCCTTTTTGCTGCCATAGCCATAAAGCACGCCAAGGCAGGCTATCCCATGCTTTGCCGCACCCAAAACATCGTGGGAACGGTCTCCCACCATAAGAACCTTTGAAGGCTCTGTGATGTCTAAGGTTTCAAGGGCGTATTTTATAACCTGATCCTTTTTAGCCCGACTCTCGTCAAAGCTCGCTCCGGCCACATAGGCAAAATACTTATCTATTCCATAGCGCGCGATTATCTCCCTAGCGGGCTTTTCCGGCTTTGAAGTTGCCACAACAAGGGTTTTTCCGGCTTCAGAAAGACTTGATAAAAGCTTTTCCATATCCGGATACATCTCGTTTTCAAGAACCCCTATTTCAGCGTAATAATGACGGAAATATTCTATTGCCTTGCTTGTTTTTTCCGGTGAAAATCCGTAATACATGGGAAAAGATTCTGAAAGAGGCGGGCCTATAAGGCGCTCTAGCTGCCTTCGGTCAGTCTCGTCTATACCCAGCTTATTTAGGGCGTATACGGCGGCATTTACAATGCCCTCGGCACTGTTGCTTATTGTGCCGTCAAGGTCGAAAAAAACATATTCATATTTGCTCATAGTTTATACCTCTGGTGTTTGGTTTATTTATATATATTGCTCGGTCAAAGAGCAATGATTCTTAAAAGTTTTAAGATAACTTTGACTTAATTTGGCAGGCACTTACAATATCTATATAATATCACAAGGCAAAAAGCTGTTCAAGCGCTCTTGTTATGATATTTAGCTTTATCCTTCACTGGTCTTTAACTAATTTCACAAACCGCAAAATAAGTTGAAAGACAAAAGCTGAGAACAAAAGAAAGGCTGCAGGAGGCAGGAAATATCTTTAGACGCTAAAGAAAACCAGCCAAATCTGCGGCAGTATAGGGCAGACGGTGAAAGGTTTTGCAGATAAGCTTCAGCTTCAAAGCTCATCAAAACGAAAAACAGAAAAAGATAAATAAAACAGTAAAATTGCGGTCGGAGGATTATACTCCGGCCGCAAAACTAAAGTACAGCAAAAAAAGTTCCGGCGCAAGAGAGCGCCGGAACTTAAAAGGTTTTTAGTAGTTTTCCTTGCGCAGCTCAAAGAAGCTCTTTGAGTGGCTGCAAACGGGGCATACTTCGGGTGTTCGCTTACCAACAACAATATGTCCGCAAACACGGCATTCCCAAACGCTTATTTCACTCTTTTCAAATACCTGACGAGTTTCCACGTTTTTAAGAAGGGCACGATAGCGCTCCTCGTGAGCCTTTTCGATTTCGCCTACCAAACGGAACTTTGCTGCCAGTTTGGGGAAGCCCTCTTCTTCGGCGTCCTTGGCAAATCGGTCGTACATATCTGTCCATTCGTAGTTTTCGCCATCGGCAGCTGCCTCAAGGTTTCTGGCGGTGCTGCCTATTCCGCCAAGCTCCTCAAACCAGAGGCGAGCGTGCTCCTGCTCATTTCTGGCGGTCTTTAGGAAAATATGAGCAAGCTGCTCAAAGCCCTCTCTCTGGCAGACCTCGGCAAAATAGGTGTATTTGTTGCGAGCCATACTTTCGCCGGCAAAGGCTTCCTTAAGGTT
Source organism: uncultured Oscillospiraceae bacterium (assembly GCA_964617335.1). Lineage (GTDB taxonomy): Bacteria > Bacillota > Clostridia > Oscillospirales > Oscillospiraceae > UBA2658. Next base: position 24,669 of record CAZTXG010000010.1, read on the forward strand.
TTCTTCTGTCTTGGTTCCGCAATAGGGGTTGTCGCAGCTTTCGTCGGAATCGATTTTTACAAAAATATCTCCGGGCTGCTTGCAGCGGGGACACTTATAACCGGCAGGCAGAGGACCTTCTTCAATGTATCCGCATACGGGACAACGATAAAATTCCATAGAACTATCTCCTTATGTGAAAATAATTTTATTTGACTCTTTGGCCAAATTTTTAGGCACCGTACCACAGGCTGTGGAGGTTGCAGTATTCATAGGCACCTAAAGGCTCGTCATCTTCAACAACAAAGACGGCAACAGGCTCTTCTCCCGGCTTAAGATGCTTTATCTGACCGCCCTTTTCAGTTTCAAGGTATATCCACTGGATATAGTGGTCTTCCTCCATGGGGTGGATTACGGAGCTGACCTTGACAGTTACGGTGTTTCCGTCTACCGTTACGATGGGAACGTGCTTTTCTCCGGCAGCGTCGGTGGTGTTAGCTGTAAGCTCGGTCATGTTTTCGCCGCAGCAAACCATGGGAACCCCCGATGAATTAACCATGCTTACAAGGTTTTCGCAGTGACGGCAGAGAAAAAATTTAGTTTTACTCATTTTTATATCCCCCTTAAAATTTTGGAAATTACTTCATAGACGAACTGGTGTTCAAGTGTTACAATCGGAACATAGACCGATTAAAAGAAGCCTGTGCTGCTCAATTGAATAACCGGGCGTGGGCAGCGGCACTTCGTTTAATTCCTTGCGGTAGTCCATGCTCAAGTCCACAGTTTTGTTGCATTGGCGGCAAAGAAAGTGATAATGGTTTTCCAGTTTATAGTCGTAATGGTCAGAACCGAAGGGCATCTCCAGCTTTCTTATTTCACCAAGCTCGGAAAGAAGCTTAAGGTTTCTGTAAACCGTTCCCTTGCTTATTGTGGCATCTTTCAGTCTGGCTCTCTCATATACTTCACCCGCGGTAGGATGATCAAAGCTGGACCTGACTATATCCAGTACCAGCTGCCGCTGATGGGTGTTGCGAAGGGGCCTGCTTTTTACGTCCATCATTGCTCATCCCTTTCATTGTATACTTTATATTTTAGCAAATGAAATTATCACTGTCAACAATAATGATAACAATTATTAATTAAATTTTTGTTAAGTCCCAAATTTTCAAGGAAAACCCAAAGCCCCGGTCTTATTGCCCTGTCTTTTAATGGCACGGATTTTAATAGCTGTCATATTATGTATTGAAAACCGGAAGGAAGTGATTGCATGAAATTTACCGTTATCGGCGGGGATATGCGCATGGTTTCTCTGGCAATGGCCCTTGAGGAAGAAGGCCACGAAATCTGCACCTTTGCGTTGGATAATGCGCCGGAGGGTACGGTAAAATGCTGCGGACTAACGGCGAAGCTTGCTTCCACCGGAGCTGACTGCATAATTTTACCGCTGCCCGTTGTGAATACCCGGGGGAAGCTAAACGCACCGCTAAGCGCCTTTACCCACGACCCTTATGAGATTATAAAGCAGCTGCCGGACGGCTGTCTTGTCTGTGCCGGACGCCCCGACGAAAAGCTTATTAATCTTGCCGCAAAGCTGCCTTTGGAGCTGGTTGATTATTTCCAAAGGGAGGAGCTTGTGGTTTTAAACGCTCTGGCAACAGCCGAAGGAGCAATTTCAGTGCTGCTGCGCAATTCACCCATTACAATTTGGGAGAGCCGCATCCTTATAATAGGGGCGGGGCGGATAGGAAAAATGCTGGCAGAGCGCCTTCGTGCTTTGGGCGCTCATGTAACAGTGTCCGCAAGACGGGAAGCCGACATGGCAAATGTGCGCGCCATGGGCTGCAAGGCCCTTGATACACGGAAGCTTAAAGGTGAGCTTTCAAAGTTCGACACGGTTATAAACACTGTTCCCGCAATGATACTCGATAGGCCAAGGCTCCAGCGGCTTAAAAGAGACGCTTTGATTATTGATCTTGCCTCCAGTCCCGGAGGTATTGATTTTGAAGGGGCGAGGGAGCTTGAGCTAAACACCATATGGGCCTTGGGTCTGCCTGCGGAAACGGCACCTGTGACGGCAGGGAGGATTATTAAGGAAACAGTCTTAAACATTATAAACGAGCGGCAAAAAACCAAGTAGCCGCGCAAAAAGACACAGAGCCGGCGAAAAAACGGCTCTGTGTCCGCCCTTCCCAAAAGCTTTTTACGGGAAGGAGGCAGCATGGAGGTTACAAATGTCTGAAATACGACTGGGGCTTGCGGTATGCGGCTCCTATTGCACCTTCGATAAAATCATGCCTGTAGCTGAAAAGCTGGCCCAGGACTTTGACCTGACTGTTATAATGTCCGAAAATGCCTTTGAGACAGACACACGTTTCGGAAAGGCGGAAGATGCCAAGCGCCTGCTGGAGAGCATATCTGGAAAAGAGATTATTTCAAGCATAAAGGCGGCAGAGCCAATAGGGCCGAAAAGACTTTTTGATGTTTTGGCTGTGGCCCCCTGTACGGGAAATACACTGGCAAAGCTCTCCGGCGGCATAGCCGACAGCAGCGTCACCATGGCCTGTAAGGCCCATCTTAGAAATGGAAGACCCCTTGTTATAGCGGTGTCAACTAACGACGGACTTTCGGCAAACGCCGCAAACATAGGCGGAATGATTAACCGCAAGAATGTCTATTTTGTTCCCTTTGGTCAGGATGACCCTGAGGGAAAGCCCTATTCCCTTATTTCGGATTTAAGCCTTTTAAAAAAATCTATTGATATGGCCCTTGGGGGAAAACAGCTTCAGCCCATGCTTTTGGGGGCGAAATAAAAGCAGACCGCCGCAAAAAAACTCTTTGCGGCGGTCTGTCTGTGCTTAGGGGGAAAAAACCTTTGTTTTGTCCTAATTCACCATGATTTTTATGGCGGAGTTAATGTTTTCAAGAGTAACCTGCCTATGAGCACCGCCGCTTTCCCCGTCCCTTGTCCATTTTACAGGCTGCTCAAAGGTGAAGCGCACGTTTTTGCTTTTGAGCATGGTCACCTGCCCGCCGGAAAAGTTGCGGGAGAGAACATCTTTAACAATTTCGTTCATCTCCAAAACACCTTTTGGAGTTTTTATAAGTATAACCTCAAAAAGTCCGTCATTTAGCTCTTTGGCTGAGGTGTCAAGCTTTACTATGCCGGCCAAAGAGCGGCTGTTTGAAACACTGCCGAAAACCAAATCTCCGCTGATAACTTCATCGTCGCATTCGACGGTGGCATAATAAGAGGTAAGCTTTGGAAGCTGAGTCATTGCCTGTAGAACATAGGCTAAATGGCCCAGGGTTTGCTTTGTTTCCTTGGGAGTTTCATAGCTGACCTCTGTAAATGCACCGAAGGCGGCAATATAGGTAAAGTAGTCATCTGAATTAAACCTTCCTACATCAAGAGAAGCGGGATTGCCCCAGGCAATTGTTCTTGCGGCGGCAGAGGGGGACTTGGGAAGATTAAGGCTTGTTGCCACATCGTTTGTGGTGCCTTGAGGAATATAGCCCAAAAGGGGCGGATTTTCAAGCTGGGCAAGACCGGCAACAGTTTCGCTTAAGGTTCCGTCGCCGCCGATACAGGTGACGCAGTCGTATAAACTTCCTTGCTCCAAAACCAGTCTTGTGGCATCGCCCGCGCCTGAGGTAAAGTAAACCGTGGGTAAATATCCGCCCGTATATAAAATTTCGAGAACCTTACCCAAGGATTTTACACCGGTACCTTTGCCAGCGGACGGATTTAAAATTAGCATCAGACGTTTGTTCAAATTACTCCCTCCGGCGTTTTAAAATACTTCCCATAGCGCAATCAGACCATTTAAAAGGGGCATATTTTGCACAAATTTAAGTCTGAAACGCAGATTTCACAGTTTAATTTAAACTGTCTTTACTGCCATTATTATAAATTTTATAGGAGACTTTGTCAACGGCGAAGAACTCTGCCTTTAAAGGGATATAAAATAAGACCGCCCGAAAGATAAACTGACGGGCGGCCTTATGCCTTTATAAGCCCCGGCAAAAAACTTTTGCCGGACTTAAATTTTATATCATGGAATTTTTGCGATTTTTAAAAGATAAATTTGCAGTTTGCCGGTTTTATTTAACCATGCTGGCAATTTCCGCTGCAAAGTCTTCCTGCTTTTTCTCGATGCCTTCGCCCTTTTCAAAACGGGTGAAGCCAAGAACAGCAATGGAGCCGCCAACAGATTTTGCCACTTCGGCAACGTGCTTTTCAACAGAAATCTTGTCGCCCTTTACAAACTCCTGCTGGAGCAGGCAGCTTTCCTCATAGAACTTGCCAATACGGCCTGAAACCATCTTTTCGATGATGTTTTCGGGCTTGTTGGCGTTCTTCGGGTCTTCTTTGGCCTGAATGGTGAGGATTTCCCTCTCCTTATCCATGGTTGCCTGGGGCACGTCGGACTTATCACGATAGGCGGGGTTCATTGCGGCAATCTGCATGGCAATGTCCCGGCCCAGCTCGATTACTGTTTCGTTATTCTGAAGTCCCTCAGACAGCTCAAAGTTTACAATAACGCCGATGCGGCCGCCCATGTGAACATAGGGAATGGAAAAACCTTTGTCATAACGGGCAAAACGGCGAATTTTGATGTTCTCGCCAATGACAAGAACCCTATCCTGCTGCATCTGCTCGATGTTAAGCTCACTTCCCGGATATTTTAAGGACATAAGAGCCTCAACATCAGCGGGGTTTTCCTTGGCCACAACAGAGGCGATAGTTTTTGTGAAATCCACAAAAAGCTCGTTTTTAGCAACAAAGTCTGTTTCGGCGTTTACTTCGATAACAACACCGATTCCGTCTATTACATCGGCGTAGGCCATGCCTTCGGCGGCGATACGTCCGGATTTTTTCTGAGCTGCGGCAAGGCCCTTTTCACGGAGCCACTCCACGGCCTTATCCATATCACCGTCGGAGGCGGTAAGGGCTTTTTTACAGTCCATCATGCCAACGCCGGTCATTTCACGCAGGGTTTTAACGTCTTGTGCTGTGAATGCCATAGTATATACTTCCTCTCGTTTGTATGATTTTTAGAGATTGGAAAAGGACTTAGCCTATTCCGCTGCCACAGTGGCAGCCTTTTCCGCTTCCGCTTCGGCAACTTCCGCGTCGGCGCCCTGGTGGCCTTCCTGAACGGCACTGGCCATGGCAGAGGAGATGAGGCGGATGGCACGGATAGCGTCATCGTTGCCGGGAATGACATAATCTATTTCGTCGGGGTCACAGTTGGTATCGACAATGGCGATAATGGGAATGCCAAGCTTTCTTGCTTCGGCAATGGCATTGTGCTCCTTGCGGGGGTCAATGACAAAAAGCGCGCCGGGCAGCTTCTTCATTTCCTTAACACCGCCGAGATATTTTTCAAGCTTTGCAATTTCGTTGCTAAGCTTTATAACTTCCTTTTTGGGGAGCATATCGAAGGTGCCGTCTTCCTGCATCTTGCGAAGCTGGGCAAGGCGGTCGATACGGGTGCGCATGGTTTTGAAGTTTGTGAGCATTCCGCCAAGCCAGCGGGCATTGACGTAATACTGACCCACACGGGCAGCTTCTTCACGGACTGCGTCCTGAGCCTGCTTTTTAGTGCCGACAAAAAGAATGCTTTCCCCGCGGGCGGCCAGTTCCCGCACAAAGTTATATGCTTCTTCAAGCTTTTTAACAGTTTTCTGAAGGTCGATGATATAAATACCGTTACGCTCCATATAGATGTATTCGGCCATTTTGGGGTTCCATCTTCTGGTCTGGTGACCGAAGTGTACGCCCGCCTCCAAAAGCTGTTTCATAGATACTACTGACATTAGTGTTCCTCCTAAAAATTTTGTTTTTTTACCTCCGGCGGCATCTGCTTTCCTTCCCAGCACGTCGTTTTTACGACAGCGCCACGGGGAAGAAAATCCGCCGCCGTGTGTAATGCCTTGGTATTATACCAAAGAAAGCACCGGAATACAAGGTGTTTTTTCTTTTTTTACCTAGATAAACTTAGTTTTTTCATGCATTCTGCGAGGTGTTCGGAATATTTCAGGCCAAGACATGGATTTAATGGGTCTTTGCTTAACTTTTTCGGCATTAAGCGTCCTTTGGGGTAAAAAACAGAGCGCCTTTACTTTAAGCAAAGACGCTCTGAAAGTTTGTTTTTAAATAAGGCTTAATTTACTTAATGGTGACAAGCAGTTCACCTGCCGTAACGGTTTGGCCGGCCTTAACAAAAACCTCGTCCACGGTTCCGTCCATACGGGCCACAACACTTGTTTCCATCTTCATGGCTTCAACCAGGGCGATAACCTGATTTTCCTTAACGGTATCACCGGGTTTAACCTCCACCTTTGTGACAGCGCCGGGGATGGAAGCGCCGATTTGGCTTTTATCCTCGGGGTCAGCCATAACAACCTGCTTTGCGGTGGTGATGGCATTTTTATCGGCGACGGCAACCTCACGGCGCATACCGTTTAATTCAAACTGCACGTTTCTTGTGCCGTCCTCGTTTATGTCGCCAAGGCCAAGGTATTTAATGACAAGAGTTTTGCCGTCCTCAATGCTTATTTTATTTGTCTCTCCAAGGGCCATGCCGTTGAAGAACACGTGGCTGCCCATACGGGTAAGGTAACCGTATTCCTTGCGGTGTGCCCAGAACTCCTCCAAAACCTTGGGATAGAAGCACCAGGAGATAACATTACGCATACTGGGGTTTTCAATGAACTGGGATATTTTTTCCATGACATCGTCAAAGTCAACCGGTTCTAAAATTTCTCCGGGGCGGCAGGTGAGAGGGACTTCCCCCTTTAACACCACCCGCTGCAAATCTTCGGGGAAGCCCCAGGCTGGCTGGCCCATCATACCCTTGAAATAGGAAACCACAGAGTCGGGGAAGGTGAGGGCCTCTCCTCGGGAGACGATGTTTTCCGGTGTCAGGTCGTTTTGAACCATGAATATGGCAAGGTCGCCAACCATTTTAGAGGAGGGTGTAACCTTAACAATGTCACCAAGCATGGCGTTAACGGTGGCATACATTTCCTTAACTTCCTCAAAGCGGGGGCCAAGACCCAAAGAAACCACCTGAGGCTGAAGATTAGTATACTGACCGCCGGGAATTTCGTATTTGTATATTTCCGTAACCGGATATTTTATCCCGCCGTCAAAGTTTGAGTAGCGCAGGCGGACATCCGCCCAGTAGTTTGTGAGCTTTTCAAGCTCGTCAAGGTCAAGACCCGTTGACCTGTCTGTGCCCTCAAGAGCTGCCACAACAGCGTTCATGGAAGGCTGGCTTGTAAGGGAAGACATGGAGGATATGGCAACGTCAACAATGTCCACTCCGGCCTCCGCCGCCAGAAGATAGGCCGCAACCTGGTTGCCGCTGATGTCGTGGGTGTGCAGGTGTATAGGCAGGCCGATTTCGTTTTTAAGAGCGGTGACAAGCTTTTTGGCTGCATAGGGCTTTAAAAGTCCGGACATATCCTTGATTGCAAGGGTGTGGGCTCCGCGCTTTTCCAGTTCCTTTGCCATGTTTACATAGTATTCCAGAGTATATTTATCGCTGGCGCTGCTTAAAACGTCTCCCGTATAGCAGATGGCTGCTTCGCAAATCTTGTTTTGCTTTAAGACCTCATCCATTGCTATTTCCATACCGGGAATCCAGTTGAGGGAGTCAAAAATACGGAAAACATCTATGCCGCCTTTTGCTGCCTCCTGAACAAAGGCCCGTATAAGATTGTCGGGATAGTTAGCGTAACCAACGGCATTGGCCCCGCGCAAAAGCATTTGGAACATTACATTGGGAATTTTTTTCCGCAAAATATCCAGCCGCTCCCAGGGGGATTCGTGGAGGTAACGGTAGGCCACGTCGAAGGTGGCCCCGCCCCACATTTCAAGGGAGAAGCAATCAGCCAGTATTGCCGCTGTTGCCTCGGCTCCCAAGTCCATATCACGGGTGCGCACACGGGTTGAAAGCAGAGACTGGTGGGCATCTCTCATGGTGGTGTCTGTTATCAGCACTTTTTTCTGCTCCAGCACCCACTTTTTGACGGCCTCGGGGCCTTCGCTGTCCAAAAGCTGCTTTAAGCCGGGCTTTGCCGGATAATCAACCTGAGGATAGCGGGGGGGCGTATACTGCTGATGGTTCACATCGGGGTTATCCACCTGAATTTTGGCAATATATTTAAGAACCCTTGTTGCCCTGTCACGGGTGTAGTTAAGGTCAAAGAGTATGGGTGTGTCGTCTATAAACTTCGTGTGGCAGCGTCCCTCGTGGAAGGTGCGGTGGTGAAGAATATTCGTTACAAAGGGGATGTTGGTTTTAACGCCTCTTACATGAACCTCGTTTATGGCCCGCAATGAGCGGCGGCAGCAGCCTTCAAAGGTGCTGTCCCAGCAGGTGACCTTAACAAGCAAAGAGTCGTAATATGGGGAGACTATGGCTCCGGTTCCGGCGCAGCCGCCGTCTAAACGAACGCCAAGGCCGCCTCCTGTGCGATAGGAGGTTATTTTGCCGCAGTCGGGGGCAAAGTTGTTGGAGGGGTCCTCGGTGGTTACACGGCACTGGATGGAGTAGCCGTTCATTTTAACATCATCCTGGCTGTTTAGGCCGATAAGGTGGGTTGAAAGAGGCTCCCCTTGAGCAATGAGTATCTGTGCGCGGACAATATCAATGCCCGTCACCATTTCCGTGACGGTATGCTCCACCTGAATGCGGGGGTTCATCTCTATGAAATAGTGGTTTCCGTCTTTGTCAACAAGAAACTCCACGGTACCCACGTTTGTGTAACCCACGCTTTCGGCAATTTTTACAGCATCGGCGTGAAGTCTTTCCCGAACTTTTTCGTCAACGGAAAAAGCAGGGGCAAACTCAACAACCTTTTGGTAGCGGCGCTGGAGGGAGCAGTCCCTCTCTCCAAGGTGATAGACATTGCCGTGCTCGTCGGCAAGAATTTGCACCTCTATATGCTTTGGCTCCACCAAAAACTTCTCGATAAAAATATCGTCGTTTCCAAAGGCTTTTCTGGCCTCGCTTTGAACAAGCTCAAAAGCGGGGCCGATTTCCTCCGGAGCGTCACAGCGGCGCATACCGCGGCCGCCGCCGCCGGCAGCTGCCTTTAAGATAACGGGAAAACCAAACTCCTGAGCCTTTTCAAGAGCCTCGTCGGCATCTTTTAAAGGACGGGTGCAGCCGGGAATTGTAGGCACATTGCATCTTAAGGCCACGGCCTTTGCGTTTAGCTTGTCGCCCATCTGGTCCAAAACATCGGAAGACGGGCCGATAAACTTTATTCCCGCCTCCTCACAGGCACGGGCAAAGTCTGCGTTTTCGGATAAAAAGCCATAACCGGGGTGGATGGCGTCCACATTCCTTGCCTTTGCAAGGTTTATGATGGCGGGAATGTCTAAATAGGCCCCCAGAGGGCTTTTATTTTCCCCTATGAGGTAAGCCTCATCCGCTCGGGTGCGGAAAAGGGTAAGGGTGTCCTCATCTGAATATATCGCCACAGTGTTAATACCAAGATCGTAGCAGGCGCGGAAAATGCGGATGGCTATTTCACCGCGATTGGCTACAAGAATTTTTTTAAATTTTTTTTCGGCCATTTTTAAGTCCTCGCTTTTATGGTCAGATTTTGCAAATTTGCAAGAAGCGGAGCCGAAACTTGCAAATTTACATTATCATTATAAAGCTTGATTTAAATAAATACAAGAGCTTTTAAGACCGCCGCAAGAATTTGGAATTTAAGCTAATAAAGCAGGCAAAAGGGAAAAGAAAACCGTCAAATATCATAAGGGCCTTATAGATGTTGTTGGATAAACCTAGGGCATTGTTATTAATATAGTATAAAAGCAGGGGAAAACATGGGAAAGGCCGGCTTTTAAAGCTTGGTTTTTTCATCAAATTGCCAGGTGAACCAAGGCCTTTTTTCCCGCCGGCCCCTCTTGTATTCTCCCGAAACCTCAACTAAAACTATATCTCCGCCTATCCTGCGAATGCACTCCCAAGGCAGAATATAGTCATCCTCCCGCCAGAACAAACCAAGAAACTTGCAGCGTCCAGGTACTATTAATGCCAAAACGCTGCCGGCTGCTATATTAATAATCACGTCGCTGACATAGCCGAGGCGCATACCGTCGCAGACGTTTACCACCTCCTTATAGCGAAAATCTTCGATTCGGCATTCCACTTTAAGCACCTCCGGTAGAGTATTTGGCGGGTGCGCATGCCATAAAAAAAGCGCCCCTATAAGTTTACGCAGGGCGCTTCTTGTCCTATTACAAAGGCGGTAAATTTTTTAGATATTTTACGCGCCTTTTATTATTTTATTCACAGCTTATGCTTTTTTTGATTTGTCCTATGGCGTTTTTCTCAAGACGGGAGACCTGTGCCTGACTTATGCCCACTTCGGCTGCAACCTCCATCTGGGTCTTTCCATCATAAAAACGAAGGGCGAGGATGCGCTTTTCCCGTGGGTCAAGAGCGGATATTGCCTCGGAAAGGCTTATCTGCTCAATCCATGAATCGTCGGTGTTTTGCCCGTCCCGTATCTGGTCCATAACGCAAAGGCTTTCGCTGCCATCGGTAAAAACCGGCTCATAGATGGAAACCGGCTCTGATATGGCATCCAGAGCAAAGTAGACATCCTGCCTTGTAATACCAAGCTCCTTGGCTATTTCCTCCATGCTAGGCTCCTGCTGACGCTCGGCGGTCAGCCGCTCTTTCACCTGGAGCACCTGATAGGCTGTGTCCCTCATGCTTCGGCTTACCCGCACAGAGCTGTTGTCCCGAAGATAGCGCCTGATTTCTCCTGCTATCATCGGCATGACTGTCCGTTGTTGAAAAGGGGAAAAAAGTCGAGTTTCTCCAAAAAACAATGGCGAAGAAACTCAAACTCTGTATTCAATTGTGACTTTTCCGTGGGTTATGGTGATTTTTTCGATAACAGAGGCGATAACCCCCCGCTTTTCCTGAATGCTCAAATAGTCCCAAGTTTTAGATAAACTGCCAAGGCGCTCTTTTGCGGCTTTAAGGTTTTCACTCCAAAGCCCTTTTTCACGCTCCTCGGCAGCCTTTTTTTCAAGCTCTTTTATTTCATCTGTCAGTTCCTCAATGCTTGCCAAAAGAACACGGTTCCCCCCTTCTGCATAAAGCTCGTAAAGACGGCGAAGCCTCGTTTCCAGAGTTTTAATTTTACGCTCCAAGGTTTCAGAAACAGACATAAGGGCCTCGCCGGAGACAGGCTGAATTTCCTGAGCGGTCATGGAAAACAGGTCAGATATAACGGTTTTTTCAATATCCTCCGACCAAAGCCTTTCGTTGTCGCAGTTGGGGTCACGAACGAGATAGGGTTTTGAAATCTGCTGGGAATAGCAAACAAGCTTTACCCCTGCCTTGCCCCACTTTTGATAGCGCATTTTCGCCCCGCAGACTCCGCAGTATATAAGGCCGGTTAAAAGATGTGAGGTTTTTGAAACCAAGCGCCTTTCTGACCTTTGAGTCTGCATGGCCATGGCCTTATCAAAAACTTCCCTTGAAACTATAGGCTCATGGAGCCCCTTGTATTCCCTGCCCTTATATTCGATAAGCCCTATATTGGTTTTGCGGTTTAAAATTTGTGAGGCCAGCTTTTCGTATTTTAAGCCCAGTCTGTTGGCTATATTTTGCAGGGAATAGCCCTTGAGATAAAGATCATATATCTGCCTGACAATATCGGCATCGTTGTTAGGCACAAGTATGCCCTTTTCCTGATTATAGTCATAGCCGAAGGGGGTGCCTCCGCCCCCCGGCCAAAAGCCTGCCTCAACACGCTTTTGCATACCGCTGCGGGTGCGCTCGAAAATGTTTTCCCGCTCTAGCTGGGCAAAAACAGAAAGTATGCCCACAACAGCCCGTCCAAAGGCTGTGGAGGTGTTAAAACTCTCCTGAATGGAGATAAAAGCAATATTGTTTGGAAGAAAAACATCTTCTATAAGAAAAAGCGTGTCCTTTTGGGAGCGGCTTAAACGGTCAAGCTTATACACGCAAATGTGGGTAAGTTTTTTCTCCTTAGCATTTTTTATAAGCTTTTCCATGGCAGGGCGCTGGAGGCTGGCGCCGGAAAACCCATCGTCTACATAGAGCTTATAGCTTACAATACCGTCCATGGTTTTTGTATAGGCTATAAGCCTTTCCTTTTGGATTTCAACGGAATAGCCCTCCTCCGCCTGACGGTCTGTGGAAACACGAATGTAAAGAGCCACGGAAAGGTTTCCGCCTTTATCCGTGGCTGTCTTATGCATCTTTGACTTTGACATGAGCCATCACACCGCCTTTATGACGTGATTATGCCGTCTGAATAAATGCCGTCAGAAGCTTCGAAAATCGGAGCAATTCGCTCTGCCGCCCCTCCGACAACCCTCTCTATGGTGGAGTTTGTAAAATTAAGCCTTGAAAGCTCTGCCTCAGAAAGCTCGTTTCCGTCTTTGTCACAGCGTATAAACAAAAGCTCTCCGGAGCCTATGGTTCTGCTCAGGGCGTTTTTCATATAATCCATAATAACCTCCGCAATAATTAAAAAATCTTATACTTTAATTATTACCGTATATACAAAGATTAAACTTACCAGAGAAAAAAATAAGCCGCAAACATCCAAGATAACCCCCCCAAGACTTTGCAAACTCACATTTCTTCTGTACTTTCATATTATACTTATAGTTGCACTATAAATAAGGAGCGGTTCTATGAATAAATATGGAAGCGGAAGATGGCAGCCGGGGACAGCCCAGACCCCTCGGCAAGCTACGGGGATAAAAACACCTGCCGCAGCTAATCAAAAAACCGGAGAAGCTCCGGTTGCGGATAAAATATATTTTATGACAGACAGCTTTGGCCGCCCCGTGCCAAACGACCAAAACTCACTGACTGTGGGCAGAGACGGCAGCGTTTTGCTTACCGATATACATCTTGTAGATAAACTGGCGCATTTTGACAGGGAGCGCATACCTGAAAGAGTTGTTCATGCCAAGGGGGCAGGGGCCATGGGCTATTTTACCGCCTATAAAAGCATGGCTGAATACACCTCGGCGGATTTTCTTCAGACTGCAGGCAGAAAAACCCCCGTACTGGTGCGCTTTTCAACAGTTATAGGTGGCAGCGGCTCGGCAGATACCGTGAGGGACCCTCGGGGCTTTGCCACAAAGTTTTATACAAGGCAGGGCATATATGACCTTGTGGGAAACGACCTTCCTGTGTTTTTTATAAGAGATGCCATAAGGTTTCCCGATGTTATACATTCCCTAAAACCCTCTCCCGACAGCAATCTAAAGATTTCGGAGCGGTTTTGGGACTTTTATTCCCTGACTCCTGAGGCAACACATATGATAACCTGGCTGTATAGCGATAGGGGAACTATAAAAGACTACCGGAAAATAGACGGCTTCGGTGTTAACACATATATCTGGGTTAATAACAAAAGCCAGAGGCATCTTGTAAAATTCCATTGGAAAACCCAGCAGGGTCTGGAGACAATAGACCGCTTTGAGGCGGAAAGCCTTGCAGGAAGTGACCCTGACATTGCCGTTAGAAATCTTTATGAGGCCATAAAACGGGGTGACTATCCGAAGTATGAGCTTTGTGTCCAGCTTATGAAGCCGGAGGAGGGAGAAAAGCTTCCCTTTGACCCCTTGGATAATACAAAAACCTGGCCTGAAACGGACTTTCCTCTGCTGCCTGTGGGGCTTATGACCTTGGATAAAAACCCTGAAAGCTTTTTTGCCCAGATAGAGCAGGCGGCTTTTTGTCCGGCAAATATTGTGCCGGGGGTGGAGCTTTCCAGCGATAAAATGCTTCAAGGCAGGGCCTTTTCCTATAACGACACCCAGCGCCACCGTTTGGGGGCAAACTTTATGCAGCTGCCTTCAAACAGGTCAATCTCACCGGTTTTGAACAACCAGCGGGGCGGAGATATGGCCTATGAATTTAATCCTTCCCCCATAGACTATTCCCCTAACAGCCTTGCAGGAAATGTACCTTTGCCGGCCCCTGTTGCTGTTCCAAAGCCAATGTATGAAAAGGGGGAAATAATACGGGAGAGCATAGAGCGCACAGATGACTTTACTCAAGCCGGAGAGCGCTATCGCTCTTTTAGCGAGGCCGAGAAGGAAAATTTGTATGATAACATTGCCGTGGAGCTTGTGACCTGTAAGAGGGATATAATACAAAGGGTTCTTGGATATTTTGAAAAAGCGGATAAAAACTTTGCCCAAGGCGTCAAAAGGACAATGGAAAAATATAAATAGGGCTAAAGAATGGGAATATAAAAGCAAATAAAAAAGGGCGGAGATTTAAATCTCCGCCCTTAAAGGTCTTTTATAAAAACGCTTACTCAGCAGTAAGAAGAGCTACGAGGGCGTTTTTGTATTTCATAATGGCAATAACGAAAAGCAGTGCGAATACCGCAAGAGCGGCTATGGCCACAAACTGCAGCGTGAATGCCTGATATCCGTCCATAGCGCCGTAGACATTGGCAGCAACAGCGGCGACAAGTGCGAGAACACCAAGGATAACTCCGCCCTTGATTTTGCCAACGCTGGGCATCTTAGCAGCGCCCGAGCCGAGGATTCCGGCAACAATTGCGATAAGAGCGGCAACAGCAGCGATTATGTAAAGGTAAAGTCTGCCCATAAGCTCTTTGGTTGTTTTGACGGTTGCGTCATCAACAGCTTCCAGAGCGGCGGGAATAAGCTCCATTCCGCCGTCAACCTTTGCCTTTACATCGGAGTTTGAAAGAAGGGTGTCGTATCCGGCCTCGACCTTGGCTTCACCGTCTTCAAACTCTTCAAGCTTTGCCTTACCTTCGGAAAGCTGAGTTTCTGCATCGGCAAGCATTTCTTCGGCCTCTGCAAGCTGAATTGCAGCGGCGTCAAGCTTTGCCTTGCCGGCTTCATACTCGGCTATCTTGGCCTGACCGGCTTCGTATTCGTCAAGCTTTGCCTTGCCTTCTGCAAGCTGCTTTTCAGCGGCAGCAAGCTTTGCCGCACCTGCGTCGAGCTGGGGCTTGCCTGCGTCAAGCTGGGCCTTGGCGGGGTCAAGCTGCTGAGCTTTGACTGTTGCAAGCTGAGTCTTAGCAGCATCAAGGGTGGCCTTGCTGGTTTCATACTCGGCTACCTTGGCCTGACCTGCTTCGTACTCGTCAAGCTGGGCCTTTGCAGCTGCAAGCTCGGCTTCCTTCTGTGCCAAAAGGTCCCCTGTTAGCAGGCCTGCTGCCTTTGCAGCCTCAAGCTGAGTTTTTCCAGCCTCATAAGCTACCTTGCCTGCCTCATAGGCGGCTTTTTTCTCAGCAAGCATTACCTTGCCTGCCTCATAGGCGGGTGTGGCAGCCTCAAGCTGCTTTAAACCGGCTTCATACTGGGCAAGACCTGCGTTGTATGTTGCAAGACCTTCATTGTATGCGGCAAGACCTGCATCATAAGTGGCCTTGCTTTTTGCATACTCGGCCTTACCTGCCTGATACTCGGCCATGCCGGCAGCATAGGTCTGCTTGCCTGCCTGATAGGTGGCGGCGTTTTGGGCAAGAGTTACCTTGCCTTCTTCATAGGCTGTGGTCATGGCAGAAAGAGTTCCCATACCGGCGTCATACTCTGCCTTGCCTTCTTCATAGGCTTTTTTGCCTTCTTCATAGGCCTTCATGCCTTCTTCGTAGGTGACAAGACCTTCCTCATAGGTGCTTCGCATTGATTCAAGAGTGTCTACGCCGTCTTCTAGAGTGTGGATTGCTTCAAGAGTTTCTGCTTTTTCAGCTTCTTTCTTCTTTTTTGTATCGTTGACATCAACTAATCCCAAAGCGCTGGCAACGATTGCAAACAGACTTACCAAAATCATAAGTATGCTGCAAACCTTAAGCATTTTCTGCCCCTTCATGTTTAATCCTCCCAAAAGTTTTTTTAACGGGTATTGCGTTGCTTAATTAGTCTTCTCTCTCATAATATATATAACACTTAGTAAGTATATATGAGGCTTAGCCAAAACGCAAGCAAAAAACCTCAAATTTTTCAAAATATATGTAAAGTATGACGAGTTTTTGTGGATTTTGCCAGACAGACAGGGAAAATGCAATAAGGAAGAAAGGAAAGAAAAACAGCGGTCAAGAGAATATAGGCAAGGCGGAAAAGAGGAAAGGTTTCTTGACCGTGAAACTGCGATGTGGTAAGATTGGTCTGCCGGAACAGAAAAAACGCTCTGTGAGCGGGGAGGGCAATATGGACTATAAAAAGCTTTTTGAAACTGAAATAAGGACGGACCTTATAAAAAAATGGCGCTCAGAGGGGAAAAAGGCACTTGGAATGATTTGCTGTCACGTTCCCTTTGAGCTTTTGCACGCGGCAGACATAAGACCCATAAGGCTTAGGGCCACGGGGAAAAAAGACATGGGAGCGGCAGACCCATATTTTGTCCCCCAAAGCTGCGATTTTGCAAAAACAATTTATCAAAACCTTTATGATGGCGTGTATGAGCTTGACGGACTTGTTTCGTCTGACGGCTGTGACGTTCCGGTGCAGATAGCCTCCGCATGGAAAAGGCATTTGGAAGGCATTGGGAAAGAGGAATTTATTTATGAAGTCTCCGCCCCCCGTGTCCTAACCGACGCATCTAAAGGCTACTTTAAATACGAGCTTGAGGATCTGCGTGATGCTCTTGAGGAGTTTTCCGGAAACAAAATAACAGATGAAAAGCTTAAACACAGTATAGAGCTTTATAATGAGGCAAGGCGGCTTGTCCGGCAGGTTTACGACCTGCACCTTGCAGACGACCCAGTTATAACAGGTGAGGACACACTAAAAATAACCTTAGCTGCCACAGAGCTTCCAATAGAAGAATACATAGAACTTTTAAAGGCCTTTTTAGAGGATGCGAAAAACTTTGAGCCTCAGGGCAAAGGCAGGGTTCGGGTTATGCTTGTGGGCAGCTCTTTGGATGACCCCAGCTTCATAAAGCTTATAGAAGACTGCGGCTGTCTTGTGGTTTGCGACCTTAACAGCTTCGGCATAAGGTTTTTGGGCGAGCCCATGGATTATGACGAAAACGACCCCTTAGGTTCTCTTGCCAAGCACTATTTAGGAAGAGCCTCCTGCCCCAGAATGATGGATGGCAGCGACCGTATCCACGAATACATTATAGATACAGCAGCAGAGTTTCAGGTGGACGGTGTCATAATCGAGCGCCTGAAGCACTGTGAAAAGTGGCAGAACGAAGCCTTCCTAATAGGAGATTTGCTGAAAAGCCATGATATACAGTATATTGAGGTGGAGCGCCAGCAGCCCCTTGTTGGCCCTGCTCAGATAGAGCTTAGAGTTGAGGCCTTTAAAGAAATGCTGGAAAGTCTTAGAGATAGCTAAGCAGGCTTTATAAAATATCAAACGCCCGCAGAATTAAATCTGCGGGCGTTTTTTGAAAAAGTGCTGGTGTTATATGGTGAAGGATTTGAAAAGTAGCTGGTTTAAGCTATACGGGGCTCACGGCTCATGGAGCCAAGGCCTGCATAGAGGGTTTTGGAGCTGGAGCTTAAGAATCTGCTCTTGTCACTTGCTTCATACAGATTGTAGACATCATTTTTAGAAACTCTGCCTGCGTCCGAAACAAGACGGGCCGTGTTCTTTTTGTCTTCGATAAGGCTCCGGGAAAATTTATCTGAAACGCCGGGTGTACCGTTTACCCAAAATCCATTCCGGGAGTCTATCATTTCATCTGCGATCATATTGTACTCTGTTTTAAGAAGCCTGTTTTTCATGATAATACCTCCATTAATTTTTGTAAGTCGGGTTTCTTTCCTTCCTTGTGACTACATTGTAGCAACATTTATAAGATATGTATAATATTTTGTTCGTCATACTAACATTACTACCAAAAATATATGATGATACCAAGCTGGGTTATAAAGACATACGCCCCGGTTATGATAAAATAGCTAAAACAGACCCTTAAATATACGGTTAAATATACATAGTGCTGCAATAGTTATGTTTTTGACTAAAAAATGCGAAAAAAAGCCAATCTAGAGCAATTTTTGTCCGAAAACCACTCTAGATTGTTAAAATAATATTTTTTTAAATTTATTTTTTTTATTTGAAGTTAGGGCTAAAGTTGCAAAAAAACAGGGTTTTGACCGAGTTTTGGCAACAATTTTTCAAAGAGTTCAGAGGTTTTAAATTTAAGACTGGAGGTGTTTATACAGGGATGGCAGGCAAAAAACTCCTGGTCTTTAAGTTCCTTGTCCATGAGAAGGCAAACCCTTTTTTCCTTATCATTCATAAGCCCCATAATACTTACGCTGCCGGGGGAAAGCTTCAAAAACTTCTCCATATACTCCGGCTTTGCGAAATGCAGACGGGAAACTCCAAGCTGTTTTGAGACTACAGAGGTTTTAAACTGCTTGTCGGCGGGCATACACAGCAGGTAAAAAGAAGTTTCCTGCCGGTTGCATAAAAAAAGATTTTTGCAGATTCTTGTGCCCAGAGCCTTAGCCCTTTCCTGACAAACCTCCATTACATCTGCCGGTTCATGATCTATCCGCCAATAATCTATTGAAAGCTCATCAAGAAGTTTATAGGAGCGAAGCTCGCAGTCAAGCCTTCCCTCAGTGTTTTCCGGAGCACCTTTTTTAACAGTCAAGTTTATTCCGCCCTTCGGATTTTTCAGTAAAGGATAGCACAAAAAGCTCTTTATGGCAAGTTAAAACCATGTTCAGAAGATAACGCCGCCCAAAAAAAGGGCGGCGTTTGTTTTTTAGGAAAACAGTTTTTGCGCTATAGAGTGGGATAAAAAAGCAAGAAACTCAGTATTACTTGGTTTTTTGTTATTATAAGGGAAAAACTCTTTCACAGGGTTAAATCCGCTGCGGCTCCAAGTTAGGTCAATGGCGTGCCTTATGGCTCTTTCCACCCTCACACCGGTGGTGCCGTATTCTTTGGCAATCTCAGGATACATTATTTTTGTGACCCCGTGGATTTTAACCTCGTCTTCAAAAAGCATTAATATTGCGTCTCGGATATAAAGAAAGCCTTTAATATGCGGCGGAACCCCCAATTCGATTATAAGCTTTTCAACCTCGAAGGCATGGGCCTTTGCCGCCATACCCGTTTTGCCCCGCCGGTCTTGAGCCTCGCACCCTTCCGACATACCCAAAGACCCGGCATACGAGCCAAAAACAGATGGATCACTGCTTGCGGGCAGTGCCGTTTGGGATTGCTTGTCGACAATGTTGTCAAATTCAATGATACGCGGTTTCGCTTGTGTCATTGCTCCTCGCCCCTCTTTCTTTCTGTTAGGTATATGCATCTGGGATAGTGTCGCAGCAGATTATTTCTTGCGCTAATGCATTATATCAATGAAAACGTGACAACATCGTGACGTTTTGGTAGAAATTACAAGGAGCTTGGGAAAAAGCGCATAATTTCATGGATGATGACAAAATTTTAACAATAATTTTCTTAATACTTTCAAAGACAGGGCTAGGGACGGGTGTTTTAGGTCACAAACCGCAAAATGCCCATCCTGGCAGGAGAGTTTTCTATCCCATTGCCGCCTCCCTTAAGGAAAGCAGGTTTGCGAGGGTATATTCCCCCCAGCTGTAATTTGTCATATATTCGCCGTTCCAATTACTTATTACCTGGGCCTCCCCCTCAAGAAAGGAAAAATAGTCACAGTCAACGGCATTTTTGTTTATTGACCGCCCTCTGGGCATTATGTGCAGCATATCAAGGGCATTGGCCGTAGAAAGAGCCTTGTTAAGACGGGAGAGCACCTTTCGGTAGTTGCTGGCCGAGTTTTTATCAAAGCATCTGTCTTCCCAAAGAATGCAAAACCCCTCTTCAGAGCAAACCACATTGCCGTTGCGGTCAACAAGATAGGCTAAAAGTTCTTTTGCTTTTGTGCTGGAAAATTCTATGGGAAGCCCGTCAACAAAAACGTCAAAATTTCCGAAAGCTTTTACAAAGATACGCTTTTTCATCCGTGCGGATAAAAGATTTGCCCGAGCTGCCACCTTTTCAATATCTTTTTCTGTAAATGGATTCATGATAAAATAATCTGCATCTATTCTTAGAGCTTTTTCCAGATGCTCCGGCGTATCCATTACAAAAACCACTATGAGGCCCGGATGCAGGCTGCGAAGCATTATAGCCAAGTTCATGCCGCTTATGTAATTCATTTCTATGGCAAGAAAGGCAAGCTCCACAGGGTTTGATTCCGCGTAATATAAGGCCTCCATTGGGTTATTAAAAATCCCCGTCGGCTCAAGGCCATCGACAGAAGCACAGCTTGTGTAAAGCTGTTTCAGCACCTTCACATCTTCATCAACAATCAGTGTTTTCATCTCTACTCCCTATTCTGTTTAAATTCTAAGCTTATTGTAATATTACTTTTAAGTTTTTAATTTTTCCTGATATTGCAGAAAGACAAGCTATAAAGGCGGATTATTCTGAGATTGAAACAAAGGGGAATCAAAAAATTCGGAAAGACTAAGGTCAAAACCGTCGCAAAGCTTTTTAATAGCAACTATCCCCGGGTTTTTACTTTCACCGTTTAAGATGCTTTTCAAAGTGCCGGAAGAAAGACCCGACCTTTTACTTAAGAGATTTGGGCTTATTCCTTCGTCGGAACATAATTGACGTATCCTTAAAACCACAAGCTCGCTGATATTCATATGTAAGCCTCCTTTTTATCTGAGACTATTATAGGGCGGCAGACAGGCTATGCTGTGTCGAAACTTGTCGAAGAATAAAATAAACCTACAATTTTCGACTTATTATTCGTTAAAGCGCAGTTTTCCATAGGCGGCAAAAGCTAGGAAGATAAAATCCGAGACATTAAGGTCTGGGCAAGATAGAAAAAAGGCGGCAAGACTGCCATCATTTTGAGCAGCCTTGCCGCTCTTGTTATGTCTAGCGGTAGGGAAGATATTGGTGTTTGTTATTTAGGCAGGGC
>CAZTXG010000011.1:0-45107 GCA_964617335.1 uncultured Oscillospiraceae bacterium
AGCTTTGCAGGGGAAATTAATGCCCCATGGATAGACTTTTTGTCAAGGCGATTTACACAAATTTTGCCCCTTTAAAGCTTTAATCCTATCGCCTCAGGAAAAGCTGTTTGCCTTAATCTCGATTTGATTGCGCAGAGACTTTATTTGTGATAGTATTAATTTATATAAAAAACTTTTCCTAAAGCTAATTATAATGCTTTTTTTCAGGAGGTCAATATGTCATTTGCTGAAAAACCCCTGTGTGAGTTTTCTGAACTTTTAGCCTCATCCGCTCCTGTTCCCGGCGGCGGCGGCGCAAGCGCCCTTGCAGGGGCCTTAGGTGCAGCTTTAGCGTCCATGGTTGCAAATCTCACTGCCGGAAAAAAGAAATACGCCGAGTATGAAGAAGATATTGGGCGCATTCTGGAAGAATCCAATGCGCTGCGCTTAAAGTTTCTTTCTCAAATTGACGAGGATGCCGCCTGCTTTGCTCCCTTGGCAAAGGCTTATTCCCTGCCCCGAAACGACCCTAAAACTCCGGAGCTTATGGAAAGCGCCCTGCAGCAGGCCTGCACAGCCCCCCTTAATATTATGAAAACCGCAGCCGAAGCCATAAAGCTGCACAAAGAGCTTTCTATTAAAGGTTCCCGCCTTATGATTTCCGACGTTGGTGCAGGTGTTCTGTTTTGCAAATCTGCCCTTATGGGGGCAAGCCTTAATATATTTATTAATCTTCGCTCTATGAAGGACGGGGAATACGCAGCTGCCCTTAGGGCCGAAACCGAGGCTCTTTTATCCCAATACGGGCAAATGGCCGACGAGGTTTTCAATGAAGTTTTCAGCCAAATAAAATAAGCAAGGAGTTTTTATGTCAGAGCTTTTAAAAGGCGCTCCGGTTGCCGAGGCGATAAGCCGGCGCACACAAGAACTTTCCGAGCATCTGCGAAGTCTCGGAGTTTCCCCCGCCCTTGCACTTTTGCGCGTAGGTGAAAGGGAAGACGATATCGCCTATGAGAAAAGTGCTGTGAAGCGCTGTGAAAAATCGGGAGTGGACACAAGGTCTGTTGCCCTTCCGGCAGATGTTTCCCAAGAAGGGCTTATAGCGGCTATTAAGGAGCTTAATAGTGATAAAGACATCCATGGCATTTTGCTTTTCATGCCCCTGCCGAAGCACCTTGACGGTGAGGCTGCCCGCCGTGCCCTCTCGCCGGAAAAAGATGTTGACGGAATAAGCTATGGCTCTCTGGCCGGTGTTTTTACAGGCAGCGGAGAGGGCTTTCCCCCCTGCACCGCCAAGGCCTGTATGGAAATATTGGACTTTTACGGCATAGACTGCACTAGTAAGAACGCCGTGGTCGTTGGGCGAAGCCTTGTTGTGGGAAGACCCCTGGCAATGATGCTCATGGAAAAAAATGCCACTGTTACAATCTGCCACACCAAGACCCAAGACCTTCCCTCTGTAACAAAAGGGGCCCAGCTGCTCATTGCCGCTGTGGGCAAGGCAAAGGCCATAGGTGCCGAGCATCTGTCCCCCGGTCAGGTGCTCATAGACGTGGGCATAAACTTTGTGGACGGGAAAATGTGCGGCGATGTGGACTTTCCCGCTGCCGAGGCTGTTTCCGGCTTTGTAACCCCCGTTCCCGGGGGGGTAGGCTCTGTTACAACAGCAGTTCTTGCAAGTCATGTTGCTGAAGCAGCAAGGCGCTGCACAAGCTCAATCTAATTTTCCTTCCTGCCGAATATAGTTTTTATAAAATCCCCATCTGCCTCAACACGCAGCAGACGGGGATTTTTTATAGCATTTCAGTTTTTTATTATACATTTTTTTTAGCCTTAATAACTTTTAGCCTTATAAATTCCTCTCGCTGGTTTTCTTCCAGCTGGTCACTTATGCGGCTTATGTCCCAGTCAAGACCGGGAACAACTATATTGCTCAAAGCGTTTGCCCGCTTTTGGGCTTTTTTTATGGAGTAGGCCAGCCTGTATATGCTGTTTTCAAGCTCTGCAAGCTCCAGCACCAGCTCCTTGACCTTATTAAATTTTTTGTAGGCATTATCCAAGGCCGAGGTGGTGTCGGCAAAGCCATAGGGCAATATATCCGCTGTTTCTAATGAGGCTGTTACTATAGGCAGCTCCACACCCATTACGCTGCGGTAACGCAGGCGCACGGACTCATCCACAGAGGTGGAAAGAGCCAAGTCCTCACAGCCCCCCATGGAAATATTTGCATATCTAAGAGCCGTGTAGGCCTCGGAAAAGGTCTTGTCTATGCGTTCCTGCAGCTTTGAGGCGCGGTCTAAAAGGCTCATAAGCTCCCGTATCAGGATATTGCGCTTTTTGTCCATAAGCTCAAAGCCCTTTTGGGCAAGCTCTTTGGAGTTTTTCGCAGCGATAAGGTTGCCCTTTGTCGGCGGCAGGTTTGCCATAGCCTTCACCCCCTTGGTTTTAAAGCTTTAAATCTCAAAATCCTATTCGATGCTTTTTTTATAATACTTATCCAAAAGGGAATCCGGCACCCTTCCTAATTCATCTCTGGGCAGTATGGATAAAAGCTTCCAGCCCAAGTCCAAGGTCTGCTCAAGGCTTCTGTCCTCTCTGCTTCCCTGATTTATAAACTCATGCTCAAAGCGTCTTCCAAATTCAAAATACAGCTTATCCATTTCTGAAAGCTCATCCTCACCTATAACGGCTGCAAGGCTTCTGGTGTCTGCCACAGCGCTGTAGGAGGCAAAAAGCTGGTTTGCCAAATCTGAATGGTCTTCTCTGGTAAAGCCCTCGCCTACACCGTCTTTCATAAGCCTTGAAAGAGAGGGCAAAATGGCAAGGGGAGGATAAATCCCCTGGCGCTCCAAGCTGCGGGACAAAACTATCTGCCCTTCTGTAATGTAACCTGTAAGGTCGGGTATGGGGTGGCTTATATCATCGTTGGGCATGGTGAGTATTGGAACCTGAGTTACGCTGCCCTTTTTCCCCCGTAACATGCCCGCTCTCTCGTAAAGGGAGGCAAGGTCAGAGTACATATAGCTGGGAAAGCCCTTTCTGGAGGGTATCTCCCCTTTAGATGAGGAAAACTCACGCAGGGCCTCGCAATAGCTTGTCATATCCGTTAAAAGCACCAGCACATTATAGCCTAGAGTATAGGCCAGATATTCCGCCGCCGTTAAAGCGCAGCGGGGGGCCAAAATACGCTCTATTATGGGGTCTGAAGCAAGATTTAGGTACATTACAACACGCCCTAGGGCACCCGACTCCTGAAAGTCTTTTTTAAAAAACTCCGCCACGTCGTTTTTAACACCCATGGCGCAAAAAACAATGGCAAATTCGTCATCGCCGTCCATTGTGTGAGCCTGACGGACAATCTGGGCTGCAAGCTCGTTGTGGCTCATGCCCGCCCCCGAAAAAATCGGCAGCTTCTGCCCTCTTATAAGGGTTGAAACAGAGTCTATGGCAGATATGCCTGTTAATATGCAGCTTTTGGGATAGCGCCTTGAAACAGGGTTTATGGCGCTGCCGTTTATGTCCCGCCTGTCGTCGGGAAATATCTCCCTAAGGCCGTCTAAGGGTTTTCCCACACCGTCAAAAAAGCGCCCTAATATTTCCTTTGACAGGGGCATACTTATGGGTTTTCCCGTAAACCTTGTGTTTACACTTTCCATATCTATGCCGTCCGTGCCCTCAAAAACCTGCAAAACAACCCTGTCTCCGTCGATTGTAATAACACGCCCATAGCGGCGTTCGCCGTTATCCAGAGTTATTTCCGCAAGCTCGTCATAACAGGCTTCCGTAACGCCTTTTAAGGCCACAAGAGAGCCTTGCATCTCTGAAAGTCCGGTATATTCTATTCTCAAGGCAGTTCACCTTCTTTTACTCATTTCCCTTTAAAACTCCGGCAGCGGAATCATCAATAAGCCTTATAAAATCTTCTTTGGTTTTACCCTCTCCCAGATCGAATTTCATACGGTACATGGCACTGAAAATCCCTGTGGCAATAAGCTGATTTATGGGTATGCTTTTGTCAGACAGCTCCTTTGCCTTTTCGTAAAGGTGCAAAATAACCTCCAGCATGGCCATCTGGTTTTCCGGTGTCATATAGGTGTCCGTTTTGTGGAAGGCATTTTGCTGGAGATATCCCTGCCTGAAGGCCTTGGCAGTTTCTATAACAAGCTTTTGCTCGTCGGGCAAAACGTCTGCCCCGATAAGCTTTACAATTTCCATAAGGGAGCTTTCCTGAGCCAGAATGTCTATCATCTGCTGGCGCATTTTAGTAAAGCCTGTGCCGAAGTTTTCCTCATACCAGGGGGCAAGGTCTTTAAAATATTCTGAATACGAGCTGTTCCAGTTTATAGACGGAAAATGCCTTGCATAGGCCAAGGAGCGGTCTAAGGCCCAGAAAGCTCTTATAAAACGCTTTGTGTTCTGGGTGACCGGCTCGGAAAAGTCACCTCCCTGAGGGGAAACGGCGCCTATAACGGTGACACTGCCCTCCATACCGGAAAGAAGCTGCATATAGCCGGCTCTTTCATAAAAACCCGCTAGGCGGCTTGGCAGATAGGCGGGAAAGCTCTCCTCTGCCGGCATTTCCTCAAGTCTTCCGGAAATTTCCCTCAAGGCCTCTGCCCAGCGGGAGGTAGAGTCTGCCATTAAGGCCACATGATAGCCCATGTCCCTATAATACTCAGCTATGGTCATTCCCGTATATATAGACGCTTCTCTTGCTGCCACAGGCATATTGGAGGCGTTTGCTATAAGTATGGTGCGCTCCATAAGAGGCCGTCCGGTTTTGGGGTCTTTAAGCTCGGAAAATTCGTCTAAGACCTGAGTCATTTCGTTGCCCCGCTCACCGCAGCCGAGATAAACAATTATATCCGCGTCAGACCACTTTGCAAGCTGGTGCTGCACCATGGTTTTCCCTGCGCCGAAGGGTCCGGGAATAGCGGCACAGCCTCCCTTTCCCAAAGGAAAAAGTGTATCTATAACTCGCTGACCGGTTATAAGCGGTTTTGTTATTGGAAGTCTTTTTTCCCCGGGACGAGCCTTTCTTATGGGCCAGTAGTGGGCAAAAGTAAGGCTTGTTTTCACTCCCCTGTCGTCTTCCACCACGGCTGCAATGTCCGTAACCCTGTGTTCTCCATCAGAAAGCACCTGGGAAACCTTGCCGGAAACCCCAAGGGGTATAAGGCAGCGGTGCTCTATGGAGCCTTGCTCCATACATCGGGCAAAAACCTGCCCCTCTTTAACCTCGTCACCGTCTTTAATGTCGATTGTGAAATCCCAGAGCTTTTCTGTGTCTAAGGCCGGCAGGGACACGCCCTTTGTTATAAAGCTTCCGGAAACTTCTTCAAGCTTTCTAAGAGGGCGGCCAATACCGTCATAGATATTTCCCAGCATTCCCGGCCCCAGCATCAAAGCCATGGGTGAGCCTGTCTGATAAACCGGCTGGCCTGCGGAAAGCCCGCCGCTGTCCTCATATACCTGAACAATGGTGGTTTCGCCCTTGGCACTTACAACCTCGCCGGGAAGCTTTTGATTTCCCACATACACAAGGCTCATCATGGGCATATTTCTGCCCCCTCGCACGCTAATAACAGAGCCGTTTACCCCGTAGATATAATAATTGCTTGTGTCCATATGCCAACCCCCAAAGGAGAAATCTTTGTTATAGCCCAGCTGCAAAAAGCCTTTTATTCTCCCATATTAATGCCCGTAAGCTCCGAAAAATGCCCAACCAAGTCGTTTATGGCAGTGTCAAAGCTCATGTCCACCCGCCTGCCTTTTGCCTGACTTACAAGGGTCAGCCCGCCTAGGGTAAAGCTTGCCTCTTTAAAGGCAAGACTAACCCCGAAGGCAGTTTCCATAAGCTCATCTGCAAAATGCAAGTCCTCTGCTCTTAAATAGACCTCGGCAGGATAGCCATAGCCCAAGGCATCAATGGCAAGGCCCAAAAGCTTTTTCAAATGGGGCAGATATTCCTCCGAAGCCGTGAAGTCTTTTATCTTTTCCCGAACCTTGTCGAAGGCATCAATGGCTATATCCTCACGATACTGAAGAAGCTTACGCTTATTTTCCGTCATATGGCTGTTTATCCGGCGGCCTTCTCCGGCTCTTATTTCGGCTATTTTTTGCTTTTCATATTCCTTTGCCTCTTGGGCGGCAAGCTTTTCGGCCTTGCTTATTATTTCGTCCTGCCTGCCGTGAAGCTCTCTTGTTATGGCGCCGGATTCCTCTATGGCCTCTGTTATTATAGAGTCCATAAAAGCCTTGAGCTTTTCATTGGTTTCCCGCATAGGTAAATTCACCTCTTTAAAGCTGCAGGGCAGCTAAATCTTTATTCCTATGGCCTCGCGGACAAGCCCCGCTATGGCGTCAGACTCCCTGCCTTTACCGCTTTTATCCGGTATTAAAACAAGCAGGGGAGTTTTTGCGCTTAGCTTAAGCTCTTTGACAGTTTTCGGAATAAGAGCCGCAATGCCCTCGGAAATAAGCAGCACGGCAAGGCGGGGATCTGCCAAAGCTTCGGAAACGGCCCCTTCAAGCTCCTTTTTCCCCTTGACAAGCCTTCCTTCGATTCCTGCAAGACGAAGGCCTGTAAGGCTGTCTTTATCATCGGATAGTGCAAACATTCGCATTGCTTTCCCCTCCGGTTTAAAGGCCGGAAATAATCATGAAGGCTATTAGAAGCCCGTAAAGAGCAACTCCCTCAGCCATGCCCACAAAGATAAGAGCCTTGCCGAAAACCCCGTCGTTTTCCGAGATTGCACCTAAAGCCGCCGAAGCCGAGGATGCAACCGCAATGCCCCCGCCTATGCCGGACAGGCCCACAGCCAAAGCAGCGCTTAAATAGCCCATGCCTTTTGCAAAGCCGTCAGAGCTTATAATTTCGCCTGCCTCTCCGGCAGCCTCGGCAGATTGGGAAAAGCAAAAGACAGCGCCGCAGAAAATTAGTCCGAACACAAAGGCAAGGTTTGCTATAAAGGGAGCTTTGCCTTTATTTCCGTTTTTTACCCGCCGGTATATTGCCAGAAGGGGAACAGCGATGATAAGAAGAAGCACAAAAGCAGCTGTTAGAATTTCCATTGTATTGACCTCCGAGATGTAAATTGTCTTTTTTGGGTCTGTCAAATAGCTTGTTTTAGGGTGCGGATTTGTAATCTATGCTTATGGGTAAAAACTTTTTCCCTCCGCTTTGGTAAAATCGCCCGAACATTTCATAAAACTCAAGACGCATTACCTGAATGCAGACGAGAACCGTTTCAAGTCCTGTTACCAGTATGTTGCCGAAAATCAGCCCAAAAAGGCTATAGCTCCCGTCTGCCCCTTTGGAAAGAAGGTAAACAACCATCATCATGCCCGCATGGCTTATGGCGAAAGCTCCCACTCGGAGAAAGGACACGGTGTTTGAAATGTAGGAGAGCAGGGTTTCAAAAATTTCAAAGAAGCCCTCTACAAAAAACATTCCCAAAGACTTGGGCATCCAGTCTTTTTCTCCCCTTAAAAGCTTTGTGATAGGGCCTGCTGCAAATATTAGAAAAAGCGGAATGGCTATAACAAAGACTATATAAGGGGTCGTGAATACACTTTTGCCTAAGACCATTTGGCTATAAACTCCATAGGCCAAGCCAATGTAAAATACAAAGCCGGCAAGACCGTTGGGGTCAAAAAATATTTTTCTTATGTCTCGCTGACCCAGGCCGGAAATAATATTCATAAGCATACTTATAAGTATTAAAACAACACCTATAACCACTGCCGCCATTAGTATTTTCATGGTATTTCCGTCTTCCAAAACCTTAAAGCCCGCCAACAAATGCTCGTTTCCGAAAACGCTGCCGTAAACAAAGCCGAAGGCCGTTGAGGATAGACCGCAGACGGCAAGTATTCTTCCAAGCCACAGCTTTTTGGAAAACCATAAGGCAAGGCCGATTATAACCAGTGATAAGCCCTGACCCACATCTCCAAACATTATGCCGAAAAGCAGGGTGTAGCTTATGGAAAGAAAAATCCTTGGGTCTAATTCCCCATAGGCGGGAAGACCGTACATTTCAAGGAAGGGCTGGAATATGTCCCCCAGCCTGCTTTTTTTCAGTTTAACCGGCGGAACGGTTCCCCTCATCTCCGAGGTTTTGGTGAAAAAGCAGCTAAGCCCCTTAATAGACTCGCATTTTTTCGCAAAGTCCGGAGCTACACTTTGTGGAATCCAGCCTATGAGATAAAACCTTCCCCTGCGGCGAACAGCATAGCTCAAGGTTTCAAAAGCCTCGTTTTCAAACCTAAGCCAGGAGTAATAGGATAGCAGCTTATCCCGCTCATTTTTCGATAAATCTGAAAGCTGTGTATCCAAAACCCTTATCTGCCCCTCGGCCTCACGGCTTTCGTCTTTAAGCCTTTGTATAATTTCGCTTGTTGTGTCCCCTATATCGCCGGAGACATCCATATTTATCTTTTCAAAGCCCATGCGGGCAAAAAAGTCATTTACGCTGCTGTAATTTGAAAGCAGGGAAAAATATGCACCATAGGCCCATTTTTCGTCAAGAGCCGAAAGCACATAATAAACATCTGTGCTCCCCTCCACAGCATCCATGCAAGGCCCAAGGTTTTCAGCCGGCAGACGTCCGTAATGAAACTTTAAATATTTCATGTTCAGCAAGTCGCCAAGCTCTGCCTTATAGCCTGTAAAATGCGAAAGCTGCTCTGTTACTATGGCGTTATTTTTAATTTTCTCTGCCTTTTTTTCCCGCTCAGCACCTAGGTCTTTTATCTTTGATAACAGACTTTCTGTATATTCAGAAGCATCCCACAGGCTGTATTTAAGCTCGGAAAGCTGCTGGTAATCAAGGCCTATTTTCAGCTCCTTTGCCGCCCCGATAATCCTTGCATAAACTCCGGCATAGGGGTTTGGTGAAGAAAAATGCTCAAGCTCCCCTGCTTCCTCCAGAATCTTCATGGCGTTTTCAGGGTGGAATTCCATATCTATCACCATGTTTTTCACAGCCGTTCCAACCATATGCTCAGGCCCTGATATTGTGACCATAGTCATAGCTTCAACTGACATATTGACCTCCTTGACCTTGGCAAAAATCTTGCCGTGAAGTACCCAAGCTTTTTCTATGGGGAATTTTCGCCGTAGCTTATAGTCTCTATAAGCCCTTGAAGTCTTTGGCTTTCCATTTCGCTTAATATCAGATAGGCGATAACTGTGCCAAGACCCGGCGCGGGCATTCTTATAAGCCGGCGGCAAACGGCCCAAAGGGCATCTTCATACAGACTGTCTAAGTTTCCCTCGGTAATAAGGGAAAACTGTTTGGCGTAGGGGGAGGATGCTATAATCTTCATAAGCTCATCCTCATTTTTGGCAGAGAGCATAGCCTTGATAAGACGGGGATTTAGCTTATAGCCAAGGGGTATGAGAAGTTTTTCTCCCCCTTCAAGGGAAGCGGGAAAATACCGCCGCAGCCTTAAAATGCCTGTTATATTAAGAAAATCTGCCCTCTTGCCCAAAAGCTCTGTGAGGGCTTTTTTATCCTGCTTTGAACAGTTTTTTACAACATAGGAAAAAATGCCGGAGTAATAGCGGTTTTCAAGGGCTATGCCTGCGTCCCTATGTTTTGGAAGGCCGGTTTCCGAAACTATGGGCAAGGTCTGCAATGTGCCGTAAAATATGCTGTGCTTTGTTGCCTGCAAAAGCTGCTTATAATCTCCGGCTCTGTCTAAAGCGGCAATATCCACAGAGCAGCGAAGCTTTAAAAAATCTGCGGCTCGCAGGCTTAAATCAGATGGGGTCTTTGCGTGGAGGGCACGCAGCTTGCTCATTATAAATGAGCTTTCCGCCCCAGAGAGATAAAGCTTTATAAATTCCTTATCCTTTGGAGCAAGAAACCTGTATAGCTTGTGGTATTCTTCAAAAACTTTTTTCCCTGCCAGTATCCTTATTTCTCCGGAGTCAGAGTATAAAGAAAGTCCCTGAAACCAGCTTCCCCAGGAAGGCTGACTCCGCAAGACATTTAGCATTTCTCCAAGGCTTTTACAATCCCCAAGACTTTTCCACTCTTGCTGGGAAATCATCTTTCCGTACATGGCGGAAACCTTTGTTTCAGCTGCGGCATAGCGGATTTTTTCCTTAAGCATCCCCGTTCACCACTAGCTTAAAAATCTTTTCCACCACGTCTTTTTCAAGGCGCTCATACCTTTTTCTTGCCGATTCGAGGTCTTGTCCAAGTTTTTCGTCCAGCTGCCTTATTTTTTCATCGGCAAGCTCTTTCTCTTTTTTCTGTGCCGCCGCTATATTTTTTTCGGCTTCGTCAAAGTGTTTTCTTTTAAGCTCGTCTATATGGGCGCCAACATATTCCTCAAAGCTGTTTTTCATAGAAACGGCCTCGTCGTATATATCTCTGGCGTCATTTTCAGAGTCTACAATCATATTCAGGATTTCCATAGGCGTCATAAAAACACCCCTTTTCAAATCACTTATATCCGCTTCATAATACCACCATTAAATCAAATTTCAAATGTAATTTACGCTAAATATTTATCTTTGTGAAAGAACTTTTCTGTTATAAAAGTGTAGCCTGCCCCAAAGCTTTTAAAAAACCCCGCCGCAGCTTTTAATATCACTTTCCAGACATCGAAAAATAGTGTATAATGTTACAAATATAAAAACTCTCACCGTTTATTTGCGAAAGGATAAATTTCATGAAATATGTTTTGGTTATAGGCGACGGCATGGCTGATAATCCTGTCCCTGAGCTTGGAGGAAAAACTCCTCTGGAGTATGCTAACACCCCCGGAATTGACGCTCTGGCAAGAAAAAGCCTTATCGGCAGTGTGAAAACCTGCCCTGATGGCCTGCCTCCGGGAAGCGACACGGGAATTTTATCAATCTTTGGGGCAGACCCCAATATCTGCTACACAGGGCGCAGCCCTTTAGAGGCGGCAGCCACAGGTATAAAGCTTAAAAGCGGCGACGTTTCCTATCGCTGCAATATGATAGCCCTTGAAGATTCTGACAAAGCCTTTTCTGAAAAGAAAATTTTGTCCCACTCCGGCGGCTCTGTTGAAGGCGAGCAGTCTTTAGAGCTTATAAAGCACCTTTTTGCCCATCCGGATTTTTCGGCTTTGGCGGAAAAGGCTCATATGATAGTATACCCCGCCCCTTCCTTCCGGCATATTGCCGTTCAAAGCAGTGCCGACATAAAGGGCATAAAGCTTCACCCTCCCCATGACCATTTAGGAGAAGTCATAGGCGCATACCTTCCCTCAGGCTGTGAAAACGCGGCTGTGCTTTTGTCTTTAATGGAGCTTGCCCACAAGGTTTTGGACAGGCACCCCATAAACGAAAAGCGCAGGGCCGAGGGCAAGCTTCCCGCAAACGGCATTTGGTTCTGGGCGGAGGGAACCGGTGTTGAGCTGGAATCTTTTTACGATAAATTCGGAAAAAAAGGCGCTGTTATTTCCGCTGTCCCCCTCTGCCACGGCATTGCAAACCTTTCAGGTCTTGATGTTATAATGGTAGATGGCGCAACAGGGGAAATTGACACAAACCTTGAAGGTAAGGTAAATGCCTGCATTGAGGCTCTCGGCGGCGATTATGACTTTGCCGCCATTCATGTGGAAGCTCCCGACGAATGCACCCACAACGGCGACCTCAAGGGAAAGCTCCAGTCCATAGAATGGCTGGACAGCCGTGTTCTTTCCCCTTTAACAAAGGTCTTGGACGAAAAAGCCATAGACTACCGTCTGCTTTTCATTTCTGACCATAAAACCCTTACCTCCACAAGAGGACACGACGGCGACCCTGTTCCCTTTATGATTTACGACAGCCGTTATAACACAGGGGCAGGCCTTCTTTACACCGAAAGAGACGGGCAAAAAGGTCCTTACCTTGAAAAGGGTACAGACCTTATGCCAAAGCTTTTTGAGTTATAAAAGCGCTTAAGGCCCCAAAGCATAGCTTTATCAATTTTTTTGAAATTCTATCGGCTTTCCTGTATAAACGTAAAGCAAAATAAAGGGGCAAAGTGCCGGAAAGGAGTCTTTATGGGTGAAATAAGGGAAAAGGCCTATGCAAAGCTTAATCTTTCTCTGGACGTGGTTTCAAAGCTGCCGGACGGCTATCACGAGCTTTCAATGGTCATGCAAAGTGTTGCCCTTTGCGACGAGCTGCAAATACGCCTTAAAGACAATAGCCAAATTCGTCTTAGTGTTAACCTGCCCTTTCTGCCCTGCGACAACCGGAATATTGCGGCAAAGTCCGCCAGGGCCTTCTTTGAAAAAGTTGGTTTTAAAGGCGGCTGTGACATTGACATTAAAAAAAACATCCCTGTTTGCGCCGGCATGGGAGGCGGCTCTGCTGACGGGGCCGCTGTTCTGCGGGGATTAAATAAGCTTTTGGATAATCCTCTTTCCCGCAAGGAACTTTTGGAGCTTTCCTTCACCCTCGGCTCTGACCTGCCCTTTTGTATAGGCGGCGGAACAGCCCTTGCCAAGGGTAAGGGTGAGGTTTTAACTTCTCTTGCTCCCCTGCCCCACTGCTTTATAGTTATTTGCAAGCCTAGTTTTTCCGTTTCCACTCCTGTGCTTTTTTCAAAAATTGACTCAAGGAGCATAAAATACAGGCCGGACACGGCAGGGATTTTAAGCTGTTTAGACAAGGGGGATTTGCCCGGCATCTGCCGAAGAATGTATAATGTTTTCGAGGAAGTTTTGCCCGAAACGCCAAAGGACGTCAGCCTTATTAAAAGAGTGCTTTTAGACTGCGGTGCCTTAGGGGCTGTTATGACAGGAACAGGCTCTGCGGTTTTTGGCATTTTTAATGAGGAAGAAAGTGCCGAAAATGCCCGCCTGCTTTTGCTTAAAAGCTATGACGAGGTTTTTTTAACCCAGCCTCAACCGGCAGTTGACATTTAAGTTTTAAAAATTTGTATAAGCAGCAAAAAAACCGCCGATACTATGTTTTAGAATACATAGTAAGGCGGTTTATCTTTTATGAAACTTGAAAAACATCTGAAAATATGGGAAATATCCCTGCTTTTTGCCCTTTGTGTCAGCCTATGCACAGGTCTTTGGGCAGGGGCAAGGCAAAGGCAGCTGTCCGGCGAGCTTGTGCGGCTTCACGTTATCGCCCAGTCGGACAGTGCCGAGGACCAGCAGCTAAAGCTTAAGGTTCGGGACAGCGTTCTTTTGGCCTTAGAGCCAAAGCTTAAAGCGGCTGAAAATCCCCAAGAGGCGGCGGCTATTATTGAAGAAAACCTTCCCCTTCTCTGTGATATTGCCGACACAGTCTCGAAAAATGCGGGCATGGAATATTCTTCGAGAGCCAGTCTCGCTGTGGAAAACTACCCCAGCCGTGAATATGAGGGTTTTGCCCTGCCTGCCGGAGATTATCTCTCCCTTAAAATAAGCCTTGGCGAGGGCAGGGGTCAAAACTGGTGGTGCGTGGTTTTTCCGCCCCTATGTTTAAATGCTGCCAGCGAAACCGAGGCTATTGAAACTCTTTCCGACAGCTCACAGGAGATTATCACCCTAGACGGCGAAGAATACAGGCTTAAATTTCATGTTATCGAAATTTATGAAAAGCTTCGCTCTTATCTCACTTGACAATTACTTCCGCTGATGGTAACATGGCCTTAATTCTCCGTGGGGGAGTAGTCGGCGCGAATACGCGTTCCAAGTCAACATCATGGCAGTTTTTTTGCCTGGCTTGCATTAAATGACCAGACTCATGGATGGGCGCTGCCTATCCATGGGTTTTTTTATTTAGCCGTCTTTTAAGGTTTTTGCCCCCCTTATCTACCCCTTTTTCGGAGAGCCTTAGCCAAAAAATGGAGGAATTTACAATGAAGCATTATATCAGCGAGATTGCGGATGTTCTGCGGGAAACCGCCAGCTCGCCCAAGGGCCTTGACTGTCAGGAGGCAGAAAGGCGCCTTGAGGAAAATGGCAAGAACAAACTTGTAGAGGGGGAAAAGGATTCCCTCATAAAACGCTTTTTCCAGCAGATGGCAGACCCCATGATAATCATACTTGTGGTTGCCGCCCTTATTTCAGCTGTAACCACCATGTATTCAAATTCCCTCGGCGGTGAAACAGAGGGCTTTGCCGAAGTATTTATCATCCTTTTTGTTGTAATTGTAAACGCTGTTTTAGGTGTTTATCAAGAAAACAAGGCGGAAAAGGCCCTTTTAGCCCTGCAGGAAATGGCCTCCTCCACCAGTAAGGTTCTTCGTGACGGAAAAATAAGTATAATTAAATCCGAAGACATAGTTGTCGGTGATGTGATTGTTTTAGAGGCAGGTGACGCTGTCCCCGCCGATGGACGAGTAATAGAATCCAACAGCCTTAAAATCGAAGAAGCCGCCCTTACAGGGGAGAGCGTTGCTGTGGATAAATTCATAGATGTGCTGTTTCTCCGTGAGAAAAATGACATTTCTTTAGGCGACCGCAAAAACATGGTATACATGGGCAGCACCGTTGTTTACGGCCGTGGTCTTGCTGTTGTAACAGCCACAGGCATGGCAACAGAAATGGGCAAAATTGCCGATGCCATCCACAAGGCAAAAGAAAGCCTAACCCCCCTGCAAATAAAGCTTGCCCAGCTCTCCCATGTGCTTACCTGGCTTGTTTTGGGCATATGCGCCCTTATTTTCGGCATTGGCCTTATCCGTGCCGGAAGCTTCACTGCGGAGATAGTTTTAGACAGCTTTATGCTGGCGGTTTCCCTTGCCGTTGCCGCAATTCCCGAGGGGCTTGTTGCCGTTGTCACCATAGTTTTATCTGTGGGCGTCACCAATATGAGCCGCAAAAATGCCATTATACGCAAGCTTACCGCTGTTGAAACCCTTGGCTGCACCCAGATTATCTGCTCTGACAAAACCGGCACCCTTACCCAGAACAAAATGACCGTTGTTGAAAACTACGGCTCCGACACAGAGCTTTTGGCAAAGGCCATGGCCCTGTGCTGTGATGCAGAGCTGACAAGGCAGGAAACTATCACAGGCGAGCCTACGGAATGCGCCCTTGTTTCCTGGGCAAATTCCCTTGGTCTTAAAAAATATGAGCTTTTAGAAAAGTCTCCCCGCATAGGC
Source organism: uncultured Oscillospiraceae bacterium (assembly GCA_964617335.1). Taxonomy (GTDB): domain Bacteria; phylum Bacillota; class Clostridia; order Oscillospirales; family Oscillospiraceae; genus UBA2658. The sequence goes on from CAZTXG010000011.1 coordinate 15,057, forward strand.
GAGGCCCCCTTTGACAGCTCCAGAAAAATGATGAGCACCGTTCACAAAACCGAAAACGGCATAGTCCAGTACACAAAGGGCGCTCCGGACGAAGTTATTAAGCTTTGCACAAGCTACCTTAAAGACGGAGCTGTTACCCCCATAAGTGAGGCTGTTCGTGAGGAAATCACTGCCGCAAACAAGGCCATGGCAGATAAGGCCCTGCGGGTTTTGGCAGTTGCCAAAAGGCTTCATGAGGCTTCTCCGGAAAACTTTGAACCGGCTGCCCTTGAAAAAGACCTCTGCTTTATCGGCCTTGTGGGCATGATTGACCCTGTTCGCCCAGAGGTTAAAAGCGCCATAGAGGAATGCCGTCATGCCGGAATCCGCCCCATAATGATTACCGGCGACCATATAGACACCGCCTCTGCCATAGCAAGAGAGCTTGGCATCCTAAAGGGTGACGACACAGCCCTTACAGGCTACCAGCTATCTGAAATGGGCGACGAGGAATTCGAAAGACGCTTTCGTGACATTTCAGTATATGCAAGGGTTCAGCCCGAGCATAAGGTGCGCATAGTAAACGCCTGGAAAAGGGCCGGCTTTATAACCGCCATGACCGGAGACGGAGTTAACGACGCTCCCTCCATAAAATCTGCCGACATTGGCGTGGGCATGGGCATAACCGGCACCGACGTAACCAAAAACGTGGCCGACATGGTGCTTGCCGACGATAACTTTGCAACTATTGTCAGCGCCGTTAAGGAAGGCCGCAGGGTATATGATAATATCCGCAAGTCCATTCAGTTTCTTTTAAGCTCCAATATAAGCGAGGTCATGAGCATATTCTTCGCAACGGTTTTCGGCTTTGTCATTTTAAGCCCTGTTCACCTGCTTTGGATAAACCTTGTGACAGACTCCTTCCCCGCTCTGGCTCTGGGGCTTGAAAAGTCCGAGCCTGATGTAATGCGCCGCAAGCCCAGAAGCTCCACAGACGGTGTTTTCGCAAACGGTGTTGGCATTGACATTGCCTATCAAGGCTTCATTTTAACTGTTTTAACCCTTGGTGCTTATTTTATCGGTCACAGGATTGAGTCCGGCCTGTGGGAAATTGCAAACAGCAGCGACGGCACAACCATGGCCTTTCTAACCCTTTCCATGTCTCAGATTTTCCACAGCTTTAATATGCGCTCCCAAAGGGGCAGCATCTTTGCCCTTCCCAACCAAAACAAGGCTCTTTGGCTGGCAGGCATAGCAAGCCTTTTATCCACCACAGCCATACTTTATATCCCCTTCCTTTCCAATGCCTTCGGCTTTGAGCACGTAAACACTGTTGAATACTTTATTGCTCTTGCAATTTCTGCTTGCATAATTCCCATTGTAGAGTTTGTGAAGTTCTTCCAGCGCAAGGCGGCAAAGGGCAAAAAAACAGCTTAAGACCGAAATGTTTTTCACACTTCGGCCTTAAGGCGGTAAAACTTGGGACTATAAAGATTTATCTTCCTTGCTTGGAACATATCTTGCGATAGACTCCAAAGGACAATCTAAAATTCTGCAAAGGTCATTGAGCGTAACCGTGGATAATGGCTTGTTATTACGCAGACGGGTGAGCGTGCTGCTGCTGATTTTGCAGGTGTTAATTAAATAGTAGGTGCTGATTCCTTTTTCCTTAAGGGTTTCCCAAAACCTGTCATAGATAATCATTTGCTCACCTTCCTTTGACATCATTGTAATTTGAAGGTTACATATTGACTATGTTCGATAAAACGCCTATAATATGGTCGAGGTGATTATATGCCCGGCTATAAGCAAATGTACCTTATGATATTTAATGCAGTTACAGATGCCTTGAGAAAAATGGAAAAACAAAACTACGAAGATGCTGCCCTGCTGCTGCAAAAAGCACAGCAAATAACCGAAGAAAGCTATATGAACGAAAAGGACGAGGGCTAAGCCCCCGTCCTTTGTTTTTGAGTAATTTAAAAACAAAAAAGGTCAGAAAACTATAAGCTTTCTGACCTTTTAAAGTTTTTGTTTAGCCAAATATTAATTGCTGTTTAAAATCCCTTGAACCTTTGAGCTATCTGCGGAAACTATATAAAAAACGTAGATACCGTCGGCTTTTACTATGGCCTCGTCAAGTTTTGGCGGCTCAGCAGGAGCGTAGGACTCATAAAGGTTCTTTTGGGAGATAATCCTTTTTTCCGCAGCGGATACAAGCCTTTCCGCCGCCTCTTTATCTATACATTTAAAAATGCCTATTTCCTCTGTGGTGGCACCTGTGGAGCAAAGAACAACAGCTTCCTCAATGTCTGAGGCAAGCACCCCGTAAAGGCCCGGGACTATGGAGCCGTCTATAGGGCTTAATATATCTGAAAAGGCACCGCTGTCTTTTATTTTTTCAGCCAGTTTGTCTATGTCGTATTCCGCGGTTTCGGCTTTCGGAGCGCAGGCAGTGAAGGCCACGACCATAAGACAAAGCGCCAATAAGACTATAAGTGTTTTTTTCATATTACAAGCCCCTTATTTATAATTTAAACATAATGCGTTTTAACGTAATCCAACCATTTCATGTAGATATTAACGGAAAAATGAACCCCGTCTGTCGTCTCTGAAGAGGGCAAAAATCCATCATCACCGGCAAGAGCCTCCACCAAATCCAGATAATAGTGTCCCCTTTCGGCGGCCAAATTCCGCAGAGCTTCGTTATAGCTGTTTATGCGGGTCATACTAAAGCCGTCGCCGGCGGCGGATTTTGCGGCGCTGACGGGGGTGAGTCCCATTATGTATATATCGCAGGCCTCCTGGGAAGCTTCTATGGAGTCAAGCATATTGCCGTAAAGCTCTGTGAATTTTGAAACCTCATAGCCTATTTCGTTTATGCCCAGAAGTATATACACCTTTCCGTAGGGCTTTTGAGCTATGCCGTCTAAAATAGTTCCGGAGCTGCCGTTATCCAAGGTGATGCAGACCTTGCTGCCAACCCCTGCAACAGTCATGCTGGTTGCAGCATAGTAATCGCAGGTGGTGAGTCCTGAAAAAAGCCTGAACCCGTCCATAAGTGAGTTTCCTATAAAGGCGGCGTCGGAGAAAAATTCGTCATCTACCGGCTCTCTTTCAGGGATGTCCGGCCCAACTATTTCCGGTGACGGCTCTATTTCCGGTGTTAGGCTGGGGCTGGCCGAAGGTTTTTCCGAAACTGCGGGCGGACCAACAACAATGTTGGGGTCTGCAGTCTCTATAATCTCCGGAATGTTGGGATTTGGCAGGATTTCTCTAAGGTTGCAGGAGCTTAAAAACAAAAGCGCAAGCACTGGAAGAGCAAAAAAAATAGCCCTTCGCAAAGCAAATTTTTTATATGGGAAGGTCATAGCTAAACTATGCTCCTTTAAAATCAAATCAGTTCTTACAATTACGTAAACCTGTATATTTATTATAGATAATAGTAAAGCATTATGCAAGTAAAATTTTTACAAAGACCGCACTTTTTCGACATTGCACCAAAAGCGCGGGAAATTATAGCTTTAATGCCCTTTGCCGCTGTTTTACGCTTATCTTCATCCTCCCGCTTATTCTGACATGAATATGCGTAAATAATTGACCATGCCGGCACCTTGTGGTATCATAAACCCGAAGTATTTATGCTGCGGATTTAAAAAACTTGCCTTATCCGGTTATTATATTTTATACGACTCCGGATTTTTAACTTTGCTTTTTAAAGCCTGCCGCAATCACGAGGATAAAATTATGTGGATCTCCGATAAATGGAAAGATTATGAGCTTATAGACTGCTCAAAAGGACAAAAGCTTGAACGCTGGGGAAAGTATATTTTAATTCGCCCCGATCCCCAGGCCATATGGGACACTCCCCGCCTGCACCCTAACTGGAAAAATCCATCTGCCGTATACAAAAGAAGCGATAACGGCGGCGGTCACTGGGAAAAATCAAAGCTGCCCGCCAGCTGGCAGGTTCACTATGGTGAGCTTTGTCTTAATATAAAGCCTATGAATTTTAAGCATACCGGCATTTTCCCTGAGCAGGCCTGCAACTGGGATTTTGCCATGGATAAAATAAAAAAGGCAAACCGTCCCATCAGTGTTTTAAACCTTTTTGCCTACACCGGCGGGGCAACTGTTGCCTGCGCCAAGGCCGGAGCCTCTGTTTGCCATGTGGACGCCGCCAAGGGCATGGTCTCCTGGGCAAAGGAAAATGCCGCAGCCTCGGGTCTTCTGGACGCTTCCATCCGCTGGATAGTTGACGACTGTGTAAAATTTGCAGAACGGGAAATTAGGCGGGGGAAAAGATATGATGCTATTATAATGGACCCTCCCTCCTATGGCCGCGGCCCTGGAGGCGAACTTTGGAAGCTTGAGGAAAACCTTTGGGATTTTGTTTCCCTCTGCCTTAATCTTTTGTCTGAAAATCCCCTTTTTGTTATAATAAATTCCTATACCACAGGGCTTTCCCCCTCGGTTTTAACCTATATCTCCGAATCACTATTCACAAAAAAATTCGGCGGAAGCAGCGAAAGCCATGAGCTTTCCCTGCCGGTTACAGACAGCGGGCTTTATCTGCCCTGCGGAGCTTCTTGCCGCTGGCAGGCATAGCGAAAGAGAGAAATTAATGAAGCCTATTATAGAAATCCGTGACCTTTATTTTAAATATCCCGGGGACGAAAACTATGCCATAAACGGCCTGTCTCTTGACATTCCCGAGGGAAGCTTTTCCGTCGTTCTCGGTCATAACGGCTCAGGCAAATCCACCCTTGCAAAACACCTAAACGGCATTCTTTTACCCACTTCCGGCAGTGTTGCCGTTTGCGGAATAGACACTCGTGACGAGGAAAGACTTTTTGACCTGCGCAGCAGCGTGGGCATGGTTTTCCAAAATCCCGACAACCAGATTGTATCCTCCATAGTTGAGGAAGATGTGGCCTTTGCTCCGGAAAACCTTGGCCTGCCCTCCGAAGAAATACGGAAAAGAGTTGACAAGGCCCTTCGCCTTGTGGGTATGTATGACTACAGGCTCCACTCCCCCCATCTTCTCTCCGGCGGACAAAAGCAGCGGGTGGCCATTGCGGGGGTTCTTGCCATGGAGCCAAAGGTTCTGGTTTTAGACGAACCTACGGCAATGCTTGACCCTGTGGGGCGCAGGGAGGTTATAGAAACCCTTATAAAGCTCTGCCGTGAAACGGGAATAAGCGTTGTGCTAATAACCCACCATATGTATGAAACCGTGTCCTCTGATTTGGTTTTCGTCATGTCCGACGGAAAGCTTTTTACAAAGGGCAGCCCTGCGGAGGTTTTCTCCAAGGTCGAGGCTATGAAGGCCGAGGGACTTACTGTTCCCGACACAACAGAGCTTATAAACCAGCTGATAAAGGCAGGCATGAGTCTGCCCCTTGGAGCTGTTTCTGCCTATGACTGCGCCCTTGCAATTGCTTCGGCCCTTAAAAAAGATATTTCACCCTGCCTTTCTGACGATATATAAGCTTACGAGGAAGATATAATGCCAACGATAAAAACCGAGGCCCTGACCCATGTTTACGGACAGGGCACCCCCTTTGAAAGCCATGCCATAAACAATATAAGTCTTGAAATACCTCAGGGTCAATTCGTGGGGCTTATAGGTCATACAGGTTCCGGCAAATCCACTTTTATCCAGCATTTAAACGGGCTTTTGCAGCCTGAATCCGGTCATGTTTATTTTGACGGGATTGATATAAACAGCTCAAAGCAGCTAAGGCGAAATGCCCGCTTTCAGGTGGGCCTTGTTTTTCAATATCCGGAGCATCAGCTTTTTGAGGAAACCGTATATAAAGACCTTGCCTTCGGCCCTCGGAACATGAAGCTTTCAAAAGATGAGACAGACGAGAGGGTTCGTGAAGCCGCCCGTTTTGCCGGACTTTCCGAAGAGCTTTTTTCAAGGTCACCTCTGGAACTTTCCGGCGGTCAAAAGCGACGGGCAGCCATAGCCGGAGTTATAGCCATGGGCCCCCGGGTTCTCATTTTGGACGAACCCACGGCAGGCCTTGACCCTGCCGGCAGAAGGGAAATCCTTGAAAACATCCGTGACTACCACAGGGCAAGCGGCGCCACCGTTATCCTCGTTTCCCACAGTATGGACGAGTTGGCTAAAATCGCCCAGAGGCTTATTGTTTTTGATGAAGGCAGCGTTGTTATGGACGGGCCTCCGGAAAAAATTTTTCTTCGCTCTAAAGAGCTTTGCGACATTGGGCTGGGGGTTCCTCTGGCCTCGGAAATTGCCTTGGAGCTTCAAAAACTGGGGCTTAACATCCCGGAGGGCTGCTACACTGTTTCAAGCCTTAGGAACGCTATCCTTTCTTTAAGGAAGGAGGCGGGATCATGCTAAAGGACATTACCTTAGGTCAGTATTTTCCCGGAGAGAGCCTTCTTCACAGGCTTGACCCCCGCACAAAGCTTGTCTGCACCTTTATCTATATAATCACTCTTTTTTTTGCCGGCTCTTATATAAGCTATGGGGCGCTTATTCTTGTTCTTTTCCTCTGCGCCGCCATATCAAAAATTCATCCTTCGGCCTTTTTTCGAGGTTTAAAGCCTGTTGTTTTTATTATAGTGTTCACGGCAATTTTAAATCTCTTTTATACAAAAACCGGCACTGAGCTTTTCAGCTTTTGGGTTCTAACTGTAACCACAGACGGGGTGAAAATTGCGGCCTTTATGGTAATACGCATTATGCTGCTCATATCCTCTACCTTTCTTCTCACCTACACCACCACACCCATGTCGCTTACAGACGGGGTTGAGCAGCTTTTGTCTCCTCTTAAAAAGCTTCATGTTCCCGTCCATGAGTTCTCTATGATGATGAGCATTGCCCTGCGTTTTATCCCCACCTTAATTGAGGAGGCCGACAAAATCATAAATGCTCAAAAAGCCCGCGGGGCAGACTTTGAAACAGGAAAGCTTTTAGACAGGGCAAAGGCTCTGCTTCCCCTTTTGGTGCCTCTTTTCGTAAGCGCCTTTCGCAGGGCGGACGAGCTTGCCATAGCCATGGAATCTCGCTGCTACCGAGGGGGCGAGGGCCGCAGCAGAATGAATAAGCTTGAGTTTTCCGCTAAAGACTTTATCACCATGGGCTTTTTTATCCTGCTTTTTGCTTTTGTCATAGTGATGCCGAGGTTGGGGCTATGAAAAATATTGCCCTGCGCCTTTCTTACGATGGGTCTGCCTATCATGGCTGGCAGGTTCAAAAAAACGAAGTGAGCATTGGGGAAACCTTGGAGACTGCCCTTGCAAAGATCTGCGGTCACCCCCTTCGTGTTACAGGCTGCGGAAGAACGGATGCCGGAGTTCACGCTTTGAGCTATTGCGCAAACTTTAAAACAAGCAGCCGCATACCCACAGAGCGCATCCCCCTTGCTGTTAACACCCATCTGCCTATGGACATTTCTGTGCAAAAGGCCATGGAAGTACCTGAGGATTTTAACTCCATTCTCTCCTGTATTAAAAAGGAATACGTTTACAAAATCCACAACAGCCGCATTCGTGACCCTTTTCTTACAAATCGTGCCTGTTTTTTTCCCTCTCCCCTCAACACGGAAAAAATGGCGCAAGCCGCGGGCTTTTTTGAGGGAACCCACGATTTCAGCGCTGTTCGCAGCCTGGGAACTGACACGAAAACCACTGTGCGCACCGTATACTGGTGCAGGCTTTCAAAAGAGGCTGATATTATCACTATAAGCATCTGCGCAAACGGCTTTTTATACAATATGGCAAGGGCCATTTCCGGCACCATAGTGTATGCCGGACTTAACAAAATCCCTCCGGAAGAGATACCCCTGCTTCTTCAAAAGGGCGACCGCAGGCTTACAGGGCCTACCATGCCCCCTCAAGGCCTTTATATGTCAAGGCTTTGGTATGAGGGAGAGGTCGGGAAAATGTTATCTTAGGCCTTTATTTTTGTTCACAAAAAATCTATTCTTTTTCATAAAACTATGCTATACTGACCGTAATTAATTTTTATCGGCTTAATTTGCCGGTATACGGCCGGTGTTTGCCTTAATCTGTCTGGAGCTAAGCTTATGGCTAATAAGTCACGACGAAAGCAAAAACACGGCGCGGCACGCTTTATTGCAATTATCGTAACGGCGCTCGTCATAGTTTCCGCCCTTCTGCTTATTTTATATCGGGATAAGATTTCCGAAGCTCTTTCTAATGACGGCGGGGAAAGCGACTATTTTTTAGACACGGAGCCTTTTACATATGAAACAGGCTCAAAGCAAATGTTCTCCGTTTTCGGAGAGCGTATTGCCGTTTCATCCTCAACAGGGCTGCAGCTTCTTGACTCCTCTGGAAAAACCATTATTCGTCAGGTTTTTTCCATGACAAATCCTGCCCTTGCCATAACGGATTCATCCTGTGCCTTTTTTGACGTGGGCGGCAAATCTTTTCGTGTTTTTAAAGACGGCGAATGCTTAGAGCTTGATCGTCAGTACCCGATCATCTCTGTCTCAGCGGGAAAAAGCGGCTATTTTGCCGTATCGGAGCAGGAGCCGGGCTATAAAGGCCTGGTAACCGTTTTTGACGAGGGGCTTGAGCCTGTATATAAGTGGTATTCCGGCACAGGCTATATCCTTGACGCTGCAGTTTCCCATGACGGCAGCTGTCTTGGGGTTTTGTGCCTTGAGTCTCAGGGTGGTATTCTTCGTATATTTAAGCTGAACAGCGAGGATGAATATGCCTCTGCGGATCTTGGCGCAGAGCTTTTCTTCAAACTGCAATTTTTTAAAAACGGTAATATCTGTATCCTCTCCCAGAACAGTCTGCGCTTTTTTGACAGCGGGGGAAAAGAGCTTTCCTCCTATTCCTTTGAGGGCGATTATCTCAGCAGCTATGAGCTGACAGAGGAGGTCTGCGCCCTGTCTCTAAGCAGGTATATGTCCGGAAATGATGTGTATCTTCTAAGCTTTTCCTCCGACGGCAGCCTTTTAGCCACGGTTTCCCTTTCGGGCGAACCTGTAAGTCTTTCTTCCCAGAAGCAAAAGCTTGTGGTTTTGTGTCCGGACGAAATTATGGTCCTGTCCCGTGATGGTAGAGTTATTGAAAACGGTCATGTAGTCCCTGGAAGCCGTGCCGCTGTTATGACAGCCCGGGGAAACATATATCTTCTTTCTTCCCGTTATGCTGAAAAATATGAGCCTGAATAATCTGCTTTCGGCTCATTATCCCCCATGTCCCGCTTTTGCTGTTTTGCGGTTGAAAAATATATAAAAAACAGCGAGAGAGATTTATTGTTGTGAGGTAAGGTATGAAAATTGCAGTTGAGCTTCTGCTAATTTTGGTTTTAATTTTTTCTGTATACGGTGGATATAAAAAAGGTCTTGTTATGAGCATAGGTGCCATACTTGCCATAATATTATCTCTGTATATGGGTAACCTTCTTTCCGATACCTTTTCCCATGAAGCCATACCTGTGGTGCGTCCCTTTGCCAGCGGGTATATGGAAGGAACAGACGGAGTTATCGGTGATAAATTAAATGAACTTTTGGCTTCCTCCGAGGTTCATCTCTCGGTTGACGATGCCTTAGAGCGCTACCCCGACATTGAGTTTGAGCTGGTGAAAAGCAGCTTTGAGGAAATAGGCATATATGAAGAAACCGCAAAGGCCATGGCAAACGAGGCAATTGAACTATCGGAAAAAAGCGGCTATAGTATCTCAAACGCCATTGTGGAAGTCCTTTGCGAAAAAATTACATATGCAGTCGGGTTTATACTATTTTTTCTGCTAATCCTAATCATATTAACAGTTTTGGGCAATATATTTAACCTTAGCTTCAAAATACCCGAAAAAGACAGGCTAAACGACATTGGCGGCCTCATAGCCGGTGCTGTCACAGGACTACTCTTTTGCTCAATAGCGGTTTGGTGTCTCAGATTTTTGGGAATGCTGCTTCCAGAGGAGGAGATGCGTAGAACGCTTCTCACCTCCCTTTTCATGAAGTTTGATTTTCTTTCAAAATTTCTTCCCATCTGAACGCCTGCCTATGGTGCCAAGGCCTTTATTTCGGCTTTGACCACACATTTTTTTCAAGGAGAATAACATATGCAGCCTTCAATTTGCTCCCGCTGTAAGAAAAATATGGCAATGATATTCATATCAAAAATTGAAAACGGCGAAACGAAAAACGAAGGTCTTTGCCTTAAGTGCGCAAGAGAGCTTCATGTAAAGCCCGTTGAGGATATTATCTCACGCATGGGCATATCCGACGAGGATCTTGATTCCATATCCTCCGAAATGACCGAGGCCATAGGCGGTCTTGAAGGGCTTCGTGACCCGGAAAACGCCGACCTTAACACTGACGATGCCGGAAAAACAGCCACCTTCCCCTATCTTAATCGCCTTTTCGGCAGTGACAGTGCCTTTAACCCCTTGAACGATTCCTTCCCCCAGCCCGCACAGCCGGCTCAGGACAATATTCCTCCTAAGCATATCGTAAAAGAACAGCCCGCAAGAGGGCCGAAACGTAAGTTTTTGGATAACTACTGCATTAACTTAACCGAAAGGGCAAACGAGGGCAAGCTTGACAGCATGATTGGCCGTGAGGAGGAGTTAGAGCGGGTCATCCAGATTTTAAACCGCCGCCAAAAGAACAATCCCTGCCTTATAGGTGAACCCGGCGTTGGAAAAACTGCCATTGCCGAAGGCCTTGCCCAGCGTATAAGCGACGGCAGGGTGCCCTATAAGCTTCAGGAAAAAGAAGTTATGCTTTTAGACCTTACTGCCCTTGTTGCCGGCACCCAATTCCGCGGCCAGTTTGAAAGCCGCATGAAGGGACTTATCGAGGAAATTCGCAAGGAAGGCAATATAATCCTTGTTATAGACGAGGTGCATAACATTGTTGGCGCAGGGGATGCCGAGGGCAGTATGAACGCTGCCAACATCTTAAAGCCTGCCTTATCCCGCGGAGAAATTCAGGTTATCGGCGCCACCACCTTCACAGAATACAGAAAGCACATAGAAAAAGACTCTGCCTTAGAGCGCAGGTTCCAGCCGGTCACCGTAAATGAGCCCTCCATAGAGGACAGCATAAACATCCTAAAGGGTATTGCCCATTATTACGAGGATTTCCATGGTGTTTCCGTTTCCGAGGATATGTGCCGCCGTGCTGTAATTATGAGCGAGCGCTATATAACCGACCGCTATCTGCCTGATAAGGCCATAGACCTTATTGACGAGGCCTGCTCTGACGTTAACTTAAAGCACCCCGACATTAAGCGTGCTGTTGAGATTGAAAAAGAGCTCTCCGACCTTGACCGTGAGCGTGAGTTGCTTTTAGCGGATACTGAAACCAGCAGCTTTGAGCGGCTTGCCGCCATACGCAGTATAAGCCTTCAGCTTACAGATGAACAAACTATTCTCAAATCCAGAGGCAGGCCCTCCCTCTCAACGGAAAACTTAGCAAGGGTTATAGAGCTGTGGACAAAAATCCCCGCTTCCAGCATACGGGAAGACGAGTTTGACCGTCTGTCCGAGCTTCATGAGCGCTTAAAACGCCACATTATTGGCCAAGACGAGGCTGTGGATGTGGTTTGCGCCGCCATAAAGAGAAACCGTGTTGGTCTTTCCGCAAAGCACAAACCTGTAAGCTTCATCTTTGTGGGCAGCACCGGCGTTGGAAAAACCGAGCTTGTAAAGCGTCTTTCCGAGGACCTTTTTGATTCACCGGAGTCTCTCATTCGTTTTGATATGTCCGAATTTATGGAAAAGCATTCTGTGTCCCGCATCATAGGCTCGCCTCCCGGCTATGTGGGCTATGATGAGGCCGGTCAGCTTACGGAAAAAATCCGCCGCAAACCCTATTCCGTTGTTTTGTTTGACGAAATCGAAAAGGCCCACCCCGACGTTATGAACGTGCTTTTGCAGATACTTGACGATGGGCGGATTACCGATGCTCAAGGCAGAACGGTTAATTTTGAAAACACCGTTATCATCATGACCACCAATGCCGGAAGCGACCGTAAGGACGGCACCGTGGGCTTTGGCGGCTCCCTTTCAGACCAGGGCAAGGATAAGGCTGTTAAGGCTCTTAAGGACTTTTTGCGTCCGGAGTTTATAAACCGTGTTGACGAAATAGTTTACTTTAACCGCCTTGATGAGGAAAGCTTCCGGAAGATAGCAAAGCTTATGCTTGATGAGCTATACGATGTTTTAAAGGAAAAGGACATTAAGTTTTCCTATGACGATTCACTTTTGGATTACCTTTCCAAAAAAAGCTATTCCCTCACCTACGGCGCTAGAAATCTCCGCCGCCTGATACAAAAAGAGGTGGAGGACGCCATAGCCGCCGAAATAGTAGACAACTGCCGGGGCAATGTTTCACAGATAGAGCTTAGCGTTAAAGACGAAAAGGTGACAGTCTGCGCTGCTGCCTAACAAAAAAGTCTCCTTGTCTATTGCCTTTTCCCAGGGGAAAACTTTTTGCAATAAGGCATACCATAAAAAGCAAAAATCTAAATTTTAAGGGTCAGGAAAATAAATTTTCCTGACCCTTTTTTAACCCCTGCGGGTTTTTAAAGAGAAAAAAGGTTCGGCGATGCCGAACCTTTTTTCCCTTTATTAACATCAGCGGTAATGGTAAAGAGCTGCCATGTCAGTTATTATAGCGTCACAGCTTCCCTCGTTTAAGGCATCTATAGAGGCTTCGGAGCCTCCGGGCAGGCGGACTATAAAGGCAGGCTTTTCCCTCAAAGCCTCCCTTTCCTCCAAAACAGCGTTAAAGTAGCTGTTTTCACTAAGGCTTAAAGTTTTTCCGGAAAGAGACGATATACCCCTGACATCCGAGCCGGAAAGTGAGGCAAGCACAATAGTGTTTGTCATATAAACAGGGGAAGCATCAATTTTTTTAAGGCTTTCATCATAGGCAAAGCCGCCCCAAACACAGTCCACATTACCGGAATTAAGCTCTACCTCTGCCTTGGAAACGTCAACGGCGATAAACTTTGTTTTCCAGCCCAGAAGGGCGCAGGCCTCCTTTGCCATCTCCACGTCAAAGCCCGTGGGTAATCCGCTTTTGCTCCTGCCGGAAAAGGGCAGCCTTCCGCTGTCATAACCCACAAGAAGGGTTCTCGGCTCAAGCTCCGGCAAAATATCCTCCAAAGCTTTGCTATCCCCCTCTAGGATAAAGCTGTCTTCCCCAAACCACTTAACAGAAAGCTCCTTTGCCTTGCCGTTTGCGGAAAGTACCTCTAAGGCGGCGTTTACAGCAGTCCCCACCTTGTCACCGCTGCGGAAAGCCACGCAAAAGCTTTGCTCTGAAAGTTTTTCCGTTACCTTGTATTTGCCAATTTCGTTAATTGTGCAGGCATTAAGAGAGCAAAAAAGCGCAAGCACAAGAAAAAGCGCCGCCCCCCGTTTTTTTATATTCATAAAGCACCGCCGATTAATATCTTTATATTTAAGGCTTCACCTGCCCTGCCTTAGAAAGGCAGGTTTCAGATTTGCCGCAATAATCTGTTTACATAATATTATAGCTTTTCCTATAATTCAATAAGAAAATGTAAATTTCGCAAAAAAACGGGGGATTTTTCATCCCCCGATTTTTTATTCTTCTGAAAACCTTGCCAAAAACTGTTTCGTGCGCTCCTCATGAGGATTTTCCAGCACCTCACGGGGGCTGCCCTGCTCGACTATAACCCCGCAGTCCATAAAAATCACCCTGTCTGCAACATCCCGCGCAAAGGCCATTTCATGGGTCACTATAATCATGGTTGTGCGCTTTTCCGCAAGTGCTCTTATAACCCGAAGCACTTCCCCCGTAAGCTCGGGGTCCAAGGCGCTTGTGGGTTCGTCAAAGCAAAGCACATCGGGAGACATGGCCAAGGCCCTTGCGATTGCCACACGCTGCTGCTGACCTCCCGAAAGCTGGTGGGGGTAGCAAAAAAGCTTGTCGGAAAGTCCCATCTGACCCAGACTTTCCCTTGCCTGAGAGTCTATCTGCTTTAAAATCTCTTTTTTGTTTGCCCTGTATCCCTTTTTCCTTTTTGCTATAAGCTCTGAGGCCAAGGTCACGTTTTTTAAAACCGTGTATTGGGGAAAAAGATTGAAGCTTTGGAAAACCAAACCGAAATGCAGGCGCTTTTCCCTTATTTCCCTTTCTTTTTGAGTGTTGGGGTCCTCAGCGTCAAAAATAACATTTCCGTTTATGAGGATTTTTCCCCCGTCGGGCTTTTCAAGAAAGTTAAGACAGCGCAGAAGAGTTGTTTTTCCGCTGCCGGAGGAGCCGATAATTGCTATCGTTTCGCCCTTGTTCAGGGAAAAATCAATATCCTTTAAAACCTCCAGCTTATCAAAGCTTTTCTTAAGATTTTTTACTTCAAGTACGGACATTGTTTTCCCCCCTTAGTTAAAGTATGAAAGCTTTTTTTCAAGCTTTGACAAAAGTATTGTAAGTATGCCGCAGGTGATAAGGAAGAACACGGCACTGTAAAACAGGGGCCAGATAAGACCCTTGGTCACATATTCCTGAGCCATCATAAGTATTTCCTTGTTGGCGATTACCCTTGCCAGAGAAGTGTCTTTTACAAGAGTGATAACCTCGTTTCCCATAGGCGGCACTATGCGCTTTATAACCTGAAGGAGGGTAACTTTAAAAAATATCTGGACCTTTGTCATACCAAGAACTTGTCCCGCTTCCTTTTGCCCCACGGGAATGCTCTCTATACCGCCCCTGTAAATCTCGGAAAAATAGCAGGCATAATTTATAACAAAGGCCACTATGGCAGCCTCTATGCGCCCCACTGCTTCCATGCCCCAAATAAGCCCCGGCCCGTAAAAGACTATTATAACCTGAAGCATTAGGGGTGTTCCCCGAATTATCCAGACAAAGGTCTTGGTAAGAGCGCTGATAGGCCGAAATTCTGAAAGCCATATTATTGATTTGTCATATAAATTATCTCCCCTGCCGCACTTAAGCCGGCCTTTTCTTAAGCAGGCAAAGGGCTTCCAGCGGCTCATAGAGCCAAAGGCTATAAAAAGCCCCAAAGGCAGCCCCAAGGCAAGGGTTACAATAAAAATTTTGCCGTTTATGGCAAAGCTTTCTAATAGTCTGGCAGTCACAATGGAAAAGCTCATAGGTTCCCCCTGAATATAAAACGCTTAAAGGGGCAGGGTGAATGGCTTCACCCTGTCCCCTGTTTTTTTAAAGTTTCCTTTTTAACTAGCTGATTGCGGGAGCAAGGCTAAGACCATACTTTTCCGCAAGAGCCGGAAGGGTTCCGTCTGCCACAAGCTCACGCAGGGCGGCATTTACCTTTTCTGTTATGTCGCTGTCCTTGCGGAAGGCTATGCCGTATTCCTCTGTTGCAAGCTCAAGTCCTTCAATCATTTCAAGGTCCTCATAGCTTGTGCCCTCACCTATCATGGTCATAGCTAAGGTCCAGTCCAAAACGGCAGCGTCCGCCGTGCCGGACTTAACTTCAAGCAGGCAGTCCTTCTGATAGTTAACCGCTACATATTTTGCCTGGGCAAGATTTTCTTCAGGTTCATTTTCATCGTCGCCCAAAATCTGCATTTCGCCGGCAGAGCTTACTTCCGCAACCACTGTTTTACCTATAAGGTCGGCAGTGCCTGTTATGCCGCTGCCCTTTTTAACAATTACCACCTGAGCATTTTTAACGTATGGCTCAGAGATACTCATGGCAGCCTGCCGTGCGGGAGTTATGGTAAGGCCGTTCCAGATGCAGTCAATGCTCTTTGCCTCAAGCTCAATTTCCTTGGTGTCCCAGTTTATCTCAACAAACTCTGGTGTGAGTCCAAGCTTTTCGCAAACAGCTTCGGCAAGCTCCGTGTCAAAGCCTGTAAACACGCCTTCATCATCTGTATAGTTCATGGGAGCATAGTCTGTGTAGCCTATGACGATTTTTCCCTTGCCGCTTATGTAGTCAAAATCGCTGATGTCTGTGATTTCGGTTTCCTGTCCTTCGTTTTCCGGAATGTCAGTATCGGAGACAGCAGGCTTTTCACCGCAGCCTGCAAACAGGCCGAAGCAGGCAACAAGAGCCAAAACCAGCGCAAGAGTCTTTTTGTTGATTTTCATTTTGTTTCCTCCAAATTGCTTTTTTTACAGCGGGTTAATTGTATCACATTAGCGAAATAAAGCAAGACCCTTAACGGAAACTATCGGTGCAACTTTTGCACAGATAGCTTTTGATCTGAGAAAGCTTGTATTTTACATTTTGTTCACCTTTTTACCATCGCCCTTGCTATAATAACAATAATTGTATATATAATGTATATAACTATAATTTGGGTGCAAAATGGAAGGTAGTGCTGAGATGTCTAAGGAAAAAAAGGCTCTTATAATCGAGGATGACGGTAACATAGCGGAGCTTCTGCGCCTTTATCTTGAAAAGGACGGGTTTGAAGTTTTTATAGCTTCGGACGGGGCTGCGGGAGTGTCTAAGGCAGGCGAAATTTCCCCTGACCTTATTTTGCTGGACATAATGCTGCCCGTTCTGGACGGCTGGCAGGTCTGCGCCAAAATCCGTGAAACCTCTAAGGTTCCCATTATCATGCTCACTGCCAAAGGCGAAACCTACGATAAGATAAACGGTCTTGAAATGGGTGCGGATGACTATGTGGTTAAGCCCTTTGAGGTAAAAGAGCTTTTAGCCAGAGTTCACGCTGTCCTGCGAAGAACAGCCTGTGATGAAAAAAAATTGGAAAAAAAGCTTTCTTTCGATAAGCTCACCATAAATCTTGACTCCTATGAGCTTATAGTAAGCGGCATAAGGGTGGATACCCCGCCTAAAGAAATGGAGCTTTTATATCATCTTGCAGCCTCTCCCAACAGGGTATATACTAGAAATCAGCTTCTAGACGAGGTCTGGGGCTTCGATTATTTCGGCGACTCCCGCACGGTGGACGTTCATATAAAGCGCCTGCGTGAGAAGCTGGAGGGTGTTTCCGATGAGTGGACACTGAAAACCGTATGGGGAGTCGGCTATAAATTTGAGCTGAACAACGTTAAATGAGAACCATATACTTTAAAAACTTCCTTATGACCGCAATTTTGGTGGTCATGAGCTTTATAATTCTCGCTATGAGCTTTGTTATACTGGGCCGTGCTTTTGCCATCAGCGAAAAGCGCCAAAGCATAGCCGAAAACGCCAAGGAGACAGCCAGTACGGCCGCCGCCTTAAGCGAAGACGGAAACCTAAACGGCTGGTATCTTCGCCTTGTCATAAGCTCTATTGCCCGCAGCACTGGAAACCACATCCTAATTGCGGACACCTCCGGAGTTGTGGTATCTTCCTCCGACAAAGAAATTGTCTCACCTTTTATAGGAAAGAATATTAATGAGTCGATAATTTCGGAAATACTTCAAAAGGGCAGCTTTCAAAAGCTTACAAACCTTAATAACCTCTACGGTGAACAGTCCTACTATGTGGTTGGCCTGCCTGTCATTTCAAGTCAAAACAAGCTTTTAATCGGCTATATTTTTGTTGGCTCGGACTTTTCAGAGATTTTGGATTCCTGGAGCTCTTCAACCGCTGTTTTCATTGGAACAGCAGCCATAATTTTATCCTTTGCCCTTTTAATGTCCTATTACACCTCAAAGCGTCAGGCAGAACCTTTAAATGAAATGGCAGCGGCAGCCGGCCGCTTTGCCCACGGCGATTTTTCCGCCAGAGTAACAGATTCCGGACGGGACGACGAAATCGGCGCCCTGACAAGCTCTTTTAATACCATGGCGGAGTCTTTGGAAAAATCTGAGCAGCTAAGGGCAGAATTTATCGCAAACGTTTCCCATGAATTGAAAACTCCCATGACCACCATAGCAGGCTTTGCCGACGGTATACTTGACGGCACCATCCCAAAAGACAAGCAGGATAAATACCTCCAGACCATATCCAGCGAAACCAAGCGACTGTCCCGTCTTGTGCGGCAGATGCTGGAGATGAGTCGTATTCAGGCCACAGACAGCGCTGTGCTTCTATCCATGAGCTTTAATCTTTCCGAGGTTATCATGCGAACCCTTCTCACCTTTGAACCGAAAATAACCGATGCGGGATTGGATGTGGACCTTTCCCTGCCGGAGGAAACCATTTGTGTCAGAGGCAATGAGGACGCTTTCACTCAGGTGGTTTATAATCTTCTGGATAATGCAATTAAGTTTTCCAAAAGGGGTTCTAAAATTGGTCTTTCCCTTTGGAAGCAAGAGGGCAAGGCCTATGTGTCCATAAAAAACCACGGCCCATGCATTTCCTCTGAGGAGCTGCCCTTTATTTTCGACCGTTTTCACAAAACAGACAAGTCCCGCAGCCGTGACAGAGACGGGGTGGGCCTAGGGCTTGCCATAGTTAAAACCATCCTTAATAACCACAACGAAGACATCTCCGTTAGAAGTGCTGACTGTGTTACGGAGTTTGTTTTCTCGGCAAAACTTAAGCACTAATTCCCCGCTTTTTATAAAGATTTTAACGTTCATAAACTTTTCACATTGTATTCATAACAAGGTCAAATGTGAGTTTTATTATATGCTTAAGCTCTTGAAGCAGACAGGAGCTTACCCGGAACTCCGGGAAAACCAGACATATTTCTTTCCTCTCCTCAATAATCCTCTCTCAAAACAGCAAGGCCCCAGTCGCAAGACTGGGGTCTTCTGTATTTATAGGCTTTAATCTTTAGATGCCACATGAACACTAAGCTGGTCAAAGGGCATTTTTATTCCCTGCTTTTTGAAAGCTTCCTTAACCTTTTCGTTAAGGCCGAAATAGGCCTGCCAATAGTCCTCCTTCAGCACCCACACACGAAGAACATACTCTATGGAGCTTTCCTTATAAGCCATAATGCCCATAAAAGGCTCTGCCGGCTCTGACAATATCCGTTTTTCTCCGGAAGCAGCCTCTTTTAAGGCAGCATAAACAAGTTCTGTGTCATCGTCATAAGAGGCTCGGAAGGTAAAATCCACCCGCCTTTTTTCCTGCTTTGTGTAGTTTATGATTTTTGCGGCAGTCACCTGAGCGTTTGGAACATATATGGCCTTGTTGTCAGGTGTTGTAACCATGGTGTAGAAAAATCCCACTTGGGTAACCGTTCCGCCTACTTCGTCAAGCTCCACATAATCCCCCGTGGCAAAAGGCCTTGTGGCAAGAATGGTCATGCCGCTGAAAAGATTTGCGATTGTATCCTGAATGGACAGGGACAAGGCAAGGCCTGCCACACTCATAACAGCCACAAGAGATGTCGTTTTTATCCCCAGCCGCTCTGCCAGAATGATTATGGCAATAGTCCATAAAATCACTTTAACGCTTTTTTGCAAAAAGCCCTTAACACCGCTTTCAAGTCTGCTTTTATCAATAAACCTGCCTAAAATCCTTGAAATAATCTTTATTGCAATGATGCATATGATAAGCAAAAGCAGAACAGAGACTAAATCGCTCAGCTTAAGGCTTCCCAAGGAAATCTCGGACAGCTTTTCAAGAAATTCGTTCATGTTTCCGCCTCCATGGTTTTTATCTTAGGCTTTTTCTCAAACCAAGTCTTGACAATGGATAATTTTTTGATATAATAATCCACGCGCCTATCACTAAATCTGCGGGCATAGCTCATCTGGCAGAGCGCCACCTTGCCAAGGTGGAGGTAGCGAGTTCGAATCTCGTTGCCCGCTCCAGAACCACAATCCTTTACGGGCTTGTGGTTTTTTCTTCGCCTGTTTATAACGGAGAACTCGCTAGCGCCACCTGTGCGAAGCACGTTAAATACGTCTCTGGGGCCCCCATGCGGTTTATCCGCATGGGGTATCGTTGCGAGTTCGAATCTCGTTGCCCGCTCCAGAACCACAATCCTTTACGGGCTTGTGGTTTTTTCTTCGCCTGTTTATAACGGAGAACTCGCTAGCGCCACCTGTGCGAAGCACGTTAAATACGTCTCTGGGGCCCCCATGCGGTTTATCCGCATGGGGTATCGTTGCGAGTTCGAATCTCGTTGCCCACTCCAGAACCACAATCCTTTACGGGGTTGTGGTTTTTTCTTCGCCTGTTTATAGCGGAGAACTCGCTAGCGCCGGCCTTACCCTTGAAAAAAGAAGGCAGGCTTTGCGTTTTTTATATTATGCCGTTCATGGCAAGAACAACCAGAATACAGGTCACAAGAAGGGCGATGGCTGTAAACATAAGGCCGAGACTTTTCGTCTTTGCGACCTTAGGGGCAGCATGGTCATCTTCCGGTATAAGCCTTGCTTTCCTCAGGGCTGTAACCACAGGCTTGTAAAGCAAAAGCGTCAAAGCCATGTTGATTCCGCCTTTGACAAGGTTAAAAGGCAGGAATACCGGCACAAGAAGGGCAGCTACTTCCTCTCTGGAAGTATTCATGTAAAGAGGGGTTATGATATAGTTCCAAAGGAGCATCAGCGCCGTCATTAGAACAATACCTAAGGCAAGACCCATAACCGCCCCTGACATTGTGCGCTTTTTCTTATACACCAAGGCTGCAACACAGGCAAAGGCAAGGCTTGAAATTATATTCATAAACAGGCCTATAAGTCCAGTGTCGCTAACTGTGAACATTTCCACCACCGCAACAACAACGGAGATGGCTGCCGCGGCGAGGGGCCCGAAAATAAAGCCGCCTATAACAATTACAATGTCTTTGGGGTCATATTTTAGAAACAGCACCAGAGGAATTCTTCCAACCACCATAATAACATAGGCCAGTGCGCATAGCATGGCAATCATTGTGAGCTTGCGCGTTTTCGTGTTTTTTACTCCACTCATTTTTTTGAACACTCCCTGCAAATAAATGTAACACCTGAAAGCCTCTGTCCTTCAGGTGTTAAAAAATAAGCAAGCTTTGCGAATAAGAGCGCCATAAGACAGCCCTTCGCATATTTAACACATCTTCTTTCATCCGGACTATACCGTTGGTTCTGGATTTACACCAGTTCTGCGCTTTCACGCTCGCGGACTATACCGCCAGTCGGGAATTTCACCCTGCCCTGAAGACATTGTTTATTCAAATGTTCCTGATAAGTATACTACCCCTTTATAGCTCTGTCAATAGGGGAAAATACCATCGGCTCTGAAAGCAGCAGCCATATTCTTTCGGCTGATGTAAAAGGCAAAGTGCAAAAAAGCCCGCTTTTTATTTAGCGTATGATTTCCCTAATTTATCTTAAGAAATTTTGACTCTTATATATACAATTAGTGATAAAAAGAAAAATTAGCTTTAAAGCACTTGAAATTTTGGCCCCGTTGTGGTATCATTTTTTTCGCATCTATGATAACTGTGAGGTTTTCCTCTTTTACATCTGAAAGGACTGTTAAATAAAATGAACACTCTGACTCTCATCCTTACCATATTCCAGCTTCTGGTATGTCTGTTTTTAATCTCCGTGGTTCTCCTTCAGTCCGGCAAGCGCTCCGGTCTTTCCGGTGCTATTTCCGGCGGTGCAGAAACCTTCATGTCAAAAACCAAGGCAACCACCCTTGACGGAAAGCTGACGAAGATGACAAAGTGGGTTGGCCTCGCCTTTGTTTTGCTTACTCTGGCTCTTAACCTGCTTCCAAGCTCAAAATAGAAGCTTTATAGCTGCATAAAAAAAGCTGCCGCGGACTTTTTGCTCCGGGGCAGCTTTTATTTAAAGATAAATTTAATCTCCGGCACCTTGGGAAATAAAAAGATTATCAGCGCTTATCCATGGGAACATATTCCCTGCCGGTAAAGGCGGCACGATAGGCCGGTCTGATTATTTTGCCGCAGGTGAGTATTTCCTCTATCCTATGGGCGCACCAGCCCGAAATTCTTGCAATGGCAAAAAGGGGAGTGTAAAGCTCCTGAGGTATCCCCAGCATTTTGTATACAAGTCCTGAATACATATCCACATTTGCGCAAACCGGCAATGCCAGCTTCTTTCTTTGGGACAAAAGCCTGCTTCCAAGGCTTTCCACCTTTGTCATAAGCTCAAATTTCTCGCCGTATCCCTTTTCTATGGCCATTTTTTCGGCATAGCGCTTTAAAATAACGGCACGGGGGTCGGAAACTGTGTACACCGCATGACCCAAACCATAAATTTTTTTTGAACCGTCTCCTGCCTCACCATCCATGATTTTACCCAGATAGTTCAAAATTTCATCATCATCTGCATAGTCGTGAATATTTTCAAAAATTTCCTCAAACATCTCCACAACCTTGGCATTTGCTCCGCCGTGCAAAGGGCCTTTAAGGGAGTTTACAGCCGCCGATATGGCGCCGTAGGTATCTGTCCCCGTTGAGGACAAAACCCTGCAGGCAAAGGCAGAGTTGTTTCCGCCGCCATGCTCAGCATGAAGAATAAGCATAAGATCTAATAGTTTTGCCTCTTCGGTTGTATATGACTTATCCTTTCTTACCATCCGCAGGAAATTTTCCGAAACCGAAAGGCTATCTTTAGGCATATGCAAATAAAGGGATTTGCCGTCAAAATGGTGGCGCTTTACAGCATAGGCATTTGCCACGATTACGGGAAAACGCCCTATAAGCTCTATGGACTGGCGAACAAGGTTTTGTATACTCACATCATCGGGGTTTTCGTCATAGGAATAAAGGGCCAGCACACTGCGGGAAAGCTTGTTCATTATATTTCTGCTGGGTGCCTTTAGTATCATATCTTCTGTGAAATCCTGGGGCAGATGACGGGCATTAGACAAAATACAGTCAAACTCATCAAACTGCTTTTTATTTGGAAGCCTCCCCATAAGCAGAAGATAGGCCACCTCCTCATAGCCGAAGCTGCCCTCCTTATTATGATGCTCTATAATTTCTTCTAGGTCTATGCCCCTGTAATAAAGCTTTCCCTCTTGGGGCATCCTTGCCCCGTCTTGCATATAATAGCCCTGAACACTCCCTATACGGGTAACTCCTGCCATTACGCCTGTGCCGTCCTCGTTGCGCAGGCCTTTTTTGATGGCATGGTTTTTATACTGCAAGCTGTCAATTTCATACTCCCGCCGAAGGTCTGCGCAAAGCCCATTGATACAGCTGTTTATGTAATCATTTGTCATATTCAAAAAGCCGCCTCCCGTAAAATCCTATATTGTTAGGCAGATTATATACTTGTAAAACAGTTGCTGCAAGTTATTTTTTTATTTATTCAATTTGTCTTGAGTTTTTCGTATATCTAAAGGCCTTTTTATGTATTTTTGCAATTATATTTATAACCCCTGCAAATAGCTTGTCATTTCTTCTATCTGTGATATACTTTAGTGGTTGCAAAACTGTAATGCGAACCCGTTTTCACCTTAAAAACCGAAGTGAGGGTAAAACTGATGATAAAACTAAACAAAAACGCCGTAGTCTTAAAAAACGGCCTGCCCCAAGCCGCAACTGCGGATGATATCCTTGGCAGAAACAAAACCATAGCATATAGCATCCTTAAAGACCACAGCAATTCCGATGAAGCCGATAAGTTTAAGATTAAA
This sequence comes from uncultured Oscillospiraceae bacterium, assembly GCA_964617335.1. Taxonomy (GTDB): domain Bacteria; phylum Bacillota; class Clostridia; order Oscillospirales; family Oscillospiraceae; genus UBA2658. The sequence goes on from CAZTXG010000011.1 coordinate 38,475, forward strand.
TTCGACAGCCTTATCTCCCACGACATCACCTATGTCGGCATTATACAAACGGCAAAGGCCAGCGGTCTTAAAAGCTTTCCTGTGCCCTACGTTCTCACAAACTGCCACAACAGTCTTTGCGCCGTTGGGGGCACAATTAATGAAGACGACCATGTTTTCGGTCTTTCCGCCGCAAAAAAATACGGCGGAATTTATGTGCCGGCAAATGTCGCCGTTATCCACCAGTATGCCCGTGAGATAATGACAGGCTCCGGCCGCATGATTTTAGGCAGCGACAGCCACACCCGCTATGGGGCCATGGGCACCATGGGTATAGGAGAGGGCGGCCCTGAAATTGTAAAGCAGCTGCTTTCAAACACCTACGACATAAAAACCCCTGAGGTGGTGCTTGTTTATCTTACCGGCTCTCCCCCTAAGGGTGTTGGGCCCCACGATATTGCCCTTGCCCTTTGCGACGCTGTCTATGAAAACGGCTTTGTTAAAAACAAGGTTCTGGAATTTTGCGGCCCCGGCATAAAAAACCTGCCTATGGATTTTCGCATTGGCATAGACGTTATGACCACGGAAACCACCTGCCTTTCCTCCATTTGGGAAACAGACTCTAGTGTGGAGCAGTATTATGCCGTCCACGGGAGGCCCGAAGCTTATAAGGCTCTCTCTCCTGAGGATGGGGCATATTACGACAGCCTTATCGAAATTGACCTGTCCGCCGCCGAAGCCATGGCAGCCCTGCCCTTTCACCCCTCAAAGGCCTATGCCATAAGGCAGCTTAAGGAAAACGCCGGCGACATTCTCCGTCAGGCGGAAAAAGATGCTGAAAAGCTTCTTTCCGGTGATGTGCGCCTCTCCCTTTGCGACAAGCTTAAAGACGGCGCCATAGTTGTAGACCAAGGCATAATAGCCGGCTGCAGCGGCGGTATGTATGACAATATTGCCGAGGCCGCCGCCATCCTTAAAGGCCGTGACATAGGCGACGGGTACTTTTCTCTTTCCGTATATCCCCCCAGCATCCCTGTTAACCTCCAGCTTATACGCTCCGGCGTTCAGCAAAGCCTTATGGAAAGCGGCGCTCTTTTCAAAAGCTGCTTCTGCGGTCCCTGCTTCGGTGCAGGGGACGTTCCTGCAAACAATGCCCTTTCCATTCGCCACACCACAAGAAACTTTCCAAACCGTGAAGGCGCAAGACCTTCCGACGGGCAAATTGCGGGGGTTATGCTTATGGACGCCCGCTCTATTGCGGCAACAGCTGCAAACCGCGGGGTCTTAACGGGAGCTGACGAAATTGACTATACCCTCCCCGAAAAAAGGAAATATTGCTTTGACAGGGGAGTTTATGAAAAAAGAGTTTACTCCGGCTTTGGAAATCCCCTGCCTAATGAGGAGCTTCGCATGGGTCCCAACATAACTGAGTGGCCTAAAATCCCCCCTCTGGCTGAAAATCTTCTTTTAAAGCTTGTAAGCGTCATCCACGACCCTGTCACCACAACGGACGAGCTCATCCCCTCCGGGGAAACCTCCTCATATCGCTCGAACCCCTTAAAGCTTGCCTCCTTCACCCTTTCAAGACGTGACCCCGGCTATGTTAATAGGGCAAAGGAAACCCAGAGCCAAGAAAAATCCCGCTGTGAGGGAAAAACTTCACCGGAGCTTATAGAGGTGTTTTCAAAGCTTGGTATAAAGAATGAACAGATAGAAAAAACGGCCCTTGCCAGCACCATATACGCCCGCCGGCCTGGCGATGGCAGCGCTCGTGAGCAGGCAGCCTCCTGCCAGAGAGTTTTAGGAGCGGGAGCAAATATCTGTCGGGAATTTGCCACAAAGCGGTACCGCTCAAACTGCATTAACTGGGGAATGCTGCCTTTCACAACGGCCAGTGACGAAAGCTTTGACTATGAAACCGGTGACTATATTTTTATCCCCGGCATAAGAAAGGCAGTGGAATCCGGTGCCGATGAAATAAAGGCGCAGGTTCTCACAGCTTCAGGGCTAAAACCCCTTAGCCTTTATCTTGAGGCATTAACGGAAGATGACAGGCAGATACTTTTAGACGGCTGCCTTATGAACTATTATGCGGCAGGACGCGGAAAATAAAAAGGAAGCGAAGGTAGGCTTATGGATAAAATTAAAATGCCAAACCCCATCGTAGAGATGGACGGCGACGAGATGACCCGCATACTCTGGCAAATGATAAAGGACGAGCTTTTGCTGCCTTTTGTAGAGCTTAACACGGAGTATTACGACTTGGGACTTCCTAAGCGTGACGAAACCGACGACCGCATCACAAACGAGGCGGCAGAGGCTATAAAGCGCCTTCGTGTTGGTGTAAAGTGTGCAACAATAACCCCCAATGCCCAGCGTGTTGAAGAATATAAACTTAAAGAAATGTGGAAGTCTCCAAACGCCACCATAAGAGCGGTGCTGGACGGCACGGTTTTTCGCGCCCCCATCATAACAGAGAGCATAAAACCCTATGTGGGCGGCTGGAAAAAGCCCATAACCATTGCCCGCCATGCCTTCGGCGATATTTATAAGGCCACCGAGCACAGGGTCACCGGCAAAGGCCGGGCAGAGCTTGTATTCACAGGTGAAAACGGCGAGAGCTTCAGAGAAACTGTCTATGATTTTGACGGTGCCGGAGTTTTGCAGGCCCAGTTTAACACAGACGACTCCATTGAAAGCTTTGCCAGAGCCTGCTTCGACTTTGCTTTGGACACAAGGCAGGACCTTTGGTTTTCCACTAAAGACACCATCTCCAAAAAATACGACCAGACCTTTAAGCATATTTTTGCGGATATTTATGAGGCCGAGTATAAAAAGGCCTTTGAAAAGACCGGTATAGAATATTTTTACACCCTTATAGACGATGCTGTCGCAAGAGTTATCCGCTCTGAAGGGGGCTTTATCTGGGCTTGCAAAAACTATGACGGCGACGTTATGAGCGATATGGTTTCAACGGCCTTCGGCTCCCTTGCCATGATGACAAGCGTTTTAGTCTCCCCCGATGGAAACTATGAATATGAGGCTGCCCACGGCACCATAACCCGCCACTACTATAAGCATCTTAAGGGTGAGGAAACCTCCTCAAACCCCATTGCCACCATCTTCGCCTGGACCGGCGCCTTAAGAAAAAGGGGTGAGCTTGACTCTTCTGCCGAGCTATGCGCCTTTGCCGATAAGCTTGAAAAGGCCTGCCTTGATGTTATTGAGTCCGGTGTTATGACAGGTGACCTTGCATCTTTGTCCTCAAAGCCCAATGCAAAAAAAGTTTCCTCTAAAGACTTTATCGCCGCCATAAGAAAAAGACTTACAGAGCTTTTCTAAGCAAAAAACTAAAAGCCGCTTCCCGTAAAAGGAAGCGGCTTTAAATTTTTATACGCTAGTGATAACTTCGGAATCTCTCCGGCTTCGGCCTGTATTTAACTCCGGAGACAAGGCCAGCTAGTGCAAGGCTTGAGAGCATAGACGAGCCGCCATAGCTGAAAAAAGGCAGAGTTATGCCGATTATAGGAGCTATGCCTATGCACATTCCAATGTTTTCAAAAGTCTGGAATATAAGGCTGCCCGCAACACCCATACAAACGAGCATACTCAAATTGTTTTGGGACTTTACGCCGATGTATATACAGCGGCCGATTATTATCAAAAGCAGGAGAAAAACAATAAGGCAGGCAATCATACCAAGCTCCTCTCCTATAACAGAGAAGATAAAGTCCGTCTGCTTTTCCGGAAGAGCCTCCGACTGGGTTTGCTTTCCCTGATAAAGCCCCGAGCCTTTAAGCTGGCCGCTGGCAAGGGCAAGCTTACTTTGGTTTGACTGCCAGCGGATATCATAGCCATCTGAATCTATGCTGGACACATAGGGCAAAAGAATCCTGTCTCTATAGCGCTGGTTTAAAACCTTTGTCCAGAAAAAAGGCATAATGGCCGCTGTTCCCGCAAGGCCAATTAGAAACCAATAAAGCTTTACTCCGGCGGCAAACAGCATAACAATAAATATGAAAAGGAAAACAAGGGCACTGCCCATGTCTTTGGATATGGCGACTATATAGCCAATGGTCATAAGACAGTGGAGCAATAGCTGCCCCATGGAAAGGGGCGAATTTAAGTTTTTATAGCTTTTAAGGTAGCTTATATGCTTTGCCATGACTATGATAAAGGCAATTTTCATAACCTCAGTGGGCTGGATGCCGATAAAGCCGAAGCGCAGCCAGGCCCTGTTTCCCGTGTCGTCGGCATATCCCATAGGGGTAAGCAAAAGGGCGACTATGACAATTTCGAAGAGAACCAAAACCGCCCATTTGCCTGCCAAAATATCCACATCTATAACTGTAAGCAAAATAAAAATCCCTATGCCCAGCAGCATGGAAGCTGTTTGAACAATGACATATCGGGAGGTCTCAAAAGAGGCCGTGGCGCTGGAAATGACAACTATTCCAAAAACGGAGCATATAAGGCACAGGGCCAAAAGGAGCATATCTGCTCTTTTTACAAAATCTTTTATATGGGGCTTAAGCTTTTTCACCGGAACCTCCAAATGTATATGGCGGGCTGCACCGCCCAGCTTTTCCAAAGTTTTTTGGGCTTTTTCCCGTCTTTACTTAGCCGGCCTGTTTAAAACAGGCGGGTGAAATGTCTGGGCTTATTTTAGCATACAAATACTTTTTGCGCAATCGTGAAATTAATGCTACAATAGCTGGTATGATATGCTGCGGCGCTCCTTATTCTATGAGCAGGACGGCAGGTCTTATAGGGCTTAAGCCAATATAAAAACACAGGGGATTTACATATGAATGTCCACGAGGGGCACAGGGAAAGAATGAAAAATCGCTTTTTAGAGCAGGGGCTTGATGTTTTTGAGGAGCATCAGGCGCTTGAGCTATTGCTGTTTTTCTCTGTTCCCCGCAGGGACACAAACCCCATTGCCCACGCCCTGCTAAACCACTTCGGCAGTCTTGAGGCTGTTTTGGAGGCGCCGGAGGAGGAGCTTGCCAAAATAAGCGGCATAGGCAAAGGCAGCATCTGCCTTTTAAAGTTAATCCCCGCTGTCAGCCGCAGATACATGATGGATAAAAACAAGTTCGGTCAGGTGCTGGACACATCCTCCAAGGCTGGGGCCTATCTTATACCCCGCTTTATGTATGAAAGAGACGAGGTGGTTTTTGTTATCTGCCTTGACGCTAAGTGTAAGGTTCTTTGCTGTAAGGAGCTGTTTCGGGGCAGCAACAACTCAGCGGAGATAAGCATAAGGAAAATTGTTGAGCTTGCTCTTTCAAAAAACGCCTCATCGGTAATTTTATCTCATAACCACACCAGCGGCATTGCCCTTCCCTCCATTGAGGATGAAATGTCTACAAAAAGGGTGAAAGCCGCCTTGGAAACCGTTGGCGTAGCCCTTAACGACCATATTATAGTGGCAGGAGACGATTTTGTATCCATGTCAGACAGCGGCATAATATAATATCCAGCTTAGGCCAAGTTAAAACCTTGCAACTTTGATGCAAATTCTATGTTTTTTATATACAAGCTTTGTGTATTATACAAAAAAACATAGAAAAGGTGATACACATGGCAGCCGGATACAAAGGCTCTTCCAAGAAAAAACATAGTTTTACACTGGTTTTTCTTCTTCTAATTTTCCTCACGTTAATAGTTGCCGCAAAGCTTTATCTGGGCGGAGGCTTTTCAGATTTACCAGTCCTGTCTGATTTTGCGGAAGGCTTCCCTTCCAAAAAAGACGAAACCCCTCTGCTTCCTCCGGATGTCTCAGAAGATGATGAGCTTATGCAGGCTCTTAATGCGCTTGCTTTAAAGGACAGCAGAGTTTTAACTCTTTTTGAAAGCTCGGAGGAAATCCCCGAACCTTTGCTTTTGCTTCTGGTGAAAAACCCCGAGGCCAGAGACTTTGTTCTCGCTTATCCTCAGCATAAAAACGATGCCGCTGTCGGGCTTATAAAAAAGGGGGAGCTTTCCTCCGGCATACCTTATTTTCTCCAATGGGACTCCCGTTGGGGTTATAAGATATACGGCTCCTGCGTTTTGGGTGTAACAGGCTGCGGGCCAACCTGCCTTTCTATGGTGGCTGCGGGCCTTACAGAAAATCTTGAGGCAAGCCCCTATGCTGTTGCCGCCTTCAGCGAATCAAGGGGCTTTTATGTCAAAGGAAGCGGCACCAGCTGGGAGCTTATGACCAAAGGAGCCGAAAGTTTCGGTCTTAGCTGTAAAGAGGTTTTTCTGGACGAAGCGGCCATGGTTTCCGAGCTTAGTTTGGGGCATCCTCTTATTTTAAGCCTTGGCCCCGGAGACTTTACGGAGGACGGGCATTTTATAGTTGTAAGCTCCTATGAAAACGGTCTGTTCACTATAAAAGACCCTAACAGCCCGTCAAAAAGCGCCAAGGGCTGGAGCTTTGACTCTCTTTCTCCTCAGATAAAAAACATCTGGTCTTTTGAAGTTGCCTGAAAACTGAAATCAGACTCATTACCAAGCTTTAAAGCCCTTGTATCAAGGCTGCGGGAAGCCCTTGATGCAAGGGCTTCTTTTAATATTTTGTTGTGGCAATTAAGGTGAAATAGTGTATAATATATACCACAACGGCACTTCGTGCCTGTGGTATAACATCCGCAAAGCGAATGT
>CAZTXG010000012.1:0-44199 GCA_964617335.1 uncultured Oscillospiraceae bacterium
ATGGGAGAATCAAGGTAGCAGGATCCCTTTTCAGAAACTCTTTCGGCAAGGGACCGGGTGGTCTTGGGGTCAACCGTGCTTGTATCTATGACTATATGTTTATCTGTAAGAGCCTCATTTAGTCCGTTTTCCCCAAAAATTACATCTTCAAGCTGTTTTGGCCCCGGAAGGGACATGAGTATAACGCTGGTTTTCTCTGCCAGTTCCCTTGGGCTTTCAGTCTTGACTCCGCCGGCTTTCACCGCAAGGTCTAAGGCGGAGGGAAATGCGTCATAGCAGAAAACACTGTAGCCGGCTTTTACCATGGATTCCAGCATACACATTCCCATTCTTCCGCAGCCTATAAGACCAACCTTTTCAGTCTCCTTATTGAATGTTGTCCAAGATGTCATAAATGACTCCTCCCTCGGCGTCCTTCGGAACGTCAATATTTAATAGTTTACAAAGGGTGGGTGTGACGTCGATAATTCTTGCGGGGAACTTTCTCTCATATTGCGAAACCCCCGGGCCTGCCATCACCATAACAGCATGCATCTTGGGAAGGGTCGGCAGAGCAAGATGCACGCCGGTAAAGTTTCGGCAGAGGCCCGCCGCCTCATAAAGCTCGGGATTTGCGATAACCCGCTCGGTGCCGTCTCTATATTGAACCTTGCTTCTATAGATGAAGGGGTGGGACATATATCCAGGCTTCCAGGCGTAAAGCACATCGCCAACCCTGTCATAGCCGGGGCCTTCATAGATGCCCAAGGTGCCGGCCTCTTTTTTCTTTATGGCAAGGGCAACAACCTGATCGCCGGTTTCAGGGTCTTTCATGTTAAGCAGGGCGCGGATAATCTCCTCTTGCACCCTTTCGTAATCCTCCGGCTCCACAATGCCTTGGGGATCCCGCCCCTTGAGGTTTATAAAAATGTGGGCATGGCAGGGCTCCAGAGGATGGCACTTAGTGTTCTCCCAGTTGATGGAAAGGTTTGATGGGTCATCTGTGGAAAGGTCAAGGACATATTCCAGAAGTCCCGCCCGGGATAGATGTTCCTTTACATAGGGGTTCCAGTCAAGATGGGTCATGCCATGGTCGGAAATGAGGATTACATAGGTGTTGTCAAGGTCAACGCTTTCAAGAATCCGACCAATATTATCATCCACCTGACGATAGGTTTCCCGAATCATGTGCCAGCAGAAATCAGCCTTGTCGGGGTCATAGACTCTGGCCCGAGGCTCAATGCCCGAGTAAAGCACATGTTCAATGTGGTCTATGGTGCCCACCCAGGAAAAGGCCATGTCCCATTCCTTGTTTTCAAGAATATGCTTTGTGGCCTTGCCCCACCAGTCGGCGTGAAGTCCCAGCTGCTCAAGGTAAAGCTCGGGGCTCATCCAGCCGTCCATAAAGGCCCAGGGGTCGTCCACTTCCATAAAGGCTCCGGCAACCTCCTCAACCTCCTTGGTAAGAGAGGCGGGTACGGAATAGGCCTCCGCCATATTGATGGCGCTTTGATAGAGCTTAAAGTCACGCCCGTCAGGGGATAGCTCAAGGATCTGGAAACGGAAGCGCCCATCCCGCTGATAGTCTCTCGCCTTGAAGTTTTTGATAATCCAGGGGCCGTATTCACCCATGGCAATGTCCGTTACCGCCTTGGCGGCATCCTTGCTTTCAGAGATAAGCATGCGGTCATAAGCGGCATCACTGCTTGCATAGATGAGCACATTCATCTTATAGCCTTCTACATAGGTGGGGGGGACCGTTATCTCAAACTCCAAACAGGGCTTTTCGCTCTTGGGCAGGTTTTCCCAGCCGGCGGCAGGCAGGGCTTCAAGCTGAACGGCCCTGCCGGGGATTTGGTTGCAGCGCAGCTTTTGGTTTGAGAAACAGGCGCTGGAGGCCACGTCCCACAGGGGCATGAAAAAGTAGCGGAAGGGCGGATTTAATGCACCGGCCAGCTGAACACCGTCCTCCTCGGAGATAGCGCCAAGGGGGAAGGTAACCGGCCAGTTTACAAGGGCAACTTTTTTCTCCATGCGTTTTGCCACATCCCAAAGAGTTTCGCAGAGAACCTCATTGCGATCAAAGGAAGTATGCCAGTGGTCTAAATCCTCTCCCGCGTGCTTAACCATTAGACTTGGCACACCGTTAGTTCCGGAGCCTGCTCCGCTTACTATAGCTGTCCAGGCTGCCGCCGTCAGAGGGGGAAAGACAGTCTCCAGCCGGGAGAAGATGCCTTGATTCATGAGCTTTGCCGTGTTGGGCATGACGCCCTCGGAAACGAACTTTTTTACCAGATCCGGCATCGCTGCGTCAAGACCGAGAAACAAGATTTTTTTGTCCATAGTTTGTCTCCTTTTTGTCAATCTCGTTTTACTAAATCACAAAGAGCGTTTGCGCAAATTTTTAGCATCACTTTTCACAAGTGTAGATGCTCAAATTTGGTTATTTATACAACATGCATATATTGAACGCTCGTATATTATTATTTATGTTGAAATTAACACGTTTCCTCATTTAAGTCAACACAAAATCGTGCAAACGATTGCGTGATTTTTAGTCAAAATTGTTATTGCTTTAACAATCGATTTGTTGTATTATTTTACCGTGGGATTTTATCTGAATCATTAAATTAAAATAAGTCTGGGGAGTATGACTTTATGAGTATAAAAGAAGTTGCAAAACTTGCGGGGGTGTCCCCTTCAACGGTATCCCGTGTGGTCAACAGCGGGGAGTCCACCGCAGCAAGTGAAGAGACAAAAAAGAAAATATGGGAGGCCGTACGGCAGCTGGGCTATTCCCCCAATCACCATGCAAGAAGCTTAAGAAAGCCTTCTGCGAAAAGATACAGTCAAAAGGAGATTGACTGTGTGTATGCTCGTAAAGCCGGCCCTTTTCTGGACCCCTTTTTTACAACTCTTATGCACGCGGCAGAGGTAGAGGCTGTAAGGCTTGGCTATGTTATGCGTTACTACTACTCCGTTGACGACATAAGTGCCGGAAGCTTTGATGTGGCAAACAAAGAGAACTCATCGGCAATTATACTCGGCAGGCCCTCTCCCGAGGCTTTGGATATAATAAGAAGCAGCTATCGTAATTTTGTATTTTCCGGTCTAAACGAAATCTCTGCTGATGTGGATCAGGTTTTATGCAGCGGTTACACAGCTTCGGAAATGTGTGTTGAATATCTTGCTTCCCTGGGGCACAGCAAAATATCTTATCTTGGGGAAACAATTAATGAGCAGCGCTATCAGGGTTTTTGCAAGGCAATGGAAATGCTTGGGGTAAAAGATTTTGAGGATTATGTGGTGGAAACTCCCTTCACTCCCATGGGCGGCTATGTGGCAACCCACGAGCTTTTAAGAAAAAACCAGGAGTTTACAGCAATACTTTGCGCAAACGATATGTCTGCCATGGGCGCTTTAAAAGCCTTGAAAGAGCATAAGCTGAAGGTGCCGAGGGACGTTTCCCTTATCGGTATCAATGATATGGAAGCCGTCCGCTATCTTGACCCCATGCTAACAACTATTCATGTGCCCCTTGAGGAAATGGGGAAAATGACAACAAAACTTCTTTCAGACCGTATCGAGGGCGGCCACAAAATACCAACTAAGATTGTTATTCCAAGCTCCCTTATCAGTCGGGAATCCTGCGGCCCTGTTCGGAAAAATGCAAGCCTTTCAAAAAAAACAAGTTGAAATTCGCCCATATAGGCCCCAGCTTAGACTTGCATAATATATAGAAAAATTGAAAGGTATAGTAAACATGGCAATTATCCTTTTCTTAATATCAATTTTGACCTCCACCATAGGCTCCATCTGCGGCATAGGCGGAGGGGTTATTATAAAACCCTTTTTAGATTCCATTAATATAATGAGTGTGTCCGCCGTAAGCTTTTTATCAGGCTGTACTGTTTTGGCCATGGCCTTTGTATCCGTTGGGAAAACCCTGAAAACCGGCTTATCGGGAATAAATCGGCGGATAACACCGGCTCTCGGCATTGGCTCTGTTTTCGGCGGCATCTTCGGAAAGCTGATTTTCGGATTTATAAAGAGCGGCGCCGGCAGCGAAGAGCTTTTGGGATTTTCCCAGTCCCTTGTTCTTGCTTTAATAACCTTGGGGACAATGTTATACATGGTTTTACAAGGCAGGGGCAAAATAAAGACGCTTAATATAAAAAACATCCCCGCAAGCCTTGGAATAGGTTTTTTTCTCGGACTGCTCTCCTCTTTTCTGGGAATTGGAGGCGGACCCATAAATCTTGCTGTGCTTAGTTTTTTCTTTTCCATGAACATAAAAGAATCAGCTATAAATTCCCTGTGTATCATCCTGTTTTCACAAATTGCCTCGCTGGCACAGACCATTCTGACAAAAAGTGTGCCGGAGGTGGATATTACTTTCCTTGCCTTTATGGTCGCCGGAGGTATATTGGGGGGCTATCTAGGGCAAAGCATAAACAAAAAGCTTGATGAGGAAAAAGTTTTAAAGCTGTATAACATACTCCTTGTTATCATTGTTTTGATTTGTATTTATAATTGCCTTCGCTTTGCCGCAGCTCTTTGAAAAAGACCCGTTCGGCACTTTACGCTCCCATCAAAAAGCTGACATACATAAAAATTCCCCTTAGGCAGAAAGCTTAATCACTTGCCGCTTTAGGGGAGTTTTTATATAATAATGGGCTTTTTCTAAGGCTGTACCTTAATAAGCCCTTGCCAAAGCCGGGGCAAATAAAGCCTACTGCTTATATGATTTTATAAGGTATTCCAAGGCCTTATCGTCGGGAGAGGGGATAATCCTTTTATCAAGGAGGGTTTTTTCCGGCAGTGACGCTTCTGCCGCTTCAAGGGCAGTGCTTATGTCTCCAACAAGGCCGGAAAGTATGTAGCAAAACTTGCCGCCGATAAAATGCCCTATCCAGACCTCCTCCAGACGAACACTGCCGCTTTTTAAGCCTGCATCAAGACTTTGAAAGCCGCTGGAGGCATCCCTTGTTTCCAATATGCCCAAGGCAGTTTTGCCATCCATGCTCACTTTTTCCCTGTGAGCAGGACTAAAATATTTAAGAATGTCCTCATGAGCATTGGTGAGCAGATGCTGGCGAATAAGCTTTTTCTCGTCGGCTTTTGTAACCTCGTCCCTGGCTTCACGAAGGTTTTCCACCTCGCCGCCCACAACTATGAGAAACTTGCCGATACACACGGGCTTTGCGTAGATTATAGACATAGGCGCCCTTTTCACCATACGGTCAAGGCTGTCTATCCCCGCGGGTATACTGGAGTATTCCACTGTAAAAATTGCCTTACTCATTTCACCAGTCCATTCCTGCAGCCGGACAAAACCTTGTCCGGTCATCGTTTTTGTCTGTTTTTATTTTTGCAGATTCGGCAATATCATTTCAACTTCCTCGTGGGGTCGGGGTATAACATGGACAGAAACCAGTTCGCCCACACGCTCTGCCGCTGCAGCTCCCGCATCGGTTGCCGCCTTAACAGCACCAACATCTCCTTGAACCATTACGGTTACAAGGCCGCCGCCTATATGCTCCTTGCCGATAAGGGTAACGTTTGCCGCTTTTACCATGGCATCGGCAGCTTCTATGGAGCCGATAAGCCCCCTTGTTTCAATCATTCCAAGGGCATGGTTACTTGCCATTATAAAACCTCCCAAAAGCTTGTCAGCTTTTAATTTTCATTCCCGCTATTCTGCGGATAATCCGTATAATGTCCGCTTTGCGGATATTATACCATAGCCCCACAGCGATGGTATAGTATATGCCATTAAATCTGTATGATATCTGCTTTGCGGATATTATACCACAGGCACAGGGTGCCGTCGTGGTATATGCCATCAAATCCGTATAATGTCCGCTCTGCGGATATTATACCATAGCCCCACAGCGATGGTATAGTATATGCTGTCAGAAACACAGGATAATTAAAGATCTTTTTTGAATTATTATTTTCTCGGCCCTGATATCAAACCTTAAGGTCAAGACCGCTGGTCTTTTGCTCAAGCATTTTCTTAGCAATTTCCGCTATATGGGCGCCGGCTTCTGCACCGGAGGTTCCGTCCCTATAAATGTTTGAAACAACTGTACGGGCGCTTTCCGCTATATCCGGATAACCCTTATAGGTCATATAGCAGCTAAGGCTTTCGTTGGTAACAAGCCCCGGACGCTCACCTATAAACAGGAGACTAACCTCCGGATTAAGTATTTCACAAACAGCGTCCATTATGCCCACACGCCCAAATCTTACAAAGATATTAGTTCCCACATCCAAGCCGTAGACACGAAGACCCTGAACCAAAGCGGGGAGCACATCCCGTATGTTGTTTTCCACAGAAGTGGAGGAAAGCCCGTCGCTTACTATTATCTGAACCTGGGGATTTGCCTTACACTTTTCCTTTATGAGCTTTTTTGTTTCATCGTCAAAAATCCTGCCGATATTGGGGTTCATAAGATATTCCGCCTTGTCCTGCGCTGCGGATTGAACAAAAATCAAGCCCATCTCGTCTATAGTTTCTTCGGAAACGTCGTTTAAAACTGTATCCATTGCAGCGGCATGGTCAGCCCTAAACCGCAAAAGGGTTGCCGTATTCTGCCTTGGGCCGGCTCTTCCCACACCAAGTCTTGCAGGATTTGCCCTTTTTAGTTCCATATAAAATTCCCTGTCATTGGGGTTTTCCACCAATAGGGTTTCCTGAAGTTTAATTTCCGATATATCCGGCACATCAAGATTTATCTCCGAGCCTGAGCATGGGACGCAGGCTGCCGCAGCTGCCGTTTTACCCGAGGTAATTTCCAGAAGCACGGCCTTTACTATTTGTTCTATTTGCTTATTGTCCATAATATACCTGCCTTCCTTACATAAATATAGAAGCATCGCCGGCACGCTCGGTCAGCTTGCCGTTTTCGTCGAGGATGCCCATTTTCTTAGTCCACTCAAAAAACTCAGGTGCGGGCAAAAGACCCAGCAGTTCACGCAAGGTGGCATCGTCGTGGAAGCTTGTGTCCATATAACTGAGCATAACGTCATCGCCGCAGGGAATGCCCATATAGTAGTTTGAGCCGGCCATGGTGAGAAGCATGGTGGCGATTTCCTGATCGTTTTGGTCTATGGTTGTGTGGTTTGTGTAGCAGGGAGCCATACCCATGGGCAGACCGGAGAGCTTGCCCATAAAGTGGTCTTCAAGGCTTGCCCTTATCATCTGTTTGCCGTCGTAAATTGTTTCAGGCCCTATAAAGCCGGAAACGTTATTGACCATAAAGGGTGACCAGTGCTTGGCATAGCCATAGGTTCTGGCTTCGAGAGTAAGCTCGTCCACGCCGCAGTCGGCACCGATGCTGACCTCAGAGCCTTGTCCTGTTTCAAAATACATTAGGTTCGGCCCTGCGCAAAGGCCAAGTTTTTTGATGGTTTCAAAGGCTTCGTCCAAAAGCTCTGTTGTGACGCCAAAGTCCTCGTTTGCCGCCTCGGTTCCCGCAACACTTTGGAAAAACATCGAAGCGGGAGCGCCGGCTTTAACTGCCGCCATCTGGGTTGAAACATGAGCAAGCACACAAATATGCGTGGGTATTTCAAACTTCGTCATGATATCGTAAAGAAGCTCCATGGAGCGTTTGCAAGACTCCACATTATCCTCCACGGGATTTATACCTAAAACAGCATCACCGCAGCCATAGCTTAGTCCTTCGTAAATTGTGGCCTTAAAGCCCATGGGGTCATCCTTTGGGTGGTTGGGCTGAAGCCTGAAGGAAAGGCAGCCCGGCTTTCCAATTTCATATTTGCATTTTGCGGAAACGGGCATTTTCTTTGCGCCGTATACAAGATCCATACTGGACATAAGCTTTGTAACGGCTGCTATCATTTCAGCGGTTAAGCCCTTGCGAAGGGTTTCGATGTCACGGTTTGTGGTTTTGTGGCTTAAAATATAGTTTCGCAACTCGCCCACGGTCATGGATTTTATCGTATTATATACAGTTTCATTTACGTCACTTTCTATGATTCGGCTTACTTCATCATCCTCAATAAGAGGGTTTTCACGAATTTGGCTTAAGCTAAGCTCGCTTAAGACAATCTTCGCGGCTATACGCTCGGAAACGGTTTTCGCGCCTATGCCGATAAGATTATCACCGGACTTTTCCTCATTGGCTTTTCCGAAAAGCTCCTTCAGGTCACGGAAGCTATATACATTCCCATGCAAAACTGTTTTTAGCAGCATATACCCTTTCACTCCTTTTTTGTTATATGAAATACAAAAAAAGCCCAAAACTGCCCCTGTAAAGGAGCTTTTGAGCTTCATCGTCAAAAACACGGCCGATATGCTGCAGCGCAAACCAAGCCTTTTATTCCCCTAAGCAAAACGGCAGCCTGCTTTTTTACTGCCCATGGCTGGCTATTATAGATATTGATACATATACATCTTAACTAAAGGAAAAAGGAAAGTCAAGGGCTTCCCCTGTTATTTTACCTAAAACTGCGAATTTATTTATAAAGAAGTAAAAACCTTAAAAAGGCCGAGCCTGACCTTCTTTGAAACAAGCTGCCTTTCGCCGTTTATCTAATGCCCCTTTGGGTAATTTATATATAAAAGGCCGGCCCTGTTTTAATAAAAAAGGGCCGGTCGTTTTTCATATTTTTATATTTAGTTCTCCTCCAAAAGCTTTCTCATTTCCTCAAGGCTTCTGGGGTTTTGCCCCTTTTCCAAAAGACCTTTCTTCTGCAAAAGAACCCCCATTTCATAAAGTACCGGCCTGCGCACCCCTATTTCGGAAAGGATTTCCTCCTTTGAAAAAAGTGCGGAAGGGGCATCGTCGGCTATAAGCTCACCCTTATGGAAAAGAAGAATTCTTGAAGCCCAGCGGTAGGCAAAATCTATATCGTGGGTGGAAACCACCAAGGTTTTCCCTTTTTCATGAAGGCCGGAAAGAGCCTCTTCCAGCATATAAGTGTTTTGCATATCCAAAAAGGCCGTTGGCTCGTCAAACAAAATAAGCTCCGGCTCCATTGCCAAAACATCGGCTATGGTAAGTCGCTTTTTTTCCCCTCCGCTAAGGTAATGAGGGGGTCTTTTTCGAAGCTCCGTAAGATTCATAAGGCCCATGGCTTTAGAAACCCGTGAGCGCACCTCGTCTTTCGGCAGCCTAAGGTTCATGGGGCCAAAGGAAATTTCCGCCTCGACACTTGAGCCTATAAGCTGTTGGTTTGCGTCCTGAAAAACTATTCCCACCCGCTGCCTTAAAAAGTTTAGGTCAGCACGGCTGCGGCTTATCTCCTTGCCCTCGTACAAGATTTTTCCCTTTTGGGGCTGCAAAACCCCATTGCAGCAAAGAAAAAGCGTAGTTTTTCCTGCTCCGTTGTTTCCGATTACGGCAACCTTTTCGCCTTTTTTGATTTTAAGCTTAAGATTTTTCAAAGCATCGGGCTGCTCATCATAGGAAAAGTTAAGATTTTTAAGTTCCAGCAAAGTGCCCATAACTTACCTCCCGCTAATTATCCAAATAAGTGCTGCCGCTGCCAGAACCAAAAGAAAAACAAAAAGCTGCCATCCGTCAAAGCTTTCATCTTCTGTGAGAAAACGTATCTCGCCGTCATAGCACCTTGCCTCCATGGCATCATACATTCCAAAGGCCCTTCTGAGGCTTGTGAAAAAAAGATTAAAAGAGCTGCTCAGCATGGTTTTAAGACTTGTTATCGGCCCTCTGTAGCCAAGGCGGGAGGCAGCTGCATACACCATGTTCTGGTGGGTTTCTAAAAGAATAAAAAGGTAGCGGTAGATAAGATACATAAGCTCAATAACCACAAAGGGCAGACGCATTTTTCGCAGAGCCTCGAAAATTCTGTATATGGGGGTTGAAAGGCTTAGCATATAAAGGCAGCTTACAGCCCCAAAGGCAGAGAGCATTATGCCCGCTGCCTTTTCCTGATTGGTATTTGTAACGCAAAGGTAAAAAGAACCTGCCGGAAGGCATAAAACGCCCCCGGGCACAGATGAAATTTCAATAATTATTGCAAGGACGCTAAGGAGTATGAAAACCGCCGGAACAGTGAGCAGGGACAGGTAATAGCTCACGGGGGTTTTCCCTAAAGCCAGGGTTAAAAAAGACATGACAAGGAAGATGAAAATGGGAACATAAATGCTTTTTGCCCAAACGGAAATAAAGGCGCAGACAAGGCAAAAAACAAGCTTTGCCCCCGAGTGCCAGGGGCAGAGCTTTGACCTTTGAGCATAAAGGTCTATGGAGATATACCCACCGTGATGGTGAGGGTAAGCCCTATGCAAAAGCAGCGCTCCAAGAAGCAGACATACTATAATAAGGCCTATAAGGCTCGTCTCTAAAAGACCGTAAAGTAAAAGGAAAAGGACGAGGGCAGCCAATAATAAACTGAAAATCATAGCCGCCCTCCCCCTATACTTTATGATTTACACTTGTTTTTGAAACTTATTTCTGGCTATCAGATATCCAAAGCCCAGTCCGATTATTCCGGCGCCCAGAGCTGCTTGCAAGCTGAAAAGCAGGCTTTCGGTTTCGCCTCCGGGAGGCTCCATAATGTTTTCCGCCCAAGGTTCATAGTCCGGAGCAACTTCCGCTATAAGGTCTTCCGCTTCACCGTCGGCTCCGCCGAATTCGGAGTCTTTTATGTAGGTGAGGGGGATAATCGCAATGATGGTACATAGCAAAATCAGAATAATGGCAAGCATTCCACGGTTTTTCATGCCTTCTCCCCTCCTTCCAGATAGCCAATCTCCCGCAGTTCGGGCTTGGCCCAGGCTTCAAGACCTATGATTACAACCACCGTTAGCAAACCCTCTATAACGGCTAGAGGGATTTGCGTAACGGCGAAAACGCCAAGAAATTTAGCCATAGAGGCTCCAACCCCACCTACCTCGCTGGGATGGGCCAAGGCAAGCTGAAAGCTTGTAACACAGTAGGTAAAAAGGTCGCCCAGACTGGCAGCCAAAAAGACCGCCGCAAGCTTATTGATCTTGAGTTTTTTGCATATATAATATATGCCGTATGAGAGGAAAGGCCCTGCTATTGCCATGCTAAAGGTGTTGGCTCCAAGGGTTGTAAGACCGCCGTGAGCCAAAAGAATGGCCTGAAACAGTAAAACGATTATACCGATGACCGCCATGGGGGAAGGGCCGAATAAAATTGCTCCAAGCCCCGTACCTGTGGGGTGGCTGGATGAGCCTGTTACACTGGGGATTTTCAGTGCCGACAGAACAAAGGCATAGGCTCCGACCATTGCCAATATAAGTAAGGCTTTTCTTTTTTCCGAGGCAATTTTTCTTATTTTAACCACACCGACAGCTAAAAAGGGTATGCAGAGAACTCCCCAGGCTATGGCATGGGCCGCCGGAAGAAAGCCCTCCATTATATGCATGGCTCTCGCCCCAGGCAAAAGAAAATAGAACAGGGGTATCATAAGAGAAAACATGACTACGCGCTTTTCCAAACGGGACATTTTGCTTAGCATTTACCTTTACCTCCTTGTTAGTATAAATAAAAAAAGCATTTTCCGATAACGGAAAATGCTTTTGCACACTAAACCAGACCCGCCAGCAGAACCTGCTGCCCGAGTTTTATCACTGCACCTGTTAAATAGTCCGTTAACCGTACAAGCTGCCATAAAAATGGCATATGATCAAGCAGGCAGGTCTTCTGACTTTGGCTTACAGCGAGTCATTTTGCCTTCCCGTATTTATTAAATACAGTGGCTTTTAAAAATGACGCTAGCCATCACAGCGGCGGCTCCGTGCGGGATTTTCACCCGTCTTCCCTATTCTGACACCTGTTGATGTTTCTTAAATCCAGTTTACACTGAAATTCCCAATTGTCAAGGAAAACATCTCTTTTCCTAGAAAATCTAGGGGAATTCTTCTCCAGCCAAGGATTATAATGTCTTTAATCTTGGAAAAGCTATGATCTTTCTATTTTTCCGCTTCTTCCACTTCCCTTATTATCTCAACCCCGGCGGAGGCGCCGATGCGGCTTGCTCCGGCTTCAATCATGGATAGGGCAGACTTTAAGTTGCGTATACCACCTGAAGCCTTTACACCCATGCCGCTGCCAACGGTTTTTCTCATAAGGGCAACATCATGAACGCTTGCCCCGTCTTTTGAAAAGCCTGTGGAGGTTTTTACAAAATGTGCTCCCGCCTTTTGGGAAAGCTTGCAGGCCTTAACTTTTTCCTCATCGCTTAAAAGACAGGTTTCGATTATAACCTTCACTGCCGCCTTGTCTCCTGTGGCTTTCACCACAGCGGCAATGTCCTTAAAAACAAGCTCTGTGTCCCCGTCTTTTAAGGCGCCTACGTTTATGACCATGTCAATTTCCTGAGCCCCCGCAGAAACAGCGGCATGAGTTTCAAAAGCCTTTGCCTTCGTTACCATGGCACCCAGAGGAAAGCCCACTACGCAGCAGCTTAAAACCCCGCTGCCGGAAAGCATTTTGGAAACCAGAGAGGCATGGCAGGAATTGACGCAGACTGAGGCAAAGTTATACTCAAGCGCTTCAAGGCAGAGCTTTTCCACATCTTCTTTTTTGGCATCCGGCTTTAAAAGTGTATGGTCTATATATTTGGAAAGGGGCTTTTCTAAAGTTAGCCCGCAAATTGTGTTTTCTTTGGACATTTTTATGTTCCTTTCTGTCCCTTTGCAAAATTCATTAGCTTTTTTAAAGGGGGAGCGCTTCAGCCAAAAGGCAAGCCCCCTGCCGCCGCCTTTGTGATAAAACGAAAAAGGGCTGGGTTTACAGCGGCAGCTTTTTTGCAAAACCTTCTGCTGCCTCAATAGTTTTTTCAACATCCTCATCTGTATGGCAGGCGCTTATAAACATTGCCTCAAACTGAGCGGGAGCAAGGTAGATGCCCATATCCAGCATATGGTTAAAATATCTGCCGTATAAGGCAGTGTCGCTTTTTTTTGCGCTGTCAAAGTCTTTAACAGGCTCATTCGTGAAGAAAAGACTTAGCAAGGAACCAACCTGATTTACCGTAAATTGGGGGAAAGCCTGCCTTAAGCCGCCGGCAAGCCTTGCGGCCTTTTCTTCCATCTTCCTGTATATATCGGGGCCTGCCTTTATCTGACGGAGCATTGAAAGCCCCGCCGCCATAGCCACGGGATTTCCCGAAAGGGTGCCTGCCTGATAGACCCTGCCAAGGGGTGAAACGTTTTCCATAAGCTCACGGCTGCCCCCATAGGCACCCACGGGCATTCCGCCGCCTATTATCTTCCCATAGGCATAAATATCGGGCAAGACTCCGTAAAACTCCGCCGCCCCGCCGGGGGCCAGACGAAAGCCCGTTATAACCTCGTCAAAGATAAGCAAGGCGCCGTTTTTTGTGCATAAATCCCGCAGACCCTGCAAAAAGCCTTCCTCCGGAAGAACAAGCCCCATATTTGCCGCCGCAGGCTCCACAATAACAGCGGCAACCTGACCGGAAAACTCATCAAAAAGGGAGAAAACCGAAGAAAGGTCGTTGTAAGCGGCTAAAAGGGTATCTTTTGCGGCACCGGAAGTTACACCGGCGCTGTCGGGAGCGCCGTTTGTTAAAAGCCCCGAGCCTGCCTTTACCAGCATACTATCACAGTGACCGTGGTAGCAGCCTATAAATTTTATTATTTTTTCCCTGCCTGTGGCGCCCCTTGCCAGCCGTAAAGCACTCATAACGGCCTCGGTTCCGCTGTTTACCATCCGCAGCATTTCAAGATTTGGAACAAGGCTGCACATGGTTTCCGCCATTTGCACCTCTCGCTCTGTGGCAGCGCCAAAGCTTAGACCCTCACGGCAGGCCTTTTCAACTTCCTCCCGCACAAGCTCGTTTCCGTGGCCTAAAAGCATGGGCCCCCAAGAACAGATATAATCAAGATATTGGTTGCCGTCAGCATCTGTAAGGTAAGCGCCCTTGCCCGAGCGGATAAAGCGGGGTAAGCCGGAAACAGCGTTAAAAGCACGAACGGGGCTGTTTACCCCGCCGGGCAAAACTTTTTTTGCCCTTTCAAAAAGGGTTTCGGATGTTGTTGTTTTCATTATTTGCTCCTTTTTAGCCTATGTCTCCCCGCCTTATGGCTTCGGAAATTTCCTTTGCGAAATAGCTTATAAGAATGTCCGCCCCAGAGCGGAAGATAGACACGGCACTTTCACAGATAAGCCTGTATTCATCTAAAAACCCCGCAGCTGCCGCCGCCTTTATCATAGAATATTCACCGCTGACGGAATAGGCGGCAAGGGGCAGGTTTGTGTTTTCCCGAACTGCCCGAATAACATCAAGATAGGAAAGAGCGGGCTTTACCATCAAAATATCCGCCCCCTCAGCTTCGTCGGTTTCTGCTTCCTTTATAGCTTCCCTCACATTATGAAAATCCATTTGATAGCCCCGCCTGTCTCCAAAGGCAGGGGCAGAATCAGCCGCCTGCCTGAATGGGCCGTAGAAGGCGGAGGCATACTTCACAGCGTAGGACATGATAGGCATATTACTAAAGCCTTCAGCATCCAGAGCCTGCCTTATGGCCAAAACTCTGCCGTCCATCATGTCTGAAGGGGCTGCCATGTCGGCCCCTGCCCTAGCGTGGGACAAGGCAATAAGGCTTAGGTAAGACAGGGTTTCGTCGTTATTAACAGTTTCACCATGCAAAATTCCGCAGTGACCGTGGTCTGTGTATTCGCACATACAAATATCCGTTATAAGATAAATTTCCTTGCCATAGCTCTCCCGAAGTAGGCGCAGAGCTTTTTGCACCACGCCGTTTTCGTCATAGGCATCAGAGCCAAAGGCATCTTTTTTTTCCGGCAGACCAAATAGCAAAAACTTTTTTACTCCGGCTTCAAGAGCCTCGTCTATTGCCTGCCCGAGCCTATCTGCCGAAAACTGAAACTGCCCCGGCATGGCCTCAATGGGGGTTTTTATGTTTTTTCCCTCTTTTACGAAAAGAGGGAAAATGAGGCTGTCGGAGGAAAGCCTTATCTCCCTCGAGAGAGAGCGAACAGCCTCATCCTGCCTTAGTCTTCTGGCTCTTTTTATCACAGCTTCACCTCCTGTAAATAATCTGCCATAGACTCCAAAGTTGCTCTTTTTGCAACATGGATTTCCATGCCCAAGGCTTTAGCTGCCTTTGCCGTTTGCTCACCTATGCAAAGGGCACGCAAAGCCGAAAAGTCACTAAAACCGTCTAAGCTGCAGGCTAGGGCAAAGCTTTCCACACAGCTTGCGCTGGTGAAGGTCAGCCAGTCATAGTCGGCGGGGCTTATTTCCCCCATGGGCAAAGCCAAAGTTTCATAAATCGCTATATCCAAAACCTCAACCCCTGCCGCCTTTAAAACCTCCGGCAGCTCTGTAGAAGCCTTTTTTGCCCGCAGCAGCAAAACCTTGTCACCTTTTGCGGCAAGCTTTGTTTCAAGCATGGTTTCTGCCAAGACCTTGCCGTTATATGTTTCCGGCACCAAATCCGGCAAAATTCCATAGCTTTTCATAAGTGCCGCCGTTTCGGTGCCAACGGCTGCAAGCTTAACTTTGCCAAAATATCGAGCATCCAATCCCTTGGCGAAAAGAGCCGTGAAAAATATCTCAACCCCTGCACGGGAGGTGAAAACCGCAGCCTTAGCCCCCTCAAGGTCTGGCAGCTCAAAGTCCAGGGCCTGCCTTTTTATGGCAGGCAGATTTTTAACCTTTGCCCCCAGTTCCTTAAGGCGAGTGTCAAAGCGCCCTCTTGTGCCTGATGGGGAGCTTGTGAGTATTTTTTTGCCGTGAAGGGGCAGAGCAGAAAACCAGTCAAAGTCCTTTGATAGTGAGCAGACCCTGCCAACGATAATAAGGGCAGGGGAAATGACCCCTTCCCGCTCAATGGTTTTTTCTATGTTTGAAACTGTACCGATAAACTTTCGCTGCTGGGGACGTGTGCCGTTTTCAATTACGGCGCAGTCGGTTTCCTTTGGCAGTCCTGCCGCCATAAGGCCTTTCATAATTTCCCCGCAGGTGGAAAGGGACATAAGAAAAACCAAGGTGCCATTAAGGGCAACAAGGGACTTATAGTCAATTTCCAACGCTCCGTTTTCCTTTCTGTGACCGGTTATAAAGTGAACACTGGAGCAAAAATCCCTATGGGTAAGGGGGATCCCAGCATAGGCTGCCGCCGCAACAGGAGAGGGCAGCCCCGGAACCACCTGAAAAGAAATATTATGCTCACGCAAAAGCTCCAGCTCCTCCCCCCCTCGACCGAAAAGAAAGCTGTCTCCGCCCTTTAGGCGCACAACTTTTTTGCCCTCAAGGGCCTTTTCCAAAATAATCTTGTTTATGCGGTCTTGGGGCACAGGGTGGTGTCCCGCCTGCTTGCCAACATTTATGGCTTCGGCATTTTGGGGAATCATTTCAATTATATCCTCACCCACCAGCCGGTCATAAATAACAACCTCGGCTTGGGAGAGAATCTTTTTTCCCTTAAGGGTTAAAAGAAGCTCATCTCCCGGACCTGCCCCAACAAGATATACGGAAGCGCTCATACAACACACCCTCCTTCCTTCATGCGCCGGGCAAGGCTTTCCCCAAGCTCGGCGGCCTTTTCTTTTTCACCTTCAATGTCGTCATAAAAAAGCCTTGTTTCGTCCGGAGACACATAAAGTCCCCGAAGCTTTATAAGACCATTTTCAATCACAGCGTGGGCGGCAACAGGGGATGAACAGCCCCCGTCAAGGCTGCTTACAAAGGCTCTTTCTGCTATGCTTATATAAAAAGTGTCCTCATCATGAAGACCTTCTAAAAGGCTTTTGTCAAAATCACGGCGGGCTTGAAGGGCAAGTGCCCCCTGACAGGCAGAGGGCAAAATTTCCTCCACCGAAAAATACCTGCTTATGCGGTTTTCAAGCCCTAGGCGCTTTAGGCCTGCCGCCGCCAAAACCAAGGCGCCAAACTCACCGCTGTCAAGCTTT
Source organism: uncultured Oscillospiraceae bacterium (assembly GCA_964617335.1). Taxonomy (GTDB): domain Bacteria; phylum Bacillota; class Clostridia; order Oscillospirales; family Oscillospiraceae; genus UBA2658. Next base: position 16,908 of record CAZTXG010000012.1, read on the forward strand.
TGCAGCCTTGTTATAACATTTCCACGAACCGGCTGGGTTTCTATCTCCGGATAAAGCCTTTTAAGCTGAAGGCTCCTTCTTTTACTGGATGTGCCGACAGGCAGAGTTTTGTCCCAGTCTTTTTGCCCCTTTGGCAGCACCAAAACATCCCTTTCGTCCTGCCTTTTTGTAACGCCCACAACAGGTATTTCCGCCATTGTTTCCATGGGCATATCTTTAAAGCTGTGTACTAAAAGGTCGGCATCTCCACGAAGAAGGGCGCTTTCAAGCTCTTTTACGAAAAGACCCTTGCCCCCGATTTTGTCCAGTGTGACATTAAGTATCATGTCTCCTGTAGTTTTATAGGTTTTTATTTCAAAAGTCATTTCAGGGTGCAAAGCCGAAAGGGCAAGAAGCACCTGCTCTGCCTGAATTAAGGCAAGTTTTGACTGACGGCTTGCTATTACCATATGTTTCACTCTAGCACCTGCCTTACCTTCTTTGCTGCCTGGGAAGCTGCCCTGTGGGCAACACCGTCACCGCAAAGCCCTGCCGTAACCTCGTCTCCCATGGCGATTGCGGGGAAATAAAAAGAGCATTCCTCACGCTTGTCGGCTATGCTTGCATAAATGCCGCGATGGCTTGCCAAAAGGGAAATCCTGTGGTTTACTTCCCTGTCGTCTGTTGCTGCCAAAACCATAAAGACACCTTCAAGATCACTGTCATGAAAAACTCTTTTTTCACAGCTTAGCCGCCCCTCTTCTTCAAGGCTTAATATTTCCTGCCTTATTTCCGGCGCAACCACCTGTATTTCAAAGGAAAATTGCGCCAGAGAATTTACCCTTCTGGCGGCTATTTTTCCGCCGCCCACCACAAGGGCCTTTTTCCCCACAGAGTTTATAAAAAGGGGAAAGTGAGTTTTTACAGCAGGGGGGAAGGGGCAGTTAGCTGCCTGTTTCCACTTCATAAATTCCTCATAGCCTTGCTGAAGAAAAGGCTCTATTTCACTAAGAAGCTTTTCCCTTTGAGCAAAGCGCTCTGTGCTGTCGGCAACCTCGTCAATGTCAAGGAGGCTTATGCCTTCAATTTCACCCACCTGCGGCTCGATGTCACGGGGCAGGGCAAGGTCTATAAAAAGACTTGGTATTTTTGAGCATTTTAAAAGTTGATCCTTGGAAACGGTAAAGTGAGGGCTGGCAGTTGCACTTATAACAGCGTCAAAGCCGCACATAACTTCATAGCGCCTGTCATAGTCCACAATTTCGGCACCCTTTGGTATGCTCACAGGACTGTGGCGGTATTGCCGCCTTGTCATGCTCACCTTGTAGCCAGAGCTTAAAAGCTCCCTGGCAGTTTGCCTTCCAACCTCGCCGTTTCCTATGACGAGAATTTTTTTACCTATATCCCGATTGTCCAAAATGCGGCGGGCAGCCTCGGCGGCGGATTTTCCTGATTGCTGAAAACGCACTTGAGTCCTAACCTTTTTTGCGGCTGCTATGGCGCTGCGGAAAAACACCTCCAGCAAATTATCCGAGGCGGCGTTTTCCCGTGAAAATGCTATGGCGGACTTAACCTGAGTTAAAATCTGCTCCTCACCAAAAATCCGTGACTGGGCACCGCAGGAAAGGCTGCCCAAATGCAGGAAGGCCTGTTTTCCCGATAGGCGGCGGTACTGACCATCTTCTATGTCCTCAAGAAAAAGCTTGAAGGGGTCAAGGTCGGTGCCGTCTTTTAGAGATAAATATATCTCTGTCCTGTTACAGGTGGACAAAATAACAAGGCCCAGTATATCCTCGTTTTCCTTGGCTTTTTGAAATATCTCCCGCTGGCGGTTGGAGGAAAGGGCAAAGCATTCCCTTTTTGAAACATCGGCAAGACTATGGTCTATGCCTGACATTTGAATATTCACAGTATCATCCATTCTTACAGCTTCTCCGTTTAAAATCCCCGGTGGATTTCTCATATTACACGGCCTGCGGCCTCGTATAAAAGTGCGTTGCAGATGGCTGCTGCCACATTGCTGCCGCCCTTGCGCCCCCTTGCAATAATGCAGGGGATTTTTGTTTCCATTATAAGCTCTTTGCTTTCAACAACGTTTACAAAGCCCACAGGAACGCCGATTATAAGCTTTGGAGAAATCTTCCCCTCTAAAATCAGCTCATACAGCCTAATTAGGGCAGTTGGTGCGTTGCCAACGGCAAAAATAAGATTACCCTCAAGACTTGCGGCATGGTTAACGGCAGCTGCTGCTCTTGTGGTTTTGTTTTCCTTGGCAGCCAAAGCTATGTCGGGGTCTGCCATGAAGCATTCGACTTTGCAGGAAAGGTTTTCCAAAGCTTTTTTGTTTATGCCTGCCTTTGCCATATTTGTGTCTGTTATGATAGTCGCTCCCTGTTTTAAGGTTTCAATGGCAAGCTCTACGGCCTTTTCGGAAAAATAAAGCGTGTCTGCATATTCAAAGTCTGCCGTTGTGTGTATAACTCTTTTTATGATAGGCTCCAAAACTGGAGGAAAACTTAGCTCTCCCAGCTCCTTTGTTATAATTTCAAAGCTTTTCTTTTCAATTTCCTCCGGCAGCATTTTACAAAGCTTATGTTCCAAGGCTTTTTCTCCCCTTTTTGCTTAATTTTAATATTCAATGCCTTCTCTTGCCTTTATCCCTTTTTCATAGGGGTGCTTTTGGCAGAGCATTTCTGTTATATAGTCGGCTGTTTCCAGCATAAAATCCGCAGGCTCCCGCCCTGTCAGAATTATTTCAAGCTCCTTGGGCTTATTTTTTAAAAAATCTTCCACAGCTGCACTATCTAAAAAGCCCTTTTTAACGGCGGCGCAAATTTCATCCAGCAGCAAAACTGCAGCGCCTTCTAAGGCCAGCTGCTTCGCCTTTTCAAAAAGCCCGGCGCAGTCATTAGCTGCCTTTTCCCTGTCTTTTTCCCCCATGGCAAAGGTGAAAACAGCCTCATTTGCCGTTTCCACTTTAACATTGCGAAGGGATTTTAAAACCTTAAGCTCCGAGGAACTGCCGTCTTTTAAAAACTGGATTACGGCAACTTTTTTGCCGCTGCCCAAGGCTCGCAGACATAGACCCATGGCGGCGGTGGTTTTTCCCTTGCCCTTTCCGTGGTAAAGGTGGATTAGCCCCTCTTTCACGAAATGCCCTCCTCTAAAATGCGGTAGATAAGCTCCATGGAGAGGTTTTGCCGAAGGGCATCGGCGAGCCTGTCATACTCATGGTTTTTATGCTCCTCAAAAGAAAGGGGAGCGACATTTTCCAAAGATAAGCCCTTGTTTTCAAAAAGCAGGCGGATAAGCTTAAAGGCAAGGCTGCCCCCGTCGAAAAGCCCGTGGACATAGCTGCCGAAAACCCTGCCGGAAACGCCGCCCTCATGGGAGGTTTCTCCTCCTGTAAGGGCAGAAAAAGGGGGATTTTGTGACTTTGTTTTTCCCATGTGTATCTCATATCCGGAAAAATCCGCCCCCGAAAGGGGAGAGAAAAATCCCTGTATGGGTTCAACCACAGCGTCCACCCTTGTGCGGGTTTTTTCTGCAGTGAAAACCGTTTCCGCATCTAACAGCCCCATGCCCCGAAGATTGCCCCCCTGCTCTATGCCCTGAGGGTCTGAAAGACTTTTTCCAAGCATCTGGTAGCCGCCGCAAATGCCTATTATCGGAACCTTTTCCGCATAAAGCTTTAAAACAGCAGCTTCAAGACCATTTTGCCGCAGCCACAAAAGGTCGCCCATGGTGTTTTTCGTGCCGGGCAGGATGACAAGGTCCGGCATTTTAAGCTCCTCAGGGTCTTTAACATAGCGCAGGGACACCCCTTCATAGCGCTCCAAGGCGTTAAAATCCGTAAAGTTTGATATGTGGGGCAGGCGGATAACCGCAATATCCAAAAGGGCCTTTGTGCCGGCAGCCTCAAGTCTTGGGGCAAGGCTATCCTCATCGTCAATGTCAAGATTAAGATAAGGCAGAACCCCCGCCGAGGGGATTGAAAGCATATCTTCCAGCATCTTTACCCCAGGCGTAAGCAGGTTCTTATCCCCGCGAAACTTATTAATAATAAATGCCTTAACATAGTCCCTTTCAGAAGGCTCCAACAGCTGAGCCGTGCCGAAAAGACTTGCGAAAACACCGCCTCTGTCAATGTCACCCACCAAAAGCACAGGGGAGCGGGCCATTTGCGCCATGCCCATGTTGACAATGTCCTCTGATTTAAGGTTAATTTCCGCAGGGCTGCCCGCCCCTTCTATAACGATGATGTCGTTTTCCTTGGAAAGGGCTTCATAGGCCTTCATAATCTGGGGAACAAGGGTTTTTTTATAGGCAAAGTACTCAGCGGCGCTCATATTGCCAACAACCTCACCGTTTACTATGACCTGACTTCCCGTATCGCTCATGGGCTTTAGCAAAATGGGATTCATAAGAACCGAAGGTTCTATCCCCGCCGCCTCCGCCTGCATAACCTGTGCCCTGCCCATCTCGAAACCGTCTTTTGTGATAAAGCTGTTTAAGGCCATGTTCTGACTTTTAAAAGGCGCCACCCGATAGCCATCCTGCTTGAAAACACGGCATAGTCCTGCCGTTATAAGGCTTTTGCCTGCACTGGACATTGTTCCCTGAACCATAATTGCCTTTGCCATCTTATCTTCCTTTCAAAGTGTTTTCTATGGCGGAAAGAAGCTTTTCATTTTCTTCCCGCCGGCGAATTGCCGTTCTGTAATACCCCTCACAGAGTCCCTTATAGTTTGAACAATCTCGTATTAATATGCCTTTTTCCCGAAGCTTTTGGTGGAGCTTTTCATCAGGTGAGCGGAAAAACAAATAGTTTGCCGCCCCGCCAAAAACCTTAAGCCCTGCATCCGAAAGCCCCTTGGAAAGATAGGGCTTTTCCTTTTTTAAAAGCTCTTTCAGCCTAATTTCGTATTCTTTTTCCTTAAGAGCGGCTATGCCCCCTGCCTGAGCAAGACTTGAAACCGCCCAGGGCTGACCGGCAGAGCGCACTTTTTTAAGCAAGTTTCCATTTGCGCAAAGACCATAGCCAAGGCGAAGCCCAGCCATTGCGTAAAACTTTGTGAAAGCCTTTAGGATGAAAAGGTTTTCATACTCCGAAAGCTTGTCCGAAAGGGAAAAACGGGATGGCTCGTCCAAAAAATCCGTAAAGCACTCGTCTATAACCAAAACCGTATTGGTTTCCTTGCAGCGCTCTAAAATTTTCAAAAGCAGGGACTTTTCGCAAAGAGTCCCCGTGGGGTTATTAGGCTGACAGAGAAAAAGGATGTCCGTTTCCCCATTTATGGCAGAAAGGATTTCATCAGATAAGGAAAAACCATTCTCCTCCTTTAAATAAAAATACTCTATCTGGCAGGAGAAAAGCTCCAAAGCCTGTTCATATTCCGCAAAGGTGGGAGCGGGTAAAAGTGCTTTTTTGGGCTTCACAGCAGGAATAAGACGGAAAATAAGGTCTGCCGCTCCGTTGCCGCAGATGACTTCCGCAGGATGCCTACCTTCCTTTTCCCCTATGGCCTCGCAAAGGCTTCTGCATAGGGGGTCAGGGTAGGCTTCTGCCTGTTCCAGTGCCTTGGACACTGCTTTTTTAACCCCCTCCGGAAGACCCAAGGGACTGACATTGGCAGAAAAGTCAAGGGGTTTTTTGCCGTATTCCCGAAGATATCCTTCTGTGTCGCCGCCGTGTATATGGGTCATAAGCTTCACCTCCCAAGCTGGAAAATAAGTATAATTAAAAATCTTAGCAAGGCCCCTAAAACAAAGCAAAGGACGCTTGTGCCGTATAAAAGTTTTATGGCAGAAACTATATCTTCTGGCTTAGGAGGATGCCTGTCGTCTCCTATTTGGGGCTTTTTCGCAAGGACTCCAAAATAGCTTGCCTCACCGGAAAGGGCAATGCCCAAGGCTCCGGCACAGGCGGCCTCGGTGTGTGCCGAGTTGGGGCTTGCATGGTTCTTTCTATCCCTTAGGAAGATTTTACAAGCAGATTTAGCGTCAAAGGAGAATAATGGAGCTGAAATCACCATTAAAACTCCTGCCAGACGGGCGGGGATAAAGTTTGCCCAGTCGTCAAGTATGGCCGCTGCCCTTCCAAAATATAGGTGGTTTTCATTTTTATAGCCTATCATAGAATCCATGGTATTTATGGACTTATAAGCAAGCCCCAAGGGCGCACCGCCGATAAACATATATATAAGGGGAGAAACGGCTCCGTCTGTAGTGTTTTCCGCAACTGTTTCCACAGCGGCTTTTATGATTTGGCTTTCATCAAGGTTTTCGGTGTCCCTGCCGACGATATAAGACAGGCGCACTCTGGCTAATTTTATATCCCCTGGTAAAAGTGCCTTATAAACACGCAAAGCTGCATCCCTAAGGCTTTTTACTGCCAGAATTTGAAAGCACCAGAAACTCTCGGCGGCAAGACCCAGAAAAGGGCTGATGCTATAAAGAAGATATAAAACTCCAAAGGACAGGGCAAAGGAGGAAAGGGGCAGTAAAATAGTCAAAACAAGCCCTGCCCAAAGCTCTCCCCTTTCAGTCTTTGGAAAAGCCTTGCGAAGGAGCTTTTCAAGGGCGGAAATTGCCTTTCCCATAAGCACCACAGGATGGGGCAGCTTTAAGGGGTCCCCAAAAATCATGTCCAGAATAAAACCTGCGGTCACCGCCGTTAAAATCAGCAATTGCCATTCCTCCTAAGTCTTAAAAAATCGTCTGCAGCCGCCTTATAAAATCGGACTTGCCGCAAATTTTAGGACAGGGGCTTATAGGCCTCTATGTTTGTTTCCTCAAAGGTACACATGGACGAATACACCGAAAAGGCCATGTCGATTATGGGCATTGCCGCCACAGCCCCCGTGCCCTCGCCCAAGCGCATACCTGCTGCTATGAAGGGCTTTTGCCCCAAAGCATCTAAAAGCAAGGCTCCGGCAGGCTCGCCGCTGACATGAGAAGCCATCATAAAATCCCCCGCCTTAGGGCAAAGCCTTATGGCGCAAAGGGCAGCCACGCTGGAAATAAAGCCGTCTATCAGCACTGGAAGCCTATGTATGGCGCCGCCGAGAAAAAGCCCCGTCATTGCCGCTATATCAAAGCCGCCCACCTTGGAGATAACATCTAGAGGGTCGTTTTTATCGGGCTTATTTTTTTCTATGGCGGTTTCTATAGCCTTAATTTTTCTGATTAATCCCTGACTTGAAAGCCCCGCCCCCACACCCGTCATAGCCTCTATGGGCTGGGAGAGTAAAACCGAGGCAACGGCGCTGGAGGTCGTGGTGTTTCCTATGCCCATTTCTCCTGCCGCCAAAAGGCCATAGCCCTCTTTTTTAAGCTTTCCCGCAAGGTCTATCCCCGTCATGATGCCGTCCTCGGCAGTTTTTCTTGTCATGGCAGGCTCTTTCGCCATGTTTTTTGTGCCCTTTCCAAGCCTTTTTAAAAGGATGCGACTATCATCTATGGGAAGGTTCATCCCCATATCAACAGGTATGACATCAGCTTTAGCCACCCTTGCCATTTTACACACACTTGTATCTCCGGTGCAAAGGTTTTTAGCAACAATGGCCGTAACAAAGCTGCCCGTCTGGGTGACCCCCTCGGAAACCACTCCGTTATCGGCACAGAAAACCACCACACAGCGCTTTTTAAGGGAAGGCTCAAGACTTCCTGTAATAGAGCAGATTTTTACAACAGCCTCTTGCAAAAGCCCAAGGCTGCCCAGAGGAAGGGCAAGAGATGACCATTTTTCCCGGCATCTTTCCCCAATTTCCAAGTCTGCCGGCTGTATCAGGGAGCAGGCTTTCTGGATTTCTGAAAGCTTTGTTTCCTTGTCTGTCTTCATTTTGCCATACCTCCAAATTCCTCTGCCGCTTTAACAAAGTTTTTTGCAAAATTAGGGTTTGCGTAAAAGTATATATGAGGAAAACCGGCAAAAAGGTTTTTGCTGCCGTGGATACAGTCCCAGCTTTTTTCCCTAAGGGGTTTTTTTGCAAGAAAGCTTTCACCTGGGGACTCCGACTCAAAATAGTGAAACTCGTGGGCGGCTATGCCCTCCCCTTTTTTGCAAAGAAGATTATCGTTTTTTGCCAGAAGTTTTGAGTATCCGAATCGGCGAAGAGAGCCTGTGAAATAGCAGCCTGCATCTATAAGCCCCGCTAGGGGCCAAGGTCTATCGTCCTTGTCCCGCATTTCACTGTGGAGATACATAAAGCCGCCGCATTCGGCGAGGATGGGAAGTCCCTTTTCCCCTGCCCCTTTAATTTCCGCAAGAAGCCCTCGATTTTCGGAAAGCTCTTTTCCGTAAAGCTCCGGATAGCCGCCGCCAAGGTATAGGGCACTTGTGCCCTGGGGCAGTCTTTCATCCTCAAGGGGGGAAAAAAACCTAAGCCTTGCCCCAAGCCTTTCTAAAAGCTCCAAATTTTCACGGTAGTAAAAGCAAAAGGCCTTGTCTTTGGCAAGGGCTATAATAGGAGCTTTTTCCGCAACAGGCTGTATGTCTAGGGGTTTTGCCTCGAGATCAGGAGCTTTCGCGGCAAGCTCTATGAGCTTTTTAATGTCCATGGTTTCGGAGAGAGTTCTTGCCAAAGCTTCAAGCTTTTGCCGTATATTGGCCACTTCTTTTGCCGTCACAAGGCCTAAATGCCTGCTTTCCAAGGCAAAGCGCCTGTCTTGAGGAAGATAGCCTATGACTTCAAGCCTGCACTCATCTTCGATGAGAGGTTTTATAAGCTCATATTGAGCTTTTGAGCAGCGGTTTAGGAAAACTGCTTTTATATGAGAGTCCTCCCGAAAACCTAAAAACCCGTTTATAAGAGCGCAAAGGGAAAGTGAAGCGCCCTTTGCATCCACTATAAGAATGGCGGGGGTTTTTGTGACCTTGGAAAGGTGATAGGCAGAGGCTGTGTCGGTTTTTCCTCCAAGACCGTCGTAATAGCCCATAACACCTTCTAAGACCCCAATGCCGCAGCCTAAAGCCCCCTCTAGCATAAGGGAGCGCAGCATTTCTTCACCTGTAAAAAACAAATCTAAATTTGCGGTTTTCGCCCCTGTTATTTCAGCGTGAAACATGGGGTCTATATAATCCGGCCCGCATTTAAAGGCGGCAGGAGAAAACCCCATTTTCTGCAGCAAAAGCAAAACACCGCAGGTAATCGTTGTTTTACCGCTTCCGCTAGAGGCTCCTGCCAGCATAATTCTCGGAAAATTCAACTAAACACCTCTCCCCTCTCCTGATAGGAGAAACACAGGGTTTTGACCCATCATAAGATGATAGTCGGAAACAGCCTTGGAGCGGCTTATGGAAATTTGGCTTATTTCGATATTTTTAAAGCCCAGTTCCTTTAAGCTTGCTAGCGCCTGTCCCAAGGTTTCCGCTGCAATGGCACTTATAACTATGCGAACACTGGGGTTTTTACTTAAAAGAGATTCTATAATTTCCCGCATATTCCCACGGCTGCCGCCTATAAAAGCGCAGTTGGGAGCTGGGAGGTTTTCCATCGCCTCGGGCGCCATGCCTTTTATGAGAGAGAGATTATAAGCCGAAAATTTCTCACGGTTTTTCTCTATAAGCTCCCAACCTTCCCTTAGGCACTCCACAGCAAAAACCCGAATTTCCGGAGAAAGCCGTGCAAGCTCAATGGAAACGGAGCCTGTGCCGGCGCCAATGTCGTATATAACATCTTTTTTCTGGGGCCGCAGCTTTGAAATCACAGCGGCACGAACCTCGCTTTTTGTCATGGGAACTTCGCCCCTTATAAAGCTTTCGTCTGCAAGCCCTGTTGAGATTGAAAAGCTTTCTTCATAGTCCTCCCTTTTCACCCAAAGGGCAGAAAGGGGAGGAAAGTCCCGATTTTTTAAGGCGGAGGCCTTGTCTGTTACTATAATTTCGTCAGGGTATGATAAATTTGCCCCAACACTTACCTCGGCATGGCCAAGATCTGCCCTATTTAGCTCGTCTATTATATCACGGGGGCTTATTTTTCCCCCGGTGAGGAAGAAGACTTCCTTTGCCGACAAAACCGCGGCTAAAATATTGCAATCTGTTCCATGGGCGCTAACGAGCTTCACATCCTGCCAAGGTCTATGGAGTTTTGCGGCAAGATAGGAAACCGTTGTGATGCCGCTTATAGTTTCCACCTCATAGCCTGAAAGTAGGGGCAAAAGCTTATTGGCACCGCTGTAAAAACCCAAGTCCCCGCTCATTAAAACCGCAGCTGTTTCTAGGTTTTGCCTTTCGTCAATTATAGTCTTTATCTCTTCAGGATATATAGCCTTATGGGCCTCTCCCTTATAGAGATATCCTAAGCTTTCCAGCAGGCGGGGAGCGCCGATTATAAGCTGTGCGCCTTCTATGGCCTTTAAGGCCCCTAAGGTCAAGGTGTCCGGATTTCCCATGCCAACACCGATAAGGCTGATACGCATTTATAAGCCCTCCCTTAAAATACTTTCCACCTGCAAAAAGCTTTGCCCTTCCTCTATAGGGCGGCGCACAACAAAAACCTTTACCCCTAAAGATTGGGCTGCTAAAACCTTGTTTTCAAAGCCGCCTTCAGGGCCGCCGTCTTTTGTAATCATAATTTTTATACCATATTTTTTAAAATGAGAAAGGTTTTCTTCCTTTGAAAAGGGTCCCTTTGCCGCTATTATATTTTCTTCCGCAACCCCCGCCCTGCGGCAAAGCTCTAAGGATGCTTCTGCGGGCAAAACCCGCACAAAAACTCTTGAGGGCCAGCCTTTTATTTTTGTGTACGGCAAAAGCTCTTTGCTGCCTGTTACGGCAAGGATGTTTCCATGGGTTTCGGAAGCCTTTTCACAGGCTTTTTCCAAGCTGTCAAAACAGTTGCAGCCTTGAAGCTCTGACTGCTCCCTTAAAAGGCGCAGACGGCGGCAGTCTGTTTTTTCGCAGGCCTTAATGATGTTTTGGCGAAGCTCTACGGCATAAGGGTGGCTTGCATCTATAACAGCGGCAAAGTCCCCCTTATTTATAAGCTCTGCCATTTCATCTTCATTCAACCTGCCAATTTTGACCTTAAGGTTTTCCCGCTTTTCCATTTGCGCCTCGCCGTAATCCGTTGCCACGCAAAGAGTCACCTTATAACCAAGGCTTTCTGCCAAAAGGGATATTTCCCGTCCTTCGGTGGTTCCGCCAAAAATTAAAAGCTCCTTATTCATAGCTTTTTTTCATAGCCCCGAGGGGTTATCATACGACCCTTTATAATCTTTGTTTCAGCGTTTCCCACAAAGACCGTGCAAAACATATCAAGCTTTGCTCTTTGAAGCTCACGAAGGCTCATTATTTCAAAGCTTTCCCCGTCTCTGCCAATGTTTCTGACCCAGCCGCAGACAGTTTCCGGTGACTTGTGTTTAAGAAGTATTGCACAGGCTCTATTTAAATGCTCTGCACGTTTTTTGCTGGCAGGGTTATACAGGGCAAGGCAAAAGTCCCCCTGGGCGGCAAGCTCCAGCCGCTTTTCGATAAGCTCCCAGTCTGTTAAAAGATCCGACAGGGAGATTACGGCAAAATCATGGCTTAAGGGCGCTCCCAAAACCGCAGCGCCGGATAAGGCAGCTGTAACTCCGCTTACAACCTCAATTTCCACAGAGGGGTATTCCGAGGAAAGCTCATATATAAGCCCTGCCATGCCATAAACTCCCGCATCACCGCTGCAAACCATGGCAACGGTTTTGCCCTCTGCCGCCTGGGAAAGGGCGGCACGGCAGCGCTCAATCTCCCTTGTCATGGGGGTTGTAAAAATGGGCTTTTCAGGAAAAAGGGGAGACACCAAGTCAACATACACACTGTAGCCGCAGATAAGCTCGCAGTTTTCAAGAGCCGCCCTTGCCTCGCCGGTCATATGTTTTTCGTCTCCGGGTCCAAGACCCACAACATAAATTTTATTCATCATAGCCCTCCTCAAATTTAAGGCTGAAAGCTCTTTCGGTAAGAGCCATGGTGACAGGCCCAAGGGAATGTTTTTTAACTATAAGACTTGCTCCCTCTCCTGCCCCTAAAACGGCGCTTCTCTCGCAGATATTGTCGGCTCCCGTGGTTTTTCGCACGAAGTCAGAGGGTGTAAAATCTCCCGATAAAGCCATAAGCTCTTCGGCGGAAAAGGTCTTAAAGGGAAAATTGTGATTTTTACAAAAGTCCAAAATCCCCTTTTCCTCTGCCTTAAGGTCTATGGAGCAGACAGCGGCAATGCACTTTTCCTCTATGCCCCCAGATAAAATAAGCTCCTTAAAGGCCTTTTCAATCTCTGAAACCTCTGTTCCTTTTCGGCAGCCGACTCCAAGGACACAGACGGGCGCTGTCATTTTAAGGCAGTCTTTTTTACCTGCGGTTTTGTTAGAAATATAAACATCATAGTCCTCGCCGTCTGTTAGAAAAACTCCCTTTGGAGGCTTTCCCAAAATGGGAAACCGGCTTCTTATTTTTATTGTCTCTTCGGCAAGAAGTCTGGAAGAAACACTTTTTATCGCCCCCGGGTTTAAGACTAAAAGTCCCTGTTGTCTTGCCCAGTCGTCCACAGGGAAAACCCCGTTTACGTCGGTGGCGGTTGTTATAACAGCTGTTGCCCCAAGGGCTTTTGCAAGCTTTTCGGAAAGCTCGTTTGCCCCACCAAGATGCCCCGACAAAATGGGAATAACAAAGCGGGCTGCTTCGTCTATCACAATTACGGCAGGGTCTTGAGCCTTGGATTTCACATGGGGGGCAATTGCTCTTGTAGCTATGCCGGCAGCGCCTATGAATATAAGAGCTTCTGAATTTTCAAAGGCCTTTTTTGCCCATGGGCCAAGACCTTTTTTACCCTCTCCAAAGCCAGGGGAAAGCTCTGCCTCCCAGTGGATTTGAGAAAGAATTTCTGCTATTTTCTCAGCCGAGGAAAAGCCTTTTTCAGTAAAGGCGATAAGACTAGCTTTCATGGCTTGCCTTTCTAAACTCCGTTGTGAAGGATGGATCATAAAGCTTTGAGCGCTCGTAGAGACTGTCCATAAAGTCTCCGACAATTATAAGGGCTGTTTTGCTTATGCCGTTTTCCTTTGCGGTTTTTTCCAAAGTGTCCAGAGTGCATCGGAAAACCTTTTCCTCCGGCCAGCTTGCCTTATAAACTATGGCAGCAGGGGTGGCGCCGCTGTATGCCCCGCCTTCCAAAAGCTCCGACACAAGCTGGGGAATAAGGGAGGATGAGAGAAAAATTACCATGGTACTTCCGATTTTGGAAAGATTTTTCATGCTCTCCCTTTCGGGTACAGGGGTTCTTCCCGCCATGCGGGAGATTATAACAGTTTGGGTGACTGCCGGAAGGGTGTATTCTGCCTCCAAAGCGGCGGCAGCAGCGGAAAAGCTTGAAACACCGGGGACTATATCGTAAGGGATGCCCTCTTTAACAAGCTCGTCAATCTGCTCTTTTATGGCACTGTAAAGGCTGGTGTCCCCCGTGTGGAGACGAACGGTGCTTTGCCCTGCCTTTTCCGCCTTTTTTATAAGGGATAGAACCTCCTCCAAGGTTAGATAGGCGCTGTCATGTATTTCGCAGCCGGCTTTTGCGTGGTTTAAAAGCTCAGGATTTACAAGGCTTCCAGCATATATTATTAAGTCCGCCTCTGATAAAAGTCTTGCCCCACGCACTGTGATAAGGTCAAAAGCGCCCGGACCTGCTCCAACAAAATGTACCATTTTTCCTCACTCTCCCACTATCATGGTTGTGAAATAGCTTATGTCGTCTTCGGCCTCATTAAAATTGCGGCAAATTCTCTCGTTTTCCAAGCCGCAGTTTTGCACCAGCATAATTTTATCCGAAAGCCCCCGCTTTTCGACAGCGGCTCGAACCTCCGGCATGGCCTTGCCGGTTTTCATAAGCACCTTTGTGCCGGAAAGGGAAAAGGCCTCCTCAAGAGACATTCCACCGGCAGGAATTATATGCAGGGGCTTGTTCATGCTGGTTAGACCTGTGCGCAAAGCGGCGGCAACGGCGCAAAAACTGGGCACACCGGGAATCATAATTACCTCATAGCCCTCACTTTGCAAAATGTCCATTATATAAGAAAAGGTGGAGTAAATCGAAACATCCCCCAGATTAAGCATGGCAACATCAAGCCCCTTATCTAGCCTGCTTTTTATAAGCTCCGTCTGCTCTTTGTGGTTTTCGGAAACTGCCGTCTTATCTCTTGACATGAGAAAGGGAAGGATTATTATATCCTTATCCTCGATATTTACGGCCTTTGAGGCAATATCCAAGGCAAGAGTTTTTTCTCCCCCTGTTTGGGGAGCGGCTATACAGGGGCAGCTTTCAATGGTTTTTATAGCTTTTATGGTCATAAGCTCCGGGTCCCCCGGGCCTACGCCAACACCAAAAAGAACTCCTTTTTTCATTAGGCTTTCTCCCTCCATTTTTCTAATATCTCTCTGCCGCCCTCTGTCATGCCCAAAAGTCCGAATTTATTTGAAAAGGCAATGGCACCAACGGCATAGGCCCCGCCCGAGCGCTGGCTTAGATGCTCCTGAATTTTACAAAGCAGGCTTTCCATAACCTTTTCCCTTAGTCCGGCAGAATCTAAAAGCTCTATGCAGGCATCGCTTGTGGGGGCAGTCATAATTTTTTCAACAAGGAAGCGAGATGCCCCAAAAAGAGCGGCATGGGTGGCAAAAAGCTCTGTGCGGCAGTCGGCAAAGCGGGAGTGAGTGTTCATTATTCCTCCTGCAAGCTTTACAAGTTTCCCCATATGAGACACCACCAGAACCTTTTCCATGCCCTGTTGGGCGGCAAAGTCCAAGGTGTTCCCAAAGAAGTTTGAGCATTTTACAAGGGGGAAACTTTCAAGCTCCGGCAAGGTGGAAAGAAAGTTTTCCCCATAGTTTCCGGGGGTGATGATAAGGTTTTTTTCTCCTTTTTCCCCGATAACCCGAAGCTCAATTTCAATGCTTGCCACAAGGGCCTCTAGGCTTTGGGGCTCAACTATGCCGCTTGTTCCCAATATGGAAATGCCCCCTTCTATGCCAAGCTTTCTGTTAAGGGTCCTTTTGGCGATTTCTTCCCCTTGGGGAACGGAAATTATAATTTTAAGACCCCCCTTGTAAGCGCAGTCACGGCAGACTTTTTCTGCCTCCTCTTTTATCATACGGCGGGGAACGGAGTTTATGGCGGCACAGCCCACAGGCTGGTCAAGCCCACGAAGGCTAACCCTGCCGACACCCCTGCCCCCGTCTATTTCTAACCCTTCGGGGATTTTTGAAACTTCGGCATAAATGAGGGCGCCGTCTGTTGCGTCAATGTCGTCGCCCCCGTCTTTTCTCACAGCGCAGGAAACCTTGCCCTCGCTGTGCCTTATGTCGAGAATGTCAACCTCAACAGAAAGACCCTTGGGGGTAACAAGGCTTTCGGTTTTACTGTCTTTTCCGGAAAGCAAAGTCCTTGCCGCTGCCTTTGAAGCAAGGGCGGCGCAGCTTCCCGTGGTGTAGCCGCAACGAAGTTTTTTTCCTCCGCTTATAATGTAATGCTCAAAGCTCATTTCTCTCGGCCTTTTCTATATGCTCACAATAAATTTCTCTTATGCCGGCATATTCACCCAGACCTTTAAGCACACAGCTTGTCTCTATGCCATTTGCGAGAAAAACCTGAAGCCAGCTGCCCTCATCTTCTCCTGCCATGTCGTTTTGGGCATGGTCTCCGGCTACAAGCATAAGGGGGGTTAAAAGAGCCTTTTTATAACCTTTTTTTTGCACCTGAGCCAGAACTTCGTCCAAATCAGGAAAGGCCTCTACAGTGCCTATAAAAACATTCTCATAGCCCTTGGATTTTGCCAGATAATCCATGGCGGCATAGGCCATATTTGAAAAATGCCTGCTGCCATGACCCATAAGCACCAAGGCCTCACCGTCTTGTTTGGCTAAGTTTTCCCGAAGTACAGAAAGGACTTTTTCCATGTCTTCAAAATCTGCCAGCAGGGGAGTGCCTATAAAAACAGATTCAAAATTATCTGCCATTTCAGAGACGGCAAGCTTCATTTTTTCGTATTCCTCACCATAGATAAGGTGGGTTGGCTGGACAACAAGCTGCTTAAATCCATCCTTTTTTATGCAGTCCAAGGCCTCGGAAACAGAAGGGATGTGTATGCCCCGACGTTTAAGCGCAGCCCTTACCATGCCGCTGGTATAAGCGGAATAAACCTTGTAGCGGGGAAATCTTTGGGCTATATGCCCCTCTACGGCCTGAATATTTTTTTCTCTGGTCTCGTCAAAGCTTGTTCCGAAGCTGACAAGCAAGATAGCTTTATTTTGCATTTTTTGCCCTCCTACTCATGGAAAATAATATATTGCCTTATTTTTCTGTAAATGTCTTTAATATTTCCTTCTATGGATATAAAAAAAGCGTCCCTTTTAAACCTAAAGGGACGCCTTAGCGCTGAAAATTTTCTGCTCATCCCTCGCAAACAGTTTTTTAAAAAGCAGCGCCGGTAATCTGGCTTAAAGGAAAACCTTCCTTATCACAGTGGCGGGACCGCGTGGGATTAACCCAACTTCCCCGGTGAACAAACTTGCTCCTGCCGCTTTTTGATTATTAAATTTTTATGCTATTTTCCTATAAAAGCTTGGGCTAAAACGGCTGCAATAACACAGGACAGCTCACAAATTTGAAGGAAAAAGCCCGCAAGGTCACCTGTTATGCCGCCAAAAACCCGACGGCTCATAATGTTGTAATACAAAAAGGATAAAAGAGCGGCAAACACCATGGCAGCGCCCATAATGGGGTAAAGGTTAATCATCAGGCAAGCTGTTATAAGGCTTTGAAAAATTAAAATTAGCCTTGCTTTTTTTATATCCGCAGCCTCGGTAAAAGCAGCCAAAAGACCGCTGCCTCTGGCGTTTTTAATGGTCACCGCCCCAAGAGCGGAAAGACAGCGGGACAACACAGGAACCAAGGCCAAAAGGGGAATAAGCCTTTTTGTCACATTAATTTCGCACCAAAAGGCGAAGAAAACAATAAGGTAAAGGCCGCAGACTATAAGGGCAAAGGCTCCAATATGGCTGTCTTGTAAAATCGTAAGCTTTCTCTCGCGGCTTTGATGGGAGCCAAGGGCATCCGCCGTATCACAAAGGCCGTCTAGATGAATGCCGCCGCTTATTATAAAAGGAATGATAAGTGCTATTGCCCCTCTTGCCATGGTGCCAAGGCCTATAAAGTCTGCAAAAATCAGCCACAGAGCCAAAACCCCGCCGACAAAGACACCCACAGCGGGAAACCAGCATAAGGCCCAGGCCATATGCTTTTTTGTCCATTCTGTTTGGGGAACGGGGATTTTTGAGTACATGGAAAAAGCAATAAGAAAAGATTTCATTTTCTGACTTCCTTGCAAGGGAATTTAGATATATGAGACAGAATAAAGATTGCAATCGACTATTTATAATAGTCCATGAAAACAATATAACATTATTTAATCTATCTGTCTATTTTTTATAAAAACTTTTCTTATATTTCGCTCTTTATCAGCAATTTTTTAGTTTTATAAGTTTTAATTTGACATACCCGCAGATTTTCGCCGATTCCACTTTAAATTAACAAATAAACACGGCACTTTGGTATTAAGTCCCAAGCGCCGTGTTTATCTTGTTTTATAATGGGGCCAGCTTATCTGTTTTTAAAGCACGCATGGCATTTAAGATGGCTATTAAAGCAACGCCAACATCAGCGAAAACCGCCTCCCACATAGTCGCTGTCCCTGCTGCCACAAGAACCAAAACTATGGCCTTAACTCCCAGAGCAAAGACAATGTTCTGCCAGACTATGGAGCGGGTTTTCCTTGCGATTTTTATGGCTGTGACAAGCTTTGAAGGCTCGTCGGTCATAAGCACCACATCTGCCGCCTCAATAGCGGCATCAGAACCCAAAGCTCCCATGGCAACGCCAACCTGTGCTCTTGCCAAAACCGGTGCGTCATTTATGCCGTCGCCGGCAAAAAGAAGGCTGCCAGTGCCGGCTTTTTCCTTTTCGATTTCCTCTAAAATCTCAACCTTTTGCTGGGGTAAAAGCTCTGTGTATACACTGTCAAGGCCTATTTCTTTTGCTATGGCCTCACCGGTTTCACGGCGGTCCCCCGTTAGCATAACTGTGTTTGAAACACCAAGCTTTTTAAGCTCTTTAATGGCCGCACGGCTATCGGGCTTTATTTCGTCGGATATGAGGATATACCCCGCAAAAACTCCTTCAACGGCAAGATACACCACGCTGCCGGACTCCTTTGCCGAAGTGTAGGCAATGACATTTTCCTCCATGAGCCTTGCGTTTCCTATAAGAAGCTTTTTACCGTCAAGCTTCACGCTAAGACCTTGGCCGGGGATTTCCCTTTGCTCCGAAAGCCTTTCAAAATCAATGGGATTACCGTATTCCTTCCTTATGGAAAGGGCTATGGGGTGGGTTGAAGTCCCTTCCCCATAGGCGGCGCTGTGTAAAAGAGCTTCTTTCGACCAGCCCTGGGCGGGGCTTATTTTTGTAACCTTAAAGCTCCCCTTTGTCAAGGTTCCGGTTTTGTCGAAAACCACTGTGTCAACCTTGTTTAAGGCCTCAAGGTAATTGCTGCCTTTAATAAGAATTCCGTTTCTGGAAGCGCCGCCGATGCCGCCGAAAAAACTCAGGGGAATGGAGATAACCAAGGCGCAGGGGCAGGATACAACCAAAAAAGCCAAGGCCCTGTAAATCCAATCACTAAAGCTTGCTCCGCTGATTAAAAGAGGCGGAACCACAGCCAGAATAAGAGCGGCTAAGGTCACAGCAGGGGTGTAGTATCTAGCGAACTTTGTAATAAAATTCTCCGTTGGGGCCTTTTTGCTGCTGGCGTTTTCAACAAGCTCCAAAATCTTTGAAATGGTGGATTCGGCAAAGGGTTTTGTGACTTCAAGGGTTAAAGCTCCGTTTTTGTTAATGGAGCCGGAGAGAACTTCGCTTCCCGGCGAAACATCACGGGGCAGGGATTCGCCCGTAAGGGCAGAAACGTCCAAGGCGGAGGAGCCTTCCCTTACAAGTCCGTCTAAGGGCAGCTTTTCTCCGGGTTTCACAAGGATAAATTCCCCCACCGCAACCTCCTCGGGAGAAACGGATATAATTTTGTTTCCCACTTTAAGGTTTGCAAAATCCGGTCTAATGTTCATAAGGTCTGCAATGGATTTGCGGGAACGGTTTACAGCCAGAGCTTGGAAGGCCTCGCCTATTCTATAAAAAAGCATAACGGCAACGCCCTCGGGGTTTTCCCCTATGGCAAAAGCTCCGATGGTGGCTATGCTCATTAAGGTGTTTTCGTCAAATATCTGGCCTTTTGTAATGTTTTTTAAAGCTCTTACTAAAACTTTGCCCCCAATGAGCAGATAACTTGCAAGGTAGATTGCAAGACTGTAAGGCTCTTTAAAATCTATAAAAACAGCCAAGGCGAAAAGCAGGACTCCCAGACCTAAAGATAGCCTTTCCCCCCACTTTTTAAGGTTTATGGCCTTGTCTTTTTCCCGGCTTTCCCCGTCGGTATATGTGATTTGCACCTCCGGCTCTATGCTTCGAGCATACTCAGAGATCTGCCTTAAAATGGCGGGCAGCATATTTTCGTTTTCAGCCTCAATACTAAGCTTTTCTGTTACAAAATTAAGGTTTGCAGACTTTACTCCCCGAATGCTCCGAACTTTATCTTCGATTTTTCGGGCACAGTCGGCACAGTGCAGACCTTTTATATAAAGGGTTTTACTTGCGGGCTGCTCATTTTCTTTTTCGCCGGTTCTAACATAAACCTCATGCTTTTTAACTATGCTCTCGGCCTGACGGTCAATATCCTCGGAGGAATAGCCCTCGGAAAGCTCCATAGTCAAAGTCTTTGTCATAAAATCAAAAACTGCCTTGGACACTCCGGGCAAAAGACTAAGCTCTCTTTCAATTTTTGCGGCGCAGCAGCCGCTTTTAAGCCCCTCAAGGGTATATTGCATTGTTGTTACAAGCATAATTATTTCTCCTTCTAGGGCGTGTTGATACTACCGTTCAACGCCCGTCTTTTGACGAATTTCCCGCCATGCTGCGTTAAAAATTCTTGCAGTGGACAAACCACAGCTGCGAGTTTTTGCCTTGCCTTGCGAAAAATTCCCTTCAAAATCCGAGCATTTCAGGTAGTGTCAACACAGCCTTAATCAAACAGTTGAACGGTTGCTTATGCGTTCAACCGTTTGCCTAAAAATTTTTTGTTCATTAGCTGCCTGAGCTGCCTGCCCTCAATTTCGGGGGCAGCTTTTTGCCGTCTGCTGTTTATTCGCAGACGTGAATGAGGGCCTGGTCAAAAATAACCTTTATATGCTCGTCTGCCAAAGAGTAGTAAACAACCTTGCCTTCACGACGGTTTTTAACAAGCTTTGCCTGCTTCAAAACCCTGAGCTGGTGAGAGATTGAAGACTTTGTCATGCCCAATAAAACGGAAATATCACAAACACACATCTCAGCGCGAAACAGGGCATAAAGTATTTTTACCCTTGTGGAATCGCTGAAAACCTTGAAAATATCAGCAAGGTCTAAAAGAATGCTTTCCTCAGGCATATGTTCACGAACCTTATTAACAACTTCTTCGTGGATGATGTTACAGTCACAGCGGTCAAGCTCGGCATCACAGGGGTACATTTAGGCAGCCTCCTTCAGTTGAGCAGTTGAATGATTGTTCAACTGTATTATATGTTCGCCTTGAGATTTTGTCAAGAAAACTTTTGACGTAAATAAGCTTTTGTTTAAAAGTTTTTAATTGTTTTAATAATCAAAGCAGTAGCTTAATAGGGAAAAATTAAAAGGCCTTATGCCTGCAAATCTTAGGCAAAAGACCCTTTTGGCTGTTTAATTTTAAAAATTATATGGCCTTTAGCAGGGTTTAGCAGCCGAAAGGCCTTTCATTTTCTCGCTTCTTTTAAAAATCCCGCAAGCCAGAAAAGAAGGAAAAAAACAATCTCTACGGCAACTATGGTTGAGCCTACGGGAGTGCTGAAAAGTATGGATATAATTATTCCAAGGCCGGAGCAAAAAACCGAATAGACAGCCGAGCATATAAGCACGGACTTAAAGCTTTTAAACACCCGCATGGCGGAAAGAGCAGGGAAAATAATGAGAGCCGAGGTTAAAAGAGTTCCCACCAAATTCATGGCGAGGACTATGACAAGGGCTGTCACAAGGGCTATAAGCAGATTATACCTTGCGGCTTTTATCCCCGTTGCCCTGGCAAAGTCTTCATCAAAGGTGACGGAAAAAATTCTGTTATAAAAAAGCACAAACACTGCAATCACTATAAGAGACATACCCACGCACATCCACACATCCACAGTTGTTAGGGTAAGTATGGATGTGGAGCCGAAAAGAGTCGTGCAAACATCGCCGGAAAGATTTGATGAGGCCGAGAAAATATTCATAAGAAGATAGCCCAGAGCAAGGGCGCTTACAGACATAAGGGCGATTACGGCATCGCCTTTTATTTTCGTATTTTGACCGGTGCGCAAAATAAGTATGGCACAAAGCACCGTTATAGGAGCCACGATGATTATGTCATTACTAAGCCCCAAAACCGCCCCAATGGCAACAGCGCCGAAGGCCACATGGGACAGCCCGTCACCTATAAAGGAAAAGCGCTTTAGCACAAGGGTTACCCCCAAAAGGGAGGAGCAAAGGGCAATAAGCACGCCAACTATAAGGGCATAGCGGACAAAGGGGTATTCAAAATATATGGCCAGCTTTTCAATGGCTTCGCCCATTACGCCTCACCCCCGAAAACTTCCTTATTCGCTTTATATATATCACTTTTCGGATAGTCCCCGGCCCTGCCGAAAAACAGAGGTTTTGCGCCTATGTGCAGGATGTGGCTTGCGTATTTTTCCGCCTGGGCAATATCGTGAGAAATCATGATTATTGTTATTTTGTCCTGCCGGTTAAGCTTATCTATTATGTCATACATATCCTTTGAAGCCTTGGGGTCCAGGCCTGCCGCCGGTTCGTCAAGCAAAAGAAGCTTTTGGGTGGCGCACAAGGCCCGTGCCAGCAAAACCCTCTGCTGCTGACCGCCGGAAAGTTCTCTGTAACAGCGGCGAGATAGCTTGGAGATGCCCAGTCTCTCCATGTTTTTCTTTGCCAGAGCCTTTTCTTTTCTATTGTAAAAAGGTCTTGCTCCGCAGCGGTTAAGGCAGCCGGAAATGACTATTTCACAGACAGAGGCCGGAAAATCCTTTTGCACCTCCGTCTGCTGGGGCAGATAGCCGATTTCGCACTTTTTTAGGCCGTCCCCGTATGATATTTTCCCATTTAAGGGGGAGACAAGACCAAGTATGGTTTTCATAAGGGTCGTTTTTCCCGAGCCGTTTTCCCCCACTATACACAGGTAGTCTCCGGCGTTCACCTGAAAGTCTAGTCCTTCCACGATTACCCTGCCCTCATAGCCGAGGGCGGCGTTTTTTATGCTGACTAAGGCCATGTTTTCCCCTTCCTTATTTAAGGGCGCCCCTCAAGGCTTCCAGATTTTTTTCCATAGTGCCAAGGTATGTATAGCCCGCTTTCACATCTGTCAGTGTGACAGACTGCATGGAGTCCATAACAAATATTTCCCCGCCGGCACTGCCGCTGTTTTGCAAAATTGCACGAGCAATAGACTGGTCGGAAGTTTCGATGACCATTAGGCCTGAAAGCCCCAGTTCTGAAAACTTATCCGATAAAAAGGCAATGGTTTCAAAGCTTGCCTCCGTCTCTGCCGAGCAGCCGGAAAAGGCCGCATAATAGTTAAGGTCATAATCATCCATAAGATAGAGGAAGGGAAAGCGGTCAGCAAAGATGACGGTATTTTGGGAGGCATTTGAAAGGACTGTTTTATATTCACCGTCAAGCCGCGAGAGTTTTTCAAGGTAGCCTTCCGTATTTTTTTTATAATCTTCGGCGTTTTTCGGGTCAAGCTCAGAAAGCTTTTCTTCAAGGGCCTTGCAGATAAGCTTTGCATTTTTTAAAGACAGCCAGATATGCTCATCTATTTCATCCTCGTGCTCATGCTCGTGAGGCTGCTCACTTACTCCCTCATCTGACTCATTCTTAACAGCCTCACCCAGAGTTTCCACAAGACTTATGGTGCAAATACCCTCTTTTGCTGTTTTTATGGCATCTTGAACCCAGGTGTCTGATTCGCCGCCGGTATAAACTAAAATATCGCAGTCGGAAATTTTTGAAATATCCTCCACAGTGGGCTGAAAGCTGTGCAGGTCCACACCGTCGTCTATAAGAAGGATAAGCTCTGTGTTTTCCAAATGCTCACCCAGTATCTCCCTTAGCCAGTCATATTGAGGGAAGGTGGCGGCAACTATTTTAAGTCCGGCGGTTTCCGGCGGCTTTTCGTTGATGCTGCCGTTTATCTCTGGTTTTTCAGCATCTTTGCAGGCGGAAAAAGCAGTCGTTATTAAAAGTACTGCCAAAAGGCAGGACAGAATTTTTTTCATTTTAACTAGGCCTCCAATTAAAGTAAAGGCAAAGAGCAAAGGCGCCCCCTTATACACTTTGCTTTTCGGGGATTATTTGCATCGGGAGCATTCCCCGATTATCATTGTAGCATTTTTATCCATATCAAAATCAAAGCTTTCTTTTACAGAATCCACAACGGCATCGGCCTTTTCCCCTTCTATGTGGATAATGCGGCCGCAGCTGCTGCATTTAAGGTGAAGATGCTTGCTGCAATCGCCGCCTACATATTGATATAAAAACTTGCGCTGGCCCTCTGCCTGAAATCTTTTTAAGATTCCGTCCCTAAGCATACGGTTTACGTTTCGATAGATAGCGCTTTGGCTTACATCGTCTATGCTGTCTGTCAGCTCCTCAATGGTAAACTGCTTGTTGGGATTTTCGGAAAAAAAGGAAAAAAGCCGCTTTCTTTGCTTTGTTTCATATCCCTGCATGGTGTTTTCTCCTTTCAATTTGCGAATGATTCGCAAATTAGGCTAAGTATAGCACTTGTCATTACTACAGTCAATATAATTTTGCAGTATTTTTAGTTTGCGGGACAGCAAAGGACTTTGCCCTAAGTAATTTTCGCCAAATCCCAACAGATTGATGCCGGTGCAGCCATTTCAGAGGACAAAACCCACGCCTAAATAAAAAAGACTCGCTGCCTGCGAGTCCTTTTAGTCTGTTTTCTGTTCCATATTAGTAAATTCAGGCTTTTTGAAAAGCTTTGAAGGCCTAATCTCCGGCCCATTTCAAAGATATGGTTTTTATGCGGTTGACAACATTCTTCTCTTGTGCTATTTTTAGTTGAACAATGGGTCAAATTTACTTTATCCGAGAACATTTCCAAAAAGGAGCTTCACCAAATGCTTGAACAGGGATGCTATAAAGACATTGTTTTTGCCAAAGGCACGAATACAAATATGGGTGCAAATATCAGCATATATCTGTATGCCATCGACGGGCTGCTGATTGACTGCGGCCCTGACTGTATGCGTGATGACATAAGCGCTTTTCTTAAAACCCAAAAGCTCTCTAAGCTTGTTCTTACGCATATGCATGAGGACCACTGCGGTATGGCGGCATGGGTTCAGGAAAATCTGAAGCTGCCCATTTATATAAATCCGTCGGATATTGACGAGGCCCGCCGCGACGGACAATACGCCGAGTATCGGCGGCTTACCTGGGGTGAACGTCCGGCCTTTAGCCCCCTGCCTTTGGCAGATAAAATCGAAACTGAGAAATACTGTTTTGATGTTATTGAAACGCCGGGACATATGGCCCACCATAATATTCTTCTTGAGAAAAACCAAGGCTGGCTGTTTTCCGGCGACCTTTATGTGCGAAGCAAAATAAGGTTTTGCGCTGCCGAGGAAAATATGGCTCAGTATATCGACTCTCTCGAAAAGGTTCTGGCTCTTGACTACGACAGGGTTTTCTGCTGTCATGCAGGTGTGTTGGAAAACGGGAAGCAAAAGCTAAAAAGCAAGCTGGATTTTCTTAAAGACTTGCAGGGTCAGGTTAACAAGCTGCGCTGCCAAGGTCTTAGTGACCGTGAAATCGACAGCCGTCTTTTCCCGGAAGAGCAGATAATCACCGCAATTTCCGATGGTGAATGGAGCTCTTACAATATAATTAAAACCATATAAATCTGTGCTGAATTTATAAAAAGCCCCTCAATTTATGCAAAGCTGTTCTAATTGATGTTTGCAAAAAGCGGCTTTGCCGCCTTAAAGAAACCATTTCAAAATAAGATGGTTTCTTTGCTTTTATGGAAAACTTCTTTATGAGGAAAACCTGTGGGCGGGATACTTTTCTCAAATAAATGCAGACTTTTCCGTTCCTACCCGAAAAAGGTGGGGGCTTTTTTCCTAAACCACCCGATTCGGGTGGTTTTTTCCCTTTGTGTTTTTGGTATGCTTTTCATAGTAAGTCAGGCCATACCGGAAAAGAAAGGTTTTTTAATAGCCATATTTAGTGCTTTTATTAATTTCTCCAGTAGAAAAGGAAGATTGAGATGGAAAAAATACAATGGCAAATCAGTGTGCCCATATTTAGAAACACAGTTATTTTAAAGCAGCTTGGCCTTGCCGTCGGCATCCCCTTCGGCCTTGTCGCTCTGGTGATTGGCTTGGCATCGGGTAAAAGTGTCTATACTCTTTATGGCTTGGCTCTGATTGCCGCCCTGCTATTTTTTTCCTGGCTTTTTATAATGCTGGTCTATAGGGGCAGGTACGAGGCGGAATTTGTGCTTAATGAAAAAGGTGTTCTCTGCCGCACTCAAGCAAAACAGGCAAAACAAAACCGAATCGTTAGCTCTTTTGCAGTTGGCTTGGGGCTTTTATCCGGCACTCCGGCCGCCGCGGGGGCAGGAATGCTGGCCCAGTCACGGCAGGAGGTTTTTTTGCAGTGGAATCGAATCACAAAGGTTAAATATAAACCGAAAAGCCGCACCATACTTTTGCAAGGCGGCTTTCCGGCTCAAATCGCTCTGTTTTGCAGGGATGAAAACTACCATCAAATCCGACAGACGGTAAGACTTCGGACATCGGGCCTAAGGGATAAACCCCTATAAAGGCTCAAAAGACATAACATACAAAAAAAACCTTATGTTTTTCTGCCTTATTTCTTGTCCTATACATCTTCTTTTCCAAACCTTGGGCCCGTATCGCTATCTTGCGTATACTTTAAAAAGGGGGAGCGCCCGGGGCAAATTCCGGCGGCGACGGGCGCTCATTTTGGCGAAAAGGAGGAGCGGAGACAAAACTTTCGGCAGCCTTGTTCGCCGGACTAACAGCGCTGCCGAAAGCAGACCGGCATTTGTCATACAGCTTGAACATAAGTTTTCTTTCTAAAAGCTTAATCGGCAAGACGGGCAAAGCCCTCTGCCTTTTTCACCGCCTGTGTTGTAGTTAACATGAGAATAAGTGACAATAGGCTGAAAGCTATCCAGACAGGGGCATATGAGCCAAAAGAGTCATAGACCTTTCCCGCTACAACAGGCCCTGTTGCAACTCCGATGCCGTAAAACAGGCTCAAGACACCATAGATAACAGAGTATTCTTTGACGCCCACAATAGAGGCTGCCACATATGGCGGTGTAACCGTTGTCATTGAGGATACAAGCCCAAACGCAATGGCAAAAGCTATGGCTATGTAAAGATTTTTGGAGTAGATGAAAAGCGCCGCACTGATTATAAATGTTACCATGCAATATGCGGAGCTAAAGGGTATTCCCTTTTTATCGTAGAGGGCACCCAAAAGTATTTTTCCGAAAATCTGCACAAAGAGCACCAGTGAAAATATATTCGCCGCCACGGCCTCTGTGTGCTTGGCCTCGGTTGTTAGGTAAATGCTGATATTGTTTTGAAGTCCCATGTTGGCAAAACCGATTATAAAAAAGCTTGCGGCAAGAAGCCAAAATGAGGAGGTCTTAATATATTTTTTAAGGGTAATCCCCAGAAGCTCTGTTTGGCTGCTGTCAGAAGCCTCCTTCGCCCCAAGGGGCAAAAGGCCCTTATCACGTGGGTGCTCTCTTACAAGAAAAATTGTTGTGGGCAGCAAAATCACCGCTGAAATAACAGCAAGCACCACATAGGCCATCTGCCAGTTGTGGGAGGCAAGAACGGTTTTTGTAATCTGGACAAATATGAAACCTCCGGCTACGCTTCCTGTAAAGGCAATCCCTGTTGCCAGTCCCTTTTTTTCTTCAAACCAGTTGTTTATCAGTACGCCGCAGGGTATAAGTGACACGCCGCTTCCGCCGAATCCCACGAAAATGGAGACTATATAGAACATGGAAAGACTGTTGCATTTGGAATACATAAATATTCCTACGCATA
>CAZTXG010000013.1:0-43016 GCA_964617335.1 uncultured Oscillospiraceae bacterium
AAGGACTAGAAGCTGACGGAGTGCTTACAGGTGCAGGGGGCAAAAGATGGCATACAAGCCATGCAAGCGTTTCGGTTAATACGAAGGCCCGGCCTTGGAAGCTCCTCTGCCGGCAAATCTTCATCTTTTATTATCTTTGCGGCTATCCACGAGAAAATAAGTATGGCAAGGACGGTTAGAACCCAGCGGATAGCCATAAACTTAGGACCTAAAAACTTCGCTTCATTAAGCAGCATAGGAACCTTAATCACAGCCCAGGAGCTTAAAATAATTATAATATTGCGTATAGAAGCACCCTTCTTGCGTAGCATAATGCACATTGGAAATGCCGCGTAAATTGGCCCTGCCGAAACACTGCCGACAAGAAAAGAAAGGAAAACACCTTTGCCTCCGGCTTCTTTACCCAAATACCGTATAATTTTTTCCTTTGGTATCCACATATCCAAAAGCGCCGTCAGAACAAATATAACCGGCATAATGAGAAGCATTTCCTTGATATAATAAGCACTGTTTTTTATTGATTCTGTCCCCATTATTGGACTTATGATAAATATGCTTATATATGCAAGAACAACAATAACTAAGAATAAGTTTTCCTTTATCTTTTTTAAAACTGTCATATTATCACCCCCATCACAAGAGCAATAATAATTGCAAACAGAAAACTAAAGCCGTTGCGAACTGCTGTAAACTTTGTTCCGAACTCTTTTTTCTCCAGGGGAAAAGTTACAAGCCCCACCATTGTTAAGGTTGTTAAGAAGGCAACTGCCGGAACTATGCTAATTCCCGCGTCAACCAAGGTGCCTACAAGAGGAAATGCGATAAAGGCAGGTACCAATGTTATTGTTCCAAACAGCGCCGCCGCAATTGTTGCAAGCAGACTAGACTGACGGCCGACAAAGCCGGCTATTTCCATAGGGGGCAAAATTGTTAAAATCAAGCCGATTGCAAAGATTATGGACAGCATACTTGCAAGCATTCCTTTTCCCATTCCAAATGCCATTTTAAGAGCCTGTTTTGTTTTTGTCTTATTCTTTTTAAAGGAAATTCCAAGAAAAATTAAGCTGCCGAGCCATATTGCCAGTGTATAAATATCCATGTTTACCCCCTTTGCCCTGTTTGTATGCCCTGGGGCGGGGCTTTCAAAACTAAAAATTCCAAGGTTTTTTCCTTATCTGCTTTTTCAATAACGCGCTGTTTTTCTTTTGCAATTTTGAAAACCTCTTCTATCATTTTAATAGCCTCCCTTATTATGATATATATATTATAATATCAGCAGCAGGCACACTGATAG
Source organism: uncultured Oscillospiraceae bacterium (assembly GCA_964617335.1). Taxonomy (GTDB): domain Bacteria; phylum Bacillota; class Clostridia; order Oscillospirales; family Oscillospiraceae; genus UBA2658. The sequence continues at coordinate 1,295 of CAZTXG010000013.1, forward strand.
ACACATAGGTTTCTTTTTTGTATAATGGAAGTAAGGGGGATTGAAAATGATAAAGCAGCTAAAAAAACTAGACCTTTTTTGCGATACGGATTCCGATATATTAAAGTCATTGATAGATGATAATCAAATCTATAAGCGCAATTACCATAAAGGCGCAACAGTATATGAGCAGGGTGCCCAGTGCCATAATATGGCTGTGATTTGCTCAGGCAGGCTGCTGGCCTATTCATTAGCCGCAAACGGCTCCGAAACTGTTGTGTTTGAATTTGAAGAAGAAAGTATTATAGGAGCAAACCTGTTGTTTGGCAGCCAGACTCAGTTTCCCATGAGCATTTACTGTAGGGCAGACAGTGTTCTTTTGCACATTTCAAAGAAGGGGGTTAAGGAGCTGTTAAAACAGTATTGTTTTGTGATGCCCTTTGTGCGGTCTATATCGATGAATGCTCAGGGGATGAACCGGAAAATAGCGATGTACACCCAAAAAACCTTGAGAGAAAATTTGGTGGACTATCTCCTGGCTCTTTCTGTTAAGCAAAAATCCAGCTCCGTCTTGCTTCCTATAACAAAAAAGCAGCTTGCTGATTATTTCGGTGTTCAGCGTCCCTCACTTTTTCGGGAGCTGAAGCGGATGAAGGATGAAGGTTTGATTGAAGTTGCAAATAAAGAAATAATACTTAAATTTTCTGCTGATTATATAAAAGACTTAAGTTGAGTGCTGACTTTTCAGCCAAGCATCTGCTTTATTTAATAAACCGTCCGGTCACTGTCTGCATAAAACCATGGGGGCGATTGAGCTGTGCATGACAGATTCCTTTAGTGCCTTGGGCTTAAAGTAATCACCCTGCATTTTACTTGCTGCTGTAAACACAGTATGTCCCCCCCTAGGCTTACACTTGTCAGCACATTTTATCTCGGATTTGGAAAGTGAAATTTTGACTCTGGTAAAAAGTCCTGAAGCATTAAAATACACTGTAATTTACCGGAACACCCCGTTCTTTAGTAATATATACAATAAAATAAACCTGTTTGAAACTTGTTTTTACTGGATTATCTCGGCTTTTAGGTTTATAATATTAGCTGTAAAAGCCGCTTTCAAAGATGAAGGTGATAAATAAAGCTTTAAAATAACAGCTTAAAGCTATTTTTTAGTAAGGCAGAAAATACAATCTATAAGTAGAAGCCATAAAAGTTATATGGGGGAATCAGCATGGATGTTATTATCAGTAAAGATTATAATGAAATGAGCGTGTATACCGCAAAAATAATTGCCGGTTTTATAAAATCAAAGCCCGACTGCGTATTCGGACTTGCCACCGGAAGTACGCCTATTGGTACATATAAAGAGCTTATACGTATGCATAAAGAGGAAGGCCTTGATTTTTCAAAGGTCAAAGCTTTTAACCTTGACGAGTATCTTGGAGTGGGCATCGACATGGATAAGCCCTATCATTTGGACCAAAGCTATGCAAGATTTATGTATGAGCAGCTTTTTCGCCATATTAATATTAAAGAGGAGAACATCCGAGTTCCCGACGGGCTTACAAAGGATGCGGAAAAATATTGCCAATGGTATGAAGATGAGATTAAAAAGGCCGGCGGCATAGATTTGCAGCTTTTGGGGATTGGCGGGGACGGTCACTGGGCTTTTAATGAGCCGGGTTCTTCTCTTTCCTCCAGAACTAGAGTGCAGGAATTGGCACAGCAAACTCTGGATGATAACTATGAAAGCTTTTATAAAAATTGCGGTATAGACAGGTCAAAAATGCCCCATTACGCAATCACCATGGGTGTGGGCACCATCCTAGAGGCAAGAAATATTATCATGATTGCCAATGGTAAAAAGAAGGCTGAGGTAATATCTCAAAGCATAGAAGGGCCTGTTAGCACACAGATAACAGCCTCGGCCTTGCAGCTTCACAAGGGAAACGTAACTGTCGTTTTAGACGAAGGTGCCGCTTCGGAACTTAAAAACCTTGAAAAATATAAGCATTTATAAGCCTTAATAATTTAGGAAAAGCCCTTTGCGCTGCGCCCACAGGGTAATATATAGCTCCTGTACCCCTTCGATCTATTTAAAAGGAAGTCATTGTAAATAATAAAAGCTATTGTTTGCCCCATGATATAAAAAACCGGCAGACAAAAAGATTTTTGTTTCCGCAGCTTTTTCTCGACTCTTTGTTAAAGGATGGTCTTATTATGGATAAGCTATACTTAATAACCGGTGCGGCGGGCCATTTAGGCGCTGTGATAACTCAGCAATTAATCGAAGACGGGAAATCAGTTCGGGCCTTGGTTCTTATCGGAGAAAAAAACCTTCCGGAAAGAGCGGAAATATTTTTTGGAGACACACGAAATAAGGAAAGCCTAAGGCCCTGCTTTGAAAACCTTGGGGGCCGGCAGCTTGTTGTAATTCACTGTGCGGCAATTGTTTCCATAGCCTCAAAGTTTAATCAGGCAGTGTATGATGTCAATGTGACAGGAACGAAAAACATCACTGATTTATGCGCGGAATACTCTGCGGCAAAGCTTGTTTATGTAAGCTCTGTCCATGCCATAGCCGAAGCTTCTCGGGGCACGGTTATAAGGGAAACTAAGCAATTTAGTCCGGATAAGGTTGTGGGTCTATACGCTAAAACTAAGGCCGAGGCCACAGCTTATGTTCTGGAAGCTGCCGAAAAGGGTCTAAACGCCTGTGTTGTTCACCCTTCGGGAATTACCGGCCCCTATGATAGGGGCAGGGGGCATCTTACAACCTTGGTAATCGATTACTGCACCCGCAAATTAAGCGCCGGTGTCGGCGGCGGATATGATTTTGTTGATGTGCGTGATGTATCCGAGGGAGTTATTAAGGCCTGTGAAAAAGGCAGGCAGGGTGAGTGCTATATTCTTTCAAATAAGTTTTTTAAAATCCGTAAAATACTTAATATTTTGCATGATATTACAGGTAAAAGGAAGATAAAAGTTTTTTTGCCCCTCTGGTTTGTAAGAGCAACGGCTCCCCTTGCAGAGCGTTATTATGAAATACTTAGGGAAACACCGCTGTTCACACCTTATTCCATTTACACCCTTAATTCAAATGCCCTTTTTTCCAATGAGAAGGCAAGGGACGAGTTGGGCTATACCACAAGAGACATGAGGAACACTCTGGAAGACACCGTAAGCTGGCTGAAAAGCCAAGGCAGAATTTAGTTTTGGGTGCCTTGGCCCTTGATTAAAACGTGCAATTACAAAACGAAGCAGGTATAAAGTTTATGCCTGCTTCGTTTTTAGGGTAAATATCCGCTCTGGGGATATCATACTATACATGGCCTATACAGGATGTAATTTCAAGGCGGCAGACGAATTTATATAGGCTTTTGCCTTAAAATAAGAAAAGTCCAGTGGCTTTTACAGCCTAAAACTTAGTGACAAAATATAGCTGCCGTATTATAAAAATTAGCAGGAAAGATGGGAATTACATGGAAAAGTTAGACCGAGAGTTTTTTCGCAGAGACGCTTTGACCCTTGCAAAAGAGCTTCTGGGTAAGGTTCTTGTAAATGAAACAGGAGGTGAAAGACTGGCCGCCAGAATTGTTGAAACAGAGGCATATATGGGGCCTGATGATAAGGCCGCACACTTTTACGGGGGCAAAAGAACAGCCAGAACCGATGTTATATATGGTGACGGCGGTTTTGCTTATATATATCTTATCTACGGTATGTACCACTGCTTCAACATAGTCACAGGTGTAAAAAACGAGCCTCAAGCCGTGCTTATAAGGGCTGCGGAGCCTTTGGAGGGTTTTGACAGCATGGCGCAAAACAGGTTTAAACTGCCCTATAAAGAGCTTAGTCAAAAGCAGATTTTCGGTCTTACAAACGGGCCGGGGAAGCTATGCCTAGCCCTTGGTCTTGATAAAAGCCTTAATAAAGAAGACCTTTGCTCCCATAGGCTATATTTGGAATCCGGAGAGGCTTTTAAGGAATCCATAGTAAGCTCCAAGCGTGTGGGTATAGATTATGCCGAAGAAGCAAAAGATTTTCCCTGGCGTTTTTATATAGAGGGCAACAGCTATGTATCTTTAAAATAGCTGCTTAATTTTTCTAAGCCCTTTGTATATTCAGCTGGGCCGAAAAACTAAAAAACCTATGACCGGCTTATAAAAAAGCCGGTCATAGGTTTTTGTATAGGGGCAACTTTAAAGTTTATAAAACCTTTGCGAGAAAATCAATAGTCCTTGGCTCGCAGGGGTGATTTAAAATCTTGTCGGGGCAGCCTTCCTCAACAATATATCCCCCGTCCATGAAAAGAATTCTGTCTCCAACTTCACGAGCAAAACCAATCTCATGGGTTACAACCACCATGGTCATGCCCATTTTTACAAGGTCTTTCATAACGCTTAAAACCTCACCCACCATTTCAGGGTCAAGGGCACTGGTTGGTTCATCAAAAAGCATTATGTCAGGGTTCATGGCAAGAGAGCGGGCTATGGCCACACGCTGCTTTTGCCCGCCGGAGAGCTGGGCCGGATAAACATCTGCCTTGTCGGAAAGCCCCACCTGTCTTAAAAGCTCATCGGCTTTTTTCTCTGCCTCCTGCTTGCTCAATGTTTTAAGAGTCAAAGGAGCCAGCATAACATTTTCCTTGGCGGTTTTGTGGGGAAAGAGATTGAAGTGCTGAAAAACCATGCCTATATTCCGGCGGACTTTATTGATATCCGCTTTTTTATCTGTGAGGTTGTAACCGTCTACTATTATTGTCCCGCCGTTTATTTCTTCCAAACGGTTAAGGCAGCGCAGGAAGGTGGACTTTCCGGAGCCGGAGGGGCCTATGATAACCACAACCTCCCCTTCCGCTATCTCTGTTGAAATGTCCTTTAAAACTTCCAGCTTACCAAAGGATTTTATAAGGTTTTTTACTACTATTTTATTATTATTTGCCATAGCTTGTCCTCCTCTCAATCATCTTCGCAATTGAGGATAGTATGGACACTACAACCCAGTAGTAAATACCCACCATGGCATACATGATAAAGGCCTCCATGTTGTTTGCGACTATAATTTTTGTGTTTTGCACCAGTTCCCGCACGGCGATGACAGACAGCAGAGACGTGTCCTTTAAGGTGACGATAAACTGATTAATCATTGAGGGCAGCATAATGCGAAAGGCCTGGGGCAAAATGATTTTTATCATAGCCTGACCATAGGAGAGCCCTAAGCTTCTCGCTGCCTCCATCTGGCCCTTATCCACAGCCTCAATACCGCCCCGAATCAGCTCTGTCATATAGGCGCCGGCGTTTATCGACATAATCACAACGCTTGCAACCATCCAGTCCCACTTAAAGCCCAAGACCATGGGAAAGCCGAAATAGATGAACAAAATCTGCACAATCAGCGGAGTTCCGCGGATAATGCTAATATAAACATTCGCAACAGATTTCAGGAAGCGAGATTTTGATATTTTAAAGATGGCAAAAACCACACCGATGAGGGTAGCGAAAAACAAAGAAGCTACCGTTACCCAAAGGGTGATTTTCATGGCGGACATATAGGATGGAAAGTGCTTAATAAACAGGTCAAAAAATTTCATGGGCGTATTTCCTATCTGTGTTGAAATTTATGCTAAAACAAAAATCCGCACTTGCCTGCCATTTTAGCATAAATCCGGAATCTTACAAGCCCCATTTCAAAAGGACCTGCCGGCAGCCGAAGCCAAAAGCTCCGGCTGCCGTCTTTGTTTCAGCCGCTTAGTTTTCTCCGAAATAGGTGTTTAGGATTTCGTCATATGTGCCGTTTTCCTTAAAGCGCTTTAGCCCTTCGTTAAAGGCGGCAATCAGTTCGGGGTTATTATCCTTGAGTACGGCAAAGCCATAAGGCGTGGAGGCCTCGGACTGGTGAATGACCTTGCAGCCAACATTGCCTCTTGCAATTTCATACTGGATAACAGGGTAGTCCTCGAAGCAGGCCATAGCCTGGGAGGACTCTACATAGGTGTACATAATGGCAGATTCGTCCACATAGATGAGGTTAAGCTCATATTCATCCATGATGGATTCGGCATACTTTGCGCCCTCGGTTCCGGTTTTTGCGATAACGGTCTGACCTCTAAGGTCCTCCAGAGACTCAAAGTCGGCGTCGGCCTTAACCGCAACGCCTGTGGTGGTGCTGTAATAAGAGTCGGAGAAGTCATACTTAAGCTCACGCTCGTCGGTTATGGACATACCGGCTATCATAGCGTCAACCTGGCCTGCTTCCAAAGCCGTTACAGAAGCTGTGAAGCCAAGAATACTCCACTCTACTGTAAAGCCCATTTCCTCGGCAATGCCTTCAAGAAGCTGGATGTCAATTCCTGTGTGATTGCCATTGTCGTCTTCAAACTCAAAAGGTGCGAAGGTGGTGTCGGTTCCAACTGTGTAGGTTTTTCCCTTTGCCTGCTCATAAAGAGCCGTGTCAGTTTCGCCGCCGTTGTCGGGAGCATCGGTTACATTGTCTGTGTCGGGAGCGTCAGTAACCTCGTCCCCTGTCTTTTGACCGCAGCCGGCAAAAATAGCCAGGCAGAAAATCAGCGCCAAGGTCAGTGCAATTAATTTCTTCATTTTTTTCCTCCATAATTTGTAGATAAATATGCAAGCCGCAAAAATCTGGAAAACACCTGATTTTTATCGGTATGCTTTTTTAGCACAGCCGCTTATTAAAACTTTGGTCAAAGTTTTTTATGTATCCCGCGGCCTTAGATTTTTTTATATATTTAGGTATTTACCCATAAAAGCTTATAAACCCGCCGGCTTTTCTCAAATAACATGGGTTTTTATTTATAACAGATGTATTATACCAAATAATATGCATATTGCGCAAGGCCTGTTTGCAGTTCTTGCTCCCCTGCCTTGATTTTTATATGTCATCTTCGTTTTCATTATTATTAACAGAAAGAAAACGCCTGTCGAGGTATTTAATAAAAACATAGGCCGCAACAAGCAGCACAAGGACAATGGCAAGACTTGAATACCAGCCGATATATTTAAGGCTTTGCTCCCAGGCATTTCCCGCAAGCCTTCCGGCATAGACCAAAATAGTGTTCCACACAGCGGTTCCCGCCACGGTCAGAAGAAAAAAGGGCGTAAGGCGCATTCTGGATATCCCCGCCGGAACAGAGATAAGGCTTCTTACCAAGGGGATACAGCGGCATACTAAAACTGCCTTATACTCGTATTTTTTAAACCACACCTCAGCTTTTGTAACATCTTCCGGCTTTAGCCTTATAGTCTGCCCCAGTCTCCCTGAAAGCAGTTTTTTTATTCTCTCTCTGCTAAGAACCCGCCCGAAGGCGTATAAAACAGCGGCGCCCATAACCGAGCCGATTGTGGAAAATAAAATCACCAAAGGTGCGCTCATGTTAGATTGGGTTGTGAGAAAGCCACCAAAAACAAGCACGATTTCCGAAGGTATGGGCGGAAAAACGTTCTCGATAAATATAAGCATCATAATGCCTATATAGCCGTAACTGTTTATAAGTTCTATCATTGTGCCTTGCATTGGATGCAGCTCCCTCACTGATTTAAAGTAGCTTAAAAGTTTATATCATATCCCTGTATTAGTCAGGGCTTAAAAACATATGGATTTATAATACCATAATTATCAGTAAAATAATATAAAAAGCCGCAAATTCCTATTGTAAAAATATTTTGACCTGATAAAAGTAAAAACGGGGCAGTTAAAATTGCTGCCCCGTTTTTGTTTTGTCTTAATAAATATTCCCGCTCTAAAATTTCTATAAAGTCTGTCAGCGGTCGAAAAACCTTGAGAGAAACTCCTGCGTCTCATTCTTTTCCGGTTTACCGAAAATTTGCTCGGGACAGCCCTCCTCACAGATAACTCCGTCTTTCATGAAAACTGTGTGACTGGAGACATCTCTGGCAAAGGCCATTTCGTGGGTGACAACAAGCATTGTAAGCCCTTCATGAACCAAGGTCTTCATAACATCCAAAACTTCACCTACCATCTGGGGGTCTAGGGCGCTTGTCGGCTCGTCGAACAAAAGAATCTCCGGCTCCATAGAAAGAGCTCTGGCAATGGCAACTCGCTGCTTTTGCCCGCCGGAAATCTGCCTTGGCTTTGCGTTTATATAGGCCGCCATCCCAACCTTGTCAAGATATTCCTTTGCAAGCTTTTCCGCTGTGGCCTTGTCTTTTTTCAAAATCTTACGCTGGCCCACCATGCAGTTTTCCAAAACGGTCATATTGGAAAAAAGGTTAAAGCTTTGGAACACCATGCCAACCTTTGCACGGTAGGGAGGGACTTTAAAGCCTTTTTCAAGAATATCTCTGCCGTGATATAAAATTTGGCCGGCAGAAGGCTCCTCCAAAAGGTTAATACAGCGTAAAAGGGTGGATTTTCCCGAGCCGGAGGCGCCGATTATGCTGGTTACATCGCCCGGTTTAACGGAAAAATCTATATCCCGTAAAACCACGTTGTCACCAAATTTTTTTCCCAGATGCCGAACCTCAAGAATAGATTCCATCATCTTCCCCTCTCCTTCATCCCGGTCTTATCCCCTTCCTTGCCCCCGCTGCGAAATCGAACCATTCCGCTGGTGTGGGCAAGGGTGTCTGCAGTGGCAAGGTCAAAGCTGTCTCCGCCGTCCATTTTCCCCTCCAGCCAGCGAAGCAGACGGGAGAAAAACAAGGTCATGGCAAAGTAGATTACCATGGTTATGGTTATAGCTTCAAACATCGTGTAATAGGCACCGGAAACGGATTTGAAGGTGAAAAACAGCTCTACTATGCTGATGGCCGACAATACGCAGGTGTCTTTTATGTTGATTATAAGGTTGTTGCCTATTTGCGGCATAATGTTGCGCAGGGCCTGAGGCAGAATAACCCCTATCATGGTCTGAACATGAGTCATGCCTATGGCTTTTGCCCCCTCGGTCTGGCCGGGGTCGATTGAAAGAATGCCCCCTCGAACGGTTTCCGCCATGTACGCCCCCGTGTTTATGGATACAATTAAAATGGCCGCAAACATTCTTGGCAGTGTTGTTCCCGTAAGGTAGGAGTAGCCGTAAAAAATAAACACAGCCTGAGCCATCATTGGAGTGCCTCGGAACACCTCGACATAAATATTTAAAATTGCCCTTGAAAGCCAAAGGAGGGCTTTTTTAAAGAAGTTGTCGTTGTGCTCTACGGGAATTGTCTGGATAATCCCGCAGACAAATCCTATAACACAGCCTATAATCGTGGATATTAAGGCTATGTATAGAGTTGTGCCGGCCCCCAGAAGAAAGGAGCTGCCATAATTTTGTAGCAGAAATAAAACTCTCGGAAAAAATCCTTCCGGTAAGGTACCCATTGCCTTTACCTCTTTTCATGGCTTGTGCAGTAATTTTAAAAAACTTCATCTTATCCGGCGCAAAAGTCACCGGCAAAATACTTACTCAGGCGGCGGAAAAAGCCGCCGCCTGAGTTTTAAATACCCTAGTTTGAAAGGGGCTGAACTGAAATAGCCTCATCCATCATTCTTGTGAAATCCTCTGTGGTAAGTGCCGCAAGGCCGGCGTTAAGCTTTTCTAAAAGCTCGCTGTTGCCTTTTTTGACGGAGATGCCGATATTTATCTCCTCCTCAGAAACCTGGAAGTTGTCATCACTGTCGGTGAAATTAAGCATTACCATATTGGGATAGGCAACTGTTGCGGCCAAAGCCGTGGGCTCGTCGGTGACTACAAGGCTGCAGGCTCCGGAGGACAGGGCAACAAGCATTGTGGGAGCAGATTCCATGGCAGGCAGAATGTCGGCATTTGGAATTTGGGGCAGGCAGACATCATACCAGACGGTGTTAAGCTGGGAGGTGCAGACTGCGCCTTCAAGGTCAGAAACGCCAGTAGCTTCCGCATAGGCGCTGTCGTTCATGGTTAGGCCAACTATGGAAGCATAGTAGTAAGGTGTTGTGAAGTCCACAGTTTCAAGGCGCTCGGAGGTTATGGACTGGCCTGCTATAACGCAGTCTATGGTTCCTGCAATAAGAGCCATGGGCAGGGTGTCCCAATCGATTTTGTAAATCTCTAGGTCATATCCCATGCTGTCTGCCAGAAGCTTTGCCATCATGACGTCATAGCCATAGGCATAGTCGGAGCTGTCCATAATTGGCACGGCGCCGTTGGCATCTGTTCCCTGAGTCCAGTTGTAAGGAGCATAGCCGCACTCCATACCAACCCGCAAAACAGGTCTTTCCTCGCTGACGCCGCCCTCATCCTTTGTGCCGCAGGCCGCAAAGGCCAGCAGCATTACCATCGCAAGAAGTATCGCAATAAATTTTTTCATTTGTTTTTTCCCTTCCTCATCTTAATTATGTAAATAAAAAAACCATGAGCTTTCAAACGAAAAGCACATGGCTATACATATGTTAAGTCAAAAATTATGTATATCGGGAAAGATATTTCCTCCCCCTGGCCAATGATAGCTCTCCACTTTCGTGACAGTCTGCGGCATATTCTCCCGCAGCCCAGCGCCGGATCCACCTTTAAAATTGGTGCTTAGGCACTTCGGCGATGACCCCTTTCCCCTTACAAGGTACTTTTGATCCTCGCGCCTCCATCATTTTCGGATAATTCCAAAATATTTGGTATTCAATTATATTTTAGTTTAACACATATGGCTCCTTTGTCAAGTCCGAAGGCCTAATAATCAAAAAGACCTCTTATTCCCTGTTAAATATTTATTCTTTTTTCACTTTGTTGTTTTAACAACAGAAGCTTTGAGTTTTTTGTGCTACACTTACGTCAATCGAAAATCGGCAGTTTTTGCAATAGGGCAGGGCTGCCGCAATAAACGAACATTAATATGGAGGGTATAAAAAATATGAGTATGTTTTGTTACCAGTGTCAGGAAACCGCAAGGGGCACAGGCTGCACAGTCAAGGGTGTCTGCGGAAAAAATGAAGAAGTCGCAAAGCTGCAGGACCTTCTTATCTATTCGGCAAAGGGCATAGCCGAAGTAGTTGTTAAAGGTAAGGTTGATGTTAATTCCATAACAGAAGTAAACCACGAGGTCGTAAACAGTCTTTTCATGACCATCACAAACGCAAACTTTGACGATGCTTCCTTTGAAGCTCAGATTAAAAAGCTTATAAGCCTTAGAGACGGACTTAAAACCCCTGCCGCTTTACAGGGTCTTCATGACTCTGCCGTTTTCACAGTTGGCGATAAGGCTTCCATGCTTGAAAAGGCAGCTTTGGTTGGCGTTCTCTCTACCGAAAATGAAGATGTGCGCTCCCTTCGTGAGATGATAACCTATGGCCTTAAGGGTATGGCCGCCTATGCTGAGCACGCTAAAAACCTCGGCAAGGAAAACCCCGAAATTTACGCTTTCATATATGAGGCTCTTTCCGCAGTTTTGGACGACTCTCTTTCCGCCGATGACCTTGTGGCCCTCACCCTTAAAACCGGTGAATTCGGCGTAAAAGCCATGGCTTTACTTGACGAGGCAAACACCTCAAAGTACGGCAACCCCGAGATTACCGAGGTTAATATCGGTGTTCGTGAAAACCCCGCCATACTTATCTCCGGTCACGACCTCAAGGACTTAGAGCAGCTTCTTGAGCAGACCGCCGGAACAGGTGTTGACGTTTACACTCACAGCGAAATGCTGCCTGCTCACTACTACCCCGCATTTAAAAAATATTCAAACTTTGCCGGAAACTACGGTAATGCCTGGCACAGGCAGCTTGAAGAGTTTGAAAGCTTCCGCGGCCCCATTCTCTTCACCACAAACTGCATTGTTCCCCCCCGCAGCGAGGAAATCAGGGCCCGCATCTTCACCACAAACTCCAGCGGCTATCCCGGCTGCCCCCACATTGAGCCGGACGAGAACGGCAAAAAGGATTTCTCACAGATTATCGCCCTTGCGAAAACCCTCCCCTCTCCCGAAAAGATTGAGGACGGCAAAATCGTTGGCGGCTTTGCCCACAATCAGGTCTTTGCTCTGGCAGATAAGGTTGTTGACGCTGTTAAGTCCGGTGCCATCCGCAAGTTCTTTGTTATGGCCGGCTGCGACGGCAGGATGAAGTCCCGCACATACTACACAGAGTTTGCCGAAAAGCTCCCCTCCGACACGGTTATCCTAACAGCGGGCTGCGCAAAATACCGCTATAACAAGCTGCCTCTGGGTGACATTGGCGGCATCCCCCGTGTTCTTGACGCCGGTCAGTGCAACGACTCTTACTCCCTTGCTCTTATTGCCTTAAAGCTTAAGGAAATCTTCGAGCTTGACGATATAAACAAGCTTCCCATCGTTTATAACATCTCTTGGTATGAGCAGAAGGCCGTTATCGTGCTGCTTGCACTTTTATTCCTGGGTGTTAAAAACATTCATCTTGGCCCCACGCTTCCCGGCTTCCTGTCTCCCAACGTTGCCAATGTCCTGGTTGAAAAATTCGGCATTGCCGGAATCGGCACCGTTGACGAGGACCTTGCACTTTTCCTTGACTAAAAGTCCATAATTTTCTCCTTTATTGTACCCCGCAAGGGCTTTTACCGGCCCTTGTGGGGTCTTGTATTATAATCTTTTTGTCTTTTGGGGTTTATGGCGGTTTTTTATTCCGGCGGCCGTTTTAAACATAAAAAATTTGTAAAATTTTTGCGGCCTACTTGGAAATTCCTTGTAATGTGGTATGATATGATTTATAAGCTGAAGATAAGGAGGTAAAAAGCTATGGGAATATTGCGAACAGTAAAAAAAGTTATCACCGGCAGAAACACGGTTGACGGCGCGGGAGTAAGGCTTGTCCGTCTTATCGGACAAAACAACGTATATGATTTTGACCCCTTCCTTATGTTAGATGCCTTTGACTCCAAAGACCCCCAAGACTATCTTAGGGGCTTTCCCCATCATCCCCATAGGGGGATTGAAACCATCACCTATCTTATTTCCGGAGAGATTGAGCACAGGGACAGTCTTGGAAATCAGGGGCTTATTTCCGGCGGGGACTGTCAGTGGATGACGGCAGGCTCAGGTATCATACATCAGGAGATGCCAAAGGAAACAGACTGGCTTTTCGGAGTTCAGCTCTGGCTTAACCTTCCCGCTGAAGATAAGATGACAAGGCCCTCCTATGGCGACATTAAAAGTGAGGATGTTCCCGTAATTTCTGAACAGGACTCGACTATTCGAATTATCTCCGGAGATTATAAGAACACAAGGGGTGCCTTTCATGGGAAATATGCGGATGCTCTTTTCCTTGATGTCTCATTAAATCCCGATACGGAATGGACTTTTCCCAGTGACAAAGACTCCACACTTTTTCTCTACATCCTTCAGGGAGACGGCTGCTTTGACCATGAGTGCAGGGAAAGCCTCTTTGAAAAGCAGGTGGTTTTGTTTAGTGAGGGAGATGAGCTTTTTGTGAAGGCTGGAAATGGCGGCATGAGGTTTTTGCTTCTTATGGCAAAGCCCTTAAATGAGCCTGTGGCCTGGGGAGGCCCCATAGTTATGAACACAGATGAAGAGCTGGCTCTGGCTTTTACCGAGCTTAAAAACAATACTTTTATAAAAACGGAAAGGACGAATGAGTAATGGGAGAAAAAATCAAAATTATCGGCATATCCGGCAGCCTGCGACGGGAGTCCTATAACACCGCCGCCCTTAAGACGGCTTCGGGGCTTTTACCTGAAAACACGGAGCTGGAAATTGCGGACATCAGCAAAATCCCCTTTTTCAACGAGGATGTGGAAGCTTTGGGCGAGCCTGAGGCAGTAAAAGAGCTTAAGGAAAAAATTAGCGCAGCGGACGCTGTTTTAATAGCTGCGCCGGAATACAACTACTCCGTTTCAGGTGTTTTGAAAAACACTTTGGACTGGCTTTCAAGAGGTGAAGTAAAGCCTTTGGCAGGTATGCCGCTTGCTATAATCAGCGCATCAAAAGGCATCTTCGGCGGAGTTCGTGCCCAAAATCACCTGCGCCAAGTCTGCGTAATTTTAGACGCAAAGCTCCTGAACAAGCCCGAAGTTTTCATAATGTCTGCCCATAATAAGTTTGACTCTGAAGGCAAGCTCAATGATGATTTTTCAAAGGACCTTATGACAAAGCTCATGGCAGAGCTTGTATCTGAAGCTAAAAAAGCTAAGGCCTAAGTCCCATTTTTACTCTGTGCCGGCTTTTAACAAGCTTGTTCTAAGAAATTTGTAAATTAAAATTTAAAAGGTAAAGGCTTTGGAAACTTTAGCTTCCAAAGCCTTTACTTATTTCTTCTTTAATTGTTTTTTAATGAAGCTTTCCAAACTATCAAAAAAAGCTTACAGCTTCTTGAGCCAGTCTACTATTTCCTCAAAGGCCTGGCTGTGGGAGGCTTTTACCAGAACCCTGTCGTCTTTTTCAATAAGGCTTGAAAGCTCTTTTTTAAGAGCTTCCTTGTTTTTAAAATAAAAAACCTCAGGGCAGCCTGCCGTTCTTGCTCCCCCGGCAGTGTTTTTAGAGAGCTTTCCGCAGGCGATAAGCCGATTTATGCCTTTTTTTGCTACATAGCTTCCAACCATGTAATGAAGCTTTTCTTCATCTGCCCCAAGTTCCCCCATGTCCCCCAATATGCAGATAAGTCTGCCGGAAAGTCCAACGAGCGAATCTATTGCAGAGCAAACTGAGCTTGGGTTTGCGTTGTAGCAGTCGTCTATTATTGTTATTTTTCCCGTTTGTACTATGGCGCTTCGGCTGCCGACGGGGGCATATTCCGAGATTCCTTTTGCAATTTCCCTGTCTGTTAGCCCCAAACTCATGGCAACAGCGGCAGCGCCCAAGGCGGCGGAGACAAGGTGCATTCCATAGGCATTTATCTTAACAGGTATACGCCTTTTGCCCATAACAATCTCAAAGGCCGTTCCATCAAGGCTTTCATGGACTATATTTTCACCTTTTACTTTACAGTCCGCCGAAAGTCCGAAGGAGATAACTTCCCTGTCACTTTCAAGTTTTTTTAAGGTTTCGTCATCCCCGTTTATGAAAACCTTAGCTTCTTGGGGCAAAAATTCAAGCATTTCGGATTTTGCCTTTAAGACCCCATCATAATCCCCCAGAAACTCCAGATGGGCAGCTCCAATGGCGGTGTAAAGAGCCATGTTGGGGCGGACTATCTCCCCCAGCCTTCTCATTTCTCCAAAATGGGATATGCCCATTTCCACCACTGCCAGCTCGTGACTTTCATCAATTCCAAACAAGGTCAGGGGTACTCCCAGCTCATTATTAAGGTTTTTATCGGTTTTGTGCAGCTTAAAGCGCTGGGACAGTACAGAAGCGCACATTTCCTTGGCTGTGGTTTTTCCAACGCTGCCTGTTATACCTAAAACTGGTATGCTAAGCTTCTCACGGTAAAAACTTGCCAAATCTCCAAGAGCCTCCACGGTGTTTGCGACAAGGATGACAGGCAGACCTTTTTTCTCCGGCGCTTTTTCCCCTATGACGCATAGGGCGCCCATTTCAAAGGCCTTTTCAATATAGTCATGACCGTCATTTTGCTCACCTTTTATAGCGGCAAAAAGGCAGCCCTGCCCTGCCTTGCGGCTGTCTGTTGTTACAAAGCTGATTTCTTTTCCAAGCAGCTTTTCGTCACCTAAGTATATGCCCTTTACAGCGGAGATGATATTTTCTATGCTTAGATTTTTCATATGGCCTTTCCTTTCAGGGCAGCTTTAACTTTGAGAATGCTCACTGGTATTTCTTTAAGGAAACCTCTATAATAAGCTCGCAAAGCTCGGCAAAATCCATTCCCTGAGCCTTTGCCATCTGGGGCAAAAGACTTGTGGGAGTCATCCCCGGAAGGGTATTTGCCTCAAGGCAATAAATGTCTCCTTTTTCGTCCATGAGATAGTCCGCCCTGCAATAGGCTTCCAGCATCAAAGCTTCGCTTACCTTTTCGCTTAGCCTTTGTATTTCCTTGGTTTTTTCTTCCCCTATGTCAGCAGGGCAAATTTCTTCCGTGGCCCCGGGCTGATATTTGTTTTTATAATCGTAAAAGCCCTCTTTGGGGATTATTTCTATAACCGGCATTGCCTTTCCGTCAATAACACCAACGGTCAGCTCCCTGCCTTTTATGTAGCTTTCGACTATTACGCCTCTCTCATACTTAAAAGCAAGATCCAGCGCCTTATCGTAATCCTCACGGCTTTCTACTATGGAGGTGCCAACACTGGAGCCGCCGGAGCAGGGCTTTACCACACAGGGAAAGCCAACATCTTCATAGGGGCCCTGCCCTTTATATACCGTTATGCCCCGAGGGCTGAGGATGCCGGCACAGGATAAAAGATGCTTTGTTATGGTTTTGTTCATGGCAAGTGCACTGCCTAAATGGCCGCAGCCGGTGTATTTTATGCCCAATATATCAAAGCAGGCCTGAAGCTTGCCGTTTTCCCCTTCCTCCCCGTGAAGGGCAAGAAAGCTTATATCCGCCGCAAGGCAGATTTCCGGAACATTGTCCCCAAGAACGCCGCTGCCTTTTTGCTTCCGTGAAGCCTTTACCTTTTCAAGGTCCGGTTCTTCATGGCCTACAAGAATAATCTCGTTTTCCTGCTCCCTTTGGAATATTTCCTCTGGCTTTTCGTAGTATCCGGGGTATCCGAAATATGAGTCTATGAGAACAACCCGGTGACCCCTTTCACGCAATGCCTTGGCCACCATTGTTCCGCTGGTTATGGATACGTCCCTTTCAACGCTTAAACCTCCGCATAAAACCACGATGTTCATTTAAAAGCCTCCTTGACGCTTCTTAAGGACTGAAAACATATCGCTAAGTATAGCACAGCCTAAGGATTTTTTCAAACAGAATTATGCTGCTAAAGCCGCCCTAAATCTCTCTCTTTCGTTTTATTCTCCGGTGATTTTTCATAGTTTTAAACCTATAATACAATTTACAATAAGTTCAATTTTAATACATCTTAAGAGGTTGACATTAAAAATTGCTTGTATATACTTAAATTTATGGTCTTTTGGGCTGGCCGTCCCTGTTTTTCAGCACCCTTCGGCCTATTCCCCCAGAAAGGATTATTCTATGTTAAAGCTGCTAAAGCATATGTCGCCTAAAGAATGGCTTATGGCGCTTATCAGCACGGCTTTTGTAGCCGTCAATGTATATCTGGAGCTTCGTCTGCCGGATTTTATGTCGGAAATAACGACAACAATTATGACTCCGGGCAGTCAAATGGCAGACATATGGCGCTCCGGCGGGAAAATGCTCCTTTGTGCCGGAGGCTCTATTGTCGCTTCCATTATCGTCGGCTATTTTGCCGCCCGTATCGCAGCCGCCTTTTCCATGCGGCTGCGCTTCACAGTTTTTTCAAAGGTTCAGTCTTTTTCCCTTGGGGAAATAAACAAGTTTTCAACACCAAGCCTTATTACCCGCTCCACAAATGACATCACTCAAATTCAAATGCTTATTGCCATGGGGCTTCAGGTTATGATTAAAGCTCCCATAATGGCTGTGTGGGCTGTATTAAAAATATCCGGCAAGGGTCATGAGTGGACTATGGCCACAGGGGCCTTCATCATTTTTCTTCTGCTGCTCATTACGGGGATTTCTATGCTCATCATCCCCAGATTTAAGCGTATTCAGGAGATGACGGATTCTATAAACCGTGTAACCCGTGAAAACCTTACCGGCCTGCGGGTGGTTCGTGCCTATAATGCCGAGGGCTATCAGCAGAGAAAGTTTGACCAGTCCAACCGTGAGCTTACATCTTTGCATCTTTTCACAAGCCGTGCCACCGCCCTTTTGTTCCCTTGCATGGGCCTTGTTATGAATGGGCTTACCCTTTCCGTTTATTGGATAGGCGCAACTCTTATAGAAAATGCAGGTATGGCGGATAAGCTTGTGCTTTTTTCTAATATGGTTGTTTTTTCCCAGTATGCCATGCAGGTTGTTATATCCTTTGTCATGCTCACCATGATTTTTATTATGATTCCCAGAGTTTTGGTTTCCGCAAAGCGCATAAATGAAGTTTTGGAAACTCCCGCTTCTGTAACAGACGGCAGCGATTCTTACATAAGCGCCCCCGACCTTGGCCAGGTGGAGTTTAAAAATGTCAGCTTTAAATACCCCGGCGCCGAGGACTATGTTATCCGCAATATAAGCTTTAAGGCTAATAAAGGTGAAACTGTTGCCTTTATTGGTTCCACCGGCAGCGGAAAAAGCACCATTATAAATCTTATCCCCCGTTTTTATGATGTAAGCGAGGGACAGGTTATGGTGGATGGAATTGATGTGCGCAGCTATCCCCTAAGGCAGCTTCGTGAAAAGCTTGGTTATATACCCCAGCGCTCTGTGCTTTTCACAGGTTCTGTCTCCTCAAACGTGGCTTATGGCGACAATGGAAAAGGCGAAAGCAGCCTTGGAGATATTAAAAAATCGGTCTATATTGCCCAGGCTTCGGATTTTGTGGAGGCTTTGCCGGAGGGCTACGATGCTCCCATATCCCAAGGGGGAACGAATGTTTCCGGCGGGCAAAAACAGCGGCTTTCCATTGCCCGTGCCATCTGCCGTGAGCCTGAAATATTTATTTTTGACGACAGCTTTTCCGCCTTGGACTTTAAGACAGACAAAAACCTCCGTAAAGCTATAAAAAGTGAGCTTTCCGGCACAACCAGTTTAATCGTTGCCCAGCGTATCGGCACCGTGCGGGACGCGGATCGTATAGTTGTGCTTGAGGAAGGTAATCTTGTAGGCTCCGGCAGACATGAGGAGCTTATGCGAGACTGCGAGGTTTACAGGGAGATTGCCCTCTCGCAGCTTTCAGAGGAGGAGCTGGCCAATGGATAATAAAAAAGAAACCCGCGCTCCTGCCATGGGTCACGGCCCGGGGGCCAGAAGGGCTGTTGAAAAGCCGAAAAACTTTAAGGCCGCCTTAAAGCGCTTTTTACACTTTTCAAGGCCTTACCTGCCTGCTATTATAGCTGCCCTTCTTCTTTCCGCCCTTGGCGCTGTTATGACTATTATAGGCCCCGACAAGCTTCGGCAGATTGCAAAGCTGATTGAAGAAGGGGTGGCAGCCTCCCTTAAAAGCGGCGGTCAAATCGGCATTGATCTTGCTGCCGTTGGAAAGGTTTGCCTTAGTCTTGCCCTTCTCTACGGTTTTGGAGCCTTATTCTCCTATACTCAGGGCTTTATTATGGCAACAGTTACCCAAAAACTAAGCTTTACCATGCGTGATATGATAAGCGGTAAAATAAACCGTCTGCCGCTGAAATATTTTGATAAAGTAAGCTATGGCGACGTTTTAAGCCGTGTCACAAACGACGTTGACACCATAGGCCAAACCCTTAACATGAGCATAGGTCAGCTTACAAGTGCCCTTGCCCTTTTCTTCGGCTCTCTTTTTATGATGCTCTATACAAATGTTATTTTAACCCTTGTGGCTGTGCTTTCCACAATACTGAGCTTTGCCATAATGGCCTTTATCATGGCAAGGTCGCAAAAATACTTTGTTCAACAGCAAAGACAACTGGGAAGCATAAACGGACATATTGAAGAGATTTACTCAGGTCTTAATATTGTAAAGGCCTATAACGGCGAGGAGCAGTCTGAAAAGGTCTTTTCAGAGATAAACGGCAAGCTTTTTGAAAGTGCCTGGAAGTCTCAGTTTATTTCCGGAATTATGATGCCTCTTATGGGTTTTGTGGGTAACTTCGGCTATGCCGCCGTATGTATAGCAGGGGCCATGCTTGTTATGGACGGCAGAATGGGCTTTGACGTGATAATTGCTTTTATGATATATATTCGGCTTTTCACTCAGCCTTTAGGCCAGCTTGCCCAGTCTCTTACAGGGCTTCAGTCCACAGCTGCAGCGGCGGAAAGAGTCTTTGAGTTTTTGGACGAGGAAGAGCTTTCCCCCGAGGAGCAGGGCGCTGTAAGCTGCCATAAATCCCAGGGTCGGGTTGAGTTTCGGGATGTCTGCTTTGGCTATAATCCTGAAAAGCAGGTCATACGCAATTTTTCGGCCTTGGCTATGCCCGGTCAGAAAATTGCCATAGTTGGGCCTACGGGCAGCGGAAAAACCACCATTGTAAACCTTCTTATGCGCTTTTATGAGCCGGACAGCGGCGAAATTCTTATAGACGGCATACCCTCCCGGCAAATGACCCGAAGCTGTGTCCGTGACCAGTTTTGCATGGTTTTACAGGATGCTTGGCTTTTTGAAGGCAGTATACGGGAAAACATTGTTTACAGCATGGAGGGTATAACAGACGAGCAGGTGGAAAACGCCTGCCGTGCCGTAGGGCTTCACCATTATATCCGCACCCTCCCCCGGGGCTACGATACGGTTTTGGGTGACAATGCCGGTGTTTCGGCGGGTCAGCGCCAGCTTATTACCATTGCCCGCGCCATTATAGAAAACGCACCTCTTCTCATACTGGACGAAGCCACAAGCTCTGTAGATACCCGCACGGAGCTGCAAATACAAAGGTCTATGGAAAAGCTTACCCAAGGTCGCACATCCTTTATAATAGCTCACAGATTGTCCACAATAAAAAGTGCGGACCTTATCCTTGTCATGCGTGACGGTGAGATAATAGAACGGGGCAATCATTCAAAGCTGCTTCGGGATGGCGGCTTTTACGCAGAACTGTATAACAGTCAGTTTGAAGATGCTTACGCCTGATGGTATAATTAAATTTTAGCAAAGGACGATATTAGATGAAGCAAAAATTAGCAAAGTTTATGCATGGGCGTTACGGCGTAGATGAAATGTCAAAGTTTTTAAGCTATTCCTGTCTTGCCCTGGTTTTCTTATCTATATTTTTTAAAGATAACCTGCGATTTATTCTCTTTTTGCCTGCCATTGCAGGCATTATATTCTCATACTACCGTATATTCTCGAAAAACTACACAAAGCGCCGTCAGGAAAATGCTAAATACCTGCGTCTAAAGAACCGCTTTAAAAATTGGCGGCAGCTGCGCTCTGATATGTGGAAGCAGCGGAAGGAATACAAGTTTTTCAAATGCCCCTCCTGCCGTGCTGTTTTAAGAGTTCCCAAGGGCAAAGGCAAAATCCGCATAGTTTGCAAAAAATGCGGTTCGGCCTTTGAGAAAAAAAGCTGATAGGAGTGTGTCTTCATGTTCGGCTATGTAATCGCTAATAACGAGGCAATGAGTCCGGAGCAGCAGCAGCGGTATAAGTCTGTTTACTGCGGTCTTTGCAGAACCTTGGAAAAGCGCCATGGGGTATTTGCCCGTATGACCCTTACCTATGATATGACCTTTCTTATTCTAGTTTTAGGTTCACTTTATGAACCGGAAGCAGAAAAAGGCTGCGAGCGCTGTCTGCTCCATCCCTTGAAAAAGCATGATTATCACTCGTCGGAAATTACGGAGTACGCCGCCGATATGAATCTTGCTCTCTCCTATCTCAAGCTTTTAGACGACTGGCACGACGATAAAAATTTCCTAAGTCTCCTACAGTCCCTTGTTTTTAAAAGACGCTACCGGAAAATTTTAAAGCTTTACCCAAGGCAATGCGGTGTTATACAAAGCCGCTTAAAAGCTTTGACTGATCTTGAAGATTCCAAAGAGGCCGACCCCGATGCCTGCGCACGGGTCTTCGGCGAGCTTATGGCGGAGATTTTTATTTTGCAAGAGGATAGATGGTCCCAGTCTCTTAGAGCAATGGCCGCATCTCTTGGGCAATTTATCTATATAATGGATGCTGTTATAGACTTGGAAAAAGACATTAAAAAGCGGCGCTTTAACCCGCTTATAGGCTTTTTAAATTCTGATTGCAATGTTTGTCACTATGAAGAAATATTGACAATGCTTATAGGGGACTGTACGATAGAATTCGAAAAGCTTCCCCTTGTGGAGGATGTGTCTATTATGCGGAACATACTTTACTCCGGTGTTTGGGCAAAGTATGAGCTTTACAAAGCAAAAAAAGCAAAAAAGACAGACAAGACCGGGCTAAAGGAGAAAAACGCCAATGATCTCTGACCCATATAAAGTCCTCGGTGTTTCTCCCAACGCCGGAGATGAGGAAATAAAGCGAGCCTACAGGGCCCTTGCAAAAAAATATCACCCAGATTTGAACCCCGGTGATAAAGAGGCCGAGCGCCGTATGAACGAGATAAACGCCGCTTACGACCAAATTAAAAACCCTGCTCAAAATAGCAGCAGCGGTTTTGGGGGCTTTGGGGGTTTTGGAGGCTTTGGCTCATATACAAACTATGGGTCATCTTCACGCAGCGGCGCCTATGAGGATTCCACCACCCTGCGGGCTGCCGCAAACTACATCCGCAGCCGCCATTTTAACGAGGCTTTAAGCGCTCTTTCCGGCACACCTTCTAATGAGAGGAACGCCCGCTGGTATTATTTAAGTGCTGTTGCAAACTATGGCCTTGGAAACCGTATTTCCGCCATGGAGTATGCAAAACGGGCCGTCTCTATGGAGCCGGGCAATGCTGAATACGCCAGCCTTTTAAGAGAACTTCAAAGCGGCGGCACCTTTTACCAAAGCCACAGTCAGGGCTTTCCCGTTTCCGGCTTCGGCAGTAATATCTGCCTTTGGCTGTGTGCCGCGAATTTGCTTTTGCGTTTTTGCCCCTGCTACTGCTGATAATAATAAAAATCTCCGGAGAAATATTTCTCCGGAGATTATTGTTTTCTCTATTCCCACTTTTTCGTAAGCTGTTCCACTTGGTCTGCAAACTTTGAAAGTTCTTTATTTGCCATACCGTCGCTTTTTTTTGCTATGCGCAAAAGCTTTTCGCAGGCTGTGATAAGCCTTTTAAATATCTTTTCCGCTCTGGCATCTCTGGGATGCAGGGATTTAGGCAGCTTTACAATGCGTACACCCTGAGCTTCATGAACCATTTCGCCTGTTAAAAGGTCAAAGCTTGTGCCGCTGTAGGGGGCTATGGCATCTTGCTTTTCTTCTGTTCTAAGGTGTTCGGCAAAGGCTTCGCAGACCTCGTCCTCACCATGGTTTACAAAAACAAGCTTTGGCTTTAGTGAAAACCCTGAAAGCCAGTCTAAAAGTCCGGCCTTATCCGCGTGACCGCTCATGCCCAGTATTGAGCTTATTTCCGCCTCAACGTTTATCTGTTCGCCGAAAAGCTTTACCGTTTTCGCTCCGTCAAGGAGTATCCGCCCCAAAGTGCCTGCCGACTGATAGCCAACAAAAAGGATTATGCTTTCCCGCCGCCAAAGATTATGTTTAAGATGATGGCGAATTCTGCCGGCTTCTGCCATACCCGAGGCAGAGATTATAACCTTTGGGGTTTTGTCGAAGTTTATGGCCTTGGACTCCTCGCTGGAAGCAGATATTTTAAGGCCGGGAAATATCAGAGGGTTTATCCCCTTGGCAAAAAGTGCCTTTGTCTCCCCGTCAAAGTCATCGGGGTTTGTCTGAAGAAAAATCGCCGTAGCCTCGTTTGCAAGGGGGCTGTCCATATAAACGGGAAAATCCCCATGACCTTTTACAAGACCTTCTTCCTTTATGCGCCTAATTTGATACAGCAGCTCCTGTGTGCGCCCAACGGCAAAAGAAGGGATAACAACGTTTCCTCCCCTATCCAAAGCCCGCTGGATGTGTCTTGCCAGAATCGGTGCCGTGTCGGGAGTGTCCTCGTGGTATTTGTCTCCGTAAGTAGATTCCACAACCACATAGTCGGCTTCTGAAACCTTCACTGGCTCTTTTAAAATGGGCTTGTTTTTGTTGCCCACATCACCGCTGAAAACAATTTTTCTAGTCTCGTCATCCTCTGTTATCCAAATTTCTATACTTGAGGAGCCAATTAAATGCCCCATGTCATTAAAGCGTATTTGAACATTTTCCAAAATTGGGCGCACTTCACCATAGGACATGGGGTGCAGCTTTGAAATGGCCGCTTCGGCGTCCTGACTGGTGTAAACAGGCTTATAAGGCTCCTGCCCCGAGCGTTTTGCCTTTCTGTTGCGCCATTCCGCTTCAAATTCCTGAATTTTGGCAGAGTCCATAAGCATTATGCGGCAGAGATTTGCCGTGCCCTCTGTGGCATAAACCTTGCCTTTAAAGCCGTCTTTGCACAGGAGGGGAATGTTTCCGGAATGGTCTATATGAGCGTGGGTAACAAGCACACAGTCTATATCCCCGGGGTTTACCGGAAGCTCCTGATTTACAAAAATATCTGCTCCCTGCTCCATGCCGCAGTCTATGAGAAAGCTTCTGCCCATTGTCTCTATAAGGGTGCAGCTGCCGGTTACCTCGTGGGTTGCTCCGAGAAAGGTTATCTTCAAAATTTGCTCCTCCCTGAGTAATAAAATAAAGGATATATAAGATTGCATAACTTATATTGTATCACGAAAAGAGGATGATTGAAAGCATAGATACTAAAATATACTTTTTTATGTATCTGTCTTATTTTATTAGGATAAGTTTTTAGCTATTTGTCTGGCTTTTTATCCTTCCTTCTGCTATACTGTTTAATTGGATTGTCAGAACAAAAACTGAGTTTTTATATTACAAATACTGAAAGGACAGGAAAATGTTAGAGCTTAGAAATATAAATTTTTCAGCCGGCGGGAAGCACATTTTAAGAGACACAAGCCTGCGCATTTCTCCGGGTAAGTTCGTTGCCATAACAGGCCCCAACGGCTCCGGAAAGTCCACTCTCGCAAAGATTATTATGGGAATCGAAACGCCAGACAGCGGTTCCATCATATATAACGGTGAGGACATAACCGAGCTTTCCGTTGACCAGCGTGCCAGAGCAGGCATAAGCTTCGGCTTTCAGCAGCCTGTTGTTTTTAAGGGTATTACGGTTCACAAACTTCTTAATCTTGCCGCCCGTCACGAGCTTAGTGTTGACGAGGCCTGCAATAT
The DNA here is from genome assembly GCA_964617335.1 of uncultured Oscillospiraceae bacterium. Taxonomy (GTDB): domain Bacteria; phylum Bacillota; class Clostridia; order Oscillospirales; family Oscillospiraceae; genus UBA2658. The sequence goes on from CAZTXG010000013.1 coordinate 26,094, forward strand.
TTTGGCCACTGTGGGCCTTTGTGCAAGGTCATACCTTGACCGTGAAATTAACAATTCTCTTTCCGGCGGCGAGCTTAAGCGAATTGAAATCGCCTCTGTTATAACAAGGGGAACAAAGCTTACCATATTCGACGAGCCGGAAGCCGGCATAGACCTTTGGAGCTTCAACAGCCTTATAAAGGTTTTTAACGATATGCAGCAAAAGCTTGAGGGCAGCATTATCGTCATCTCCCATCAAGAGCGCATTTTAAACATTGCCGACGAGGTTGTTCTTTTGTCCGAGGGCAGCATAGAAAAAATCATACATCGTGGTGAGTCTATGGAATCTATAATGAGCGCTCAAGCTTGCAGAAAGCTTTAAGGAGGTTAGCGGTATGAAGCAGGTAGATTTAACAAAAATGGAATCCAAGCTCCTTATGGCAATTGCGGATATCCCCGGGCTTACTCCCGGAGCCTTCAGCCTTAGAAAAAACGGCAAGCCCATTTTAGTAAAAACCACACCGAACATTAACATAATCCCAAAAAAAGACCTGCCGGGCATAGACATTTACATCCGCGCCGAAACAAAGGGCGAGGAAATGCACATTCCCGTTTTGGTAACCAAAGAGGATGTTAACGACACGGTTTACAACGATTTTTACGTTGGCAAAAATGCTGACGTCACCATAATCGCCGGCTGCGGCATACATAACGACGGCTGCACGGATTCCCATCATAACGGCATACACCGCTTTTTCTTGGACGAGGGCGCAAAGGTGCGCTATGTGGAAAAGCACTATGGCGAGGGCGAGGGAACAGGAAAGCGCATCCTAAATCCCGTTACCGAAATCACCCTTGGTGAAGGCTCCTCTCTTGATATGGAATCAACCCAGATAAAAGGCGTTGACTCAACAATCCGTAAAACTGAGGCTAAGTTGGGCAAGGCTTCACAACTCGTTGTTACCGAAAAGGTGATGACCCACGGTGAGCAGCTTGCGGAGACACATTTTTTTGTTAACCTTGACGGGGAAGGTTCCAGCGTGAAGGTAACTTCCAGAAGTGTTGCCACGGACAAATCCCTTCAGAAGTTTGTTTCTCAGGTTTTTGGTAACACAGAGTGTTTTGGCCATGTGGAATGCGATGCTATCATAAAGGACGAGGGAAGGGTCATTGCTATTCCGGAAATAACCGCAAACTCCGTTGACGCAAACCTCATCCACGAAGCTGCCATTGGAAAAATTGCAGGAGAACAGCTTATAAAGCTTATGACCTTGGGCATGGCAGAAGAAGATGCCGAAGCCGAAATTATAAATGGCTTTTTAAAGTAACCTTTATATGTTTTTATACCATAAAAAGAGACGGGAAGATAAAACTTCCCATCTCTTTTTTTTAAGATTTATTAGCTTTGTTTTTATATCCACCTGTCCTCCACCTCATGTCTTTTTGCTCTGGACATAAGGCTTTTGACAGATTCTTCAAGGCAGGCACCTTTATACAAAATATTATAGGTGGCCTCGGTTATGGGCATTTCAACTCCATATTTCTTGGAAAGGAAATAGCCTGAGGCGGCGGCATAATAGCCCTCCACCACAGCTCCCACCTCACAGCAGGCCTGCTTTGGGGTTTTACCTGCGCCTATAAGAAGCCCCGCCCGACGGTTTCTGGAGTGGTTTGAGGTGCAGGTGACTATAAGGTCACCCATTCCGGCAAGTCCCGCAAAGGTTTCTTTTCTGCCCCCCATTTTTTCCCCCACCCGTGCAATCTCCGTAAGTCCGCGAGTCATAAGCATAGCCTTTGTGTTATCGCCATAGCCCATGCCGTCGCAGCAGCCGGCGCAAAGAGCAATGACGTTTTTCATGGCAGCAGCCAGCTCCACCCCAATAATATCCGTGGAGGCGTAGACCCTAAAGCGCTGGTTCATGAAAAGGTCCTGAACCCATTCGGCTATTTTTATATCCTCACAGGCTGCCACAACAGCTGTGGGTATCTCCCTTCCAACCTCCTCGGCGTGAGAGGGCCCGGAAAGGGCGGCTATGGGGTTTTCTTTTCCAATCTCCTCTTCAATCACCTGTGTAAGACAAAGAGATGTGTCTTTTTCTATGCCCTTGGATACGGAAATGATAATCGTTTCCGGTGAAAGATGGTTTTTCATCCGCCTTGCAGTTTCACGAACGGCAAAGGAGGGAGTCGCCAAAACCACAGCATCACAGCCTGAAACGCAGCCAAGGTCTGTTGTTAGCCTAAGCTCCTTTGGTATGACCACGCCTTTTAAAAGGGGGTTTTCCCCTGTATCCTCAATTGTTTGCCGCTCTTTTTCAGAAAAAGACCAAAGGCTTACATCGTTTCCGTTTTCTAAAAGCAAAATTGCAAGGGCTGTTCCCCAGCCTCCGCTTCCGACTACCGAAATTTTCATTAATACTCTCCTGATATAGTATTATCGCAAAAAGCGGCACCCTGCCGCCTTAGACAATCTTATCATACCCGTCTAAGGCTTAAAACGCAAGTGCCGCTTCTCGTATTAATAATTACTTTACATTTGCTGTAACTAAGGCTTAATCAAGCTTAAATTCCTCGCCGCAGCCGTAGTTTTCATACACATAGTCAATGTCTTTGTCACCCCTGCCGGATAGGTTTACAAGAATTGTGCCTCTTTTATGTTCCTTTGCGTATTTCATTGCATAGGCAAGGGCATGGCTGCTTTCTATGGCTGGGATTATCCCCTCATAGCGGCAAAGCAGGAAAAAGGCCTCTATGGCTTCCCTGTCTGTTACTGAGGTGTAGTTAACACGGCCTAAGTCGTGAAGATATGCGTGCTCCGGCCCTACGGAAGGATAATCAAGACCGCTGGCACAGGAATAAACCGGTGCAGGCTCGCCTTTTTCGTCTTTTAGCATAATGCTTTCAAAGCCGTGCATAATTCCCTTTTCCCCAAAGGTGATGCTTGCGGCATTATCCCCCGGTGCTTCGCCTTTACCCATTGGCTCAACACCGTAAATGTCAACAGGGTCAGATAAAAAGGCTGAAAAAAGTCCTATGGAGTTTGAGCCGCCACCTACGCAGGCGCAAATTACCTCAGGCAGATTTCCTGTCATTTCAGTAAATTGCGCCCTTGCCTCGTGACCCACAACAGCCTGAAAATCACGCACCATCATGGGAAAAGGATGGGGTCCAACAACAGAGCCTATGCAGTAGATTGCATCTTTATATTCTTTCATATAGCCCTCAAAGGCGGCATCAACAGCTTCCTTCAAGGTTTTAAGCCCATGGGTTGCAGGGATAACCCTCGCTCCAAGCATTTTCATACGGGTTACGTTGGGTGCCTGCTTTTTGATGTCCACCTCGCCCATATATATGTCGCATTCCATGCCGAAATAAGCGGCAGCCGTTGCCAAGGCAACTCCGTGCTGACCTGCTCCCGTTTCCGCAATAAGCTTCTTTTTACCCATAAACTTTGCAAGAAGCCCCTCGCCCATGCAGTGGTTTAGCTTATGGGCTCCCGTGTGGTTTAAGTCCTCACGCTTAAGATATATTTGTGCGCCGCCAACCTTTTTAGAGAGCCTTTCGCAATGGTAAACGGGAGTGGGTCTGCCCTGAAAATCACGGCGTATCCTGCGAAGCTCATTTATAAATTCAGCGCTGTTGCAAATACTGTAATAGGCCTCACAGGTTTCCTCGAAGGCAGGAACTAATTCCGGCGGAAGATAGGCCCCGCCGTACTGCCCATAGCGGCCTTCGTCGGTGGGGACGTTTTGTAAATATGTCTCAAAGCCCTTGTTGGGGTTTTCATAAGCTGCCGAAGTTTTCATTGTATATTTCTCCTTAAAAAACTATTTTATCATAAATATTCTCCTGTTATAATGCCCTTTCGCATTTCTATCTTATAATTTGCCCCGCCATCGAATCATTGTCATAATTTTTCCTCCTAAGAAAACAAAAAAGCCCCTGCCCTAATTAGGACAAAGACTAAAATCTCTGCGGTACCACCTAAATTGACGGCAATTTGCCGCCCGCTTATGACATACGATAATATGTCTGCAGGTTTTACGGGCTGCTCCCCCGTCGGCCATTACTTACGCAAAATGCGCTTTCCTGCCGCCCTCACAAGTCCATTCACAAAGAACACCTGCTGCGGCAATCCCAGCATCTGCCGCTCTCTTTGAGCCGTTTTTTCCTGCTACTAACCCTTGGTCATAGGTTTAAATATTCAGTTTTGCCTATGATAGCATCAAAGCTTCAAGCTGTCAAGAGCCTTTTTATAAGCTTTGTTTATTATATTCAAAGCTAAGCTTTCTTGCTAAAAATAAATGCCGTATGGACTTATACATACGGCATTTAAAAACATTATGTCAACTTCATTTTTATCTAATCTGGCCCTTGCCATAGATAATATATTTGTTGCTTGTAAGCTCTCTAAGACCCATAGGTCCCCGTGCGTGGAGCTTTTGCGTGGATATGCCAATCTCCGCGCCAAGGCCGAATTCCCCGCCGTCTGTAAAGCGGGTGGAGGCGTTTACATAGACAGCCGCTGCGTCAACCTCGTTTAGAAAGCGCTGGGATTTTGTGTAATCGTTTGTGATTATGGCCTCGGAATGGCCTGTTCCATGACGGCTTATATGCTCAATTGCCTCATCCATTGTGTCAACAAGTTTGACAGATAGGATATTATCATCATATTCAGTATCCCAATCCTCTATTGCCGCAGGCTTTGCTTTTTCCCCGATAAGCTCTCTTGACCTTTCGTCGCATCTAAGCTCAACATTGTGTTTTTCCAGACGCGGCAAGGCTAATTTGAAAAAGTCATCTGCTATTTCAGCATCAACAAGAAGTGTTTCAACAGCATTGCACACAGAAGGCCGGCTGCACTTGGCATTTTCCAAAATTTCTGCCGCCATTTCAAGGTCTGCGGAGCTGTCCACATATATATGGCAATTACCTTTTCCCGTTTCAATGACAGGTACGCTGGCATTTTCCACAACCGCCTTTATAAGTCCGGCGCCCCCGCGAGGTATCAAAACATCAAGGTATGAGCGCAGGGACATAAGCTCTCTAGCGCTTTCCCTTGATGTGTCCGAAACAAAGCAGACACAGTCTGCCGGAAGCCCTGCCGAGGTCAAAGTTTCACGCATTATGTCAACCATTTCCTTGTTGGAATTAATCGCTTCCTTGCCCCCTCGAAGTATGCAGACATTGCCGGATTTAAGGCAAAGGGCTGCCGCATCCACGGTAACATTAGGTCTGGCCTCAAAGATTATTCCAATAACGCCCATGGGAACACGCTTTTTTCCAACGGTCAGGCCGTTTGGCCTGTCGGACATGGAGATAACTTCGCCGATGGGGTCCGGCAGGAAAATTATTTCACCCACCGCGTCGGCGATGGCATCTATCCTTTCAGAGGTTAAAAGCAGCCTGTCCATAAAAGACTTTTTAAGGTCGGATTTTTCAGCGTTTGCCATATCTATGGCGTTTGCCGCGAGAATGCGCTCTTTAGAGGCAATAAGTGCCAGGCGTATGGCCTCTAAGGCCTCGTTTTTCTTTTGAGTCCCCGCAACGGCAAGCTGCCTTTCAGCACTTTTCGCCGCCATTCCAAGTTTTTCAAGCTCTGTCATACTTCCGCCTTTCCCACAAAAAGAGTACCTACCGGCCGCCCCTCAACAATATCGTAGAGAAGCTCGGGTCGGTTCCCGTTTGCGATTATCATATCGATTCCATTATTTATTGCCAATTCCGCTGCTTGCAGCTTTGTAATCATGCCGCCGGTTCCTCTGCTGCTGCCAGCGCCGCCGGCAATTGCCTTGATTTTATCGTCAATTTCCCTTACCTCTTTTATAAGGCAGGCATCAGGATTATCACAGGGGTTTTCGTCAAAAAGTCCGTCAATGTCGGACAGTAAAACCAGCTTCTCAGCCTTACACAAAACTGCCACCACAGCCGACAGGGTGTCATTATCGCCAAAAACCTTATGTTCCTCGGTATGAGCTTCAATTTCTGCATAGCTGACTGAGTCGTTTTCGTTGACAATGGGGATAATTCCAAGATTTAAAAGAGCATTAAATGTGTTTATAAGGTTTTGCTTTATCTCAGGTGATTGAACATCATCCCTCGTAAGCAGAATTTGTGCAACAATTTGGCTGTATTCGCCAAAAAACTTGTCATAAAGATGCATAAGTTCACACTGGCCCACCGCCGCTGCCGCCTGCTTTAAGGAAAGCTCCTGAGGCTTTTTAGTCATAAGCAGCTTTCCTGCCCCAACAGCTATGGCACCGGAGGAAACCAGAATAATATCGTATCCAGTGTTATGTATGTCAGACAGCACCCTTGAAAGCCTGTCAAAGCTTCTGAAATTTAGCTTTCCCCCCTCGTGGGTCAAGGTTGAAGTTCCTACTTTTACGACTATTCTTTTCTTTGCCTTGGCAGTTTCCATTTTCCTTCTTCCTCCGCCCTCCGGCGCTTATATTATAATAGAACATTTTGCCCCCAAGATGTAAGCCCATGGGGAAAAGTATGATATTTTCATTGCGAATATTATATCATTTGCGATATCAAATTATATAATGTGTCATCCCTCGGCGGTTCCGCCTATAAGGCGGGAGCCGATGGGGACATGAAAGTATAATATCCGATTGGGGATATTATACCATTTGAACTCTTAAAAGCAAATAGCACAGCTTTAATTTACCGGCAAAACAGATGACCCAAAAAGATCATTCGTCATAAGCTTTTAACCCAGTATCTTTGAAATTTCATTTGCCAGCTCTGCAAAACCCTTTATATCCAGCACCTCACCGCGAATTTTTTCATCCATACCGCAAAGCTCTATGGCCTTTAAAATTTCCTCCTTGGAAACTTCAGAAAGGCCGGCCGAAAGAGCATTGGCAAGAGTTTTTCTTCGCTGGTTAAAGGCCGCACGCACTATCCGGAAAAACAGAGCCTCATCAGAAACCTGAGCCGGCGGTGTTTTGCGGCTTTTAAGCTGAATTACGCTTGACCAAACCTTTGGCTGGGGCACAAAACAGCTTGGGGAAACATCAAATAAAATTTCAGCCTCGGCATACCAATTCACATATACGGTAAAAGCGCCGTAGTCACTTCCCCCCGCATTTCCGCAAATTCGCCTTGCCACCTCTCTTTGAACCATGAGGGTCATGGTCTCAAAACAGCCTGCCTCCAAAAAGACGGATATAAGAGGGCTTGTTACATTATATGGTAAATTTGCGCAGATAACAGGCCTTAAAGATGCAAACTCCTCTGCGGCAAGTTTTTTAAGGTCAAGCTTCAAGGCGTCCCCAAAAATGATCTTGGTGTTTTCAAATTCCGATAGAGTTTCCCCCAAAATGCCTTCAAGGCCCCTGTCAATCTCAATAGCCAGAACCTTTCCGGCACCTTTTGAAAGCTGTTCCGTCAGGCATCCAATTCCGGGGCCGATTTCCAAAACTCCGGTGTTTTCATCAAGCCCCGCACTCTGGGCAATCCGCTGGGGAACCCAGGGGGCTATGAGAAAATTTTGCCCCATAGACTTGGAAAAATGAAAGCCATGTCTTGCAAGCAGCGGCTTAATATGGTTTATATTACAAAGCTCCATATAACTCCTTTTGGACAATTAAAATCTTGTGTTTTCTCAGAAGATTACAGCTTAAAATCATAATTTTTTTGCCGCTATTCTAACAGCGCCTATGGCTGTTGCATAGTCGGAATCAGGAGGAATAATGTAATTTAGCTTATATAAACGCTGGAAGTTATCATAAATTTCTTTGGCTAAAGGTGTAACAGTTACACCTCCTGTTAAAATAACGGTTTTTAGTCCAAAGCCTTCACAGGCAAGAGCCCCATGGGAACCTGCAACCTCTAAAACCGTGTTTACAATGGCCTTTGCCCAGTCGGCCTTGCTTGCCTCATCGCTGGCTTTTGCTAGGTTTGAGGCCGTCAAATCCTTGGGTAATGTATCTGTTCCGGAGAATAAATCTCCAATTGTTATATCAACGGTATATCTACTGCCTTTTTCCGCAAGCTTGAAAAGCTCAACTAGGCTGTCGCTTCCGAAGAGCTTTTTGGAAAGTCCCCGCAGGGTTCCGCTTCCCACGCCGGAGCCGCCTATATGTCTGTAGCTTCCGTCTTTTGACAAAACCAAAGAGGTTCCCGTGCCTATGCTTACAACCACAGCCTCTTTAACACCGGAAAGCCAAGTTCCCCCTTCCCCCGTTGCCTCAATCTCGGGAATTCGGATAACCTTTTGGGCAAGGTTCTCAAAGCTGCAATTTTCCGAGCCCACCCCAGTAAGAGCCAAAAGCTCTGCCTTTGATTGGTGCAAAATGCTTTTAATAATCGTGTTTTCAATTATTTCGCAGATGGTTTCTCCCCTTGCTAAAAAGCTTTTTGAGAAAACAAGCTTGTCTGCCTCCATTGCAACAATTTTTGTTGCTGTCGCCCCCATATCAATACCGATTATCATATTTATTCCTCCAACTGCAAGCCGTTTTCCTCGTCAAGCTCTTTCTCTATTTCCAAAAGAAGCTTTTTGTCGGCTTTTTCAGTAAATTCCAACTTTTCATACATATCCGGTCTACGCCGCATTGTACGGATTATAGACTGCTTTCGTCTCCATTTTGCAATTTTAGCATGGTGTCCGCTTCTAAGAATTTCAGGAACCTGCCTGCCCTCCCAGACTTCCGGCCTTGTGTATTGGGGATATTCCAAAAGTCCGTCCCAGTGGCTCTCTCCTGTGAAGCATTCCTCACTGGAAAGCACCCCCGGAATCATACGGCAGACACAGTCGGCAAGGGCCATGGCGGGAATTTCCCCTCCGGTCATGACAAAGTCTCCAATAGAAATTTCCTCATCAACACAGGCTTCAATGAAGCGCTCGTCCACACCTTCGTAATGTCCGCAAATGAGCACAAGATGGTCGTATTCATCTTTAAGCTGACGGGCCTTATCCTGACTAAGCTTTTCCCCAAGGGGAGACATATATATAACACGGGTTTTTCTGTCCGGTGAACAGTCCAAAATAAAATCAAGACAGCTTTTCAAAGGCTGGGCCATCATAACGCAGCCCCAACCGCCGCCATAGGTATAGTCGTCTACCTGCCCCTGTTTGTTTTCAGTGAAATCTCTTATTTGGATACAATTTATCTCAATGATATCCTTTGCCGCAGCCCGTCCCAGTATGCTTTCCCCAAGAACAGCTCTCATGGAATCGGGAAAAAGAGTCATGATGTCTATACGTAAAAGAGGCTTTTTCTCCTCACTGTCCATTGGACTCCCGCAGCCCATATATTCGTCCATATTCTTCGGCTCACATCCCTTCAATCAGACGCACAGTCACAAGGCCTTCAGAAATATCGGTGCTTACTATAAATTCCGGCACAGCAGGAATGAGAATTTCCCTTTTCCCCGTAACCACATAAACATTGCTTGAAGGCAGCTCCAAAACGTCTGTTAAAATCCCGAGTTCCTCACCTGTTTCAGTGCATACCTTTGCACCGATTAGGTCGGCAAGAAAAAAGCTATCCTCAGGAAGTCTGGCCTCGCTTCTGTCTATGGAAACAATTTTGTTTTTTAAAACCATTGCGTCATTGACAGTTGAAACTCCCTCCAGCTGGGCTATAAGAAAATTTTTATGAACCCTTCCGGAAATAAGTTTTACTGCCTTGCCGTCTATATACAAAAACTTGAACCCGTTTAAAAATTGTGCGCTGTCTGCCCAAGGCTGAATTTTAACCTCGCCTTTAATACCATGGGTATTTACAATTTTCCCCGCTTCAAGATATTTCTTCATAAATAATCTCCCGTTAGGATAAGTTCTGTTTATTTTTCTTTTTCGGTCTATAAAAGTCCTTTAAAATAAAAACGTCTAAGGGGGACTGAAAATCCCCCTTAGAACGCCTTAGTCCATGATTTCCACGGACACTTTTTTTCCCTGTCTTTGAGCTACCGCCCGCATCAATATGCGGATTTCTTTGACTATCCTGCCTTGCCGGCCGATTATCTTGCCCATGTCGCCATCGGCAACACGCACCTCAAAAACAGTTTCCGCCTCATTTCCCCTTTCGACGATATTTACCTCGTCGGGGTTATCCACGAGGCTTTTCGCGATGTAGGTTAAGAGTTCTTTCATGCCTGCGATATCTCCTTAAAGCACCTCTGCCTTTTTCAGCAAAGACCTCACGGTCTCCGTTGGCTGAGCGCCGTTGGAGATCCAGTATTTTGCGCGCTCGCCGTCAACGGTAACGCCAACAGGAGTTGTGAGCGGATCATAGGTGCCGATTTCCTCGATAAACTTGCCGTCTCTGGGGCTGCGTGAATCCGCAACAATGATTCTGTAATAAGGATTCTTCTTTGCTCCCATTCTTCGAAGTCTGATTTTGACCATATATATTCACCTCCATTTTTTATTTTATATGTGCAAACGCCGCACGCGGCGGTGCAAACTTGTAACAATTAAAACTTAAAGGGCATTTTCCCGCCCATGCCGGGAAGGCCGGGCATACCCATCATGCCCCCGCGCTTACCCTTTTTACCGCCCATCATCTGCTTTGTCATGGACTTCATCATATCATATTGCTTAATCATACGGTTGACCTCTACGACGCTTGTTCCGCTTCCTGCGGCTATACGCTTCTTTCGGCTTCCGTTTAAAACCTCGGGGTTTTCCCTTTCATGCTCGGTCATGGACTTTATTATTGCCTCTGTTCTCAAAAAAACCTTTTCGTCGAAGTTTGCGCCGGAAAGAGCCTTAGCGTCAATTCCCGGGAGCATCCCCGCAATATCTTTTATATTTCCCATAGACTTAAGCTGTTCAAGCTGCTCAAGATAGTCCGTTAAAGTGAATTTGTTTTGCTTTATGCGTTCTGCCAGTTTGATAGCCTTTTTTTCATCAAAACTCTGTTCGGCTTTTTCTATAAGGGTCAAAACGTCTCCCATGCCGAGGATACGCGAGGCCATTCTCTCTGGGTGGAAAGGCTCAATATTATCAAGCTTTTCCCCAAGACCTGCATATTTTATGGGTTTTCCTGTAACTGCCCTTACGGAAAGGGCAGCGCCGCCCCTTGCGTCGCCGTCAAGCTTTGTAAGCATTATGCCGTCAATCCCCAAGGCAGCGTCGAAGGCGGAGGCAGCGTTCACAGCATCCTGACCTGTCATGGCATCGATAACCAAAAGTATCTCCGCAGGCTTTGCGGCATCACGGATATTCTTAAGTTCGTCCATTAAGGTTTCGTCTATGTGAAGCCTTCCGGCCGTGTCTAAAAACACAAGGTCGTTACCGTGGCGTTTTGCGTGTTCTATTCCGGCACGGGCTATTTCCACCGGGTCACCCTGACCCATTTGGAAAACAGGTATATCAAGCTGAGCTCCCACGGTTTCAAGCTGTTTTATAGCCGCAGGCCTATAAACGTCACAGGCCACGAGAAGGGGACGTTTTCCCTGCTTTTTCATAAGCCCCGCAAGCTTTGCTCCGTTAGTGGTTTTTCCCGCACCCTGAAGACCCACAAGCATTACAACGCTGGGACTTTGGGAGGATATGTTAAGCTTTACGTTTTCGCTGCCCATAAGGGCGCAAAGCTCCTCGTTTACTATCTTTATAACCATTTGCGCAGGTGTAAGGCTTTCCAGAACATCCTGACCAACGGCTCTGTCGCTGACGGTTTTTACAAAATCCTTTACAACCTTAAAGCTGACGTCAGCCTCTAAAAGAGCCAGTCGAACCTCTCGCATGGCTTCTTTTATGTCTGCTTCTGTAAGGCGGCCTTTGCCCCGCAGTTTTTTAAAGGCCGCGGATAGTTTTTCAGAAAGGCTTTCAAATGCCATATATTACCTCGCTGTCAATTTTCCATGGATAAAAGCTCGTCTTTTATGCTTAAAACAAGCTCCTTTGCCCTGCCTTCGCTTATACGGGAAAGCTCTGTTAGCTTTTCGTTCATGCTGTTTATCAAGGCTCTTTGCTCCCTATAACGTTTCACCAAACCGATTTTCTCTTCTGTTTCCTTGAGGGTGGCTTCCGCCCTGACTATAAGGTCTCTTGCTCCCTGCCGAGATATGCCCATAAACTCTGCCATTTCTGCAAGGGAAAGGTCCTCATTATAATACATCTCAAAACAACTTCGCTGTTTTTCCGTTAAAAGCTCACCGTAAAAATCCAGAAGCATGGTCATATGGAGAGTTTTGTCGTCCATACAAAGCCGCCTTTCGCCATAACAGTCAAAGCTGTAAAGCAAAAATACTTGACATCATGCATAATACACTTTTCTAAATCCAATGTCAAGGGTTTTTACTTTACAGCTTTGTATATTTTTTGCCCTATTGGAAAAACTTTTATTTACCACATAGGAAAAGAGGTCGAAATCATGGAAAACAGCGGTGTCGGACTTAATATAGACGATGCAGGACTTTTATTATACGGCGAAAATATCGCCAGAACCCTTAACATAAGCAGCGTTGTAAAAGGCGGTTCAATAGCAAAAAGTATTTACAAAAACCTGCACAGCCTAGAAAGGCAGCACAGGCACTTGGAGCAAAAATATGCAAAGGGCGAAAATATTCCCGCCTTTTCAGAATGGCTTTTGGATAATAATTACCTTGCTGTTCGAGAAGGACTTTCCGCTGCCTCTGACTTAAAAAATATAAAAAAGCTTCCTGCAAGCGGCGGGCAGGCGGCTCTTTTTCTCCTTTGCCGTGCCCTAATACAGTCTGGCAGCGGCAGGCTGACAAAGCGCAGAATTGAGCTTTTTATGGAAGGCTGCCAAAGCGTATATGTTCTAAGCCGCCGTGAGCTATCACTTCTTATCCCCTGCTTAAAGCTTGCTGTTATAGTTGAGCTTTCCGACTTATATTCAAAAGACACCACAGACGAAGCCTGCTCTCTTTCTGCCGAGCGCCTGTTTTCAAGCCTTAGGGCTCTTGCCACCCTTGATTTCACAGAGCTTCTACGCTCAATTGATAAAACCGAAAGACTTTTTAAAACCGACCCTTCCGGCATATATCCCTTAATGAGTGAAAAAACCCGCGAAAACTATAAAAGAAAACTTGAAAAACTTGCAAAAAGCCTTCATGTAAATGAGCACCACCTGGCAGAACACATTCTTCGCCTTGCCAGAGGTGCCCAGGGCGAAGCCTCCCATATAGGGCATTATCTTTTCACAAATCCCCTTGGGGAAGGTAAGCCCATCCGCAACGGCTCCCTTTATATCTCAAGCCTTCTCACCTTTACACTTTTTATTTCCCTTTTTGCAGGCTTTGCTCTAAAAAGCATTCCGGCTACCCTTCTTCTTATCCTGCCTGTCTATGAGCTTATAAAGTCCTTTATGGACTATGCCCTTCTTAGAATAACGCCGCCCACGCATATCCCCCGTATGGAGCTTTCCCAAGGGGTTCCTCCGGAGGGCAGAACTATTTGCACCATCTGCGCACTTTTAACCGGTGCCGACAGCGGAAAAGTCCTTGCCCGCCGCCTTGAGGAATACCGCCTTGCCAGCCGAGACTGCGGTGAAAACCTGCTTTTTGCCGTTCTTGCCGACCTTCCCGACAATAAGGAGCCTACGGCAAAATACGATGATGAATATATAAGCTCCTGTGAAAAGGCAATTTCCGCCCTCAACGATAAATACGGCGGCGGCTTTTTCCTTTTTATCAGAAAGCGCAGCTATAACAAAGCCGACTCCCTTTACACCGCAAAGGAGCGAAAGCGCGGGGCAATCTGCCAGCTTTCCCGTTTATTGCAGGGAAAGGATAACGAAATCATCTGCCTTTCAGGAAGCCTTTTATCCCTTAGGGGTGTGCGCTATATCCTGACATTAGACGAGGATACCCGCCTTACTCCGGGCACTGCAAGAGAGCTTATAGGAGCAATGCTTCACCCATTAAACAAGCCGGAAATTGATAAGAAAAACAAGGTTGTCAAGTCCGGCTATGGGCTTATTCATCCCCGTATATCCACGGGGCTTCCGGCTTATAATGCCAGTCGCTTTGCCCGCTGCTATGCCGGCGCCGGAGGTATTGACCCCTACGGCAGCGACAGCAGCGAGCTTTATATGGACGTTTTCGATAACGGAGGCTTTGCCGGAAAAGGCATAATCGACATTTCGGCCTTTGTAAGCTGCCTTGACTCACGTTTTCCCGAAAACACCGTCCTGTCCCACGATGCTTTAGAAGGGGCATATCTGCGAGGCGGATATATGGGGGATGCCGAGCTGTCCGATGGCTTTCCCTCAGAGCCTTTATCCTATTTCCGGCGTATGCACCGCTGGACCCGTGGAGACTGGCAAAACTCCCCATGGATATTCAGGCGGGGGCATGAGCTTTCCGACGTAGACCGCTTTCGTCTTTTTGACAGCCTTCGCCGCAGCATGGCATCTCCCCTTTTTCTCCTGGCCCTTCTTGCCGCTTTTTTCTTCCCGGGAAAGGCTATGAACGCAGTTGCTTTAATTAGTCTTTTAGCCCTCTGCCTTCACCTTGTAGCAAGCTCTATTTCCGCCCTTTTCCAAAACGCCCGTCAGGCTGAAGCTCGCTGCCACAGCGGTGTTTTACACGGTGTTGGCGCCGCCCTTGTGCAAAGTGTTTTAAAACTCGTGTTTTTGCCCTATGAGGGATATATATGTATAAGCGCTGTCATAACTGCCCTTTGGCGGCTTCTCATAAGCCATAAACGCCTTTTGGAGTGGACACCTTCATCAGTGTTAGAGCGGGGCGGCAAAGGAAAGCTAAGGTTTTTTATAAACCTCTGGCCAAGTCTTATCATCGGCCTTGCCTGTCTACTTTTCGCTACATCCATCATAGGAAAAGCGGCGGGCTTTGTCTGGCTTTTATCACCCCTAGCCGCCATAAACCTATCAAAAAAATTATCGGGGGAAAAGGATGTTTCTCCCGAAGACAAAAGCTATCTTATCCAGACCGCAAAAAAGTTCTGGTCATTTTTCGAGGACTTTTGCACCGCCGCAGACCATTTTCTGCCTCCGGATAATTGGCAGGAGCAACCTCCCGTGGGCATAGCTCACAGAACTTCCCCTACAAATATAGGCCTTTGCCTAATCTGCTGTCTTTCCGCCATAGACCTTAATCTTTGCCCAAAGGAAAACGCCTTAGGTCTTGCGGAAAACATCCTTTCCACCCTGCGGCGTATGCCCAAATGGAAGGGTCACTTGTATAACTGGTACGACACCCGAACCCTAAAGCCCCTGCGCCCTGCCTATGTTTCCACGGTAGACAGCGGAAACCTTGCCGCCTGCCTTATAATTTTACGGGAGGGACTTTTAGAATTGGGCAGCGAAGCCCTCGCCCGTGAGTGTGACGAGCTTTTGACCCCCATGTCATTTTTACCCCTATACGACAAGAGCCGCCATCTGTTTTCCATAGGCTACGACACAGATAAAAACGAGCTTTCCGGAAGCTACTACGACCTTATGGCCAGCGAAGCTAGAACTGCCAGCTACCTTGCCATAGCTTCAGGCGAGCTGCCAAGGCGCCACTGGCGCAGGCTCAGCCGCGCTTTAACCGAGTACAAAGGCTTCAGGGGAATGGTTTCCTGGACAGGCAGTATGTTTGAATACCTTATGCCCCGCCTATTTTTTAAAAGCCAGCCCTGCTCCCTTATGTATGAAAGCATGAAATTCTGCATAGGCGTTCAAAAAGAACGCACCAAACAGTCAAAGCTGCCCTGGGGTATATCCGAAAGCGCCTTTTTCTCTCTAGACCCCGCCTTAAACTATAGATACAAGGCCCATGGCTGCGCCGCCCTCGCCTTAAAACGCGAGATGAACGCAGAACTTGTGGTTTCACCATACAGCAGCTTTCTAACTTTGCCCTGCGGAGTAAAGCCCGCTATTAAAAACCTTAAGGACTTGGAAAAACGTGGGGCAGCCTGCAAATACGGCTTCTGGGAAGCCATAGACTTCACAGCCGAAAGAAGCGAAAAACGCAGCGGCGAAATTGTCCGCTGTGTTATGGCCCACCATCTGGGAATGAGCCTTGCGGCAATCTCAAACACTCTTTGCAAAGACAGCATCCCCCAAAGGCTAATGCGTGATCCTGCCATAAGTGCCCATAGCTGCCTTTTGGATGAAAAGCTTCCCATAGGCGGCCCTATAATGCGCCGAAAGGAGCAAAAAGCTCCGGAAAAACCCCAGAGGAGCAGCGGGGTTTACTGGGAAAAGCGGGGAGAATTCACTGATTTTCTCGCCCCTGAATGCTGCGTCCTAAGTAACGGCTCATATAGTATTATGTTAACTGACAGCGGCTTGACCCGCCCCTCATTTAAAGGGATAAGCCCCTATCTTTCTCCATCAGATAAGCTCACAGGTAAACACGGAATAGACCTTTACCTATTGCGTGAAAACGAGCTTATCCCCTTGCTTCCGGAGCCTGGTATTGATGAGGGCATAAAAACTGACTGGGAATTCACCTTTTCCGGCGGAAAAATCAACACTGTAAGGAAAGACTTCCGCTCGCAGGTAATATATTCCGTTTCCTCAACGGCAAACGGTGAAAAACGTGTCATCTCCTTAAGCGCCTTTAATAAGGATGAGGAAAACTGTCAGCTGCTTATAATGCTGGAGCCGGTCATGCTTTCTATCGATGATTATGTAAACCACCCTGCCTTTTGCAAACTGGGAATGCACGCAAAAATGCGGGCAGGGACCTTGATTTTAAAGCGCCTTGCAAGAGGCAAACATCCGGAAAGATATATGTGCCTTGCAGCCTCGGAGCCTCTTGAGGCAAGTGCCGACCGCAGCCTTGTTCCCGGCAGAGGGGGGCTTCTTAATGCCGTTAAAAATAACCTGCCCTCTAAGCTTGGCTGGCTTTCCGACCCAATGCTTTGCGCAAAGCTGCCAATCAGAATTTCAGAGGGCTGCGACAGCGCTGTCACCATAGTCCTAACAATAGCAGATACGGAAAACGAAGCCTATAATGATGCCTGCCGTATGCTCACTGGGGACGCTGCAAACGTATCCCCCTTCC
>CAZTXG010000014.1:0-39526 GCA_964617335.1 uncultured Oscillospiraceae bacterium
TGGGGTGCTAACTTTTTCGAGACCTTTTGCGATACTTTCATTTTACCGAAAACAAAAAGACTATGTTATTTAGTAAAGATATATGCTATACTATAAAAGAAATTTGACATACACATAAAAAGCCTGGGCTTTAAGCAGGGCATTTTAAGGGTTTGGATAAAAAATTTGTGAGGTGGAAAAATGAACTTAGGTATAGAATGTCCGGTTTGCGGGAAAGACAAATTTGAAGACTTCAGTGACCTTGATTCCTGCTCGGTCTGCGGCTGGAAAATAAACGTTGTACAGTATGACGACCACGACTATTCAAACGGCAACAACGCCTTAAGTGTTAACGAATGCAAGCTAGAATGGTCACTTTTAAACAATGAGAAAACCAAGGATGAAGCCCAAAAGCTCAAAAGCGAGTTTACAGAGATTATGCATGGCCTGCGTCGGGAATTCCGTGAAAAGGGAAGGATAAAATCCGGAATGACCTGTGAAGAAATACGGAATAGAGAAATAAAGGCTAGAGAAGACTACGTAGAGCACCTTGAAAAGCTTAACAAGGCTTAAAAGCAAATAATTAAAATAATCCGGCGGGATGCGTTCTCGTCGGATTATTTTTTATCTTATAGCCTGTATTAGGCCGGACGAGAATGAAATAAACAAGCCAAGTTAAGGGCCGGTATCTAAACCATGGCCATTCAGGGCAGGTTTAGCCGCCAGATTTCTTTGTTGTACTGGGCTATGCTGCGGTCTGAGGAGAAAAAGCCGGAGCGGGCAATGTTTATAAGCATCTTTTTTGCCCAGACCTCACGATTTTCATAGTCGGAAAGTGCCTTTTCCTTTGCGGCAATATAGTCCTCCAAATCTAAAAGGCACATGAACCAGTCTTTATGCTTTAAGTCTTTCCAAAGGGCGGTAAGGGCCAAAGGGTCACCAATGGACAAAAGCTCCGGTGAGAAGATAAAGTCTACCAAAGGCTCAATGGCAGCACGGTGGTAAAACTTTAAAGGCTCATAGCTTTCTTCAGCGTAAAGCTTTATGATTTGGGGGCTGGTTTTTCCGAAGGTATAGATATTTTTTTCTCCAACTAAATCGGCGATTTCCACATTTGCCCCGTCCATGGTGCCAAGGGTAACAGCGCCGTTTGCCATAAGCTTCATGTTTCCCGTGCCGGAGGCCTCCTTGGAAGCCAAAGAAATCTGCTCGGAAATATCGCAGGCGGGAATGAGTAGCTCTGCCTTTGAAACATTGTAGTTTTCAACCAGTAAAACTTGCAGCCAAGGGCTAACAGCAGGGTCATTTTCAATTAAGCTTTGCAGGCATAAAATCAGGTGTATAATATGCTTTGCCATGGTGTATGCCGGAGCGGCCTTGCCGCCAAAAATCACCGTTATGGGCCTCGGGGGCAGCTTGCCCGCCTTGATTTCAAGGTATTTGTAAATCACATACAGGGCGTTCATCTGCTGGCGCTTATACTCATGAAAACGCTTAATCTGAATGTCAAACACGGAGTTTTCGTTAAGGCTTGCTCCTTGAAGCCTTAAAAGCTCTTGCTTCAGCCTTAGCTTGTTTTCCAACTTTATGGCGAGCAGCTCATTTAAGCTGTCTTTATCATCGGCAAACTTTTCAAGACCTATGAGCATGCTCGTGTCTTTTTTCCAAGCCTCGCCAATCCGCTTTGTGATAAAATTTGACAGGGGTGGATTGCAAACCTGCAGCCAGCGGCGGAAGGAGACCCCATTGGTTTTATTGTTGAATTTTTCCGGATAGATGGCGTAAAAGGGGGCAAGCTCTGTGTGTTTTAAAATGTCTGTGTGCAGCTCTGCCACGCCATTTATGGAGTGACCATAGTGAATGTCCAGATAGGCCATGTGCACAAGTTCATCTTTGTCTATGATGGCGGGGGCTTCGGGATGGGCATCTTTAACCCTCAAATCCAGTTCCTGAAGAATGGGAACAAGCCGGGGGGCGACAGTTTCGATAAAATCGAGAGGCCATTTTTCCAAAGCTTCTGCCAAAATCGTATGGTTTGTGTAGGCACAGCTTTGGCGAACCTGCTCTATGGCAGAATCTATAGACAGACCACGGTCTACCAGCAGGCGAATAAGCTCCGGAATAAGCATGGAGGGGTGGGTGTCGTTAATTTGGATGGAAACATGATCTGCCAGATTTTCCGGAGAAAAGCCCCTGTCATAAAGCTCTTTTAAAATAAGCTGGGCACCGGCAGAAACCATGAAATACTGCTGATAAACCCGCAGGAGCCTGCCTTTTTCATCGCTGTCGTCAGGGTATAAAAAGGCTGTTAAACATTGGGGAATGTCGCTTTTGTCAAAATCAATACCGGACAAAGGAAGGGAAAGAGGCTGCTCCACATCGAAAAGATGCAGGCGGTTTGATATACCTGTTCCCGCACCGGGAATTGAAATATCTTTAAGCAGCGCGTTTACCGTAAAGCCGCCAAAGGAAACAGGGAAGGAAAAGCCCGTTTCCACAAGCCAGCTTTGGGGCTTTATCCAAGGATTTGGGTATTCCCCCTGCTTATGATTTTCAAAGCGCTGTAAAAACAGACCGTAGTGGTAGTTTAAGCCTACACCATCGCCGTATAGACCCAAGGCGGCAATAGAGTCTAAAAAACAGGCTGCCAAACGACCCAAACCGCCGTTGCCTAAAGATGGTTCCGGCTCAAAATCCTCAATTTCCGAAAGCTCCAGACCAAGCTCGGAGAGAGTTGACTTTGCCTCGTCATAAATTCCCAAAGCTAAAAGATTGTTTGACAAAAGTTTTCCCAAAAGAAACTCAGCAGAAAAGTAATAAAGCTTTTTCTCCCCCTTTGGGGCAGGGCGCTCGGAAGCCAGATTGCGGCATAAAATCAGAAGAAGCTCAAAAACCTGCTGGGGGGCACAGTCTTTAAGGGGCAGGGCAAAACTGTTTTGAGCCAAAGACTCAAGACGGCTTTCAAGTTTCATAATCTGTTTCCTTTCCGGCATCTTTTTCCTCCGGCAGCCTGCCGTAAAGAGCCATTTCCCCATGGAGTTTTTTTGCAAGCTTCGGCGAAAAGTTTTCCGGCAGGGTCCGCCATCTCCAGTTTGTTCCTAAGGTTGAGGGCACATTAATCCTTGCCCTGCTGCCCAAGCCTAAAACATCCTGCATCTGCATTACGGCAAGGTTTGCCACACTTCCCCAAGCCGCCCGCATCATGCCCCAATGATAGCCCTCCCGGCGGGATAAACGCAGATAGCGCCTTGCGTAATCAGCGTCAGCGTCTGGGGCAGAGCGGATCCAACCCCTAATGGTATCGTTATCGTGGGTGCCGGTGTAAACCACGCAGTTTTTCGGGTATTTGTGGGGGAGGTAGTCACTTTCTCCGTCACGGCTGTCAAAGGCAAATTCCAAAACCTTCATGCCGGGATAGCCGGTATAGGCCAAAAGCTCACGGACAGAAGGGGTTAAAAAGCCCAAATCCTCGGCAATTATAGAGGGGTTTTTTAATTTTTCATTGACAGTGCGGAAAAAATCAATGCCCGGGCCGGGCTTCCAAATCCCCTTATGGGCTGTTTTTTCACCTTTGGGGATTGCGTAATAAGAGTCGAAGCCGCGAAAGTGGTCAATGCGGATAATATCAAAGATTTTAAGCTGAAATTCAATGCGCCGCAACCACCAGTCATAGCCCTTCTTTTTCATATGCTCCCAATCAAACAAAGGGTTGCCCCAAAGCTGACCGTCGGGGGAAAACCCGTCAGGGGGACAGCCGGAGAGCTCTTTTGGACTTCTGTCTTCATCAAGCTGAAACTGCTCCGGATTTGCCCAAACATCAACACTGTCACTGGAGACATAGATGGGAAGGTCACCTATTATGGAAATGCCCCTTTGGTTTGCATAGCCTTTCAGCCTGCCCCACTGGGTGAAAAACAGGTATTGCAAAGACTTCCAAAAGCTGATTTCCCCTGCAAGCTCATGGCGGGCATCTTCCATGGCCTTTGCTTGCCGCAGCCTGTCATTTTCCGGCCAATTAAGCCAGGAGCCGCCCCCATGCTTTTCTTTAATAGCCATGAAGGTGGCATAATCCTCCAGCCAAAAGGCCTGCTCATGGCAAAAAATTTCATAGTCCTCATTAGGCGAAGCTAAAAGTCTGCCGCAGGCTTTGCGCAAAACGGGATAACGGCGCTTGTATAAAAGGCCGTAGTCAATATCATCTGCCCGCCTTCCCCAAGATATATTTTTATACTCCGAGGGTAAAAGCAGCCCGTCTTTCGCCAAATCATCTAAATCGATGAAATATGGATTGCCCCCATAGGCGGAAAAAGACTGATAGGGGGAGTCCCCATAGCTTGTTGGGCCAAGGGGCAGAATCTGCCAGCAGGACTGACCGGCCCCAGAGAGAAAGTCTATAAAATTGCGGGCCGCCTGACCCATTGTGCCTATGCCATAGGGGGAGGGCAGGGAAAAAACAGGTAAGAGGATTCCGGCGTTTCTCAAGGGAGAACCACCTTTCTAAGTTAAATTTTGCGGCTGGTGAAAGGCCGTTTTATGGATAACTGCAGGGGGCGGAAACGCTTTCCCCGTGTAAAAGGCTGAAGGGCACAAGTTCGTGGATGGGCTCTGCCGTGCGCTCAAGATTATTAAGAAGGATTTCTGTTCCCCTCTTTGCCAAACGGTGACTGTCCTGCAAAATTGTGGTCAGCCGCGGAACGGAAAAGCGGGCACTGGCAATGCCGTCAAAGCCGAGGACGGAAATGTCCTTCGGCACCTGCAGGCCTTTGTCGCAAAGAGCGCGGATTGCGCCGATGGCCATAACGTCACTCATGGCGAAAATGGCTGTAAGCTCCGGGTTTCGCCCTATAAGTCTTCCTGTGGCGGCATAGGCCTCTGCCATGGAAAAACGGCAGGGTTCGCACTGCATTTCCGGATCAAAGGGCAAGCCGTGACGGATAAAGCTGTCCTGACAGCCTAAAAAGCGGCTATAGCTTATTTGGGAGTAGGAGCTGTTTCCTCCAAGTATGCCGATTTGCCTGTGTCCTTTTTCGATTAAATGGTCAAGACCGTGGGCGGCAGCCGCCCTGTCGTCTGTTGTAAGGCTTGAGAGATTTTTAAAATTCAGGCCCTTGGCGCTGTTTGTCAAAAGCACGCAGGGCACGGAAATTTCAAAAAAGCCCTTTTCAAAAAAGCCTAAATCTCCCCCAAGAAACAAAACTCCCTGAGGTCTGCGCTCTCTGCAAAGCCTTGAGGCATAGGAAACTTCGTTTGCATCCTCATCAAGATAATACACGGCGGATTCCCGACGGTTCTCCCGCAAAAGGACTTGAATTTGCTCTGAAATATCGGCAAAAAGCATATTTTGTGTGCCTTTTACAAGAATGGAAATATTAGATTTTGCCTGCTGCTTTAGGTGTTTGGCATTGGTGTTTGGGCGAAAGTTTTGCTCTGCCACCACAGCCATAACCTTTTCCCGTGCCTTCTGACTGACATCGGGGTGGCCGTTTAGCACCCGTGACACTGTTCCAACGCCATAGCCTGAAAGCCGCGCGATATCTCTGATGGTCATTTTAGGCTCCTTTTACAATTTGGGCCAGGCAGATTTAGACTAGCCTTTAACAGCTCCGGCGGCAACACCTTTTATAATGTGCTTCTGCAGGGAGAGATAAAAGATTATTACAGGGATAATTGCCATGATTAAAGCCGCCATAATAGCGCCCATATCCACCCTGCCATAGCTGCCCTTCATGTACTGTATGATGATGGAAATGGTTTTGTATTTATTGGTGTCCAAGGTGAGATACGGCAGGAGAAAGTCATTCCAAATCCACATGGTTTCAAGGATGCCCACGGAAATATATGTGGGCTTCATTATAGGCAGCACCACGGAGAAAAACATACGCAGAGGGGAGCAGCCGTCAATTAAGGCGGCCTCCTCAATTTCTATGGGAATGGATTTTACAAAGCCGCAGAACATAAACACCGCAAGCCCCGCCCCAAAACCCAGATAGATGATAATAAGCCCCCAGGGGGTGCCAAGGCCCAGACGGTCTGTTACAAGGGAGAGAGTGAACATAACCATCTGGAAGGGTACAACCATGGAAAACACACAGAGCAGGTAGGCAGTTTTTGTAAAGCCGCTGCGCACCCTTGTTATATACCAGGCAAACATGGAGGTGCAAAGTAAAATCACCGCAACAGAGCCAACTGTGATGAAAAGTGTCCAGCCTACGGCCTTGAGAAAATCGTAGTGGCTTATGGAGTTTGCGTAGTTTTCAAGGCCGACAAAGGTTTCCTCCCGAGGGAGCTTAAAAGGCTCTATGCTGATGTAGGTTTTTTTCTTAAAAGAGTTAAACAAAACAACAACTATTGGAATCACATAAACAAGGCTTAAAAAGGAAAAGAAGCCTGTGCCAAGACCGGACTCAATTTTCTTTTTTTTGCTCATTGCTGGACCTCCTTGGAGCGGGTGACCCGCAATTGTATAAGGCCAATGCCAACCACCAGAACAAAGAACAAGACGGCCTTTGCCTGACCTACGCCCTCCCAGCCCACACGGCCATAGAAGGTGTTATAGATGTTAAGAGCCAGAAGCTCGGACATTTGCGCAGGCTCGCCTGCTGTTAAAGAAAGGTTCTGGTCAAAGAGCTTAAAAGAGTTTACCAAAGTGAGGAAGGTGCAAATGGTGATGGCGGGCATCATCATGGGGATTGTAACCTTCCGGAGCTTTTGCCAGCCCGTGGCCCCGTCTATGGCGGCGGCTTCATTTAGCTCCCCGGGGATGGCTTGCAGGCCGGCGATATAAATAATCATCATATAGCCAATCTGCTGCCAGGCAACCATAATCACAAGACCCCAGAAACCGTATTTTTCACTTAAGGCCAGGGCCAAGCCGGAGCGGGCAAGAATACCGTTAAAAATAAGCTGCCAGATATAGCCTAAGACAATGCCGCCAATAAGGTTCGGCATGAAAAACACAGTGCGGAAAATATTCGTTCCCCGCAGCTTTTGCGTTAGAGCCATGGCAATGGCAAAAGCCAAAACATTAATCACAAGCAAAGAAACAAGGGCAAATAGTGCGGTGTACCAAAATGCGTGGAGAAAAATCGGGTCGAAAATCGCCTTTTGAAAGTTTGAAAAACCCACAAAGACAGCATCCTTAACCGTTGTGAACTTACATAGGGAAAGCCAAAGTCCCATGAGAAATGGGACGATAAAGCCTATGATAAAGGCTGCAAAGGTGGGAATTACAAAGAATGGAGCATAGCGCTTAATCACTTTTTCCAAAGGAACACCTCCAGTTTAGCCTTTCGGATAGCGCCGCCCTCAAAGGTTCGCGTCAGGGCGAAGAAATGAGGGCGCCTTTATACCGAGAGTATAATAACAGCGGACGGGCAAGGCCCGCCCGCTGTATTGGGAGCTTTTATTTTAGGCTGTGTTGACACACCCTAGCTGTTGGCAGCTTCGTATTCGCTGGCCCAGCCGTCTACAAAGGCTGTTACAACCTTTGCCCAGTTGTCGTCACTCTGGTCTGCGGCATAGCCGGTTAAAGCGGAGCCGACACCGTTTTTCCACTGCTCGGAGGGCATGGTGGGGAAGTTCCAAGAAACGGGGGTGTAGCCCTTTGCAACATAGTCGTTTGCAATATTTACAAGGGGATTTGTGGATTCAAGGTTTGCCTTGAAGGGGATAACAAAGCCCATGGTTTCGCACATGGCCTTAACTCCGGTTTCGGAGGTTACACACCAGTACAGGAAGTCTAGGGTTGCCTGAATGTCCTCGGGAGCGGCGTCCTTATTTACACACCAGTAGTTTTCTGTTCCTGTGCAAAGGCCCTGATTTTCCTCACCCTCGGCACCGATATAGATGGGCAGCATACCAAGCTTATCCTCGCCCAACTCGGAAACGTCGTTAAAGGCCCAGGTGCCGTTCTGATAGAACACTGCCTGACCGGTTACAAACTCGGCTGTCGCATCGTCGCCTGTTTTGGTGGATAAAAGGCCGGGGGCAGTTGTGGAGTTATTGATGTAAAGGTCCCAGATTGCTCTGTAGTTATCTAAAAAGCTGCCTTTGATTGCGTCAGTGGTGTCTATGCCGTCTGCCTTGTATTCATAATAGATAGGCAGGTTTGCAAGATGGGTTTTAAAGCGCCAGTCAGAAGAGCCGTCCATGCCGGCAGAGGCAAAGGCGGAAAAGCCCAATTCGTCGCTGCGGGCGGTGATGTCTTCCGCAACCTTCTTCAAATCGTCAAAGCCTTTAATGTCATCTTCGGAGTATCCGGCCTCTGCCAGAAGTTCCTTATTATAGATGATGCCATAGCTTTCGATAACATAGGCAATACCTGCCATCGTGTCGCCGTCCATCAGGGCAAACTCATCGGAAGTAAGCTCTCCGGCAAGCTTTGAATCTGTGAGGTCATAGCAGTAGTTGTTCCATGAAGCCAGACCAACAGGGCCGTTTACCTGAAACAGGGTGGGAGCACTGGTCTTGGACATTTCGGATTTTAAAGTGGTTTCATACTGGCCGGAAGCGGCGGTTAAAACCGTCACCTCAACACCGGTTTCGTCAGTATAGGCCTTGGCAAGCTCCTGCCAGTCGCCGTCCTGCTCGGGCTTGAAGTTAAGGTAATAGACCTTTCCGGAAGCGGTGTCGCCATTGTCGGCAGGGGGAGCCCCGTTTTCACTGGGTTCGTCACCGGTGTCGGGGGTGTCGGTTTTTGTACAACCGGCAAAAAGGGTGAATACCATTAAAATTGCAAGGGTCAGGGATAATAGCTTTTTCATGATGTAACCTCCTCATGTTTTTCGTGCAAGAGTAGTACTGGAAACGTTTCCAGTGCCTTTATCTTTCATTTTACACAGGCATTCACAGAATTTCAAGACTATTTTGGGTGAACTGCTTTGATTTGTAGAACTGCGTAAAAATTGAGGAGATTTTTGTGCATTTATTCAGGATAAACATTCGGACATTTGCATACAGGGCAGGGAAAAAGCAGCCTTAGGCTGCTTTTTTATGAAAGCAAAGCTTTTTGAGAAAGGCGGGCTTAGAACAATAGTTTAGCCTAGTTTAAAGAATCTTTCTAAGATTCTTCTGGCGCAGGAAGGGGAAGAGCTTTGCCTTTCTGCCTTTTGCAATGGATTTCTCCGGCTATAAAAATTATAAAAGGAATAAGAACCTGAAAGGGAAAGGCGTAGTAAAAGTAATAATTAATAAAGGCAAACATATCCATAAGGTTTTTATAAAGGATGGAACAAAGAGCCATTGCCAAAATACCGCAGGGCAAAACAAAGGCCTTGTGGTCATCCAGACAAAACAATGCCTTAACACCCCTTGCCGCTGCCAGCAGACAGAGAGATATTTTTACAATTCCGGCAAGAATGAAGTTTGAGGATATAAGCCCCTCAAACCTTGCAACAAAATTGCCGATTTCTGTAATGCGCACTGTTACATAAGAAGGGAAAAGGCTGGCCTCCATCATTTTCTGACCAAGGAGAACAAGGTTTCGTAAAAATACCAAAAGGAAGATAATCAAAACAATTATAAGGGCCTTTAAAAAAACATTGTAGGATTTGCCCTTGGGAAAGGCGGCGGTGACAGAAAGAAAAATCACCGTTTCCCCATAGGGAAAGGAAAAAACCTGAAGACTGTTTTGAAAAATCTGGCTGGGCGGATGCTCTGCCAAAGGGAGAATATCATCAAGTCTTATATAGCGAAGTGAGGCCGAAAAGGTTATGATAACTACGAATAAAACAAGAAAGAAACAGAGAACAGCCCATTTTCCAATGGCGTGAATATTGCTTCGGGCAAGGTAAACGGCTGTTAGCCCCATAAGGATGATAATAGGCAGCTGAGGGGTTTTTTCCATCATAGAAACCTGAGTAAACTCCGTGAAATTACGCAGAACAAGGGCGGCAAGATGGATGGCGTAAAAGACCATAAGAGCAATAATAAGCTTTCCGATTACCTTTCCAAATAGGGTTTGGCTTATTTCAAAAATGTCCTGCTCCGGAAAAAGACTCATAATCCGCGCAAGCATTAAAAACAGGGGCAGGGCCGCCAGGGTAGCTGTCAAAATTGCCAGCAGGGTATCTTGAGCAAGGTAGGTGCTTATGCCTATGACAACGCTGCTGCCGAAATTAAAAAGCACAATACTGAAAACAGCCTGATTTATTGAAAGCCTGTTATTTTCCATAAACTATCCTTTCCAAAGCCTAAAGGGGCAGGCCGCCGTTTTCTATTTTAAAAATAGAATCCAAAACCCTTACTATTTCGGCAGAAGGGGAGGGGATATCAACATTAAAGCTGTAAAGAGACAGCACAATAAAGCCCAGCCCCATCATAAGAAAATAAAGGGTTTTTTCCCCTTTGTTAATTTTTTTTAGCAAAGTGAGACTATCATATAAAACCGTTCCCAGAAAAAGAAGTAAAACTAAAACAAACAAGAAAACACCCCCCTATTTTCCGGCTGCGGCGTTCACGGCGATTACCTCAGAAGAAACCTTAATTTCAAGCTTGGGATAAAGCTCCTCCCACATTGGGGCAAGCTTGTTCCATAGCTTTAAGTCCCGCTTATGAATCATTTCTCCGAAGCCGAAAAGGTCGGTTTTGTAATGCTCTTGGGTAAGCAGCACGAGGTTTTCGATGTTTTCCTCAATCATTTCGGAAGCTGAAGCCTCTATTTGTGAAACTATCTTCTTATCCATCATGTCAAGATAGCCCCTGTTTTCGGCGATAAACACCTTTGTTCTGGTGTTAATCTCAACTATCAGCCTGCCATTGTCATAAGAAAAACTTTTTTTGGTATCGTTTTCGGAAATTTCCAAAGAAATATCATAGGCGGGCATACCTTGGGTGGAAAGGGTGAAAATGCCTCCCCCCAGCTTATCTTCTATCATCAGCACATAACGGGACTGCTCCGGCGTAAGATAGCCCATTAGCTTATCTTCTTTTATAACTGCCAATCCGTTTAGCTCAACGATCTCTTCCGCTCCGTTTTTCACCTTATGCAAGGCGGGAATAACTGTGGATTTACGCAGGGAATATAGGTCGTTATAAATCTGAAACATGGCCTTGTCCATGGATGTTCCGCTGATATCCCTGTCCTTTTTTATAATGTCATGTAAGGTGATTGAAACTATGCCTTTCGGCTCACCCTGAACTTCCAAAATATCTGCGGCAGTGTCCTCCTGAGATATGGCAACGCTGATGGTTTCCCTGCATTCCACATCCCGCAGAAACCACTCTATTATGGGAAGAATCCCCTCGTCGGCAGCCAGAGTCTCATTGATAATCAAAATTTGAGAGCCGCCGAAAAAGAGCCTGTCTTCTTCCCTGCGTTTTGCGTTTCTTGCCGCGTCAAACAAGGTTTTTCCCTTGGAATGTGTAATTTTTCCCGCAATGGCACCTTTTCTGTCAGCGGCAGCCAAATCCGCAGACTCATAGCTGACATCAAAGCAGCTGCTGTTGTTGTCAAAATCAACGGCAATGCCCACGACTATATTAAGCTCATCAAGACCCTGATAATTCCAGCAGCCGCAAAGACTGAGGATAAGACATAGATTTATAAAAATAAGCGTAATTTTTTTAAACATCATCTTCGCTCCCCGCCATGCGCCTTATGTTTGAAGTCATAGCTTCGGGCCGGTTTTTCATCATAGGCCAGGGGGCGCGGAAAAAGATGTCTTTTACGTTTTGGAAACGTAAACGCCCCTTCATAGACAGCTGCTCTATGCCGAAGGAACTTAAATTATTAATTTGGATAAGCATAAGAGACAGGCCGATTGTAAAGCCGAAAAACCCAAAGGAGGTGGCGAAAAGCAGCAGTATAAAACGCCAAAGAATAACGGATACATTAAGCTTTGGCACCAAAAGCCCCGTAATTCCCGTGGAGGCCACGACAATTATCATAGGCGCTGCCACAAGGCTTGCCTCTACTGCCGCCTGCCCTATGACCAAGGCTCCGACAATGCTTAAAGCCTGACCGATTTTTGAGGGCATACGAATGCCGGTTTCACGGAGAATATCAAAGACTAAAAGCATGACCACAGCCTCCATAGCCGCAGGCAGGGGTACACTTTGCCGCTCTAAGGCAACGTGCATTAAAAGCCGCAGGGGCAGCATTTCCTGATGGAAGGCCACAATGGCTATATATAGGCCGGGAATTGTTATGGTCAGCAAAAAAGCGCAAATGCGCATAAGTCGGGAAAAGGAGGTATAGTAAAAGCTTAGGTAATAATCCTCGCTGCTTTGAAAGTTTTCGATAAAAAGATAGGGAACTGTTAAAACCACCGGGGAGCCTTCCACGAATATGGCAATGCGGCCTTCCAAAAGCTTTCCCGCAACGGTATCCGGCCTTTCGGTGTAGCCGATGGTGCGAAAAAGACTGAAGCGATGGTCACGAATCATCTCGTTAATATAGTTTGCATCCAAAACACCGTCAATATCAATTTTGTTTAAGCGCTCCATAAGCTTTTCTAAAACGGACTTATCCGCCAAACTGTCGATATAACAAACACAGACAGGGGTTTTTGTCCGCCTTCCCAAAGTCAAAAGCTTTGTTTTAAGCTCATTGCTATGAACCCGCCGCACCACCTGAGAAAGGTTTTGCATAAGCAGCTCTGTAAAGCCCTCACGGGGGCCTAGTAAGACCTTTTCGTTGTCCGGTTCTTCAACAGCCCGCATAAGGTATTTTCTGGTGTCTAAAACTATGGCCTTTTCGCTGCCCTCGGAAAAAAGAACCGTATCACCGAAGGTGACGGCTTCAACAACTTCCCCAAAGTTGTCTGCCATTTTCATGTCGGCCACCTGAAGCATCTCTGTTAGGCGCCGGTAATCTGCATTATAATCGAGCTTTTCGGCAATTATATTAAGGGGGCGTATAATATTATCGTTTATAGTTTCGTAGTTTACCATGCCGTCGCAAAAAACCAGAAAGAAGCGGAGATTTTGCCCCCCTTTTGCAGTGAGAGTTCTATAACGGATTATATCCATATCCGAAAAAAGCTGCCTGCAAAAAACCATGTTCTCAGCTATAGACGGAGAAATTTTTCTATCCTCAAGAGGAAGGTTAAGGCCGGAAATTTCTTCTTCAAAGATTTTTTCCTTTTGCTCACAGAGCTTTTTAAAAAACTTTAGCATAAGCTTTTCCCCCCTCTTTGCCTCCAATAATCGAAACTGCAGGAATTTACCTTTAGTGATTTGCGCAACGGCACTTATTATATTAGTATAGAAAATGCCTTTTTATTTATTCCCTGTAAGGGTTGCCATCTTATGGCAAAGTGTTGAGGCAGACTTTTGCAAGCATACAGCAGCGAAAACATGATAGTTTAAAATGTAATACTATGGGGAAGCAATTTAAGCCTTGCTGTTTATCTAAACATGACTTATTTTCGTCAAATGCGGCAATGATTTTGACAGGAGCATTCTATATTATGCCCTTTATTTTTCCCGACTGATGATTTTTAATAAAACCGCATAGAGCCAGCAAGCCGGTAAAGCACAAAAAGAAGGACATTCCAAAGAATGTCCTTCTTTTTGGTGCCGGTGACCGGGATCGAACCGGTACGAGGTGTGAACCTCACGGGATTTTAAGTCCCGGGCGTCTGCCTGTTCCGCCACACCGGCAAATAAACTGTGCAAACTGTATGTTAGCACGGCTGAGAGTCTCTGTCAAGAAAATAAATGATACAAGCCGCTATAGGCATTTTACCCTTAACTATTGCGGGAATGCGCCAAATCTGATAAAATATATCTATTGCCTGCCGTTAGAGTGCAAAAATACAAAACAATGGCGGGGCTTATTATTTTAAAAAGCCGGATATCTTGTCCGCTTTGCTGATAAGGGAGAAAAAATGAGCCGCAAGGACTGGAAAATACCCGAAAAAAAGCATAAGGTTTCCCATGGCCTTGAAATGGCTTCCATGGCGCCCCTTCTTCGTGAACTGCTTTTGTCAAGAGGCATAGATACGCCGGAAAAAGCCGAAGAATACCTATCAAGAGATTTAAGCCTTATACATGACCCCTTTTTACTGCAGGATATGGATAAGGCCAGAGACAGGATAAATCTTGCTGTTTCCCGCGGGGAAAAAGTCACGGTTTATGGAGATTATGACGTAGACGGCATAAGCTCGGCCTGCCTTTTATGCGATTATTTGCAAGGTTTGGAACTTTGCTGCGACGTATACATACCCGACAGGCTGGAAGAGGGTTATGGCCTTAATCCTGAGGCCATAAAGGAGCTTTCCCAAAGGGGGACGCAGCTTATAATAACGGTGGACTGCGGAATAACAGCTGTTTACGAAACAGAGCTTGCAAAAGAACTTGGCATAGACCTTATTATAACAGACCACCACGAATGCCCCGCGGATTTGCCATCGGCCTGTGCTGTAATAAATCCAAGACGGCAGGGAAGCTTATACCCTTTTGGCGGCCTTGCCGGAGTTGGGGTTGCCTTTAAGCTTGCCTGCGCTGTGGAAGGCTCTTCCGAGTCTGTTCTTAGAAGATACTCAGACCTTATAGCCCTTGGCACCATAGCTGACGTTATGCCTCTTAAAGGAGAAAACCGAGTTATAGTTTACGAAGGCTTAAAAAAGCTTAAAAACTCTCCAAGACCGGGTCTTGCCGCCCTTTTACAGGAGACAGGGGCCGACAAAAAACCCCTTAGCACAGCTACGGTAAGCTTTATTTTAGCCCCCAGAATAAATGCCGCCGGAAGGCTCTCTCAGGCGGAAATATCCACAGGACTTCTGCTGTCTCAGGACGAAAAACAGGCCCGTGAATACGCAAAAAAGCTTTGCGAAATGAACCTGCGCCGTCAGGAGCTTGAAACGGCGGTTTGGGAGCAGGCTCAAAGCTGTCTTGAGGAAAGTGTGCCGGAAGGTCCCATAGTTTTGGAAAGCGAAAGCTGGCATCCGGGAGTTGTGGGCATTGCGGCTTCACGGCTTGCCGAGACATACAGGCTGCCGGTTATTATAATCTGCCTTGAGGGTGAGGATGGAAAAGGCTCCTGCCGCAGCTATGGGGGCTTTAACATCTTTGAAGCCATCTCAAGCTGTGCCTTGCAGCTTGAAAGCTTCGGCGGCCACGCCTATGCGGCGGGGCTTAACATTAAAGCTGAAAACATCCCGTCTTTCCGTGAGGCTATACAGAAATATTACAGGGAAAACGCACCTGAGCCAAAGGCCGCCCTTTTGCCGGAGCTGCTTATAGAAAACTTTGGAATGCTCAGCCTTCCCAATGTCCGCTCCCTTTCAGAGCTTGAGCCCTGCGGCTGTGAAAACCCCTACCCCATGATGTGCGCCTGTGATGTGCTCCTTGAATCCGTCAGCTCCATAGGAAACGGCAAGCATCTTCGTCTGCGGGTTTCCAAAGGGGGAGAGGGGATAGACTGCGTGTTTTTTGCCCGCTCATTGTCGGAAATTACAGTTTCGGCAGGAATGCTGGTGGATATTTGTTTTTTAGCAAAGACAAACGAATTTCGCTCTGTGGAGAGCGTTCAGCTTCAGCTGTGCGGCCTTAGACCCGCCCGGTGGAGGGAAACCTGCGACGATATAAATGATATAGACGGGCTTCGACCCTTTCGTCCGGACAGGGATGAACTGGGAAAGCTCTGGCGTATAATAAACAGCATGGGCAAAGCAATAGATAAAAGCCCGAAGGAAATTTCTAAAATGCGTGAATTTGAGGACTTTTCTGTTACAAAGCTCTGTCTGGGGCTTAAAATCTTCAGGGAGCTGGAGCTTGTAAGGGCAGATTTTGAAAATGATCGCATATGTGCAAATATAAGAAACGGCAATACAAAAACCGAGCTTAACCGTTCGCCGCTTTTCCGTTTACTTTGGGAAAATGGAGGCTAGTATGGAGGAAAAAAAGAGCACTGGGCTTTTATCTCACGAGGAGATGTTCGCCCAGCTTGAAAAAAGCGTTCTTGAAACGAACCCGACGGCAGATATGCCGCGCATTCGGGCGGCCTATGAACGGGCCGTCTCGGCTCACTGCGGCCAAAAACGCAAGGAAGGCTCCGACTATGTCACCCATACTATAGCAGCGGCTCAAATCTGTGTGGAAATGGGGCTGGATGAGGATTCCATAATTGCCGCCCTTTTGCATGACAGTATTGAGGATACCTGCCTTAGCTATGATGATATTGCAAAACAGTTTGGAGTTACCGTAGCGAACATCGTCGAAGGTGTTACAAAGCTGACCCGTGTTCAGTACACCAGTAAAGAAGACGAGCAGATGGAAAATATGCGCAAAATGCTTATGGCCATGTCTAAGGACATTAGGGTTATTCTTATAAAAATAGCCGACCGTATGCACAATATGCGCACCATGGAATATCAGACCGAGGAAAAGCAGCGCACCAAATCTTTGGAAACCATGGAGATATACGCCCCCATTGCCCACAGGCTTGGTATGCAAAGGGTGAAATGGGAGCTTGAGGACCTTTCCCTTTTATATCTTGACCCCATAGGCTATAAGGAAATAACCGACACCCTTAAGGCAAGAATGGAAACCCTTGAAAGCTTTATGGGAAACGTTGAAACCACCATAAAGGCCCGCCTTGATGACTGGGGCATAAACGGCACAATCGCAAGCCGCATAAAGCATATATACAGTATTTACCGGAAGATGTATTCTCAGAAAAAAGAGATTTATGAAATATTTGACCTTTGCGCCTTTAGGGTGATTGTGGACAACATAGCAGACTGCTATAATGTCTTAGGTCATGTTCACGATATGTTCAAGCCCCTGCCCGGCCGCTTTAAAGACTATATAAGCACACCCAAGCCCAATATGTATCAAAGCATACACACAACGGTTATAGGCTCAGAGGGCATTCCCTTCGAAGTGCAAATTCGCACCTGGGAAATGCACCAGACGGCGGAATACGGCGTTGCAGCCCACTGGAAATATAAATCCGGTGACCAGGGCACAAAAATGGGTGACGAGGAAAAGTTTGCCTGGGTCCGCCGCTTGCTTGAGGCTCAGGCCGACAGTGACGCTCAGGACTTTTTCCACGACCTTAAAATAGATATGTTCTCCGACGAGGTTTTCGTTTTCACCCCTCAGGGAGACGTTATAAACCTTCCGGCGGGGGCAACCCCCATAGACTTTGCCTATGTCATACACTCAGCTGTGGGAAACCACATGGTAGGCGCCAAGGTAAACGGGCGCATAGTGCAGTTTTCAACAGTGCTGCAAAATGGCGATATAGTAGAGGTTTTAACCTCCAAATCCGCCGCCGGCCCCAGCCGTGACTGGATGAAGCTTGCCAAAAGCGGAGCTGCCAGAAATAAGATTAAGCAGTGGTTTAAAAAGGAAAAGCGTGAGGAAAACATCATCCACGGCAAGGCCGCCTTTGATTCGGCTCTCCGTCAGGCAGGACTTACCATGGCTGCCGTCACAGATGATGAAATGCTGCCAATTATCTTAAAAAAGCTTGCGGTTGCAAGCCTTGACGATGTTTTTGCATCTATAGGCTATGGAGGAATGACAGCTACAAGGGCTGTTAACAAGGTTAAGGACGAAATTCAAAAAACTCTGAAACCCACCCAGAAAAACACCTTGGAGCGAATAACGGAAAAGGCAGAGCAGCGCAAGGCCCAGCACGTTGAAAAGCAGTCTGTACATGGGGTTTTGGTTGAGGGCCTTGACAACTGCCTTGTTAAGTTTTCCCGCTGCTGCACCCCCGTTCCCGGAGACGATATTGTGGGCTTTATTACCCGTGGCTATGGAGTTTCCGTCCACAGGACAGACTGCAAAAACTATATTTCCGGCCGGGACAATCCTCAGGATGGAGGCCGCTGGATAAACGTTGCATGGACATCGGCGCCCAACGAAAGCTATGTTACAACAATTAAAATGCTGGCAAGGGAACGCAGCGGTTTTCTTATGGATATTGCAACGGTGCTAAACTCCTTAAGCGCTAAGGTCATAAGCCTTAATGCCAGAGATATAGATGGGATGAAATCAACGGCTGTGGTTTCGGTTGAGGTTAAAAACCTTGAGGATTTGGAAACGATAATGGCAAAGCTTGGAACCATAGCCGGAGTAAGCGAGGTAACAAGGGCCGGAAACTAAGCTTTGGCCTTGCATTTTGATAAGAGCCGGATTTATAGAAAAGGGGAAAACCATGAGAGCTGTAGTTACAAGAGTTTCTTCGGCAAGTGTCAGCGTTAATGGAAAAGAAGTCGGCAGTATATCCGGAGGCTTTCTTGTGCTTTTGGGAGTTTCCGTGACAGACACAGAGGAGCAGGCTGATAAAATAGCCGACCGCATATGCGGACTGCGGGTTTTTGAGGATGAAAACGGGAAAATGAACCTTTCGCCGGAAAAGGCAGGAGCGGAAATACTGATGGTTTCCCAGTTTACCCTTTATGCCGACTGTTCCTCCCGCCGGCCGGGCTTTACAAAGGCCGCTCCTTCAGAGCTTGCCCGTCCCCTTTACGAGCGCTGCGCGGAAAAATGCCGTCAGCGGGGATTCAAGGTTGAATGCGGGGTTTTCGGAGCGGAAATGAAGGTTTTTTCTGTTAACGACGGACCGGTTACCCTGCTTTTAGATACTGCGGAACTTTAATATTTTAAAAAACAAAATAAATTATTCAGGAGGAATATATATGCTAATAAAATCACTTTGCCTTGGACACGTCCAGACAAACTGCTACATTGTTACGGACGAGGAAAGCCGCCAGTGCGCTGTTATTGACCCGGGGGCAGAGCCTAACACGGTGATGAACTACCTTGAGTCTAACAACCTTAACTGCACCCATATATTATTAACTCATGGCCACTTTGACCATACGGGAGCTGTTGAGGATGTGATGAGACAAACCGGCGCCACTGTTTATATGCACAAAAAGGATGTTCGCAGAAATCTTTTGGAGATGGGCTTTCGCTATAACCCCCCTAAGGGAACCCTGTATTACAAAGAAGGCGATGAGGTGAAGGTTGGTCCTCTCACCTTTAAAGTAATCGAAACACCGGGGCATTCTGAGGGCAGCATCTGCCTTATCTGTGACGATGCCATCTTCACGGGAGACACACTTTTTAAAGACTCCTGCGGCAGAACGGACTTTCCCGGCTGCAGCGCAACGGATATGATGCGCTCTCTTAAAAGGCTTTATGAGCTTGAAGGGGACTATGAGGTCTACCCCGGGCATATGGAACACACAAGCCTTGAACGGGAAAGGCGCTTTAACATTATGATGAAAAGTGCCCTGCAAAGCTAAATAAGATCCAATAACCGCCGGAAAGTCCAGTTTTCCGGCGGCAGGACTTTTTAAGAAGCTAGGGCAAGACGGCACTTGCTTTTCTGCGGCCTTGCCCTAATCTGAACGAGGAGAACATATTGTGAGCTTTACATCCTTGGGATATATCATTTTTCTTATAATAACAGCGTTTTTATGCTATAAGCTTAAGCTGAAAGGGCGGAATGTTTTGCTGCTTTTGGCAAACTACGGTTTTTATACCCTCTACGGCACAGAGCACCTGCCCTTTCTTCTTGGCTCAACACTTTTCACTTTTTTCGCGGCGAAACTAATCGCCGCCTCGGAAGGAAAAAAACGAAAAAGCTATCTTATAGCGGCGCTGGTTATAAACTTGGGTCTGCTTTTTGTGTTTAAGTATCTAGGCTTTTCTGTTCAGATCTTACAAAGGGCTTTGAGTACCTTTGGCATAGATGCCAGCCTTTCCCTGCCGGAGCTTATCCTTCCGGCGGGCATATCATTTTTCGTTTTCCAAACTACGGGCTACCTCATGGATGTTTACAGAAAAAAGCAGCCGCCGGAGAAAAACTTTATAGATTACGCCCTTTTTGCCTCATTTTTCCCAGCTTTAATCTCCGGACCCATACAAAGGGCAGGGGATATGCTGCCCCAGTATAAGAAAAAGCAGCCTTTTTCCTATGAAAATGTAAAGGACGGAGCCTTGCAATTTGTCTGGGGCACTTTTAAGAAAATGGTAATTGCCGACCCTCTGGCAGTTTTCGTAAACACGGTTTACGCTCAGTCTGAGGGTTTTTCCGGTTTTCAGCTTGCCGCCGCCGCAGTTTTTTATTCCATACAGATATATTGTGACTTTTCGGCCTATTCTGACATGGCCATAGGCAGCGCAAAAGTTATGGGAATAAGTCTTCCGAAAAACTTTGACAACCCATATTTCTCCGCCTCAATGCAGGAATTTTGGCGGCGCTGGCACATTTCTCTGTCCACTTGGTTTCGGGACTACCTATACATACCCCTTGGGGGAAACAGGAAGGGGAAATGGCGCTTATACCTTAATATAATAATTGTCTTTTTTGTAAGCGGTCTTTGGCATGGCGCGGCATCTACCTTTATTGTCTGGGGGCTTTTGCACGGACTTTATCAGGTGATAGGCAAAATGACGGAGAAATACAGGGATAAGCTTAAAAAAACCTTGGGGGTTTCTGAGGAAAGCAAGCTCCTTCACGCTTTTAGAGTCGCTTTCACCTTTATTCTGGTGACTCTGGCTTGGGTGTTTTTCCGAGCAGCCAGCGTTTCCCAGGCACTTTCCATTTTGGGCGGCATATTTACCTTCCCCTGGAGTTTGGCCTCAATAGCAGAGCTTGGCATATCAAAAGCCCAGCTTATCCTGCTTTGCGTTTTTGTAATTACGCTTTTTGTTTCGGAATGGCTGCAAGGGCGCTTTTCTCTGGCAAAGGGCATAAACAAAAGCTATGCTCCAAGGGCAGCTGTGTACTTTATCCTTATTGCCGCCATCATGCTTTTCGGCCATTACGGCGCCGGCTTTGACCCCATGGATTTCGTCTATTTTAAATTTTAAGGGGAGGGTATGAGATGAAAACAAATGCTAAAAAAGAAGTAATCACCATAATCGCCCTTATCCTTTCCCTATCCCTTCTTGCCTCTGGGGCGGCGGCGCTGACTATGCCCAAAAGGATGGAATACGGCTCAACCTGGGGGCGATTTTTAAAGGAAGAGGAAAACAGCATTGATGCCCTGTTTTTGGGAAGCTCCATTGCCTATTGTGATATTATTCCCCCGGAAATATGGAATGAGACGGGTATATCTTCATATGTTCTGGCAGGGCCGGAGCAAACCATACCCATTAGCTATTACTACCTAAGGCAGGCATCAAAAACCCAGTCGCCAAAGCTTATGTTCCTTGAGGTGACAGGAGTTTTCTTCCAAAGGTATCAGGACTACACCAAGGTTAATATTGGATATATGCCCCGGGGAATAGAAAGGCTTTCCGCCACACTTTTTGCCGCCGAGCCTTCTGAGCGCATGGGGCTTTTCTTTCCTCTTTATAATTACCACAGCCGCCTATTAAGTCTTGAGGAAAAGGACATAGAAATTGCCCTTTCCGGCTATCCGGCAGATGAGCTTGCAGGCTATACCTTTTTAAAAGATGCGGCAAATATGGGCTCACCCTCTCTTAGAGGTGAAGTGCTAGACAGGGAAAATTATGACAGAAACCTTCAATACCTCGGGGAAATAGCCGAATTTTGCGATGAGCAGGATATCATTCCGGTGTTTTACATTGCACCCAGCTATTGGCGGCTTAGTGATGAGCATACTCAAATGCTGGAGAAAGATGTTGAAAAGCTTCACAATGTGCGGTTTTTTGACTTTAATACGGCAGAGGACCTTCCGGACTTTGACCCTGAAAAAGACTGGTTTGACCTTTTGCACTTTAATTACCGAGGTGCTGAAAAGTTTTCGGCTTATTTGGGAAAGCTTATGACAAACGAGCTTGAAGCTTCCCAAAGCGAAGGGGCAGACAAGGACCTTTGGAGCCAAAGATACGAAAAATATCAGGAGCTTAAAAACTCAGCTGGATAATAAAAAAGCCAAGAAGCAGACAGTTTTGTCTGCTTCTTGGCTTTTTATGCAGGCTGAGGCTTTATATGCCTAAAGCCTTGATATAGTCTTCAGCCTGCTCGGTTTTGCCCAAGGCGGAAAGAGAAAGATTTTTAAAATCTATGCGGTTTTGCGCAAGAGCCAGAACATCCTCTGTAGTCACCCCATCATAGCGGGCTATGATTTCGTCTGCCGTAAGGCAGCTTCCAAGGGTCAGGATGGCATTGCCCATTTTGAGCATACGGGAGGAAGTGGATTCAAGCCCCATAACCAGGGAGGACTTTGCCTGCTCACGGGCTCTTTTAAGCTCGTCTGCCGTGACACCTTTTTCGGAAAAACGACAAAGCTCGTCTCTTATAAGGGAGAGGGTTTTCATCTCCGTTTCCTTGCTGACCCCAGTGGCCAAAGCCAGAATTCCCGTGTCGGAAAAGCCCGACTGGAAGGAGTATATGGAGTAGCAAAGGCCATGCCTTTCTCTTATGTTCTGAAAAAGCCGTGAAGAAACTCCGCCGCCTAAGATGGTGGAAAGAAGATTCATGGCAAAGCGCTCGTCAGAGGAAATGTGGTTTGAGGGGAAGGCAAGGCAAAACTGGTTTTGCTCTGTTTTTTTCCGGCGGATAGAAACATGGGAGCTGTAAACAGCTCGGCGGGGCTTTGAGCGTTTTGTTTTTTCCATGGGGGAAAAAAGCTTTTCTATGTGCTTTAAGTGTTCGTCTGTTATGTTGCCGGCAAGGGAGATTACTATGTTTCCCGCTGTGTAGTGAAGGTCTTTATAGGCTTTCAAGCTTTTTCCTGTCATCTTGGCAAGGGTTTTGGGCTTTCCCAAAACAGGCCTTCCCAAGGAGCCTTTAAAGCAGCCGGTCATAAGCCTTTCATAGCAGGAGTCGTCCGGCGCATCCTCATACATTCCGATTTCTTCATAGATGACACCCCGCTCGGAGTCCGTCTCCTCCTCGTTAAAGGCGCAGTCGAAAAACATTTCCCCCAAAAGGTCAATGGCGGTTATAAGGTGGCTGTCTAAAACTCTGGCGTAAAAGCAGGTGGTTTCCCTTGTGGTATAGGCGTTTATCTGGCCGCCTATGCCATCCATTATAAAGGCAAGCTCCTGGGCAGAATGCTTTGAGCTGCTTTTAAAGAGCATATGCTCAATGAAATGAGCGCTGCCATTTTCGGAAGCAGGCTCATAGCGGGAGCCGACACCGACAAAAATGCCGATGGCGGCAGAGCGTACATAGGGCATTTTTTCGTAAACGATGCGAACACCGTTTGGAAGTTTTATAAGCTCGTGCATAGGATTCTCTCGTTTCTAAAATTATGAAGTGAAAAGGGGCGGGGTTGTCCCCGCCCCGAAAACCGTTCTTTTATAGTTTAGTCTTTAAGACCCTGGGCCTCACGCTCTTTTATGGCATCCTTGCGGGAAAGGTTTACCCTTCCTCTGTCGTCAATTTCCATAACCTTAACCCAGGTCATGTCACCGACATTCAAAACGTCCTCTACCTTCTCAGTGCGCTTGAACTCAAGATCCTTAATGTGGCACATACCGTCTTTGCCGGGAGCCATTTCGATAAATGCGCCAATGGGGATTATGCGCACAACCTTACCGTAATAAAGCTTTCCAACCTCGGGTACAAAAACGATATTATCGATAATCTCCTTGGCCTGACGGCAGGCTTCAATATTTTCGCTGGCGATATAGATGGAGCCGTCGTCTTCAATGTCAATTTTAGCGCCGGTGTCTGCACAGATTTTCTGGATAACCTTGCCGCCTGTGCCTATGACCTCACGAATTTTGTCGGGGTCAATGTGCATAATAAGCATTTTGGGCGCTGTTGGGGCAAGCTCTGCCCGAGGCTTAGAAATGCAGGGGAGCATAATCTCATCAAGGATATCTATGCGGGCTTCACGGGTTATTTCAAGGGCCTCTTTTATAATTTCGTGGCTTAATCCGTCATTTTTAAGGTCCATCTGAATGGCTGTGATACCGTCACGGGTGCCGGCAACCTTAAAGTCCATCTCACCGTGGAA
Organism: uncultured Oscillospiraceae bacterium; assembly: GCA_964617335.1. Classification (GTDB taxonomy): domain Bacteria; phylum Bacillota; class Clostridia; order Oscillospirales; family Oscillospiraceae; genus UBA2658. Next base: position 23,826 of record CAZTXG010000014.1, read on the forward strand.
GTCCTCAACGCCCTGAATGTCTATGAAGGTTGTAAAGCCGCCCTCATCATCCTGAATAAGACCGCAGGAAATGCCCGCAACGGGAGCCTTTATGGGGACGCCTGCGTCCATAAGTGCAAGGGTGCTGGCACAGACAGAGCCTTGGGAGGTGGAGCCGTTGCTGCTGGTAACCTCGGATACAAGGCGGATGGTATAGGGAAATTCGTCAATAGAGGGGATAACAGCCTCGAGAGCCTTTTCCGCAAGGGCACCGTGGCCGTATTCACGGCGGTTTGTGGAGCGGCTTGCCCTGGCTTCGCCAACGGAATAGGCGGGGAAGTTATAGTGGTGCATGAAGCGCTTTTCCTCTTCCTCCCAAATGGTGTCAAGCTTCTGGGCAGCGGAAAGGGTGTTAAGGGTTGCAACTGCCAAAACCTGAGTTTGACCGCGGCTGAAAAGACCGGAGCCGTGAACACGGGGGATAAGCCCAACCTCGGCGGCCAGAGGGCGGATTTCGTCCATGGCCCTGCCGTCAACACGTTTTCCGGAAAGGAGCCAGCGCTTTACAATTTGCTTTTGAAGCTTGTAAAGGATTTCTTCGTAATAGGTCTGCATTTCGGGGAACTGCTCAAGATATTTTTCAAGGCAGGCATCCCACCACTGAACAACTCTGGCTTCACGGACATTTTTGTCGTCGGTGTCCATGCAATGCTCCATGCCCTCAGTTTCGTTTTCACAGAGTATTTTGAAAAGCTCTTCGTCAAAGGCGGCCTGCTCATATGAAAACTTTTCCTTGCCGATTTCGGAGACCATTTTGTCGATTAGGTCTAAGACCGGCTGAAGCTCTTTATGAGCTGCAACTATGCCCTCATACACAACATCGTCGGGAATTTGCTCGCCCTCGGCTTCTATCATAACAATTTTTTCGTGGGTGGCGGCGACAGTTACGTTCATCTTGCTGCGGGAGCGCTCTTCCCTGGTGGGGTTAAAGAGGAGGTTTTCCCCGTCCCAGCCAACGGCTATGCCTGAAATGGGGCCGTTAAAGGGAACATCGGAAATGGCAACAGCAGCACCTGCGCCTATCATTGCGGTTATCTCCGGAGAGCAGTCGTGGTCAACAGACAAAACTGTGCAGGAAATAACTACGTCATTTCTAAGGTCCTGGGGAAACAAGGGACGCATAGGCCTATCTATCATGCGGGCAGCCAAAACAGCAGGAAGGCTGGGTCTTGACTCACGGCGCATAAAGCTTCCCGGAATGCGGCCCACGGCATAAAGCTTTTCTTCAAAATCCACTGAAAGGGGGAAAAAGTCTATGCCTTCACGGGGCTTTGCCGAGGCGGTAACGTTTACTAAAATAGTTGTTTCACCATATTTGGTGAGTACGGAAGCGTTGGCAAGTTCGCAGAGCTTACCGGTTTCAAAAACCAGAGGGCGGCCTGCGAGAGTTGTCTCATAGCGCTTTACATTGTTGAATTCTTTTTTCTGTATTTTCATTTATGCTCCTTTCGGGGACTTTTCCCCTTGTGGCGGAGCACCCTCCTTTTAGCACTTGAAAACAGGCTTATCTGTGGATAAACACATTTTCAACTGCTAAAGGGGCAGGCCCCGCAAAATTTTTGCACTATTTATATTATAGGCCTATTAGGCGATAATATCAAATTTTTCACGGAAAATCAGCAGACAAAGATTAATAATTGCACAAGGGGGCTGCTTCGGCAAATGCGAAACAGCCCCTTATTAATTTTTGGCTTATTTTCTTATGCCCAGCTTTGAGATGATAGCCCTGTAGCGCTCGATATCCTTTTCCTTAAGATAGTCAAGGAGGCGGCGGCGCTTACCAACCATCTTGTACATACCGAGACGGCTGTGGTTATCTTTCTTGTGAACCTTCAGGTGTTCTGTAAGCTGAGATATGCGCTCGGATAAAATGGCTATCTGCACCTCAGGTGAGCCTGTGTCGGTTTCGTGGGTGCGGTTTTCTTCGATAACCGTGGTTTTCTGGTCCTTTGTAATCATTTTTAAAAACCCCTTCTTTTTTAATATTGCCGCAAGGCTGAGTCATGGGTCAGAAAGGCTGCCGTTTTTCGGCAAAGTCCCAAAACTAAGCTCAAGGGCTAAAGCTCATAGATTTTACCACAATAAAATGAGGATGTAAAGCACAAACTTTAAAAAGTTCAGGCCAGATAAAAAAAGGAGTTTTATTTAGGCTGTTTGCAGCAGATACGCACATTAAACATTGCAAAGCAAACTTTTATCAGAAAGTAAAAAGGCCTTTTGAACCCTAAGAGAAAAAACAAGTTTTTTACCCTAATACTTACGGGAACTCAAAAAATAGGGGCAGCATCCGACGCAATCTTCCGCAAATCTATAGGCTTCTGCCAAGAAGGGATCGAAATAAACTCTGATATGTGAAAACAATGCTCCTCATAGCTGTAAAACTCATGCTCTAAGGCTTGAACCGCTGATTTATCTGTTATGAGCTGAACCAAATCATAACTGTGGGGGATCTTGCTGTATAAGCTTGTTTGCACAGCCGAGAGTCCGGAAGCGACAATAAGCATACGAAAGTACATTAATTCCGTCAGCTTCGGACAGAGCAGATGAGGCATGAATATATCCGAACAGGGCGGCAGCCATTTCATTGCTTTTTCAAGCACAAGCTCCGGCGGATGCTTGCAGAATCTTATAAGCCTTATGTCGCAGCCCAGCTTTTTTACTTTTTTAAATAGGGGGAACCATTCCTCGGCAAAACCCGGAAGGGTTTCAAATAAATCTGCATCACCCTCATATATTAGAAGAACATCCCTTGGCTTGCCATCGGATATAACAGCCCTCAGTAAAGAGGAAATGGCATGGCAAAGACCCCTTGACACATAAAAATATCCGGCCTTCAGCGGCAGGGGCGTCTGGGGATCCTCATCTGAAAAAAGATGGAGGTTTGAAGCCTTCTGTCCGCTTAAAAGCCAGTTATGAATTATTTTTGCATTGTAGTCAGGATTATCCTCCCAGACGCAGCCGGGGCATATTTCCGCCGCCGCTGTCTTTTTTTGATAGTCCTCTATCAGGCTTTTCGAGAAAAAAGAAGCCATGTCCGGAAGAAAGTCAGGATATTTGGGAAGACCCCGCCTTCCGGTGCGAAGTCTGCTGACAGCGGAGGGGTCAATATTAACCGCCTTTGCAAGTACAGCATTGCTTGTGTGGGTAATATTCATAAGGAAATCCAACCTTTTGTCAAACAATTAAATCACCTCCGCTTATAAAAGCTTATCATAAGCCCTGTGAGGTTTCAAGAAGCGGGCTGCCATAGCAAGTGACCAAAAATGACAAAAACCCTGCCACTTAGACAAGGTTTTAAAAACAGCAAAGAAACTGTGAAAACATACAAGGAGCTCTTGACAAAACAGGGAGTTAATTGTATCATATAACTAGAGGAAAGAGCGAGTTCCAGCTGGTCTTTCCTCTGGCCGGCAAAACCTTTTCCCAGCGCACTTGCCGCGAAAACTGCCCGAAAGAGAGGTAAACCGAAAGAATGCCCGAAACAAAGAAGCAGCAGGAGTAAGCCCCCTGCCCGCGTTAGGACGGGCAGGGGGCAGGTGTTTTTTAAAGGACAAATCAAAATATGTATTGAACTAACAGCAATATAACCACACCGGGAAGCCCCAAAACTCCCACCAGAATAGCACTTAGCCAGCTTATTGTGATATGCAGGCCCACAAGAGAGCCGAAAAAATTTAAAACCAAAAGGGCTATAAAGCCGGAAACGGCATTTATAAGCAGCTTAAAAACCCATTTAATAGGGGTTTTAAGAAGCTTTAAAAGGGGAAAAAATAAAAAAACCAGAATCACAAGGGCAATTATTCCAACCAGCTGCAAGGACATATGTATATCTCCTTTTTAATAAATCATAAAAATATATGTACGGGGCGCTCAATAATACCTTTGCCGGTATTGCTTGAGCGCTGTATTATATCTGGAGCGAAGGGCGCTTATTTCGAAAATGCAGGCATCGAGAGCGTCTGAATCCGTGGTGTTGTTAAAATGGACATAGGCCTCATCCAGACTATTTTGCAAAGAGCTGATTTCTCCGGCTGCGGCCGAAAGCTCGGCACGGCGCAGCTTCTCCTCTTTTTTCGCCTTTGACATACTTTTCCCTCCCTTTGCGGGTTTTAGATAATTATGCTCAGAGGCTGGGAAAAATATTCGCGTTTCACTGAGAAACGGCAGTTAAAACAGGCTATATCTTGATTTTTAATATATTATAGGATATACTAGATAAGTTAATATGGAAGAAAATGTTCACAATATCTAGTGATGTGAGGAGAAATCGCATTTATGAGTAAAACTAAGCCCGCAGAGTACGGAAACACCAGCATATCCCAGCTTAAAGGAGCAGACAGGGTCAGAAAACGCCCTGCCGTTATCTTTGGTTCGGACGGGCTGGAGGGCTGTCAGCACGCCGTTTTTGAGATACTGTCCAACGCCATAGACGAAGCCCGTGAAGGTCACGGGAGCATTATAACAGTTACACGCTTTGCTGACAAGTCTATACAGGTGGAGGACTTCGGCCGGGGCTGTCCGGTGGACTGGAACGAAAAGGAAGGCCGATATAACTGGGAGCTTGTTTTTTGCGAGCTTTACGCCGGAGGAAAATACCAAAACGCCGAGGGGGAAAACTATGAATATTCCCTGGGCCTTAACGGTCTTGGCTCCTGCGCCACCCAATACGCCAGCGAATATTTTGATGCCACCGTATACAGAGACGGCTTTAAATACAGCCTGCATTTTGAAAAAGGTGAAAATATAGGCGGACTAAAAAAGGAAGCTGCTGGCCGCAAAAAAACCGGCTCTGTTTTCCGCTGGCGGCCGGATCTTGAAGTTTTTACGGATATTGATATTCCCTTGGAATTTTTCACAGAAACTTTGCGCCGGCAGGCCGTTGTCAATGCCGGTGTGGTTTTCCGCCTTTTAAACGAAACCGGCGGAAAATTTGAAACTTTGGATTTTAAATATGAAAACGGCATTTTAGACTATGTTTCGGAAATAGCAGGGGAGGAAACTCTTTCGGCTCCCGTTTTCATAGAGGCGGAAAGAAAGGGGCGTGACCGTCAGGATAAGCCTGAATATAAGGTCAAGCTAAGCGCCGCTTTTTGCTTTTCCAATAAGGTAAACGGAATTGAGTATTACCACAATTCCAGCTTTTTGGAATACGGCGGCGCGCCGGAAAAGGCTGTGCGCTCAGCTTTCACCTCTGCTGTGGACGCGTATATAAAGAAAATCGGAAAATACCAGAAAAGCGAGAGTAAGGTGGGCTTTCAGGACATTGCCGACTGCCTTGTTCTTGTAACAAACTGTTTTTCCACCCGCACCTCCTATGAAAACCAGACCAAAAAGGCCATAAACAACCGCTTTATCCAAGAGGCCATGACGGATTTTTTGAGGAGTCAGCTGGAAATATATTTTATAGAGCATAAAAGCGAGGCAGACAAAATTGCCGAGCAGGTGCTTATAAACAAGCGCTCCCGTGAGCAGGCGGAAAGAGCCAGGCTAAACATAAAAAAGAAGCTTTCCGGCAACCTTGACATTTCAAACCGTGTCCAGAAGTTTGTGGACTGCCGCACCAAAGACCTTGGAAAGCGTGAGCTTTACATTGTTGAGGGCGATTCGGCGCTGGGAGCCTGCAAGCTTTCAAGAGATGCGGAATTTCAGGGTATAATGCCTGTGCGGGGCAAAATATTAAACTGCCTGAAGGCTGATTACGCAAGAATTTTTAAAAGTGAAATCATAACAGACCTTATAAAGGTTTTAGGCTGCGGTGTGGAGGTGGAAAAGGGCAGGGCCAAGGATATTGGCACCTTCGACCTGGACTCTCTGCGCTGGAACAAGGTTATAATCTGCACAGACGCCGATGTGGACGGTTTTCAGATTCGCACCCTTATTCTGACAATGCTATACAGGCTTACGCCCACCCTTATAAACAGCGGCCTTGTCTATATAGCCGAGTCTCCCCTTTATGAGATACACGGGAAGGACAAAACCTATTTTGCCTATTCCGACAGGGAGAAAAATGCCATAGTCGAAAAGCTTTCCGGACAAAAGCTTTCAATAAACCGCTCTAAGGGACTGGGCGAAAACGACCCTGAGATGATGTGGCTTACCACCATGAATCCGGAAACCAGAAGACTTATAAAAGTCATGCCTGAGTCTGCCTGCCGCACAGCAGAGAGCTTTGACCTGCTTTTAGGTGATAATCTTGCCGGAAGAAAAGACCATATTGCTGAAAACGGCTATAAATACCTTGAGCTGGCGGATATTTCATAAAACCTATAGCTTTTTGGGAAATATATATCCGCCAGAGCCAAAACACCAATACCGAAACGAGGGGATAAATACCATATGCCACGGAAAAAGAAATCCGACACAAATAAAAAAGTTGTCAACCAGAACGTAGAGGGGCTTTCCGCCGAGGTTCTTGAGCAGCCCATAACCGAAACTCTGGAGACAAACTATATGCCCTACGCCATGAGTGTAATAGTCTCCAGAGCAATTCCGGAGATAGACGGCTTTAAGCCCTCCCACAGAAAGCTTCTTTATACAATGTATAAAATGGGGCTTATGACGGGGCCGAGGACGAAAAGCGCCAACATAGTCGGCCAGACCATGAGATTAAATCCCCATGGAGATGCCGCTATTTATGAAACTATGGTGCGGCTTTCCAAGGGCTGCGAGGCTCTTTTAACCCCTTTTGTGGACAGTAAGGGCAACTTCGGAAAAACTTATTCAAGGGACATGGCCTATGCCGCCTCCCGCTATACCGAAGCAAAGCTTTCTCCTATTTGCACGGAGCTTTTTCGGGATATTGAAAAAGACACCGTTGATTTTGCAGATAACTATGACGGCAGCACCCGTGAGCCTGTTCTTCTTCCCACGACCTTTCCAAATGTACTTGTGTCGGCAAACACCGGCATAGCCGTTGGCATGGCAAGTCAGATTTGCGGCTTTAATCTGGCAGAGGTCTGCGAAACCACGATAAACTATATTAAAGACCCGGACTGCGACCTTATGCAGTCTCTTTTAGCGCCGGATTTTTCCACAGGTGCAGAGCTTATATATGAGCCTGAGGAAATTTCACGGATATACGAAACCGGAAGGGGCAGCTTTAGGCTGAGGGCAAAGTGGCGCTATGATAAGGCTGAAAACATTATAGAAATTTATGAAATCCCCTATTCAACAACGGTTGAGGCCATCATGGACAAGGTTTCCGAGCTTGTAAAATCGGGAAAAGTTAAAGAAATAAGCGATATGCGTGACGAAACAGACCTTGGGGGCTTAAAGCTTGCCATAGACCTAAAGCGTGGGGCTGACCCAGACAAGCTTATGGCAAAGCTTATGAGGCAAACCCCCTTGTGCGACAGCTATTCCTGCAACTTTAACATACTCATAGCCGGAAACCCAAAGCTTATGGGAGTGCGGGAAATACTTAGTGAGTGGACGGCCTGGCGGATTGACTGTGTGCGCAGACGGGTGTTTTTTGACCTCGAGCGAAAAAAGGAAAAGCTGCACCTTTTAAACGGACTTAAAAAAATCCTTTTGGATATAGACAAGGCCATAGCTATCATTAGGGGAACCGAGCTTGAAAGTGAGGTTGTGCCAAACCTTATGATAGGCTTCGGCATAGACAAAATTCAGGCTGATTATGTGGCGGAGATAAAGCTTCGTAATATAAACAAGGAATACATCTTAAAAAGGGTTGAGGAAACCGAGAGGCTGGAAAAGGAAATCGGAGACTTGGAAGACATCCTAGGCAGCCCCCGCAGAGTAAAGAAAATCATCACCGACGAGCTGCGGGATGTTATGAAAAAATTCCCCTCCCCCCGCAAGACCGAGATAATACACTCCGACGAGATAGAGGCCCATGACGAGGAGGACGAAACGGAGGATTACGCCGTTACCTTTTTCCTCTCACGGGAGGGCTATTTCAAAAAAATATCCCATCTGTCTCTGCGCATGAGCGGTGAGCAGAAATACAAGGAAAATGACGGCCCTATGCAGGAAATAGAGGGCCAAAATCGAGATGAGCTTTTAATATTCACAGATAAGCAGCAGGTGTATAAGGTGCGGGCTTCGGATTTTGAAGACTCTAAGGCCTCCCTTTTGGGTGTTTATCTGCCCTCCCACCTTGAGATGGATGAAGGCGAGAGTGTTGTATGTATTATAAAAGCCGGAGATTACAGTGCAGGGCTTCTCCTATTTTTTAAAAATGGCAAGGCTGCAAGGCTGTCTTTATCTTCCTATGCAACAAAAACCAATAGAAAGCGTCTAACAGGGGCATATTCCGATAAAAGCCCTCTGGTTTGCGCCCTTACTCTTGAGGGGGAAAGGGAGATTGCGGTATTTTCATCTGAGGGCAGGGCTGTAATTTTCAGCAGCGCCCTGCTTGCCCCGAAGGCTTCAAGGGCCACCGTCGGAGTATCCCTTATGAACCTTAAATCAAAGCACAGCTTAATAAGAGCCGCCTACCTTGAAGATAGCGGCATACAAAACGCGGCCCGCTACAGGGCTAGAAGTATTCCGGTTGCGGGAGCGCTTTTGCGTGAAGGCGACAGGGAAGAAAAGCAGATGAGCCTCATAGACCAGGCTTAAAAGGAAAGGGGTTATCGCTTGAAAAAACCCAGAGAGCAGGCTCTCGAAATATTATATAATGTCATAAAAATAGTTATAGGCTCCGTAGTCTACGGCATCGGCATACAGTGGTTTTATGTGCCGGTATCCCTTGTCACAGGGGGAGTTACAGGTATTGCTATGATAGCAAATCTTCTAAGCGGCTTGCCTGTGGGTGTGGGTATGCTTATACTCAATATCCCCATATTTATAATTGCCTTCAGGAAATACGGCTTTAGATTTATGCTTGGCTCGCTTTTAGGAATGTTCCTCACCTCTGTATCAGTGGATGTTTTCTCCATGTTCCCCCTTGTTGTAACTGAGGAGCCGCTGCTTGCGGCAATTTTCGGAGGACTTCTTACGGGCTTGGGAATAGGGCTTATATATTCTGCCAATGCCACCTCTGGAGGCGTGGACGTTATAGCAAAGCTTTTTCGAGACAGATACCCCTATGTCAATATCGGCACCTTCATTTTAATACTGGACGCCTTTGTAATTGCAGGCTATGCCCTTATTTTCAGAAGATACGACAATGCCATGTACACTGTTATTGCGGTTTATCTGGGAGCAAGGGTTATTGATACCGTTCTTTACGGCAGCTCACAAAGCAAGCTCTGCCACATCATATCCGAGCGCAGCGATGAAATTAAAGCGGCGATTGTCGGCAAGCTCCACAGGGGTGTAACACTTTTAAAGGGTGTGGGCGCTTATTCCGGTCAGGATAAGCAGATACTTTTGTGCGTGGTAAAGCGACAGCAGATTGTTGAAATAAAAAAGATTATAAGAAGCATAGACAGTCGTGCCTTTGTCATAGTAACAGACACCCGTGACGTGTTCGGTCAGGGTTTCGGAAACATCAGTGAGGACAATTAAAGCTAAGATACGGGGTAAAGACCGGATTTATTCGGAGGCTTCCACATGAAAAGACAAGTGACTGCTCTTATACTGGCGGTGGTTTTAACAGGCCTTTGCGGCTGTTCCACCATTTTCAAAAAAGAATACCTCTCTGTTTCGGAATACACGGAGGGCACAAAAAGTGACCTTGACGGGGATTTGGCGGACATAGAAGATTATGAAGGGCTGACAATGGCCATAAATGCCATGCTAACAGCCCATAAGCAGGAGGGCCGTATCGTATTTAAAAACTACGAGGGGGACCTGCAAAGTGACCTTGCCCAGGCCTGCTGGGAGGTAAAAACCAAAAGCGCTCTGGGCAGCTATGCTGTGGATTATGTATCCCACGACTTGAACAGAATAGTTACCTACTATGAGGCAACGATTTATATTACCTATAAGATAAGTCAGCAGGAGCTTGAGAAGATACATTATGTATCCGGGCGCTCTTCTCTTACAGATGAACTTTCCAAAGAGCTTGAAGAGCTAAGCTCATACTGTGTTTACAGGATAAGCTCGGCCACCATAACAGCAGAGGAAATTTTAAGTATTTTGGAAAGAGCCTATACATCAAATCCGACAAGCTGTGTTGTGGAGCCCTCTGCCAGCGTACGGCTGCATCCGGAAAGCGGCAGCCAACGCATAATTGAAATTGATCTCGACTATGGGAAAACAGCTTCCCAGCTTCGAGGCATGAAGCAGGAGCTAAATGAGGCTATAAACAGCATAAGCACAGATTTTAGCGCAGAGGACCCCGCAGAATACGCAAAACAGGCCTATAATGCCCTGGCAGGACTTTGCAGCTATGATCCGCAAGGGGAACAAAGGGCTGAAAACGGACTTGAGGCAGAGCTTTCAAGCAGTGTATACGGGGCCTTGGTTGAAAGATATGCAGACAGCCGCGGCATCGCCTTGGCCTATTCTGCTCTCTGCCAAAAAGCCGGCATAGAATCCATAGTTATAAATGGCAGCCTTGAAAAGCAGAGCCATTCATGGAACATAATAAAAATAGACGACAGCTATTATCATGTGGATGTAAGCGCAGACTCCTTCTGGGGAGCGGGGAATTCTTTTATGAAAAGCGACATCCAGATGCAGGGCAGGTATTGGTGGAACATTGAAAGCTATCCTGAAAGCTTGGGCGGCGCGAAGGGAGCGGCTTCCTCCTAGCCCTTATAAATTAAAAGGGCGGCGTAAAAAATACGCCGCCTGCTTATATTGCATAGAAAAAAACCGGCGCAAAAAATGCGCCGGTCAGCCCGCCGATGCCGTGGGGATCCGATTAGAACCTGCACGAAATGCAGGTGGGTCGCCTCTCCCCGGCTTCTCTGCTTCCAACATCCGAAAAGCGCCAAAGGCCCTTTTCGGGAGGCCTGCAATTCACTGGGGAATATGGCATCCCTTATGGGAAATGTGGGTTTAAAAAGACCCCTCACGCACACAGCAGGTTTTGTATAAACAGCTGTGTTCTGTATGAACTTCATAAAAAGACTTTGACCTAAACTGTCTTACTACAGCAATTATACAACAGATTTATAAAAAAATCAATGGAAGCTTGGGAGAAATATTTACCTATTGGGGAACATTTTCGTCTTGCTCATCGTCAAAAAGAACCTCGGCGAAAAGCTCGTATACCTGCTCCAACTCATCTTGCTCGTCTACGGAGCCAAGAATTTCTTCGCCATTTTCCTCTATGACCTTCAAAATTATAAGACCATAGTCTTCGTCGTCCTCGTCTAAGTCCGTGGGTAGAAAGGCCATATAAAAAGTGTCTTTATACTCCAATGTATGCAAATGCTCAAGGACATATTCATTTCCTTCATCATCTGTTATGGTGACAATATCGTTGCCGTATTCTTCGCTCATAGCTACCTCCTGTCAGTAAAAAGCGCCGGGAGAACTTTCTCCCGACACATTTTACCCCAAGGACTTAAAAAAATCAATAAGAATGAGCCCCTTTGCTTAAAAAGGAAAAATTGCTTTTGCGGCAGGAGCCTTAAGCTCATAAAAGCAGCGCATTTTACCTGAGCCTTAGGAGCCAAGGTCCTCAAGGGTCATTACAAGCCTTTCGTGGCTTTGTACCTTCATACCTGTTTGAAGAAGCATTTTATCAAGCTCACGCAAGGTTGAAACCTGTATATCCGTAACCGTCATGGGGCAATCCGGATTGTTTTCAACGAAAACCGCCACATAGCCCTCGTAGTCACGGAGCACATATAGGTTTTCGGCGCCTTGGGAAAAGCAGCTAAGCTCTGAACTCATGTTTTTTGCCGCAACTTGACTGACTATCGCAGCAGAAGCGAAAGTAAGAGCCGCAATAAAGACCAGGCCAAGTAAAAAGGCACGAGTTTTTGTTTTCATATTGTCATTCCTCCTGTAGAGATTGATGTATAAAAGAATTATCACCCTAAAGATACAAAATTATCCAAAGGATAGTTAAAAATAATTTAACAATTTAGCTACTGTTTTTTTTAGCCTTATGCTATAATGTTCAAGTATGAATATTATAGATGATTAATAATCTATGGTATTATGCCTTCTTGGGGCTGTGCCATAGACTTACAGGGAAGATTGTATGCGATTTTTCTGCCTGAAAAAAGGCTTTATAAAGCCTCGCTTTTTCGGCAGCCTCAAATATAAGGGCCAACGGAGGTTTTATCCCAATGGACAAAAATAAAGCAAAGAAAACGGCTGGGGCCGCCGCAAAGGCGACAGCCGGAACAATTTCCGGCGCTGTCCGCACCGTGCTTAAGGTTTTCGCCACGATTATTCTTATACTGATAAGCACGGGGCTGCTGTTTACCTGCATATTCGCCTACTATGTAAAGACTAACCTTTCCCAGGATTTGGACATAGCTCTTGAGACTATGACTGTTAATCTTGCAAGTACAATTCTCTACACAGACGAAAACGGCGTTGAGCATGAGCTTGCCTCCCTCCACGGGAAGGAAAACCGTGTCTGGGTGGACTATGAAAACATTCCCGTCTATATGGAGGAAGCTGCCATTGCCATTGAGGATAAGCGCTTTCCAGAGCATAAGGGTGTGGACTGGTACAGAACCGTGGGCGCCTTCGGAAATATGTTTATCAGCATGAAAAATGATTTCGGCGGCTCTACCATTACCCAGCAGCTTATAAAAAACCTTACCAAAGAGGACGACATAACCGTCCAGCGAAAGCTTCTTGAAATATTCCGTGCCCTTGAGTTTGAAAGGATGTACGAAAAAGATGAGATTATGGAGTGGTACCTCAACGTAATCTATCTAGGAGAAAGCTGCAACGGTGTTGGAACTGCGGCGAACACATACTTCGACAAAGATGTTTGGGATCTTTCTCTTGCAGAGTGCGCCAGCATAATCGGCATAACAAATAACCCCTCTAGATATGACCCCTACATCAGCCGTCAAACTAAGGAAAACAACAAAGAGAGGCAGGAAACCATTCTTTTTGAAATGTATGACCAGGGCTTTATAAGCCTTGAAGAATATAATTCTGCCGTTGCCGAAGAGCTTGTTTTCAAAAGGGGTGAGGACGAAGAATATGAGATGACCATAAACAGCTATTATGTAGATGCTGTCATAGCTGATGTGGCCCGTGACCTTATGGAGGAAAAGGGCATAAATGAAAACACTGCCATGAACCTTATTTACAATGGCGGACTTCAAATCTATGCCTGCATCGATATGAAAGCCCAGCAGATAGTTGACAATATCTATACGGATGCCTCAAACTTCCCCCAGTCCAAGTCCTCCAAAGGAGAATCCCTCCAGTCTGCCATAGTAATTATGGACCCATACACCGGAAAGATTGTCGCCATGTCCGGCGGCATAGGCGAAAAAACCGGAAACCTTGTGTTTAACAGGGCAACAGACGCTCAAAGACCCCCCGGCTCCTCTATAAAACCCATTGCGGTTTATGGTCCTGCTATTGACCAGGGGCTTATTTCTCCGGACGACAAGGTGCTAAACGGAAAGGTTGAGCTATCCGGCATCAAAAACTGGTTCCCCCAGAATGCCGGCGGAGGCTATGGCGGAGGGGTTGTTACTATAAGGCAGGCGCTGATAAGCTCCTTGAACACCGTTTCTGCCCAGATACTTGACAAGCTGACCCCCGGAGTATCATACCAATACCTCCATGACAGGCTTGGGTTTGTCAGCCTTGTGGAAGAGGACAGAAACTATGCGCCTCTCGCATTGGGTCAGCTCACCAACGGCGCCACAGTCCGGGAGATGGCACAGGCCTTCTCCGCCTTCCCCAACGACGGGGTTTTCACCTATGGAAGAACCTACACCCATATTCTTGATTCCGAGGGTAAAAAGGTTCTTGACAACACACCGGACACCATTGTTGCCTTTAAGGCAAATACCGCCTGGACCATAAGCGATATGCTAAACGACGCTGCCACCTATGGCACCGGTGCGGAATCCAATTTGGGCATCATGCCCCACGCCGGAAAAACCGGCTCCAGTACGGACTATCAAGACCGCTGGTTTGTTGGCTATACCCCCTACTATGTTGCCGCCGTTTGGACGGGTTATGACACCCCCGCCAGAATGTATGTTTCCGGCAACCCCGCAGCCCAGATTTGGAGAAAGATTATGTATTCCCTCCATGAGGGACTGCCCTATAAGACCTTTAAGCAAGCAACCTATATAAAACCCACAAATATCTTCGGAGATATAGAGGAAGAAGAATCCCCAAGCCCCAGCCCATCTGAGGAAGTTCCGGAGGAATCTGCTAATGTATCCTCTCCTCCTGTGTCAGACCCCGGCACCGGCACAGACATTCCAAGCCCCACACCCCCCACTCCGTCTTTACCGGTGACGCCAACACCGTCTCCAACACCGACAACCGTGCCCAGTCCCACGCCGACCGCTGCTCAACCGGCAGCCTAGCCCAGGGAAAACAAGTAAAAAGGCCCCTTCCAAAACGTTATAATTTACGCTTTGTAAGGGGCCTTGCTGTCCATAATTATTTAAGGGCAGAACCACCGGGAAAAGGAAAGTTTTCATTGACCTTGGCAGGCTGATGTTATATAATAGTTTTCAATAACATATTACATAATTATCAAAAACCCGCCATGAAAGGATAAAACCATGAAACAGTTTGAACTGAGCTGCTGCTCCACGGCGGATATGCCGCCGGCATTTTTTGAAGAAAACGGCATACCATATGCAAAATTTCACTTTTTAATGGATGGCAAGGAATATCCCGACGATCTGGGTCAATCTATGCCTTTTGATGTTTTCTATCAGAAAATAGCAGACGGGGCCCAGCCCACAACCAGTCAGGTAAACGCCCAGTCCTATGAAGAAATGTGGACAGCTCTTTTGGAAAAAGGCAGCGACGTTTTGCATATATGTCTTTCCAGCGGACTTTCCGGCACTATAAACTCCGCTAAGGTTGCAAGGGAAAACCTTCTTGAAAAGTTTCCCCAGCGCAGGATAGTGGTGATAGATTCTTTAGGCGCCTCAAGCGGATACGGGCTTTTGGTCACTCATGCCATGACGCTTCGGGACGAGGGCAAAACCTTGGACGAGGCGGCCTCTTGGATTGAGGAAAATAAGCTAAGGCTCCACCACTGGTTTTTCTCCACCGACCTTTCAAGCTATGTGCGGGGCGGGCGCATATCAAAAACAGCGGCAGTTTTTGGAACCATTCTTAAAATATGCCCCCTGCTGAACATGAACACCAATGGAGAGCTTATCCCCAGAGAAAAAATACGCACAAAGAAAAAGGTTATAAAAACCATAGTGGAGCGCATGGAACAGCACGCTAAAGACGGACTTGATTACAGCGGCAAATGCTATATCAGCAATTCCGCCTGTTATGATGACGCCTTGGCAGTTGCAGAGCTTGTTGAGGCGAAGTTTCCAAATCTTGACGGCAAGGTACTTATAAACAATGTGGGCACGGTTATAGGCGCCCACACAGGGCCGGGAACGGTGGCCTTGTTTTTCTTCGGAGATGAAAGAGTTTTATAAAAAACCATAAGAAAAAACCCGCCGCCTATAAAGCGGCGGTTTTTTTGCCGCCGGAGCTAAAAAGTTTTTATAGCTTCTGGCGTAAGTAGCGGCCTTATGGTAAAATGCTTGCAAGCAAACATTTTACAAGATTTAATTATATATACCACAACGGCACTTCGTGCCTGTGGTATAACATCCGCA
>CAZTXG010000015.1:0-38228 GCA_964617335.1 uncultured Oscillospiraceae bacterium
GGCCTTACCATTTATTATATACCTTTTCGGCAAAACCAAGCAAATTTTTTATTTGTATTTTTGTGCCGTCATCTAAAACAGCCCAGCCGCTGAATTTTCCAAAGACCTGATGCTGGTCACTGCAAAGAACAAGAAAGTCGGTTTTGGCGGCCCTGTCCATAATTGGCACAAAATCCAAGTTAAGACGACCCTCATTGTCAGAAACCTTCCAGTTTGACAGGAAACAGTCAGTGCCGTTTTTAATTGGGATGTCAAAGTTTATGCGGTCAAGCTTATGGGCCCTGCCTTTGTAAAAAATCATGTTTTCACTGGCAGCTGAAGTGTCCCCAAAGCCATAGCCCAGATTAAAGCCAAAAGGCTCACCGTCTATAAGACCCTGAGCCGCCCCCCAGTACCAGGTGTTTTTATATGTCCAGACCCCTCGACCCCAGTCAAGCAGACCGAAGCTGTTTTCGGGAGAAAAGACATATTCATTACCGCCAAAGCTAAGTTTTCCTTGGGCCTTCATGCCTATTATCTTCTGATTATAGTAAAAGGCTCTTTTCCTGTTTTCAAAGGGTGTTGCTATAACCATGGAATCTTGGGGCTCGTCACCAAGGGTGATTTCCGCCTTAAGAGGCATTCCGTCTTTAAATTTATCCATATGGCAATAAAGCCGGCGCAGACCGTCTTTTACCTCAAAACGTAGGGTTGAGGACTTGTTCTTGCCTTGGGTTACGCCGAAGGCAGAGCTTCTCGGAAGATTGAGGCTTCCCATGGAAAAAAGGGATATGGGGCTTTCCGTGCGGGAAAAAGGCTCTTTAAAATCAAGAAAGCTTGCACTTATAAGGGACATATAGCCGTTATCCGCCACGGTGAGAGCTATGCCGAAATCATCATTATGAATTAGGTAATAATCCCACTCTTTTATAAGGAATCTTGGGGATTTAATATCCTCACGGCTGTATTCCAGCAAAAGGCTGCGGGCAAAGCCCGGTTCTCTAAGACTGCCGTCTTTGCTAAGAAGCCTGCCTTTTTCTTTTATCTCATGCTGCATAAAAAACTCCCTTCAAAAAAACTTCCTGTCCAGACTATATACGGAAGGGGAAATTATTGCCCCAAATACTCTGAAAGACGCCTTTCGTCCTCAAGCTCAAGACCCCTTTCGCCGGCACGGTATTCCATGTGGTGGCGAAATTCATGGCGCAGGGTTTTCCGCAGCTCGGAAGAAAGCTCTGTCTCAGAAAGCCCATGAAAAAGCTCTGTGAAAGAGCCGTAATAAATGACAATTCCATTGCCAATTGGGGCGTTTTGATATTCTCCCAAAATGTACAAATCACCGGCTTTTGCCTCGGGATGAATTTTTGCCTCCGGACTTATGCTTATTCCAAGGTTCAGCTCGTCATAAAATTCTATTGGCAGCTCACAGGCCATTTCGTCCAACAAGTCAGAGAAGCGGTCAATAGTTATCATAAGTATCTCCCGTAAAATATGTTCTGCCCTATCTTTAAATACTATTTTACACTTTATGGCTCAGCTTTACAACAGCAGGCAAGAAGGAAGTGCAATTTTTACAGGCTTTTTTATTAAAAACAAGTGTGGTATAATATCTTTTAGACATTATACGGACTTGATGGCAAAAGATCCCCCATGACAAAAAAATATAAATTTTTAAATACCACAAAGCGGCAGGCAGACAGGCCTGTTGGGACAGGAGAAACAAATGACCGAATATGAAAAGCTTGAAAATCAGGTGCTTGAAGGAGAAATCAGCGTTTTAGATTATATATGCAGACAAAGGCAGGAAGACGGGGAAAAGGACACAAGGGGACTTTCCCCCCACACTGTGGAGGCCTCATATTGGCGCTTTGTGCAAAAGTCTCAGGAGGAAGGCAAAAAACTTGTGGCCTTCAGCGGCGGAGTTCCCGTGGAGCTTATATATGCCTCGGGCTGTGTTCCCCTTTGCCTTGACCTTATACCAATTGCTCTTAGTAAAAGCGTTAAGCTCACCTCAAAGTTTATGTACGACACCGACGTGCATATAAACAGCGCTCTTTGCAGCCACAGCAAGTCCATGCTGGGGGCGGCTCTTTTTGAAAAGGGCGGCATTTCCCCAGACGCTTTTGTGTACACGCCTATTGCCTGCCCCTCAGGAAGTACGGCGGCAGGAGCATACAGAACTCATTCTGAGCTTCCCGTTTTTTATTTTGATCCGCCTACGGACTGCACAGAGATATCTATGAAGCTCTGCTCTCAACAGGTTTCGGGTCTTATGGGCTTTTTAGAGGGGATAAGCGGCCAGAAGCTTGACTTTGATCTGCTCTGCCAGAACATGGAAAATGTAAACGAGGCAAAAAGGCTTTTAGAGAAATGCTCCCTCATGAGGCAAAAAACACCCTGCCCCATGTCCTCACATATACAGGAAATTTCAAAGCTTATGCCGGCCCTGGCCCCAAAGGGCCTAATGAAAGAACTTTTGACAAAGGAGCTTGAAACCTTGGAAGACCTTGCACAAAAAGGTGAAGGTCCCTGCCCCGAAGGTGAAAAGCACAGGATTTTTATGCTGCAAATGCCTCTGTGGTGTGCTGATGACTTGACCTCATGGCTTGAAGAAAAGTATGGCGCTGTCACTGTTATGGACGGTTTAGGCTATGAAATGGGAACTTTGTATGAAAATATGGATACCTTGGAGGACTGTTTTTTGGAGCTTTCCCGAACTGTTTTCTATCCTCCCAGCCTACACGGCGCCGCCTCGGCCTCACGCAGGCTTATAGATTTAAGTACCGATGTGGTAAGAGATTACGGGGTGGATGTCTGCGTCTTTCTTGGCAGTGTGGGCTGCCGCCACACCTGGGCTCTTTCAAAAATGCTTACAGATATAATCCGTGACGATTTTGGCGTACCCACCCTTTTTGCCGATGTGGACAGTGTGGACACCCAGTATAAAGATATTAACCAGATAAAAACTCAGGTTGCGGAATTTATGGATTCTGTGGTTCTCGGTAAATAAAAACCGTTTAAAACCGAATAAAATTTATGATATAAAAAAGAAAACCATCCAGCCAAGGCCCTTTGCCCCAGCAGGATGGTTTTCTTTATACATATAATATAAGACCCCATTAAGTAAATACCCTGCTTAAAAAGGGGTTTTTAATTTTTCTGCCATCCAGACTTTTTGCCATGGCATAGGGTGTTTTTAAAAGGGAGCTGTCATCTTCGGATATAAAAAGCGGTTGGAAAAAGCCTGCGGATTCAAAGGAAAAGCCTTGCAAAAGAGAGGCGCAAAAAGAGCCGAGGGCCGCCTTGTCTACCGTAGATTCTATAATATTAAGCTTATCATCTTCCGGCGAGAGCAGGGCGTAATACTCCCTGCCGCCGTATAAAAAGCAAAGGGCGTGTCCGCCGCCAGAGGACAGCTCCTTCAGATAAAAGCTGTTTTGCTCTTTGGAAAGGCGGATGCAGCCCTCGCCGTAAAAAGGGCTATGGCTGTATAGCTGCCAGATTTCCTCGTTTGTTGCGAGCTTTAAGCTAATGGGTGAAAAGCCTCCTGAAAAAGCCTCCAGCTGATTTCGGGAAAAAGGGGCCTCAAAGCGGCTGAAAGAATATTCATAGCCAAAGCGCCTGTAATAATCCGCCAAAGAAGGCTGGGCAGGCACCAAAACAGAAAGGGTATGGCCCCGTTCACGGCTTAAATCCAAAGATTTTTCCACAAGGGCTGCCATAATCCCCCTGCCCTGATATTCCTTTTTTGTGGCCAAGGCGTAAAGGTAGGAAACCGGAAGGGACTCTCCCCCTTGGGGAAGGTCGTAAATAATCATGTAAAGGGCGGCGCAAACCTCGCCGTCTTTTATTTCCACAAGGGTGTTTTCCTCTTTATAAACTTGGCTGAAAAAGGAGTCCAAAAACCTATCAGAGTCCCCAAAGGTCTCCTGCCAAAGTTTTTTTAAGTCCCTTATATATTCGGGCCTGGAAAAGCTTATAATTTCCGCTCCCCCCTTATATCTGCCCTAAGGCTTAACAAAGCCTTAGGGGTAAGATGGGTTTTTCCCGCATCTTATGGTTTTAGCAGGGGCTTTCCCCATACTGACGCTTTAAAATAATTCTTCCTTTTTCCGCCATCATAACAGGGCGGTAGGATAGCTTTGCCTTGCGAAGGCCTTCAATACCCATGTCTTCTTCACGGTTTACATAGGTATAGCCGGAAAGCTCGTTTATTATAAACTGCTGGTTTATTATTGGGTAGGCCCCCTGAATATCGGAAAAAGCCTTTTCAAAGTGGACGACAAACATCTCGTCGCTTACTCTCTCGCCCATTGTAACAGCCACAAGCCTTCCGCCGGCTCTTATGGCGCCGCCTATGAGAGACAGCTCCTTCATATTGCGCAGACCCTTTATAAGGACGCAAACCTCCTCGGCCTTTGAGGGGTCACCTACGCAGCCGTTTTGCAGGCACCATTGGCGAACCATTTCAACGCATTCGTCGATATTGTCGTCGGAAATTTTTTCATAGCTCCAGTCGGGGTTGTTTTTTATAAAATTGTTGATGTGGTTTTTCTTGCCGTGATATTTTTTTCCTGATAGGTTTTTAAGGTCTTCGACCTTGTAAATATAGTCTGAATAATTCCGCTGATAGCAAATATCATAGCGGCCGGGGAAAATCTTCTCTATTTCGGCAAACATATTAGGCTCCACATTATTCATGCGCATTTCAATATTTTGAGCCTTGCAATAGGCATAAAGCCAGCTAAAAGCTTCTTTTAAATCGCCGCTTCCCATAGGGAAGGTAAAATAGTTTACCCCGTCACGGCAGTATTTCAAAAACAGCCTGTCCCCCGAAACTGCCATCTGGGTTTTGAAAATACTTGACCACAATATAAGACTTGCAGCGCTGTAGTCACAGGCAAGGTGCTCTGTTTGGGATAGATGTTTTGCAAGAGTATCCCTGTCTTCTATGCTTATTTTTTTAAATTGAACCAAATTATATGACATCCTTTATGTTTTTTTATTTGAAAGTTTAATAGCCTTTTTCCTTTATAAATCCTTCTGCTTAAAGGGCAAAGCTGTCAAAGTATCCTTGTATGAGAATTATCGGCGTGCCCTTATCTCCGCTGCCGCTGGTAAGGTCTGACAGGGAACCGATAAGGTCTGTTAGTCTTCTGGGAGTTGTGCCCAAAAACTCCATGGAGTCTTTAAGGACGTAATCCTTTTGCCGTATGCGCTCACGCATGGCATCCTCAAGCTCTTTTCCGGAAAGCTCTGAAAGCTCGTTATCCGCAAGGTACTTAAGCTTAAGCTCGTTGGGAGTACCGGAAAGTCCGGCAGTGAAGCCGGGGGACACGACGGGGTCTGCCAGCTCCCATATTCCCCCAACAGGGTCTTTAAAAGCTCCGTCACCGTAAACCATAACCTCTATGTTCTTGCCGGTTTTTTCAAAAAGCCCCTTTTGCACAAGCTCCACAAAGGGCTGGCTGTCTCTGGGGAAAAGCTTAACGCTGTCCTCAGTTGCCTTGTTGGAGCCTAAAAGCCCGTATTCTTTGTTATATCCGCTTCCGTCAATGGGGCTGTCAAGAAGCTTATCCAAGGTCAGCACCTTTTCGGCGCCTGCCGCCTCAAGAAGCCGCCTTGAGCGCTGCCTTGAATGTACATCACAGCAGAGAACGGTTTTTGTATATCCCAAAATCGTCCTGACGTCATTGGAAAAGATAAATTCCACCTCGCAGCCGGTATCTTCTATGATTTTTCTGTAATAGTCAACATAGTCAACACCGGTGAAAGGGTGGGGGCTATGGCCGAATTTTTCACGGTAGGAGTCCTCCGTTAAAACATCCGACCAGGGGTTAACACCTTTTTCATCTAAAAGGTCGGCATCGAAAAGATGGTTTCCAACCTCGTCGGCAGGATAGGAAAGCTGGAGATATATTTTTTTAACACCCATGGCAATGCCCCGCAGCAAAACGGAAAAACGGTTGCGGCTAAGTATGGGAAAGCACAAGCCCAAGGTGTCGGTGGAAACCTTTGAGCGAAGGTCCTTTGCTATATGGTCAACCCCTGCGTAGTTTCCCTGAGAGCGGGCAAGAATAGACTCGGTAATTGTGACTATGTCCTTATCCCTAAGACTTATTCCCTCGCCTTCGGCACAGGAAATAAGGCTGTCTATAACAATTTTTATAAGGTCATCGCCATTTTTTATAATAGGCGCGCGTATACCCCGCACGACGGTTCCCACTGTTCTCATATTCAGACCTCCTTAGATTCACGGAAAAGCTCCGCTTTTGCGGCAGCTTACTGCAGCATATATAAAAATACACTTAAATTCGGAAAAATACAAATTATTTTTTGCGTTCTCCTAATTTTATATTGTAAAAACCTTGCCGGCTTAGGAAAGGGCCGGGGACTTTTTAGTTTATCACAAAATAGTCATAATAAAAAGACCCCATACATTATATATATACCATGACGGGAAAAAGCGCAAGCGGAGCATCAGCCTAAGTCTCTGTATAAATTGCTGATTTTTAATAAAAAGCCCGCGGATACGGCAGTATACTCAGCCCCTCGCTTTAAATGAAAATCCGAGAACGGAACTTGACTAATACAGAGCTATCTTATACAATGTCGCTACCTATGGGGGAGCTGTTTGCGCCTTGAGCGCAGCAAGTTAGTATGCCTGCTGTAAGGGTATAGCTTGCATTAAATAACGAGATTCATGTACGGCCTGTGCTGTACCTGCCTTAAAAACCTCACATCTGAGACAGGCGCCGCATAAGGCGCCTTATTTTTTCACGAGGTGTTAGTTATGGGATTTACAGAGCTTTTATTAGTATCGCTGGGAGTATCAATGGATGCCTTTGCCGTCTCCCTGAGCAAGGGGCTTGCCATGAGAAAATTCAGTCTTAAAAACGCCTTATTGGTAGCCTTGTTTTTCGGGGGCTTTCAGGCCTTAATGCCCCTTATAGGCTGGGTTTTGGCAAGCCGGTTTTCTGTATACATAAACGGGGTGGGCCATTGGATTTCCTTTGGGCTTTTAAGCTTCATAGGGATAAGGATGATTTATGAGGCCTGTGATAATAGGGGCTGTCCCCCTGATGCCGGAGGCAGACTATGTATGAAAAGTCTTTTTGTTTTAGCTGTGGCCACAAGCCTTGACGCCTTGGCTGTGGGTGTAAGCTTTGCCTTTTTAGAGGTTCTCATAATTCCGGCCATTTTACTTATAGGCGCCGTAACCGGCATTATTTCCTTTGCGGGGGTCTGGATGGGAAATATTTTCGGCGGCAAGCTGGAGAAAAAGGCGGGAATTGCCGGCGGCCTTGTTTTGATATTTATAGGTTTGAAGATAGTATTAGAAAATATAGGGATAATATAAAAAATCCAGGCAAATTTAAGGAAAAACTAACCCCTACCGGGGCTTGCATACGGGTTATAAAATGGTATACTGATTAAGTGCCGGCTAAGAAGGAAGCCTTCGTGAAAAGAAAATTCAGCTTTGATTTTATATTGATTTCACGGAAAAAACCTTAATTACGGCAGCTTAAACGAAAAAGATTATCAGAAAGGGACGATATAATATGTGTAAACAGTCAAATTGGGACAGATGCGTGGCTTTTCACGGTCATGAGTGCGGAGGCCTTACCATAGGCTATAAGGCTGCGCTTTATGCCATAGACCTTTTAAACCTTAACTTTTCACAAGATGAAAACGTTGTCTGCGTTTCAGAAAATGATGCCTGCGGCGTTGATGCCATTCAGGTTTTACTGGGCTGCAGCGTAGGCAAGGGAAATCTGCTTTTCCGCATGAGGGGAAAGCAGGCATATAATATTTATGAAAGAACCAGCGGAAAATCCGTAAGGCTGGTGTTAAAGCAGCCTCCTGTGGAAATGAGCCGTGAGGAGCATTTCAAATACCTTCAGGACAAAGAGCCTTCCGAGCTTTTTGACGTGAAAGAAGTCACCATAAAGCTGCCCGAAAAGGCAAGAATTTTCTCCAGCCATATCTGCGATAAATGCGGAGAGAAAACGGGCAACAACTGGATAAGAGTTCAGGAAGACCAAAAGCTTTGCCTAGACTGCTATGAGCAGTACGACAGGTTTAGCATATAGAATTTACATAGTTTCGGGGCGCTATTGAGAACGCTTTCTCTTGCGTTTTTCCTAAAGGGGTAGTAAACTATACAAAGCGAGAAAAAAGCTGCCCGATAAAAGCCTTTGATTATTAGGGTGAAAATAAGCAGCATGAGAAAAAACATAGGCGCATCCCGCGCACAGGAGGTAAGACATGGCAAGAATGATATGCACAACATGCGACTTTATCTATGATGAGTTTTACGGCGGTCCGGCACCCGGCATAGATCCGGGTACGAAATGGGAAGATCTGCCTGAAAAGTGGCACTGCCCCCATTGCGGTGAAACGAAAAAGGGCTTTGAAAAGCTTGAAACAAGCTACGATAAAGAAGACTAAAACACTTACGGCGGCAGGCTAATGTCTGCCGCCGCTGCAAATTTACAAGGCTGCTCCTTTTTTAAATGGAACAGGGGGGCTAAACTTTCAAGACCCATAGGTTAAGGTTTTTAAAAAAGCTTCGCCGGATATTTTGACTTTATATAATTTTTTATTACATGAAAGGAGGAGCCCAAAATGAAAAACAAAACAGCAATTATATTAATCCATGGCTATATGGGCAGACCCGGGCAGTTTGACGGCATAAAAAAAGAGCTTGGGGATTTTGAAGGTGACATATATTCCCTGACTTTGCCCGGCCACGAAAAGGACGCTTCCGAATTCATAAAAACAGACCGAATGCAATGGCAGCAATATGCCGAGGATTTTATAGATAAGCTGCGCGGTGAATACGAAAGGCTTATTCTTGCGGGTCACTCCATGGGCGGGCTTATAGCTGTGCAGGCAGCCATAAACAAGGCGGAAAAAATTTCGGGAGTTATAGCAATCGGCTTTCCAATAAAAGTAACTGTTAGCAGGGCTTGGGTTAAAAACAGCATTTTGGCCTCAAGACCCAGCCGTGAAAATGAAAGTGAATTGGTAAAGGCTGCCCGCAGTATGTCCGGAGTTAAGATTACAAGACCTGCAGATTTTGTAAAAACCCTGCCTCGCTCGTTGCAATTTTTACGTCTTGCCGGACAAAGCCGCAGGCAGCTGTCAAAGCTTTCTGTACCCCTGACGGTTATAAACTTTAAAAACGACGAAATAGTATCTAAGAAAGCAAAAAGCTTTGTTGAAAAAACCCTGCCTTCGGCAAAGATATTAATGCTTCAAGGCTCCTATCACTTCCTTTTTACAAAGGATGAAATCAGCCTTATGGCAAATGAAATAAAAGCAATGGCGCGGGACTGATAAAGTCCCGCCTTTTTATATTTTTATGGACATCTAAAGATTTACTAAAACCATCTTTAAAACATGGGTTTAGGGCTTTGGGGCGGTTGACTGGGCTTTTAAAGAGGGATATAATTTAAAAAAATAAGCTGCTGAAAAACGATGCTTCAGGCCATTGATAAATAGGCCAAGTCAAAAGAAACTTCCAGGCAGATTATGAAAGGTTTTTCACAGCCTTAATAAATGAGCGCTGCCAAACCCTCAAAGAGAACTTGGCAGCGGCTATTAGAAAAACATTTTGTCTCCCATAAAGGAGATTGACTTTGGTTTAGAACTTAAAGCTTAAAACCTAAAAGAGTCCGGAGATATTGCCGCCCTCGTCAAGGTCAATTCTTTCGGCGGCAGGCTGCTTTGGAAGTCCCGGCATGGTCATAATATCGCCGGTAAGGCAGACGATAAAGCCAGCTCCTGCAGAGACTTTAAGGTTGCGCACGGTTATTTTAAAGCCCCTTGGCGCACCTAAAAGCGAGGGGTCGTCGGAAAAGCTGTATTGGGTTTTTGCCACGCAGACGGGAAGTGAGGAAAGCCCCAGAGATTCAAGCTGGGCAAGCTGCTTTTTAGCATTCGGACTAAGCTCTACACCATCGGCATGATAAACCTTTTTAGCAAGGGCATTTAGCTTTTCAAGCAGGCTTATATTATCCCCATAGGCGAACTTAAAGTCACTTTTTGTCTCACAGAGAGAGATAACTTCGCGGGCAAGGGCCAAGCCACCTTCGCCGCCCTTGGCCCAGACCTCAGAGAGGGCAACATTAACCCCAAGCTTACGGCAGCTTTCTTCCACAAGATTAAGCTCTTTTTCGCTGTCTGTGGGGAAGCGGTTTATAGCCACAACACAGGGCAGACCGTAAACATTTTTAAGGTTCTCAAGATGGCGCATAAGGTTTTCAAGACCCTTTTCCAAAGCTTCTAGGTTTTCCTCGTTTAAATTTTCTTTTAAAACACCGCCATGATGCTTTAAGGCTCGGACAGTTGCCACAAGAACAACAGCCGAAGGCCGAAGGCCGGACATACGGCACTTTATATCGATAAACTTTTCGGCGCCCAAATCCGCCCCGAAGCCCGCCTCGGTAACGGCATAATCTCCGATTTTCAGGGCCATTTTTGTGGCGGTAATGGAATTGCAGCCATGGGCTATATTTGCAAAAGGCCCGCCGTGGATAATGGCGGGGGTGTTTTCCAGAGTTTGCACCAAATTCGGCTTTATTGCATCCCTTAAAAGGGCGGCCATGGCCCCATGGGCTTTAAGCTGACCTGCTGTTATGGGGCCTCCCTCATAGCTGTAGCCCACAATTATTCTGGAAAGACGGTTTTTCAGGTCACTTATATTTTCAGCAAGGCACAATACAGCCATAACCTCAGAGGCCACGGTTATATCAAAACCGTCCTCACGGGGGACTCCCTGCATTCTGCCTCCAAGTCCGCTGACAATATTGCGAAGCTGGCGGTCGTTCATGTCAAGGGCCCGCCTCCAGCTTATGCTTTTAGGATCTATGCCCAGAGAGTTTCCCTGCTGAATATGATTGTCCAGCATGGCAGCTAAAAGGTTGTTGGCAGCGCCTATGGCGTGAAAATCGCCGGTGAAGTGAAGGTTAATGTCCTCCATGGGTATGACTTGGGCATAGCCGCCTCCGGCCGCTCCGCCCTTAACGCCAAAAACAGGACCCAAGGAAGGCTCTCTCAGGGCAAGGCAGGTTTTTTTCCCAAGGCGGGAAAGAGCGTCGGACAAGCCCACAGTGGTGGTAGTTTTGCCCTCTCCGGCGGGAGTGGGGCTTATGGCGGTTACAAGGATAAGCTTGCCGTCAGGCTTTTCCCCTTGTTTCAAAAAATCAAGGCTTATTTTTGCCTTATAGTTTCCGTACTGCTCGATGAAATCTTCGTCTATGCCGATTTTGGCGGCAAGCTCTGTAATTTTTACAGGCTTTGCGCTTTGGGCGATTTCGATATCTGTCTTATATTCCATAAAACCATCTCCGCAACTATATATTTTCCACAGTTTATGTATATCCCATTTTAGGCAGATACAGACTGTGTATAAAATTTAAATCCGAGCAAGTATTTTATATTGTATAATAATATGACACAACGGAGGAAATTGCAAGGTGATTGTATCCCCTTAAGCGAATTATAAAACTTATGGAGCCGAAGGCAATATAGCCTTATAGATTTAGAACAAGTATAAATCAGCTTTGGAGACAAGAAAATGAATGAGAAAGAAAA
The DNA here is from genome assembly GCA_964617335.1 of uncultured Oscillospiraceae bacterium. GTDB lineage: Bacteria > Bacillota > Clostridia > Oscillospirales > Oscillospiraceae > UBA2658. The sequence continues at coordinate 11,581 of CAZTXG010000015.1, forward strand.
CAGCAGCCCCGTAGGAAAACTTCTTTTTTTACTGGCCCTGCTATTTATACTGACAACCTTAATAGTAAGCCTGCGCTCCTGCGGAAAAGGCAATAAGACCGGGGATAGTGTCACAGAAAGCCCTGTTTCCCCTTTGCCGGAGCTTGTAGAAAGCCTGCCAAATCTAATAGTTTCTCCGGTGCCTTCTCCGGTGGTGGCAACTCCCGAACCCAGCCCTGAGCCTTCCCCTCCAACAGAGCCGGTATCCGAACCGGAGACCTTTGCCCCCTTAGATATCTCGGCAGATGGCAGCTTTTCCTCAGACACGGGAACAGGGCTGAACATTGTTGTGGATTGGTCTGTCCGTGAGGCAGAAGAAGGTTTCATAACCATAGATCTTATCTTATCTGTAAACTCTAAAGAAATTAATGTCTCATCTATACATAATGGAGCTGTTTTAACCATAAACGGAGAAGAATTTGTTTTCACCACTCCCTCTTTACAAAACAATATCGGCGAAGCATTAAAAAGCGAAATTTGTAAAACTCATGTGAGGCTGCCCTATTCCGGAGGCACTATGAATCTTAGCATAGACGCTGTATGGAACTTTAACGGCACATACAGCGGCCGGGAGTTAAAAAACATAACTGCCTCGGAACAGGTGAGCATACCATAAAATAAAATGGCCCCTTTCTCCCAAAAGCCGCGGAAAAAAGGGGCCGAACTGTTTTTTAAACTTAGATAGGCTGCCAGGGAAAAGCCGTGACCATAAAGCGCAAAGCCTTAAAAATCGGCCGAGCCGACGGTGCGGGGATGGGGCAGCACATCTCTTATATTTGAGACACCGGTAAGGTACATTATAAGCCGTTCAAAGCCCATGCCATAACCTGCGTGACGGCAGGAGCCATAACGGCGAAGGTCCAGATACCACCAGTAGTCATCGGGAGAAAGTCCCATTTCAACCATGCGTTTTTCAAGAACTTCAAGTCTTTCCTCACGCTGGGAGCCGCCTATAATCTCGCCAATGGCAGGAACAAGGCAGTCGGCAGCGGCAACGGTTTTGCCGTCGTCGTCAAGGCGCATATAGAAGGCTTTTATCTCTTTAGGATAGTTTGTTACGAAAATAGGCTTTTTGAATATCTTTTCAGTCAAGTAGCGCTCATGCTCTGTTTGCAGGTCTATGCCCCAGCTTACCTTGTATTCAAACTCATCATTGTGCTTTTCTAAAATTTCTACAGCTTCTGTGTATGTTACCCTGCCAAAGTCCGAGGCGGCCACATGGTTAAGACGCTGGAGCAGCTCCTTGTCCACAAAGTTTCCGAAAAACTCCATTTCCTGAGGGCATCTTTCCAAGACTGTGTTAATAACGTATTTTATAAGCGCCTCGGCATTATCCATATAATCCGTCAAATCGGCGAAGGCCATCTCCGGCTCAATCATCCAAAACTCCGCAGCGTGACGAGCCGTGTTGGAGTTTTCCGCTCTGAAGGTGGGGCCGAAGGTGTAAACATCACCGAAGGCCATGGCAAAGTTTTCGGCATTTAGCTGACCGGAAACAGTGAGGTTTGCGGCCTTGCCGAAAAAGTCCTCGGAATAGTCAATTTCGCCGTCTTTGGTTTTTGGTGGGTTTTTAAGGTCGAGGGAGGTAACGTGAAACATTTCTCCGGCACCCTCACAGTCGGAGGCAGTTATAATAGGAGTGTGGACATATACAAAGCCCTGACTTTGGAAAAATTCGTGGATTGCCGCCGCTGCCACGCTTCTGACCCTAAAAACTGCTGAAAAAAGGTTTGTGCGTGGACGAAGATGGGCAATGGTGCGCAGATATTCCACACTGTGGCGCTTTTTTTGCAGGGGATAGTCCGGCGAGGAAACCCCCTCGACAACTATCTCCGTGGCCTTAAGCTCGAAGGGCTGCTTGGCCTCGGGGGTTAAAGAGAGATTCCCCTTTACAATGAGGGCTGCACCTACGTTTTGGTGGGCGATTTCCTCATAGTTTGAAATACCCTGTTTTTCAAAAACGACTTGCAGGCTTTTATGGGCGCTGCCGTCGTGAAGCTCTACAAAGGCGAAGTTTTTCATGTCACGCACAGTGCGAACCCAGCCGCAAACGGTGATTTCTCCGCCGGTGTAGGCGGAGGCATCCGCATATAAGGCGGAAATTTTTGTTCTTTTCATTGTGTTACCGTCCTTTTAAATTGTCTGGAGGAGAAAGCGCCCGAATAAACTTGCAAAACCCAGCCATACCACCGACAGATGCTGAAAATAATAAGAGGCAGAAAGGTTTTGGGGCCGGCGCTGATATATTAGAGTATTATACATATGTATTGCTTTTATTTCAACACCCTGTATTAATTTAGCTTTTTCAGCACAGCCCTGTTTATAAAGGTTTGTTAAAGCTTTCCAAAAAGGTTTGAATTATAGTGACTTTTATCGTATTCTTGACTAAAGAGCTGCCCTGCCGCATATGGTCGGGGCAAGGGTAAAAATTTGCGGGAAAACACGAACTACTATTGCCGATAGGCTTGGAGGTTTCTATGGACATTTTGGACTATATTTATCTTGGCAGAGAAAATCCGCAGGAGACGGAAGCCTTTTCCCCATTAATCCCAAGGCAGCTTCTGGAAGAGCTTAAAACCGGAAAGCTTATGGCCATAGGTTCTATGCTTCTTGAGTATCCCAACGGTGCCATTGTATTTGAGCCGGAGAGAGAAAAAATTATTATCCGCTCCATCTATGTGGATTTCTTTGACCGCAGAAATGGAACCGGCACGGGACTTATAGAAAAGCTATCTGAGCTTGCCAAAAAAATGGGAGACATATACAGCCTTGATATGCGCATACCGACAGACTGCCATGAGGGGTTTTTAAGTTTTCTTGAAAGCAGCGGCTTTGACTTTACTACAGGCAGCGGAAAGGAAATTTTTGTGAAGCTTTCCGACTTAGAGGAAATTAAATTGCCCCCTCCTGAAATGAGGGTCTGCACAGGAAAAGAGATGGATGACGCCGTTTTAAAGGGCTTTGAAATAAAGCTTAAAAATGAAGGAGTTTATATGCTTGAGGGAAGCCTTGTTCAGCCGCCGGTTATAAGAGAGCTTTCCGCCTATGCCCTTGAAAAAGGCCAGGTGGAGGCCGCCTGTGTTATTGCCAAGGAAAACGACCAGCTCTCCCTTGCCTATCTGTACGGCAGCGGCAGCACTGCTTTATCATCTGTTTTATATGCGTCACGGGCTTTGATACTTCAAAGCTTTGACAAAGATACCACAGTTTTTATAGATGCTGTGACAGAAAGCGGCGCAAAACTTGCGTCGAAACTTTTAAAGGACAATATAATTATGACGAAAAAACACGCTGTTAAATCTTTGTAAGGAGTGTGCAATATGAATGAGCAGGAGCAAAAAAAGCAAATAGAGCTTACAGTGAGCATAAACCAGCAGGAGCATATATATAGGCACGACACAATGGAAGCTGCACAGGTTCCTGAATTTCTTGAAGAAACAGACCGGCGCCTGCAGGAGCAAAAGCAGAGAAGACAGCGGCTTTGGGACGACAGCTTGCGCGGGCAGCCCCAACAAATTATAGCAAGGGCTGAAACCCAGCCCCAGCCGCCTGTGGCAGCGCCTGCGCAGGAGACATACAAGCAATCCAGGCAAAGAAAAAAGGAAGAAAAACAGGCGATTAAGCTTGGGAAAAAATATACTCGCAACGCTAATATTTATACATATGAGCTTATGCGCATAAAGGAACTTAACGACCCTTTAAACACTGGGCCTGAGGGCATAGCCCCCGATATAGGGCAAGAGGAGCTGACAGAGGCAGTAAAGCGCATGACGGAAACGAAAATAAGCGCCGATATGTTTTCAGAGGAAAACTTTCCGGAAAAAAGCGTTATACTGCGCCGCTGCTTGTATGAATTTCGCAGCATAGAAGGTCTGATGAAGGCAAACCCTGAATTTTTCCAAGGCCTGGAACAAAATGACCCCCTGCGCTATAAGAAACTTCTGCACTGCCAAAACCTTGCTGCGCCAATTGAAGATATGCTTGTATGCGCTTCTCTTTCCTGCGGGGTAACAGATGTGGGCAATCCGGTAATGGCAGTTGAAACAGCAGAAATGGCCAGAAGACATAGGGACTTGCAGCTTAGGGAGTTTTCCCGCCTGCTGGCCAATGAAAATGCCATTTACGAGGGAGAGTTTCAAAGCTATCTTAAGGAGAGAATGGAGCAGGAGCTTCCCGATTATATGGCAAAAACCCAAGATTTCCAAAGGCGGTATTTGGAGGATAATCCCCAAAGCGCATGGATGGACATTCCCGCTCTAAACTCCGAGCTGCAATTTGAGGCCATAGAAAAGGCAAAAAATCTTTTAGAGGAAAATGGTGAAAGGTATCTTGCGAACAAAGATATGTGCGATGCAATGTTCTCAGACCTTACCCGCTCAATAGAGACTTATGCCATTTTAAAGGCGCAAAGCTCTGCCTATGACGAGCTTAAATACCGCCTTGATACGGCTGAAAGCACCAAGCAGGACAGCGCTGCCCTATCACGGCTTGCCACAAAAAAGATTGATGAGCTTATGGAAGAATCCTATAAAGCCATGGATAGGTATGAAGCTATAATGGCTACTCTGAAGGCATTTTTGCGAGATAACAAGCTGATGGCGATAAACGTTGCCGTGCTGTCTGAATACGGCTATGATGCCGAACCTCAGTATAGAGAGAAGGCCCTTCAATCAGCCTCGGCCACGGCAGTACGCAGCCGCTGGCAAAAGGAAACCCTGACAAGGCTTCTTGCGGACGAGCGGGTTCATGTGGGAAGCCACGAGTCGGAGTATGTGCAAAGGGCGGCATCTATGTTCCGGCAGAACGATGACGACTATAATATAGCTCTTTTAAATCACTTTGAAAGGGTGCGCGCTCTGGGGGATGCAAATCCGTCTAAGGAGCTTTATGATAGCACTAGGCAGCTTTTGATGCCCTATGTACAAAAAGTGCTCAACTGGGACATGGCAGCAGCCTTAAGGATGGATAATGAGGAGCTTGCCGATAATCAGGAGCAGCTTGACGCTCTTTTCTGCGACAATATGTTTGTTACCGACATTTTAAATATGAAGCACTGGAGCGGCAAGCCTTATACCATGAAAGGGGAGCTTTTGGGTGACAGAATTTATGATTTTGCCAGCCGCCTGAACACGCTTCGCGGCCTTTATGAAAAGTCTAGAGCCATAGCCATAAAGCGTGCCGCAAAAATACAGGTTCTTCCTCCGAATACCTTTACGGAAAAAGAGTGGACGAGCAAAATCGGGAATCAGAATAAAATCTTGGATTTTGCGGAAGAACGCCTTTCCATTGGGAACCGGCTGATGGATATCGAAAAGAAAAAAGCGCTTGAATATGGGGACATTAATTCCGAAGCGTTCAAAGAGCGGACGCACAAGCATATATTGGAGACGGCCAGAATAGGCAACCTCTATCAGCAAGGCAAATTTCATGCTATAGAGCAGGAATTTTGGGATGCAATGAATAAGCTGAAGGAGGGTAAGGAAGAACTGAGCGAAGAAGAGCGTGTGGTGGGAGAAACCATGGCCCGCCTTCACGATGAGGGATATCGGCTTGCCGCCTTTGATAATGAGGAGGCAAAGCGCCTCGGGGTACATGAGAACATAGGGGAAATGCTGTTTCGCAGCTTTGGCCGCTACACGGAAAGTGAGGGCGGAAGAACCATGACCGAGGATCAGTTTCGCCGGATGCTTCTTGATCTGGGCGCAGGCTATAAAATGAAGCACGGGGAAACGCCGGAAGCGGAAATTTCCCAGGCCAGAGAGCGAAATATGCGGGGCTGCCGGGAATATAAAGAGACGATGCGCCTGCAATACGGCTTACTTGCAAGGAAATATGGATACGCTGTTGAAAATCTAAGCATAAAGTATATAGCAGATCATTATATGGAGCTCACCAGGGACTTCGCAAATTTGCAGACAGATACAAACTTAATGAGCAATATCCCGGGCTTATTTGACATGGAAAATCCGGAGGATGTGATGCTTAAGCATCAGGCGGAATATTATAATTTGATGGGATATGCGATTCTCAACGGGTTAAATCCGTTTATCGCCTCAGGAATGACCGAGGCAGAGATTATAGCGGAAACACGCAGGCAAGCGCAGTTGGGAAATGTCGGCGTCAGCAGAGCCTATCTGATTGCACATCAAAACGACCACTCCTTTGCGGGAGTCTTAAACCCCAATGCGGTAATGGATCAGAGAAGACAGATAAATTAGGGTATGAAAGTCTCCAAAAGAGATACGACGGGAAAGCAGCTAAGCCCTCCCGCCGTATCTTTTTTCGCTTGTTTTAGATTATTTCTTCTTTCTTTTCAGCAGAAAACCACAGGGGCAGGGCGTATAGAAAAACTCCGCCGGCAATGTTTCCAATTGAGACCCAAAAAAGGTTTTTTGCCATGGCGGCAAAGTCGGCTTCAGGCAAAAGCATGGCAGCAAAGGAGAAGCTTGCCATATTTGCAATGGAGTGCTCAAGACCTAAAAGAACAAAGCCCAAGATGACTATAAAAATGATTAAAGCCTTTGCCCCCTCGGATTTTAGGCGATAACTTGAAAAAACGCCTATGCAGACAAGAAGGTTGCAAAGAGCCCCCTTTATGAAAAGTGTATACCAAGGGGAGTAGAGCTTTGTTTCAAAAGACAGAGATATGTAAGATATAATCTGCGGGCTTATGGTATTGGCTAAGGAGAAAAGAGTGCAGAGAATAAGGATACCGATAAAATTTCCAATATAGCAAAAAAGCCAAACCCTAAGCACATCAGAAACACGGCAGTCTCTTTCAAGGAAGGATACAGCCATAATCATGCTGGAGCCTGTAAAAAGCTCTCCGCCTATAAGAATTATCATAATAAGGGCGGAGGAAAAGGCGCAGGCAGATAAAAGCTTTGCTGCCTCGGGACTTTGCTGGAAGAAAAGCCCTCCGCAAACACCGGATAAAAGGGTTCCGATAACGATGAAAAAGCCAGCGTGCATGGCCCGGCAGATAAAGCGCAGGGGAGAGCGGCGGGAAAAAGTAAGCTTTTCACAGCCGGAGCTTGCCACTAAATGAACAGTTTCTCTGGTCATAAAATCCTCCTGTGGGCATAAGAATAAAACAGTATTCCGCATTCTACCACAGGTTTTTGGCTTTTGCACGGAAAAAATTCTTACAAAAAGTTTCTGTTGACAATAAAGACAGCTTGCTTTATAATTCAAGCAATTAAAAAAACAAACCTTTGATTCAGAGTAGTAGCTTTTTGTTTAGCCTCAAAGAGAGCCGCAGGCGGTGTGATTGCGGCAGGACGGCGAAGGGTGAATGGACTGATGAGGGCAGACGAAAGCCTTTTGGCAAGTAGCAGCTGACGGGAAACCGGACCCGTTATCCAGCCGGCACACATGAAGGTGTGTGAAACGAGAGGGCGCTTTGCGCCAACTTGGGTGGTACCGCAGGAGAATTGTCTTGTCCCAGTTTTGGGGCAGGGCTTTTTTGTTTTAAAGGGGAGAAAAGTAAGATGAAAATAAAAACAAGCAGGCGATGGCGGAGCCGCAAAAGCCCTGTGTAGAAAAGTCCCCATGGCATATGGGATAAGAAAGAGAATTACCGACAGATTGTCGCTTAAAAGGAGAATATTTGCTATGAAAAAACTAAACTTTAAAAAACTTGGCTGTCTGGCTCTTGCCCTATCTATGGGACTGTCACTTTCGGCCTGCTCTAAGGCAGGGGCAAAGCCCTATGTCATAGGCATTTCCCAATACGGGGAACACACATCTTTGGATAACTGCCGTGAGGGCTTTCTTCTGGGTCTTGAGGAGGCGGGGCTTAAAGAGGGGGAGGATTTTACGCTTATCTATCAAAATGCCGCCTTTGACGATAATATTGCCATACAAATAGGCCAAAGCTTTTCTGCCGAAAATGTTGACCTTATGTGCGCAATTGCAACTCCTTCCGCAACGGCCTGCTATGCCGCCGCCGAAGATAAAGATATCCCTGTTATCTTCACCGCCATAACAGACCCGATAGCTGCCCATTTAGACAGCGGGAATGTCACGGGAACCTCTGACAAGCTGCCTGTGGATGCTCAGCTTGACCTTATCCGCAAAATGCAGCCGGAAGCTAAAACCATAGGCATAATTTATACCACAAGCGAGCCGAACTCCGTTTCTGCCATTGCGGAATATGAGGAAAAGGCAGAAGACTATGGATTTACCATAGAGGCTTTAGGCGTAAGCGCTCAGGCAGAGGTGACTCAGGCGGCCGACACCCTTATTTCCCGTGGGGTAGACTGCCTTTCAAATCTTACGGACAACAATGTTGTGGGTGTTTTAGCTTCTATCTTGGAGAAAACCGGAGAGGCCAGCATACCTGTATACGGCTCCGAGGTGGAGCAGGTTAAAATCGGCTGCGTTGCCGCCGCGGGAATTGATTATATTAAGCTTGGCAAACAAACAGGGGCCATGGCTGCAAAGATACTTAAGGGCGAAACCACCTGCGAGGAAACTCCCTTTGAAACCATCAGCGAATACGGGGTGTATGTAAACCGTGAAGTCTGCGAAATATTGGGGATAGAAATTCCCCAAGATATAGCCAATGTTGCCATAGAATCATAAGGATTTTAGGCAGGGGAGTTTTTAGCAAAACGCAATTGGAGGAATAAGAATGCTGGAAATGGTAGTCAGCACCTTAACCCAAGGTCTGATTTATGCTTTTATAGCCTACGGAGTTTATATAACATATTCTATACTTGATTTTCCCGACCTTACAACGGACGGCAGCTTCCCTTTAGGGGCTGCCGTTACGGCGGTTTTGCTGTCTAAGGGCTGCGACCCCTACCTTACTCTGGCAGCCGCCCTTTTGGTGGGAGCCTTGGCAGGGCTTTTCACAGGGTTTATCCATGTGAAGCTTCATATTCGTGACCTTTTGGCGGGAATAATCACCATGACTGCGCTGTTTTCCATAAACCTTCAAATCGGCGGCTCTAACCTTATAATACCCCGCACGACGGACACAATTTTTTCAGCCGCTCCAACTATGGCGGTTTTCGGCAGCCTTTCCCTGCTTTACAGAAAGCTTATAGTGGTCTGCCTTTTGGCCCTTATATTTAAAGTTTTACTGGACTTGTATTTTTCCACAAAATCCGGTCTTTTGCTTCGTGCCGCCGGTGATAATGCAAATCTTGTAACAGCTCTTGCACAAGACAAAGGCAGGGTGAAAATCTTAGGTCTTGTGATTTCAAACTCCCTTATTGCCTTGGCAGGAGCCATAGTCTGTCATGAGCAGCGAAGTTTTTCCGCAACCATGGGAACAGGTCAGGTGGTGTTCGGTTTAGCCAGTGTTATAATCGGCATCTCCCTTTTCCGCAAGCTTAGCTTTGTGCGGGGAACAACGGCGGTGATAATCGGCAGCATTTTATACAAGGCCTGCATAAGCGCCGCCTTGAGCTTAGGCCTTCCCGCAAACCTTTTAAAGCTTGTAACCGCTGTTTTGTTTTTACTGGTGCTGGTGTTCTCAGGACGAAAAGGGGAGGAGATTATCCGTGCTTGAAATTAAGAATGTAACAAAAATCTTCAACTCCGGCGAGGCCACGGAGCACAGGCTTTTTCATGACTTTGAGCTTTCTGTTGAAGACGGGGAATTTGTATCTGTAGTCGGAGGAAACGGCAGCGGGAAAACCTCCCTTTTAAATATCATCTGCGGCAGCCTTCCCATAGAACGGGGAGATGTTTTGATAGACGGCAAAAGCATAGCCAAGGAAAAAGATTTTGTACGCTGCCGCCGAATAGGCAGGGTTCATCAGAATCCAGCCCTGGGCACAGCGCCCAACCTTACCGTGCTGGAAAATCTATCACTTGCCGATAACAAGGGAAAAGCCTTTGGACTCAGCTTTGGAATAAACAAGAAAAGAAAAGGCTTTTACCGTGAGCAGCTCTCTGATTTAGGCTTAGGCCTTGAAGATAAGCTTGGTGTGAAAATGGGCGCCTTATCCGGCGGACAAAGACAGGCTGTCTCCCTTTTGATGGCAACTTTAACCCCCATTGACTTTCTGGTGCTGGATGAGCATACGGCGGCCTTAGACCCGAAAACTGCCGAAGTTATTATGCTGCTTACCGACCGGCTGGTTCGGGAAAAAAAGCTTACGGCAATCATGGTGACTCATAATCTGCGCTATGCCTTGGAATATGGCAGCAGGCTTATTATGATGGATAGGGGCACTGTGGTTTTGGATAAAAAAGGCGATGAAAAAACCCGTCTAAAACCCGAAGAGGTTTTTGAAAGGTTTAACAAAATGAGCATAGGCAGTGCCAACGAGCAATTTAATTAATACGGAGATAAAAACAAGGCGGCAGGCCAGAGCAAAAAGCTCTGGCCTGCCGCTGAAACCTTTGACGGAAATCATCTCATTTTGAAGGGGAAAATGAGTCTGTTTTTGTTTGACACCAATAAATGGCTGTGTTAACATCATTGGAAAGACATTGTAGAAACTGGAGAAAAGCTGTTAATTAATTAGCAAAACTTCAAAACAATAGACAAAAACAAATCAAGAATTTACCAAAAAACAGAAAGGCGAGGAAAGGTCATGCGGGAAAAAATAGTCAAACTAATTAACCTTATCAGAGGCATGGAGGATGCGCCGGTAAAGGAAACCCATCCGGAGTACTACGGCCTTGAATGTGTTGTAACAGACGATATGGCAGACGCCGCCCTTGGTATGAGATTAAGAGAATACATGGGTGTTCCCGAAATTGCGAAAAACTGCGGCAGAAGCGAGGGGGAAACCCACGAGCTTTTATTGAAGCTTGAAGATGTGGGCATAATCGAGTCCCGTGTTGTTGACGGCAAAGACGAATTTATGCTGATAATTTTTGTCCCGGGAGTTTTTGAGCTGATGGTGACAAACACCACCCAGATAGAGGAGCATCCCCAGATAGCCGAAGCCTTCGAGGAATATACAAAAATACGCATGGGAAAGCTTGTACCAAACGTCCCCAGAGGCTATGGCCCAATGCGTGTCATCCCTATCCAAACTGCCATTGAGGGGAAAAGCCGCATTGCAAGCTATGAGGAACTGAGCCATTGGCTTGATAAATACGAGCCAAGCATAGGCGTTACAGACTGCGAGTGCCGCATTTCCCGCAGGGTTATGGGCGAGGGCTGCGGTCACCTTGCGGAAGATATGTGCATTATGGTTGGTCACACAGCCGAGTCCTGCATACGCACGGGCAAAGCAAGGCGCATATCAAAGCAAGAAGCTTGGGACATTCTTAAAAAGGCCGAGGAAAACGGTCTTATGCATCAGGTTACTAATATCGACGGCAACGACAAGGTCTTTGGCATATGCAACTGCTGCCGCTGCTCCTGTCTTGCCCTGCGCACCTCTCAGTACTTTAACACCCCAAATCTTTCAAACAACAACTTTGTGGCGAAGATTGATTCGGAAAAATGCACAGCCTGCGGCCAGTGCGTTGAAACCTGCCCCGGTGACGCTCTTAAAATGGGACAAAAGGTCTGCGCCATAAATCCCCCTGCCCCAGAGCCGGAGCGGGAAACCCCCGATGATTATCAGTGGGGCCGTGACAGATGGGATGTGGACTACCGTGACAACAGACACACAATGGACTCAACCGGCACCTCCCCCTGTAAAACCGCCTGTCCCGCCCATATTGCCGTTCAGGGCTACATAAAGCTTGCCGCCCAGGGCAAATACCTTGAGGCACTGGAGCTTATCCGAAAAGAAAACCCCCTGCCTGCCGTTTGCGGAAGAATTTGCCCCCACCCCTGCGAGGACGAATGCTCAAGGGCAATTTTCGACAGCGCCGTTGCCATTGACGATATAAAGCGCTTTATAGCAGACTATGAGCTGAAGGCCGAAAACCGCCTTGTCCCCGCAAAGCACCACGACTACAGCGACAAGAAAATAGCTATAATCGGCTCCGGCCCCGCAGGACTTTCCTGCGCCTATTATCTTGCGCTGGATAACTATAATGTCACCGTCTTTGAAAAGGAAGAAAAGCTCGGCGGTATGCTCACCTTGGGAATTCCTGGCTTCCGCCTTGAAAAAGACGTTGTGGAAGCGGAAATTGACCTGCTGCGCCAGATGGGTGTTAAGTTTAAAACCGGCGTTGAAGTGGGCCGTGACACCAGCATTAAAAAGCTCCGTAGTGAGGGCTATAAGGGCTTTTATGTGGCCATCGGCGCCCAGGCCGGCAGAAAGCTTGATATAGAAGGCGAGGATGCCCAAGGTGTTATAGCCGGTGTGGACTTCTTAAAGCAAATTAATCTTGGGCGCGGCGAAAAGCTTCATGGTAATGTTGTTGTCATAGGCGGCGGAAACGTTGCCATAGACGTTGCCCGTGCCGCTGTTCGTCAGGGAGCGGAAAGTGTTAACATGAGCTGCCTTGAAAGCGGCGAGGAAATGCCTGCCCTGCCCGACGAGGTTGAGGAAGCCAAGGCCGAGGGCATTGTAATCAACAACTGCTGGAGCCCCAAGCGCATAATTACCGAAAACGGCAAGGTGAAGGCTGTGGAGTTTATCCGCTGTCTCTCCGTTTATGAGGATGGGAAATTTGCCCCCCGCTGTGATGCCAGCGAGGCTATAACCGTTCCTGCGGACTTTGTTCTTGTTTCCGCCGGTCAGGTGATAGACTGGGGCAAGCTTTTGAGCAATACGGCAGTAGAATTCGGCCCCGGAAACACAGCTTTAGCCGACGGGCTTACATACCAGACTGCCGAGGCTGATGTTTTTGTCGGCGGCGATGCCCACACAGGCCCGAAGTTTGCCATAGACGCCATTGCGGCAGGCAAGCAGGCCGCCATTTCCCTCCACCGTTTTGTCCAGCCGGGGCAAAGCCTTACCATAGGAAGAGACAGGAGACACTTTGTATCTATTGATAAAGATAATATCGATAAAGACAAGGTTGTTGCCGGCTATGACAACACACCCAGACAAAGACCTCTCCACAACAAGGAAAACGAAAAAACCTATAAAGACACCCGCATAACCTTAACAGAAGAACAGCTAAAGCGGGAAACAGAGCGCTGCCTCTCCTGCGGTGCCACTGTGGTTGACGAATATAAGTGCCTAGGTTGCGGACTTTGCACAGTACGGTGCAAATTTGATGCTATTACTTTGGAAAAGGTTCATGATGTTGAGATGCCTCTTTATGAGGACACGCCAATGGTATATATGATGCGCTACGCAGAGCGTGAGGAAGCCATAGCGGCAAGAGAAGCCAAGGAAGCCGAAGCTGCAAAATAGCCTCGGCAGATGGGAATAGAGGGAGGGCTCGTGGCCGTAAAACACTGCGGCCACGGGCTTTGCTCAAAATCCCAGTAATAGGAAAGGAAAATTCTTTTATATGCATGAGCTTAGTATTTTGGAAGAGGTCATAAGAATTGTGGACGAGCTCTCCGAAGAACAGAATATAGATAAGGTAAAGGTAATAGTTTTGCAGATTGGGGAGCTATCCGAGGTGGTTCCCAGATTTTTGACAGAATATTTCCCCATAGTGACAGACGATAAGCCAAGGTTTGAGGACACTAAAATAGAGGTGGAAACCATAATCGCCACGGCCAAATGCCACGATTGCGGCACAGTTTTCAATGTGGTTGAAAACGAGGGCTACTGTCCTAAATGCCGAAGCTATGATAAAGACCTTGTCTGCGGACAGGAGTTTTTAATAAAGGAAATAATGGTCTAAGGTTTAGAAAAAAAGTGTGGAGCTTTTAGCTCCACACTTTTTTATCCCGCTTAAATGCCAAAAAGTTCTTTATTATCCGCCAGATTATTATATAATGGGAAAAAAGCTGCTAAAGAAAGCTTATAAACTTATCTTTAGGCAAAAACTGTGCGTATAAGTATCATATAGCAGGCAGTTCCCAAAAAGATACTGAGAAAAAGATTTTTTCTCCAAAACTGGAGTATCGCCACCAAGGCAACGGAGATTATTTCCGGCAGACCATAGGGTGAAACACGAAGCTCTATAGAGCGCAGACAGTAGACCACAAGGATAATCATTATTGCAGGAGGCAAAACAGAGCCAAGATACAAAACAATTTTTGGAAGGTCCTTTTTCCCGCCGAACATCATATAAGGCAGGCCTCGGACAAAATAGGTCATTAGGGCGGCAATGCCTATGGCAGCAGCCGTGTATAAGGTTTCAGACATTTTCTAAAGCCTCCCTTTTTATCATAATACGGTCTTTAATAACAAGCAAAACCACTACACTGACAGATAAGGCGGGCAAAATGAAATTATCTGCGCCTAAAAGGAAAAAGAACAAAACAGCGCTTACAAGTCCGGTTATGGCAGGCAGACGGGACTGGGCGCTCTGCCACTGACTTACAACAACAGTTACAAAAAATGCAGTTGCTGTAAATTCAATGCCCTCCATATTAAAGCGCAAAACCTCTCCCAGCAAGGCTCCCGAGGTGGAGGCGAGTATCCAGAGAAGATAACAAAAAACTTGAACATAAAGCATGATTTTGTGCCTGTCCATATATTCAGGGTACTGGGCCGAGCAGAGAACAGAATAGGTTTCGTCTGTCATGGTGAGAGCCATAAGAGGGTATCTCCAGCCGCCGATTTTTTTAAATTCTTCAACAAAGCCTATACCGTAAAACATATGTCTGGCATTTATGAAAAGGGTCATAATGGCAATAGTAAAAAGAGGGGTTCCAGCCGCTAAAAGAGAAATCATAACTATCTGCATGGAGCCGGCATAAATAAAGACACTGGAAAAGAATGTCCAAAGAGGGGAATAGCCTGCCTTGTTCATCATCATTCCATAGGCAAGGCCAACGAATATGTAAGAGGCCATAACAGGCACACATAGCTTTAAAGTATAGCGTAGCGATTTCATAAAGATTGTCCCCTTAATATCTGAAGTTTTTAGCAGGTAAATATATATTTTAAACCCGCTTTGTCTATGCGGGATAGCTGTCTTTAATAAACAAGGAGGAAAAGCCATGAAAGTATTTGAAAATGCTGTATTCATATCCTGTGAGGAGGAAAACCGAATTTTTGACACCTTGGTTTGTGACAAGGGGCGCATTGTTTATGCCGGAAATGGACTTCCAAAGGAATATGCCGGAGGAAAAAGCCTTGACTTAAAGGGAGCCTGCGTTCTGCCTGCTTTTGCGGATACCCATATGCACTTTGAGTCTTACGCTACCTTCATGTCAACTCTGGATGTTAGAAACGCAAGGGATTTTGAGGATATGTCCCGTATGGTAAAAACCTATTTTATGAAAAACCCAAGGGCTGACTTTTTGCCGGCCTTCGGCTGTTCTGCCCATACAGTGGCGGAAAAAAGGCTGCCGGAAAAAGCTGACCTTGACCGGATGACCAAGGTGCCCTTTATGATAGTAAAGTATGACGGACACGCAGCAGTGGGAAACTCCGCCCTTATAGACATAATGCCTCAAGAAGTGAAAGACGAGGAGGGCTTTGACGAAAAAACAGGCTGGATGTATCAAAATGCCTTTTATAAGGGAGTAAACTTCATAACAGAGAAAATTTCCCCCCTAAAGGTTCTTCGCAGCCTTATAAACGCTTCGGATATTTTGGCAAGGCAGGGCATTGCCCTTGTACATACAGCTGAGGGTGTGGGCTATAAAAACGACATTGACCTTGACACAATTCGCTTTGTATCCCGCGGGCTGCCTCAGGCTTTCAGAATTTTTTTCCAGACCACCGATGTGCAAAAGGTCACAAAAAGGAAGCTGCCCCGTATAGGCGGCTGTTTTAGGCTGGCCTTGGACGGCTGCTTTGGCTCTGAAGATGCGGCCTTAAGTGAGCCTTATGAAAATAATCCCGAAAACAAGGGTTTTCTTTTGTATACCCAAGAGGAAGTTAATGAATTTTGCATAAAAGCAAACAGGGAAAAGCTTCAAATAAGCCTTCACGCCATAGGAGATGCGGCAGTTAATCAGGCTCTGACGGCCTTTGAGGCGGCTCTTGCGGATTTCCCCAGAGATGACCACCGCCACACTATAATCCATGCTGACCTCATTCCCGAAAAGGCGCAGGAGCGGGCAGCGGCTCTTGGCATTTGTATTGCAGTGCAGCCTGCCTTTTTAGACTGGGAGCAGGAGCCGGAAGAATATCTTGAAAGTATTTTGGGGGAAAGGGCAAAAAATATGCTCCCCTTAAAAAGCCTTGTGGACAAGGGGATAAAGCTCTCCGCCGGTTCTGACGCACCCTGCACCATACCTGATCCTATAAAAAGCATACACCTTTGTGTAAACCACCCCAACAGCGCCGAGGCAATCAGCGTTTTAGATGCCCTGCGTATGCACACAAGCTGGGCGGCCTATATGTCTTTTGACGAAAATGAAAGGGGAATTCTTAAGGCAGGGTATGCGGTGGATTTTGTGGTTTTAAGTGATAATCCCCTTGAAACAGCCAAGGAAAAGCTCAAGGATATAAAGATTTTAGATACATATTTCAGCGGTGAAAAATATGAGGGACAAAATCAAAGCAGTCTTGGACTTGCCTGCCGTTCACTTTTTAAAAAGGCAAGATAAGTCACTTTTTTAAAACTTTGCTGCAGCCCTGCCTGCAAGAATTCCGCTGGACCAAGCCCAGTGGAGGTTATAGCCGCCGCAATTACCTACAATGTCCAGCATTTCCCCTGTGAGAAAAAGCCCGGAGCGGAGGCAAGACTCCATTGAGTTAGGGTTAATTTCTCCCAAAGGCACACCGCCGCCGCTTACCTGTGCCTTTTCCCAGCCCAAAGTGCCGGAAACGGGAAAGACCCAGTCTTTAAGCGCTCTGACAAGGCGGGAAGTTTCCTCTTTACTGAGGGATGAGCAGGGGCGGGACAAGGGGGCTATGCCAAGAGACTTTAAAACCGCAAAGCCCAGCCTTTTATTTATAAGCCCCGTAAAAAGCATCTCCAATGAAAGGCTGCCGTAATCTTTGATACGGCCTATAAAAAGAGCCTGAAGCTCTAAAATTTCAAGCTTTGGAAAAAGGTCTATGTGAAGCGCACAGGCTGCTTTTTCATCAGCCATAAGATTAGATAAATCCATGGCAGGAATTCCCGAAAGACCGTAGTCTGTAAACTGTATTTCCCCTTCCTCACGGCCGAGAAGCTTTCCTTCTGAATAAAGGCTTAAGGCTCCCTGACTGCGAATGCCCTTTAATCCGCCTAGAGTTTCCATATTGCAGCGGAAGGGGACAAGGCAGGGGTAGGTTTTTTCAAGGCTGTGTCCAAAGGATTCGGCAAGGTGAAAGCCTAGGCCGTCGCAGCCCAGACGGGCTCCGGGGGCAAGTCCCCCAGAGGACAAAACAAGCCTGTCGGCAGTGAAACTTTCGCCCTCCTTAGTAAACAGGGTGAAGCGGCTTTTTTCATAGGTGAGCCTTGTGATTTCACAGGAGCATTTAAGCTCCACTCCAAGGCGCTTAAGATTTAAAAGCAAAACATCAATAACAGAGCTTGCCTGAAAGCTGTATGGGTAAATGCGCCCTTTTTCCTCAAGAGCTGCCATAAGCCCCATTTCGGCGAAAAAGTCCAGCACAAAATCCGAGGGCAGCCCAGCTAAAATGCGGCCTGCAGCCCTCATATCCCGGCTTTTGTAGTGTCGAGGGGCAATTTCACTGTTTGTGAAGTTGCAGCGGCCGTTTCCCGTGGATAAAACTTTTTTCCCAACCCGTTCAAGCCTTTCAAAAACAAGCACCCTTGCTTTGGGGTTTTCCATTTTTGCGGCTATGGCGCAGGCAAGGCCGGAGGCTCCCCCTCCAACAACGGCTAATGTGCCCATGGCGCGGCTCCTTAAAATTATTTTATGTCTGAAACGCTGACACAGGAAAACAATAATAATATAATAATTTTAACACATCAGAGCGTGAAAGGCAATTTCAGTTTATTTTGAGAATTCAATAATAATCTCACAATATACCTTAGATATAAGTTCATTATAGACAAACTTGGGGAAAAGCCGCAAAAAATCGAGGGCTATACGGCAGCCCTCGTTTTTTTAGTTATATGGCAGCCTAGCGAACATCAACGGAATAGGCAATATTTACGGCATGGCTGGCGATACGCTCGAAGGTGGCAAGCATATTTGTAAATACAACACCGGTATGAGGCCTGCAATGCAAGTCCTGAAGTCTTCTAATATGGTTATCCATGTAGTCGTTCTGCATAATGTCGAATTCTTTTTTCATTGTAAGGAGAGTTTCTGTCTGGTGGGTGCCGTGGGTTTCAAAAATATCAAGGCTCAACCTAAGAATGTTCATGGTTTTAGAGGAAAGAACCTTAAGCTCCTCTGTTGCCTGAGAGCTCATCTTCTCCTTGGTATCTATGAGGGTCAGGGTGTACTCGGCGATATTTTCCGCACGATCGCTTATTCTCTCTAAGTCTATAATTGCATGGTGCAGTTGACCTAAGAGAACAAGGTCGCTGTCGGAAAGGTCTATGCCTCTAAAGGCAATCATATAGCGGGTTATATTATCACTTAAAAAGTCAACGGTTTTTTCAATATCCATAACAGAGCGAACCTTTTGCTCGTCCATGCCGAAAAATGCATCCAGAGAAAGCTTAAAGTTTTCCAAGGTGATGGAGCCCATGCGGCTTAGCTCTTTCATAGTCTGGGAAAGAACTATTTGAGGTGTCTGGCCAATGCGCTCATCAAGGAAAATAAGGCGTTTTTCAACTGCTCCGGGAGTTGATTTTTCAGGCAGTATGATAGAAACCAGCTTAACAATATAGTTTATCACAGGGAAAAGCAGAATGGTTATGGAAATGTTGAAAATGGTGTGGAAGTTTGCGATCTGACGGGCGGCGTTATCCGGAGATAAGGACACAACCCAGTCGACAATTTGAGGGAAGAGGGCCAAAATCACCATATACACCATCATGCCGATTACGTTAAAAGCCAGATGTATGCCGGCTGTGCGCTTAGAGTTTGTGCTTGTGCCGATGGCAGAGATTATTGCAGTTACACAGGTGCCGATATTTTGACCGAGGATAACATATACAGCGGAATCAAGACCTATAAGACCCATGATGGCAAGGGCCTGCAAAATACCCACAGAGGCAGAGGAGCTTTGGATAACAGCAGTAAAAAGAGCGCCTGCAAAAACGCCCACAATAGGGCTTTTAAAGTTAACAAGAAAGCTTGTAAAAGCTTCAACCTCCTGAAGGGGAACCATGGCTTCGGACATAAGATTAAGACCTACAAAAAGCATTCCAAAGCCCAAAACAATATCCCCAAATTGAATAAGCCTGCGTTTTTTTAGGAACATTACCATAATCATTCCGGCAAACAAAACAACCGGAGCAATGTCATCTAGGTTAAATGCTATAAGCTGGGCTGTTATGATGGTTCCTATGTTGGCACCCATTATGACCCCCGCTGCTTGTGACAGGGACATAAGTCCGGCGTTTACAAAACCCACCATCATAACTGTGACGGCAGAGGAGCTTTGAACAATTGCCGTAACGGCAGCGCCAACCCCAACTGCCGCAAAGCGGTTTGCTGTAAGCACCTCCAGGACACGGCGCATTCGGTCTCCGGCTATTTTTTCAAGGCCGTCGGACATAAGCTTCATCCCGTAAAGGAAGAGGCCAAGGCCGCCCAGCAATGAAAATACCATGTAAATTCCCATATTATATCTCCAAGTTTATATGTTTTTAGTGTAAAAAAGTCGATATTTCACAAGAATATTATATGTGGTTTCCGCGGTATTTACAATGAGCAAACACCATGGCATATTTAACAAATAGCTATCTTATAATACACAAATCTATAAGTAGATGCACAAAACCCCTAAAAAAGACGAAAACCCAAGCCTATAATTACATTTTTTGTAAGAAGCGTTACCCGAATATAACTGTTATTAAATTGTTAATCACTTGCTTTTCATCCATGATATAATGTTCTGACGAACATTATATTGATTCTAAATATATGTCATCTAGGCGCTTTGCGCCAGTGACATAATATTCTGACGAACATTATATTGAGCCTAAATATATGTTATCTAGGCGCTTTGCGCCAGTGACATAATATTCTGACGAACATTATATTGATTTTAAATATATGTCATCTAGGCGCTTTGCGCCTGTGACATAATAAAAACACATTATTAAAAGGAACGACAGTCTGCCCTAATTTGCGGCGGGCTTGGACGCTCAAAAGGCTTAAAGCGAGGGGGAAGGTGAAGTGCCCTTCGCTAAAAGCGTGAAACTACAAGCGAAGGAGAGATACAATTTGAGCGCTAAAGAATACTCCAAGGTGACCCAGACCATAGAATCCCTTGCCGCTATGTGCAGGGAAAATAACCGTATAAATCCTGAGGATTATGTACGTTTTGACGTTAAGCGTGGCTTGCGTGATGTAAATGGTGAGGGTGTAAGAGCCGGTCTTACCGAGATTTCGGAGATATGCTCCTTTAAAATGGAGGACGGTAAGAAGATACCCATAGAAGGTGAACTTTTTTACAGGGGTTATTCCATTGAGGACCTTGTACGGGGCTTTTTTAAAAGGGGAGAGCTGGGCTTTGAAGAAACGGCCTTCCTGCTCATGTTTGGAAAGCTGCCTTCTGATGCTGAGATGACGGAGTTTAACCAACAGCTTGCAACATACAGAAGGCTGCCCACAAACTTTGTCCGTGATGTTTTGCTTAAGGCTCCCAGCGGAGACATGATGAACACCTTGTCCCGCAGTGTTCTCACCATGGCAAGCTATGACGAGCACCACGATGATATAAGCCTTCCAAATGTGGTTCGCCAGTGCATAAACCTCATTGCTATTTTTCCACTTTTGGCGGTTTACGGCTATCAGGGCTACACCTATAAATCAGGAAAAAGCCTTTTTATACACGCCCCGCGTCAGGATTTGTCAACAGCGGAAAACATTTTGCATCTTCTGCGTGCCGACTCTAAGTATACTCCTTTGGAGGCAAGCCTTTTAGACCTTTGCCTTGTTCTTCATGCGGAGCACGGCGGGGGAAACAACTCCACCTTCACAACCCATGTGGTTACAAGCAGCGGAACCGACACCTATAGCTGCATGGCAGCAGCCTTGGCAAGTCTTAAAGGCCCCCGTCACGGAGGGGCAAACCACAAGGTGGTTTTGATGTTTGACGATATGAAAGAGAGCCTGTCCGACTGGGAAGATGAGGATGCCATAAAAGACTACCTTAAAGGGCTTTTAAACAAGGAGCGCTTCGATAAAGCTGGCCTTGTCTATGGTATGGGCCACGCGGTTTATTCCGTTTCCGACCCCCGTGCAAGAATTTTAAAAAGCTTTGTGGAAAGACTGTGCAAGGAAAAGGGCCTTGAAAAGGAGTATGCTCTTTATTCCTCTGTGGAAAGGCTTGCCCCCGAGGTTATAGCCGAGCAGCGCAAGATATATAAGGGCGTTTCCGCCAATGTGGACTTTTACAGCGGCTTTGTTTACCGTATGCTGGGTCTGCCCATGGAGCTTTACACACCTATATTCGCCGTTGCAAGGGTTGCCGGCTGGAGCGCCCACCGCATGGAGGAAATTGTGAACATGGGTAAGATAATAAGACCTGCTTATTCCTGTGTCCAGCCCCGCCGTCCATATGTACCCAAGGAAGACAGATAAAGCAAGGCTTAAATAAACATTATAAAATAAATCGCAGGGTAAAAAACCCTGCGATTTATTTTATATCTTCATAAGTTCAAAAGCTTTAAAAGCTCTAGGAACCCTCAGTCGGAATTTTCTCCAAGGCTGCCTTTCCTTTTGCCGAAGGTTTCAAAAAGAGGAACCAATGTTGCGGCTATGAAAGCGCCGGAAAAACCATTGTTATAAAGGTTCATGCCCCCATGGAGATAGCTTACGTTAAGGGACATGGAAACATGGGCAAAGCCCGCTATTATACCGGGAATAAGCCCGAAATGTCCGGCTATGGGCGCAAGGGTAGAGCCAAAGATAGTGGCTATGATAGATAAGGTGGAGCCTGGCTCATGTATATTTAAAATGGAGGCCAGAAAAGCTCCGGCAAATATAGGCAGGGTGTTTTTTGGATGGTTTCCATAGGCGGAAAAGCCCATGAGGGTAAAGATTGCCCCAAGGCTTGCCCCGTTTAACTGCCCGCCTATAAGTATCACATAAAGCCAGGCGATAAAACCCATAAACGAAATGTTTATAAGGGTAACCCCAAGACCGCAGCTTTCAATAAAATCGTTTTTCAGGCGTCCTGTCTGCTTAAGAAGCTTTGAGTAGCCTTTAAAGGAATAGTTGTTCCTGTGAAGCCCCAAAAGCAGGAAAAACAAAAAGACAAAAAGCAGGATTATACTAAGGGAAAGGTTATTCCCCCCGGATACTATGGATACACTTTCAATTTTAAGATTAAACATCCGCAGGATACCCGCTGCGAACATGCCGATTATTCCGGCGGTAAAGCCGATGTTGTAAAGGTTAAAGCCCCTGTGAAAATTGAAAAAGGACTTGGACAGAGGAATGATAATGAAGCCTATAATAAGCCCTGCGGCACAGCCAATGGCAAGACCTCTATAAAGCCCCAGCCCAAGACCGAAGCTTAAGGTGCTTACAAGAGGACCCAAAGCCGTTGCGAAAAGCCCAGGTATTGCAACCTCACGAGGGGGAAGCTTCATAATATAGGCATAAAGATAGGTTCCGGCGGCAATTGGAATGGAGTTATAAAGGTTTTTGCCAAATAAGGCAAAGCCGCAAACCGTCACAAGCCCCGCCACAGCCTCGCCCTTAAGCTTTATATGGTTTAAATGTAAGGTGAAGGCGGAGAGTATAAGTATCAGTCCGCTGTTTAAAAAAGAGGCGCCTATACCGCCGATTTCAAAATAATCGGTGATAAGATTGCTCGGGGAGCTTAAAATAAGCAGGCAGCCCTCCCATATTTCCGAGGGTGTATCGAAGATAAAGGCAAAGAGAATAAGTATGGCGCCGAAGGAATATATGCTTGAGTAAGCAATGTAGTTGTTATAGGTTCTTTTTTGCATTAAGGACCCCCAATCGGTCAGATTTTCCTTTACGGATATTTTATTTTAACATCTCAAAAAGCTCATGTATAGTAGTATAAACATATTGGCAATTTTGACTCATTTGACGAAAAAGACATGCCTATAGAAAAAGTGGGTAAGTATTTAAAACACCCTTGACAGGAAACGGCGGCTATGTTATTATAATGGTGGTTAGTAACATCTAACCGTTTTCAATAAAAAGAAGTTAGATCCGACTAACCATTAGGCGCATATAGGAGGATATTATGAGTGTTGTTATTATAGGCGGCAATGAGCGCATGGAGCGCCTGTATCAGGAAGCCTGTCTGGAGCATGGCTGCAGAAAGGCAAAGGTTTTCACAAAGACGGCAGGCGAGATGAAAAAGAAGCTTGGCAGTGCAGACCTTTACATACTTTTCACAAATACCGTGTCCCACCAAATGGTGAACTCCGCCCTTGGTGAAGCCAAAAAATGTAAGGCAATAGTGGAGCGCAGCCACAGCAGCAGTCTTTGCGCCTTAAAAAACATACTTAAAACTCATTTTCCGGAGCCGGTTTGCGCAAAGTAAGTGAGCTTATAAAACAAAAACCCCCTGAGATGAAACAGCTTAGTTTCGTTCCGGGGGATTTTTATATGACGCCTGGGATTTTCTAGCTTAATCGCCTGTTTTGCTTGGGTTTTTCCATTGGGCCGCTATGGCTTTTGGCTGCCCCTTGGCTTGCGGGGATTTGATATGCTTTCGCAGCTTTTAAATATACTCTGTGCATAATAAGATGCCGTTTGTTACGCATTCTTCGGCAAGGCAACTGTTATACTTGTGCCGTGATTAGCTGCGCTTGTAACTTGGATTTCCCCGCCTATGAGGCTTAGTATCCTTTTTACAAGGGAAAGCCCCAAGCCGTTGCCCGCTGTTGCTCTTGAAGGGTCACCTTGGTAAAACTTATCGAACATATGGCTTATTGCAGTCTCGTCCATACCTATGCCCTCATCGCTTATTGTAACTTGCACGCGGCTTTCGTCAAAATCCATTGTGATTTTTATAGCTCCACCTCTTGGACTGAATTTTATGGCGTTATTCAGAAGGTTTATCCACAAGTGATTTAAAACTTCCTCGTCTGTATTAATTTTAACAGGCTGCAATTTAGTGTGAAGCTCCAGGCCCTTCTTATCCAGTTGAGGCTCCAAGAGGATAAGACATCTGCGGATTTGCTCATCAAGGAAGTAATCACTTGTATCCCCAAGGGTTTCCGAGCTTTCAAGGTTTGACAGAAGCATAATGTTCTGCGAAAGCTTAGACAGCCGCTCTGTTTCTGAAATTATGATGTCCACATATTCCAGCTGACGCTGGGTGAGGGGGTCTTTCTTCAGCCTTTTGGCAAAGCCGCCGATGGAGACAACTGGGGTTTTAAATTCGTGGGAAATATTGCTGACAAAATCATAGCGCAGGCTTTCAATGCCGGACAGCTCCTTTGTCATTCTGTTAAAACTTGCGGAAAGCTGGGCAAGCTCTTTTGTTCCGGAAGCTTCAAGCTCCACATCAAAGTTTCCCGAAGCCACCTGCTTTGTTGCCTCTGTCAATTTCCGCAGGGGCTTTAGCAGATGGTCGCCTAGGATGGCGGCAAGGAGGGTACCTATGAAAATGCTTACAAGAAAGAGGAATAAAAGCGTGGCGGATAATCTGTTTGCGGTTATAGTGGGGAAGATTTTCGCAAGTATAAGAAGGTACAATACAGCCCCTGAAAAAACTATGCTCACAACCAGAATAAGAAACACAAACAGCACCAAAAACAGCAGGGTAGTCAGGCGGCCTTTTAAACTTATCTTCCCTTTAAAACTCATCATTTTTCACCGCCCTGTATCCAAGACCCCGAACCGTAAGAATATCAAATTCCGGCCAATCGCCAAAACGCTCACGCAGCCGGCTGATATGCACGCTTAGGGTATGCTCATCGGTTTTGGAATCATAGCCCCAAATTTCGTCCATAAGCTGCATTCTGGTGAAAACAGTTCCCGGATAACTGAGCAGCTTGTAAAGGAGCATAAACTCTTTTTGGGGCAGGGTGATACGCTGCTCGCTGCCTCGGCTTACGGTCAGAGAATCGTAGTTAAGAGTAACCTTCCCAATTGTAATTTTCCGCTGACTGGCAATTTTTGAGCGGCGCAGGAGGGCCTTCACACGCAAAATCAGCTCCTCCTCATCTACAGGTTTAATCATATAGTCATCTGTGCCGACTAAAAAACCCCTGCGCTTATCACGAATGGTGCTTTTTGCCGTCATCATAAGTATGGGGAAATCATAGCCCGCATCACGAAGCTGCTCAGTTAAATAGTATCCGTCCATACCCGGCATCATAATATCTGTTATCATTAAATCTATATGCTGATGGTCTATAATGCTAAGTGCCTCAATGCCGTTTTTTGCCGGAAATGGCATATATTTTTCATCAAGCATAATTTCTTCCAGCAGCCTTCTTGTATTATTATCATCTTCTACAATAAGAATATTAAGCATAAAAACCCCCTTGCGGCCATGTGAAATTAATATGAAGACCAGGAATACAGGCTAAAGCTCAAGCCGGCTTCCGGCAAATTATCCGAAAGGGCTTGAGCTTTATTATACAGTAAATTTTAAGAGTTTTCAAAACCCCCGCAAGAGGGTTTATAAAGCCGGCTAATATTTCACTTGGTATCCTTTGCCTTAACTAAAGTGTCATCCTCATCAATTTTTCTAAAATGCCGGACAAATTCGGGAATATACATTAAAACTGAAAAAACACTGCAGACCACGGCTATTATCAGCAGAGGAATAATAAAGTTGGACTGCATAGGTATAAGCAAAATAGCTATCATAACACCATAAAAAACAAAGGTATTCACCTTGCCGAACCACTGTGCACCCTCAAGCTTAACACCCTTTTTTAAAAGCCAGCCGCTAAAGGAGAGCATGATAATCTCTTTTATAATCAGGAAGGCGAAAAAGCCCCAAAACTTTTGAAGTTTAATGATAAAGCAGATGGAAACTGCCATCTGGGTCAATTTGTCGGCAGCGGGATCGAGAGCCTTGCCGAGAGATGTAACCCAGCCAAAGCGCCGTGCCAGCCTTCCGTCCAAAAAGTCTGTTAAGCCGGAAAACAAAAGCACAAGGCCCGCACCAATCATATTATCAAGGGTAACAAGGTAAACAAACAGCGGAATAAGCAAAATTCTCGCTCCTGTGAGTATGTTAGGTATGTTTTTCATTTCTTCTCTCCTGTTAAATTAAAAATTGGAAGGGTTTTAAAAATATGTATGTTATCCGCAGCATAAACATTTTCATTAGCGGCGCATCCTCCGCCAAATCAGTTTCCTCCGATAAATAGCTGTTATCCGAAGAAACTTGAACAGAGCTTTGCCGAAGCTGCTCAAGAACCTTGCCTAGCTGACTTGAAAGCTCCGGGCTGTCTATAACAAGCATAGTTTCGGTGTTTATATACATACTGCGGTCATCAAAGTTAAAAGAACCGATAACGGCTGTTTGCTTGTCAATAATAAGAGATTTTCCATGCTGAGAGTCACTACCTTGATATTCGTATATTTCGGCGCCCGTGTCAAGGAATTTATCACGCTGATAGTAATAATTTGAGAATGCCGGATAATTCGGCGTTGAAATGGGAGAGTTTGTTTGCAAAACAAGCTT
>CAZTXG010000016.1:0-36136 GCA_964617335.1 uncultured Oscillospiraceae bacterium
ATGCCTGTCAATGCGTCGTAGCGTCCGTTCGGTACCGTTATCACATTACCCAAGCCGTCAATATACCAGATGACAATGCTCTCAGGGGTCTCAAGCCCTGTAAGCATATTGGAAGGTACGCTTATATTGCCCTTGTCCGTCTCGATTGTCAGGCTGCCCTGCACCCCGCTTGTCGATAAATCGGGGACAGGTATTCCCACTGTATAGGTGTCAACATTGGGTATGACGGGCATCGTAACAATGGTTTCCTCTGATGCCAGTTGTCCGCTGCCTATCTCTGCAAAGGCACTTCCGGCGCCCTTGTCCACCGTTACGGGAATGGGCGTCTGAGTGCTGTCACCCGTTTTCACATCCGCTTTATATGTGGGTGCAGGAGGAATGTATTCGCCGCCGGAGGGGGGCGGAGTGACAGGCGCATCTCAAACTCCGCTGTCACAGTCACATCAGTAGCGGGCATGGTGAAGCTCTTTGTTGATTCGTTAAAAGATAAGCGATTTTATTTGTTGTCTGATATGCCTTCTATTCTGTGAAATTCTCCGAATAGTAAAAGGCCTTAAAAACGTAGTGTTTTCAAGACCTCTTTTGGCACCCCTATGTGGAATCGAACCACAAACTAGCCCTTAGGAGGGGCTTATTATATCCGTTTAACTATAGGGGCATATGGAGTTTTTGTCTTTATAAGGCCTGCTTTTTTCGATAAGGCTTATGTTGCAGTATAAGCTTAGAAGGCAGGCCCTCTGTCTACCAAGCTAGAGGCAGATTACAAACAAATCGGATACCGAAGCATTTTAACCCATTTTTATTCTTCTGTCAAGAGAAGGTGGTTTCAACTCTAGACATTCATCGGCACGCCATAGGTTGAAAACCTGACCGGTTGGTTCGTGTCGAAATTGTCGATTGCTTTTATTAGCCCTATACAGCCAACCTGAAATAGGTCGTCTACACGCTCCCCTCTGGATGAAAATTTTTGGATGACCGATAAAACCAGCCGAAGGTTTCCTGAAATAAGCTTTTCCCTGGCATCTTTATCACCCTGTTTGCTTAAACGTAAAAGAGCCATAGTTTCCTCATTTTTCAGAACCTTAAGCTTTGCGGTATTGACACCGCATATTTCAACCTTGTTCAGCAATGTAAATTACCTCCCCATCGATTGATAAACGATAGTATTCCCTTAATAATACTTTTCATTCCTGATATTGACAAGAAAGAATGTTAACCAAGTTAAAAATAAAGGTTGACAATGGTTTTTAACAGCGGTATAATCCCAAAAATAGAGGTGATATGATTGTCAACAAAAAGTGATATTTTAGCTGTTCTGGAGGCAGAGCGCAGCCGCTTTGTTTCCGGTCAGGAGCTTGCAGACAGCCTTGGTTTAACAAGAACTGCAGTGTGGAAGGCGATAAAAGCCCTTGAAGCTCAGGGACATGAAATTTGCGCCGTACCCAACAAGGGGTATAAGCTCACTGAGGAAAGCGATGTTTTGTCTCCCGAGAGTATTTTGCAGTTTTTGCCGAAAGCCATGAGCGACAATCAAATTATAACATATAAAACCATAGACTCCACCAACACAGAGCTTAAAAGGCTTGCCCTTGACGGAGCTGCCCACGGAACAATTCTTTTAGCCGAGGGGCAGACCCAAGGGCGGGGCAGAGGGGGAAAGCCCTTTTTTTCACCTTACGGCACAGGGCTTTATATGAGCATTCTGCTTCGGCCAAACAAAAAAAGTGACACCCAGATGATAACTGTCGGGGCGGCAGTTGCCGTTTCCAAAGCCATAGAAGAGCAGACGGGAAAACCTGCCGGAATAAAATGGGTGAATGATATATACATTGAGGGCAGAAAGGTCTGCGGCATTTTGACCGAGGCGGCAACGGACTTTGAAAGCGGCGGTATTGAAAGCATAGTTGTGGGTGTGGGCATAAACTGCGCCGCTCCAAGAGAGGGCTTTCCGGAAGAACTTTCTTGCTCAGCTGGCTATCTGGACAGCTACGGACTTTCCAGAAGCCGCCTTGCCGCTGCCATTGTAAGGGGAATTATAGAGGGCTTTGAGGCGGGCTATGAAAATCAAAGTCTCATAGATGAATACAGAAGCCGCTCTATACTAACAGGTAAAACCATAAGCTTTCAAAAAGAAGGCAAAGCTCTGTTCGGAAAGGTTGTGGGAGTTGATGACAGCGGAGGGCTTATGCTGGAACTTGGAGATGGAGAAAAGCTTACACTCCACAGCGGTGAGGTTTCCCTTGGGTATATAAATCCGGACATGACATAAGGCATATTTCACGGAGGAATTTATGAAAAAGCTAAACACAAAAAGCCTTATACTTTGCTCACTTTTCTCGGCACTTATTGCCGCAGGGGCCTTTATTAAAATTCCCATACCCTTTGTGCCTTTCACCATGCAGTTTATGTTTACAAATCTAGCAGGGCTGCTTCTTGGAAAAAGGCTGGGAACAACAAGCGTTCTCGTCTATATTTTCATAGGCCTTATGGGGATTCCTGTTTTTACTATGGGAGGCGGCCTCGGCTACCTGCTTCAGCCGACCTTTGGCTATATCATCGGCATGGCTATTGGAACAGCAGTTACAGGCAGGCTTACAGAGGGCAAAGACAGTATGAAAACCCTTGTTGCTGCCGGTTTTCTCAATATTTTAATAGTATATTCTTTCGGAATGCTGTATTTTTATATTATAAGAAAGGTATATATGGAAAACCCCATAAGCCTTTTTAACCTACTTATATACTGCGGTCTTGTGTTTATTCCCGGAGACTCTCTTTCCGCTGTTTTGGGTGCGTATATCACAAAGCGCCTTGGCCCGTATCTATATAAGCAGACAGGGCTGCAGCCATAAGGCCTTTAATAATAAAAGCTCTAAATCTCCGCTAAAGAGGTTTGGAGTTTTTAGTTTTTTGTGTTAAAATACTTTGGTGAATATTATTTTGCGAAATTATACGCATATATCATAAATTGGGCTTTGGAAAACACATAATAAAAGTCTTATGAAAGGACATAAGTCATGAAAGCGGATAACAAAGTGCTGCATTATTTCGAGGAAATATCAAAAATACCAAGAGCAAGCGGGGACGAGGGGCATATTGCCGATTATCTCATGAATTTTGCCGAAAAAAGAGGGCTTTACGCAAGCCGGGACAAGGCAAATAACGTTATAATAAAAAAACCTGCATCAGTGGCAGATTCCACCTGCGCCCCTGTTATAATTCAGGGGCATATAGACATGGTGTATGTCCGCAGCGAGGACTGCGATATTCCCTATGAGCAGGGGATAAAGCTTATAGAAGAAGACGGTTGGCTTAAGGCAAAGGGCACAACTCTCGGGGCGGATAATGGGGTTGCTGTTGCCATTGCTCTTGCCCTTTTGGACAGTGAGGATATAAGACATCCTGCCTTGGAGGCTGTTTTTACGGCTTCGGAGGAAATTGGTCTTTTGGGCGCTGCCGCTTTGGACTACTCAAAGCTTGAGGGTAAATATGTTATAAACCTTGACACAGAGGAAGAGGGGGTCTTTTTCACAAGCTGCGCCGGAGCCTTTAGAAATGAGCTTTTGATACCTATTGAGTATGAAAGTGTTAATAATGGAATAGGTATAGATATTGTTATAGGCGGACTTTCCGGCGGACACTCCGGTATGGAGATAAACGAGGGCAGGGGAAACGCCATCTGCCTTCTCGGCCGCCTGCTCGCAGAGCTTCCTTCCGGCCCAAGGCTTTGCTCTGTTAAAGCAGAGGGGAAAATGAACGCCATATCGGTTAGGGCAGAGGCAAGGCTTGTGTGCCCCAAAGAGCAGCTGGAGGAAATAAAAACCCTTTTTAAATCCATGGAACAGGCTTTTAAACATGAGCTGCAGGGCAGAGATGAGGTTTACATAAGTCTTGATGAGCTGGGCGGGGGGGAGTATAAATGCTTAAAAGATGAAAGCAAATCCCGCCTTGTTTCCGCCATGCTTTTATTGCCAGACGGTGTTTTGGGCATGAGCTTTGATGTGCCGGAGCTTGTGGAAACCTCGGCAAATACGGGAGTTGCGGAAACTGGAGATAATGCTGTTTCGTTTTTATCCTGCGTTAGAAGCAGCCTTGGCAGCCGCAAAGAGCAGTTGCGCCGAAAGTATGCGGCTTTGGCAGAGCTTTGCAAAGGGGAGAGTATTTGCACAGGGGAATATCCCCAGTGGGAGCATAAAAACCACTCACCTTTAAGGGAAATTTCCATGGATTGCTATGAAAGTCTTTTTGGTGAAAAGCCAAGGCAGGCAGCCGTTCACGCAGGGCTGGAATGCGGTTTTTTCGCGGAAAGACTGGAGGGGGCAGACGTTATTTCTTACGGCCCAAACCTTAAAGATGTCCACACTCCGAAGGAACACTTAGAAATTTCGTCTTTTTTGAGGATGTGGGAGCTGACTGCGGCGATTTTAGAAAAGCTTGCCTTTGAAGCAGTTTGAGCCTTTAAAACATAAAAAGTCTTAAACCCACTTTTCCTTAGCGATAAAGATATGAGCTTTTGTATTTTTAAGAAATCTGCCAAAAAGATACTGTCTTTATTGTCTTATATGTGATATAATATCACCTGCCTTGTGCGCTGCAAATATTATGTTTGCTTGTTCCCAGAGGCTTTAGGCCATCAGCCGGAGCAGCCCAGGAATAACAGATTATATCATTTGCTTGCATTTGTGATATAATAATAAATTGTGAGACTGCGGGTTTTCCCCAAAAGAGCCTATTGGATTGCATTCTCATTTTACTAAACCGGAAAGGACCGAAAGGTATGATTTGCATATGAATTATATAGTGATGGACTTGGAATGGAATCAGGCTATGTCCGCCCAATCCTCAATATTTAACAAGCTGCCCATCCATCTTCGCGGTGAAATAATCCAGATAGGCGCAGTGAAGCTTACAGAAGATTTTTTACCCGGCGAGGAGTTTCAAATAGACGTAAAGCCTGTATATTTTCGTCGTATGCACTATAAGGTTGAAAAGCTGACCGGCTTTGACAAAGAGCGGCTCAGCGGGGGAGTGGGCTTTGTAGAAGCCTTCACCAAATTCCGTGAGTGGTGCGGAGAAAACTGCACCTTTATCACCTGGGGCAGCGACGACAGGGGCATCATGGAGCAAAATATTATAATCCATGATTTAGACTGGGACTGGATTGACGAATGGTATAACCTGCAATTTATATATAATATGCAAACCAATGCCGGCAGAAACCAAACCGCTCTTTCAACTGCCATGGAGCATTTTGATATAGAGCAGACCAGAGTTGCCCATGATGCCTTGGGAGATGCCTATAATACGGCGCTGATATGCTCAAGGCTTAATTTACTTGAGGGCATAAAAAACTATGAAAGCGCCTCGAAAATTCTTTCGGCTCCAACTCAAGATGAAAAGTCCAAAAACGACAAAAGCCCCAAGGCCTTTGAACACAGGGCTTTTACGGGATACGCCAGCCGCAATGAGGCATTTTCCGACAAGGGGATATCAGAGCCTTCATGCCCCATATGTGAGGCAAGACTTAAAGGTTCCCGCTGGATAAATCAAGGGGACAAAAGGTATATGTCCCTATACTCCTGCAAAAGCCACGGAAGCTTTTTAGTGCGCATAAAATTTCGCGACGCACAGGACGAAACGCTGACGGTTAACCGCATAATATATAAGGCGGATTCGGAAATGGAAGCCTTTTATAAATCAAAGGCCAACAGCGGCTCACGCCGCCGCAGTTCTCGGAGTAAAAGTAAAAAGCTGCCGGCCAAAAACAGCGCAAAAGCCGCCCTGTAATATGAAAAACTTTGAAAATTTTGCATTCGGAGGTAAGAATGTCAATTTTAGCAGCCATTGTATTGGGAATAGTTCAGGGAATATCGGAATTTCTTCCTATTTCCAGTTCGGGGCATCTGGCAGCCCTTCAGATATTTTTTGGAGTGAAAAACCCCGGGGATGAAAATCTTCTTTTCGAGGTGCTTTTACATCTTGCCACCCTTGTATCAGTGTGCATAGTTTACAGGCGTGATATTAAGGAAATGATACAGGAGGCCATTGGTTTTGTTAGGGATATAAGGCATCCAAGGCCGGAGGAAGGCGGACCTAAGCCTGCTCGCAGGCTTGTTCTTATGCTTATTATAGCAACCTTGCCGCTGTTTATAGTTTTACCCTTCAACAGTCTTGTGGATAAGCTTTATTCAAACACATATTTTATCGGTGCAGCCTTCCTGTTCACAGGACTTATGCTTTTTTTGTCCGACAAAATGCAAAACGGCAAAAAGACCGAAAAAAATATGACGGTCACAAATGCTCTTACCATAGGACTGTGTCAGGCAGTGGCGGTTTTGCCGGGAGTTTCCCGCTCAGGCTCAACCATAACAGCGGGAATGGCCGTAGGTCTAAACCGCAGCTTTGCCGTTAAGTTTTCTTTCCTTTTGTCTCTGCCGGCTATAATAGGCGCAAACATCCTCACTTTGTTTAAAGCCTTTGAAACGGGAATAGACGTAAAGCTTATTCCCATTTACCTTATAGGCATGATAGTTGCCGGTGTTGTAGGGTATTTTGCCATAGGGCTTGTTAGGTTTCTTTCCCATAAAGGCAAGTTTGGAAAATTCAGTTATTACTGCTTTGCCGTAGGTATACTTACACTAGTTTTGTCATTTATTATGTGATTTGGAGTGACTATTAATGCCACAAGCTAAAAAGCCGGCTGCCGGCAGCAAAACAAAAAGCACAGGATCTAAGACCAAGAAAAACACAAAGAATACAGCCGTCAAGCAGCAGCGTCCGGAAGGGAATCCTGCCTATATGGCAGCGGCAGCGATTTTATGTTTTTTCCTCGGTCTGTTTTGCTTTATCGGTTATTTTGATGTAGATGCCTGGTTTATTACATACCTTTGCTCTTTTATAAAAGGACTTATCGGCTGGGGATATTACATTTTTCCTCCCGCCCTTTTGATATGTGCCTGGCATATAGGCTTTTCCAGAGGCAGACCATATAAGTTCAAGGTGGTTTCGGCTTTGCTCTCTCCGCTTTTTCTCGGCGCCTTGTACCATCTTTTTTCCAAAAGCTCGGATTTGGAGCTTTCAAAAGAGCTTATTTCCGCCCTGTATAAAAGCGGCACTGCTTTAGAAAGCGGAGGGCTTATCTCCGGACTCTTAGCTCTGGTTCTAAAGCCGGCTGTCAGCATATACGGGGCCTTTCCTGTGTTTTTCCTTGGGCTTATTTTCTTTTCCTTTAACAGCGTCGGGCTTACAATACCATATTTTGCAAACAAGTTTAGGGAAAAAAGACTGGCCAATCGTGAAGCAAGCTATGAAAAGCCCTCAAGCTCAGGAGCTGGGGCAAAGGCCCAGACAAACGTCAGACAGCAGGCTGCCCCGCCGGCAGCAGCCCCTCGCAGAAGCAAGGCCATAGACATTCCCATGGATGACGTGAATGAGCCTGATGATAAATATGTTGAGGAAAGAGTTGGCTTTTTCAACATCCGCCCAAGGGTGAAAACACCAGACCAGCTTCTTTCCCAGACCTCAAAAAAACAGGCGGACGAGCCTTTGCCAAAGGCAAATTCACCTACGGGAACAGAGAGGGTGAAGCCCCTTTCCATAGAGGAGGCCGCCGCTGTTGCAGGGGTTGCAAACACCCTTACATCCCAGATTTCCAGTGAGCCTGAAAGTTCGGAATCTGAGGTTTCGCAAAAAACTTCCATGGATTTACCAACTAAGAAAATCACCGGCGAGGAAGCCCGGGCGGAAGCTGTGGAAATCACAAAGACAATTGAAAAAGCCATGGAAAGTAAAGGGGAGGATTATCGCTATCCGCCCGTCTCCATGCTTAAAGCCGGCGGCAAAAACACTGTTGACGGCAGGCAGGAAATTGCCCTCAACCGTGAGCGGCTGGAATCAACCATACGCAGCTTTGGGGTTGATGCCTCAATAACCAGTGTCACCCGCGGGCCAACAGTTACCCGCTATGACCTTGAGCTTGAGCAGGGAGTAAAGCTTTCAAAGCTTACAAACCTTACAGGGGACCTTGCCTTATCTTTAGGAGTGAGCAGCGTTCGCATTGCCCCTATTCCTGATAAAATATCAACAGTGGGAGTTGAGGTGCCAAACAAAATAGTGAGCACCGTATACCTCCACGACATTATTGACTCACCTGCCTTTAAATCCGCAGCCTCTAAGCTTAGCTTTGCCATAGGCGAGGATATAAGCGGCAAGGCCATAGTGGGAAATATTGCAAAGCTTCCCCATTTACTTATTGCGGGGACAACCGGCTCGGGTAAGTCAGTTTGTATGAACAGCCTTATTTTGAGCATCATTTATAAAGCCGCGCCGGACGAAGTGAAGTTTATAATGATAGACCCCAAAATGGTGGAGCTTGGCATTTATAACGGCATACCCCATCTTTTTGTTCCGGTGGTTACCGACCCCAAAAAAGCGGCAGGAGCCTTGCAGTGGGCGGTTGTTGAGATGCTAAAGCGCTACCGCCTGTTTTCCGAGGTTGGGGTGAGGGACCTTTCCGGCTATAACAGCTATCAAAAAACCATAGGTGAAAAAACCCTGCCAAGGGTTATCATTGTAATTGACGAATTGGCAGACCTTATGCTTGTTGCCTCAAAAGAGGTTGAAGAAAGCATTTGCCGTGTGGCCCAGATGGGCAGAGCCTCGGGAATGCACCTTGTAATAGCAACCCAGCGCCCCTCGGCTGACGTTATAACAGGGCTTATGAAGGCAAATATCCCCTCAAGGATTGCCTTCGCCGTTTCTTCCGCCATGGAAAGCCGCATAATTTTAGACAGCTCCGGCGCTGAAAAGCTTATTGGCGCAGGGGATATGCTGTATTCTCCCTTAGGTGTGGGAAAACCCATACGGGTTCAGGGTGCCTTTGTTTCTGACGGGGAGCGGGAAGCTGTTATAAACTTCGTGAAAGAAGGGGCGAATGTAGAATACAGCGAAGAAATTTTAGAGCAGATTGAAAAGGCCTCGGAAGATAAAAATCAGGCTTCCGCCGGCAACTCTGACCAGCCGGACTCTGCTTCGGATTATGACGAACTTTTACCCCAGGCAGTTGAGGTTATATTTGAAACAAAGCAGGCCTCAGTTTCAATGCTCCAGCGCAGGCTTAAGCTTGGCTATGCAAGGGCTGCCCGCATTGTTGACCAGATGGAAGAAATCGGTGTTGTGGGCCCCTTTGAAGGCTCAAAACCTAGGCAGGTTCTCATAACAAAGCAGCAATGGCATGAGATGCAGGGGACAGCCCTTGATGAAAATGACTCTGATGAGCTAAGTTTTTCCGAATATGAGGACGAGCCCATAGACGAATGGAAGGAATAGGCCGCTTACAAGAGCTTTTGACTTGGAAAAAGTCTTGGATAGCTCTAAAAGCGGAGGTATAATGAGAGATTATTTTTTAGGCAATCTTACAGATACAAAGCTTCACAGTATAAGCACCCTTGCCTTGGCTCATGTGGGTGATGCCGTTTACGACCTTCTTGTGCGTGTCTGGCTTTGCGGTGAAGGCAGCAAAACCTCTAAGGGCCTTCACGCCGAAACTGTAAAAAACGTCTGCGCCAAGGCTCAGGCGGCAGCGGTGACACGGATAGCCCATAAGCTAAACGAGGAAGAAACGGCAGTTTTTAAAAGGGGGCGGAACGCAAAGGTTAATTCCGTGCCTAAAAATGCGTCGGTTTCCGACTATCACGCAGCAACCGGCTTGGAGACGCTTTTCGGCTACCTTTACCTTAAAGGCGATACCGAAAGGATAAACGAGCTGTTCGGACTAATTGTGGAGGATTAATAATGCCCCTTGACGCAATTACAATAAATGCTTTGGCGGCAGAGCTTTCAGGCCCTCTCACCGGAGCTAAAATTGACAAGGTTCAGCAGCCGGAAAGGGACATCATTATTTTATCCCTTAGGGCAAAGGGCCAAAATATAAAGCTGCTTTTGTCCTCGGGCACAGGCACGGCAAGGGTTCATATATCAAGCCAGCATTACGAAAACCCCAAGACGGCGCCCATGTTTTGTATGCTTTTAAGAAAACATATAATCGGCGCCAGAATAAGCCGCATAAGCCAGCCGGAAATGGAAAGGCTTTTGTGCTTTGAGCTTCTCACCTTAGATGAAATGGGTGTTGAAACGAAAAAGAGCCTTATTGTGGAAATGATGGGGCGCAACTCCAATATAATTTTGACCGGCCCTGAGGGTCATATAATTGACTGTCTGCGTCGTGTTGACGGGGATATGTCAAGGCTGCGCCTTGTTATGCCGGGGCTTATATACAGGCTTCCTCCAAAACAAGAAAAGGCAGATTTTTTCTGCATTAACAGTGAAGAAAGACAAAGACTTTGGAACGGGGCCGAGGGTGATAAGCTTCCAGATAAATGGCTGCTGGAGAGTTTTTCCGGGCTTTCGCCCCTTATCTGCAGTGAGCTTTCCTTTTTGGCTTTTGACGAGGTTTCAAAGTCTGTCAGCAGGCTTTCCCAAGAGGAAAGACAGGCTTTTTCCGAGGAGATGGAAGCTCTTTCTAAAAGGGTGGAGCAGAAAAACTTTACACCCACCATGCTTTTTCAGGATGAAAAGCCCTATGACTTTTCCTTCATGCCTATTTTTCAATATGAGATGGCAATGGAAAGCAGGGAATACCCTGACTTTTCCACTTTGCTGGAGGAATTTTATACCCGCCGTGCAAAAAGGGAGCTTATGCAAAGAAAATCCCATTCCCTGCACAAAAAGGTTAAAAACGCCTACCAGCGCAGCTCAAGAAAGCTTGAGGCTCGGCGGCAGGAGCTTGCCGAAACTGAAGGCAGAGACGAAAAAAAGCTTTACGGTGAGCTTATAACCGCCAATATCTACAGAATAAAAAAGGGTGACAGGGTTCTTATCGCCGACAACTATTACAGCGACGAGGGAGAAAAAGTTGAAATACCTCTTGACCCCTTGAAAACCCCTCAGCAGAACGCTGCAAAATACTTTAGAGATTATAATAAGGCCAAAACCGCCAGAGAATATCTGGGTGACCTTATCATAAAAGGGGAGATGGAAAAGGCCTATCTCTCCAGCGTTTTAGACACTATAGAAAGGGCGGAAAGTCAAGGGGAGCTTACGGAAATCCGCCATGAGCTTATAAAAACAGGCTTTGTAAAAAAACAGAAGCAGTCCAAACCTGAAAAAATCCGTGAAACACCTTTTTTAAAGTTTATTTCCAGCTCGGGTATGCCCATTTATGTGGGGCGCAACAACACGCAAAACGACCAGCTAACCCTTAAAACGGCAAGGCGCTCTGATGTTTGGCTCCATGTGCGGGACGTTCAGGGCAGCCATGTGGTCATCTCCTGCGGAGGAAAAGACCCAGATGAGCAGACGATTTTTGAAGCGGCCACCCTGACAGCGTATTTTTCTCAGGCCAGAAACGCCGGCAAAACCGCCGTGGACTACACTCAAATTTGTCATGTGAAAAAACCATCCGGCTCTATGCCGGGTATGGTTATATACACAGACAGCAAAACTATAATCGTAGAAGCGGACGAAAAGCTTGTTCAAAGCCTTAAAACAGATAAATAAAAGCTCTTGCCGAAGGAATATACCTCGGCAAGAGCTTTTTAAAATTACAGCTTTTTAACGGCTTTCCAAAACAGCCATGGCATTTAAAAGAAGCTTTGCGCAGTCTGCCCTTGTGAGCTGCTGCTCCTCGTTATATTCTGAGATGCGGCAGGCGCTAAGGTTTGCACAGGCCTGCATAGACCATACGGGAATGCTGCTGTCATAGCCTGAAACACGCACGTCGCTTAGACCTATAGCACGATTTAGAATAACCGCCGCTTCGGGATAGCTGATGTTATTTTCTCCGCTGAAAACAGCTGTGCGGCTGCCGTCGGTATAGCCGCTGATTATGCCTGTTAAAAGGGCTGTGGAAACGTAGGGCTTCAGATACATGGGAATGTCCTCATCATCACCGAAGCCTGTGGTTATGACACCGGATAAAATATCTATATCGGACAGCTTCATACACATGGCCAGAAATTCACTTCTGGAAACCTTTGCCTCGGGCCTGAAAACATACTGACCCCCCAGCTGCTCGCCGATAAAAATGCCCTTTTCAGCCAGGGCAACAGCTGCGGCCCCCGCTCCGTTTCCATCCATGTCGGAGTAGTTTATGCTTTTGGTCTGCTTTTCAATTTTAATAATAACCGTGGCTTCGGAGGATGAATTTCCCTTTACATCCATAGCCTTATAGCCAAA
Source organism: uncultured Oscillospiraceae bacterium (assembly GCA_964617335.1). Classification (GTDB taxonomy): domain Bacteria; phylum Bacillota; class Clostridia; order Oscillospirales; family Oscillospiraceae; genus UBA2658. The sequence continues at coordinate 12,232 of CAZTXG010000016.1, forward strand.
GTAGTCTTTGCCTCTTTTTCCCTCGTTAGGAGTGTAGATAAAGCTTCCGTTATCACCTAAGATAAGCTCACCTTTTGTGGGCTTTGTTGTAATCTTAAAGGAAACGGCCTGTCCCTCCGGATGGGTGGCCTTTAAAAGACCCTCCACCGAAACACCACGATAGGTGCTGATTTCAAGATTTTCCGCTATTGGAGCGCAGCTTTCGCTGTTTGCCCCCGCGCTTAAAAAACCTAAAGACAGCGTAAGAATAAGGGCGAAAGCCCCAAGAGCCATGATTTTACTTTTCATATGTGGATACCTCCATGCACATAGTGCTTATAATAAAGCAAAGAGCTTTGGCATTATTTTGCACAAAGCTCAGGTCATTTATTCCATTTAGTCATATAAAAATTAAAAGCTCAAGCCACAAAATCCGCTGCGGCTTGAACTTTTAATTTTTGACTGCTAGTTTTCGGTGACGCAGGCTTCCTGTCCGCACTTTTCGGGACTACCCTTTGGCGGGAAAAAGTCATCCATAGGGAAGGGAATATGGCTAAAGAGAGTGCAGGGGTCTTCCTCAACGCAAACACATTCCTTTGTAGGTACGCAGTAGTCGTAGGCGGGCATAAGAAGCTGTGTATCTCTTTCAAGGCTGATTATAGAAAACTGACCCAAGGTTGCGTAAAGCTGCTTTCCGGAGTGTGAACTGACTATATCCCCGCTAAAGCATTTTGCTATGGCGCAGGGAATGTCACACAAATCTCTGTCAGAGCAGTAGGGTTTGCAGCGATTTACGATTTTCATTGAAAGCACAAGGGGATCCACCGCCTCCACAACGGCTGTGGGCAGGCTTGAGTAGTTTCTTTCACTGGAGTATACGTCATTGGAAGTAAATATCTTTGAGGTACCCTCACTTCCGTAAAGGACAACGCGCTTTTCAAATACGCAAAGCCCTGTAACCTTCGCCTCGCCGGGGAAGGCCTCGCCCGTCACCTTATAAAAATATGTGACATCTACTGTATAGCAGCCTCTATTAAAGTTTATCTCCTCAACGTCTACATCCGCGAAAAGAAGCTTCGCGGAGCGTGGTCTGACGCTTACTGAAGCGTCGATAATAGATTGCGAGCCCTCGGTGCAATATACCCGAAGGTCCTCGACACAGTCTTTGTCACGGCAGCTGTCAAACACCTTGTTGGTGTGTACGCAGACCGCTTCACGAATGCAGTCAAGGTTTGCAATCGGTCCGGGAACTTTCTTTTCTGTCATAGTTATGACCATTCCTTTCGCTTCACTAATGCACAAGAAGGCTTAATAAATGCAAGCTCTCCTGTGTGCTGCTGGGCCGGCCCTAGGGGCCGGTGTTGGCTAAATTGGTCAGGCTTGGGTTTTTCCAAGCTTATCAGCGGTAAAAATGGATATTGTGGGTCCTTCGTTATAGTCTATGCGATATGAGCTAATTTGTGATAACAATGATTTGACGAATAGCCGAAAAGCTACTATAATATGGACACAGATTGCGTAAATCGTTCTTTCAGGGGAGGTGTGTCATATGGACAGGCACGGATTCATCCACGAAAAACTGGACATAAAAATCCTTATTCTCTTTGTTCTGCGCAGGCTGCCGGCTCCTGTGAGCATGGAGACACTTTTTGACCTCGTCCTTGTTGACGGGGGCTTTGATTATTTTGAATTCACCCAATGCCTTACAGAGCTTGTAAATACAGAGCATATTATTAATGATGAAGAAGGTTATAGAATAAGCCCCAAAGGCACCGAACATGGAGACACAGTTGAAAGCAGCATACCTTATTCCGTCAGGAAAAAGGCGGAAAAGAAAGCGGAGCCTCTTATAAACAAAATGAAACGAGACTCTCTTATAGGCACAGAGTACGAAACTTTGCCGGACGGAACCTGCAGAATTAACTTAAGCCTTTCGGACGGAGTGGGGGAAATTATCTCCCTTTCCCTTATAGGTCAGGGGCAGGAGCAGGCCAAAACCATAAAAAGTAATTTCCGCAAAGATGCCGAAGGCTATTACCTTAAAATAATCAAACTCTTAAGCGAAAAATAAAGCAGGGTCAGCGGCTTTTTAAAAAGCCGCAGCTTATAAAAAACCAAGGGGAAACATATATGAAAACAAGCATACCTGAGGGCTATAAAAGCACTCTCGGCATTTACGACACTCAAAAGGCCATAAGCCTTTTAAAGCGCATTTTTGCGGATAAGCTGGCCGGCTCTTTAAACCTTTACAGGGTTTCTGCCCCGCTTTTTGTTGAGGAGCAAAGCGGGCTAAACGACGACTTAAACGGAGTTGAGCGCCCTGTTGCCTTTGACATTGCAGGAACGGACAGTATAGGTCAGGTGGTGCATTCCCTTGCCAAGTGGAAGCGCCTTGCCTTAAAGCGCTATGATTTTTATCCGGGCAAGGGCATCTATACCGACATGAATGCCATTAGGCGGGATGAGGACATGGATAACCTGCACTCAGTATATGTTGACCAGTGGGATTGGGAGAAGGTTATAGAGGAAAAAGACAGAAACCTCGGCTACCTTAAAAAAACCGCCGAAGCCATAGTGAATGCCTTATGTGATACTCAGGAAACCATGCTGTCTTTATACCCCCAGCTTGAGCCTTTTGGAAAACTAAATCGGAAGCTTGCCTTTATAAGTGCTCAGGAGCTTGAGGATATGTACCCGAAGCTTTCTCCAAAGCAGAGGGAAGATGCCTTTACAAAAGAACATAAAACTGTTTTTATATCGGGCATCGGCGGAAACTTAAAATCAGGCAAGCCCCACGACGGTCGTGCTCCGGACTATGACGACTGGGACCTAAACGGAGATATACTGTTTTGGTTTGAGCCTTTAGGCTGTGCCATGGAAATTTCTTCAATGGGCATAAGAGTCAGCCCCCAGTCTTTAGACAGGCAGCTTAAGCTATCCGGCTGTGATGACAGACGGGAGCTTATGTATCACAAAATGCTTCTTTCCGGCGAGCTTCCCCTTACCATTGGCGGAGGCATAGGCCAATCAAGGCTTACCATGCTTCTTTTAAATAAGGTTCATATTGGTGAGGTTCAGGCCTCTATTTGGGACGAGGAAACCATAACAGCCTGTGCCAAAGCAGGGCTTATGCTCCTTTAAAAAAGACTGAAATAAACATAAAAAATCAGGACGGAAATTCCGCCCTGATTTTTTCTTTTTATTGGGTTTTACTCCATTGTAATATTGCTTCCTGTGGGAACAATGGCGATATAGCTTTTTCCAATGCCCAGCTCAAGCTCGCTGCCGTCCTCGCGAGTATATATAAAAGGAGCGCCGGAGCCGGAACGTGTCCAGTAAATGGGGATACTAAGACCGCCGCAGATAAAATACCCCTCGCCGCTTCCAATAAGGTCAACGTTTCGGCGGCCGTCATTATCTAGTATTTGCGTTTCAGCGTATAAAACAATAAGGTTTTTAAAGCCCACAGCCTCTCCGGTGTTCCCGTCTATATAATCGCTGCCAAACTGACGGCCTGTGTATAATCCGGAGTCCGGGTGGAAGGTGAAATCAGTGTTTTTAAGTCCGGAAAAGCTGATATTTACAAAGGAGGCAGCAGCTGCAGAGTCTCCCATTGCAAGCTCGTCTGTAAAGAGAAGGCCGTAATTATAGTTGCTGTCATGGTCGGATGAATAGCCAAGGGTGGGGGTGTATTCAAGAAGTTTTTCCGAGCTTGTGAAAAGGCTGTGTTCGGTTCCGTATTGCTGACGGCTGGGGTCACGGTAAAAGATTTCGTTTGCATAGGCGCCGCGAACCCCGTCTATGTTATTAACACCTTTGGAGGCAATGTCGGAATAGGCCTGCTCGCTGCCGCCGGCATGGACATATATGGCATCATAGCTCATGGCAAGCTCAATATAATAGGGCCTTGAAGAGCGCATACTGCCGATTGTACCAACATTTTCAAGGTCGGAATAAATAGCAAGCATTCTGGTGATTTCGCCCTCTGCAAGGACCTCATAGATTATATCTGCACCGGAAACACCGCAGTGGGGCTGGGCAACGCTGATATTATTTATCATAATAGCGTAAGGCCGCTTTGAGCTGATATCCTCTTCGATGGTTTCGCCGCTTAAGGGATTTTTTATTGGCTCCGGTTCCGGTTCGGCAGAAGGTTCCGGTGTAGATTCGATATGTTCCACAACAGGAGGCTGGCTAATTTCGCCTTCAATAAGCGGGGCGCAGGCCGAAAACAGCAGGAGCAGGGATAAAATAAGTAGACTTAGCTTTTTCATGGTTACCTCCATATTATAAAAGAGCTTTAAAAATGTCTTAATAAGTCGAATTACGCTGATAATGATACTACCATTTAAGCTGGTTGTCAAACAGCGAAATAAGTGATAATATATTTTTAAATATACAATAAAACCATAGAAGGGCGGGTTTACTATGTATGAAAATATTAAAGTGGAGGCAGAGCGTCTTATAATAGAGCTTTTGGCTCAGGCAAAGCCAAAAAAAGGCGATATAATTATTATTGGCTGCTCCACCAGTGAAATTGCAGGAGAAAAAATTGGGCAAGGCTCCGCCCCCGAAGCGGCAGGAGCTGTGCTTGATGGCATTATGCCGCATCTAAATGAAAAAGGACTTTATCTTGCTGCCCAATGCTGCGAGCACCTTAACAGAGCCTTGGTTGTGGAAAGGCAGCTTGCGGAAAAATTAGGTCTTGAAATTGTTTTCGCCGTTCCGAAGCCTAAGGCGGGAGGCTCTTTTGCCGCTGCCGCTTATGAGTCTATGGAAGAACCCGTGTTGGTCGAGCATATAAAGGCCGCCGCCGGCATGGATATAGGCGAAACTTTAATCGGTATGCACCTTCGGGATGTAGCGGTTCCTTTGCGCCTTTCTGTAAAAACCTTGGGACAGGCTAGGGTCACTGCCGCTAAAACAAGACCAAAACTTATAGGCGGAGCAAGGGCCCAATATGAATAAGCTTTTTGCCCTCCGTTAAGGATCATGGAAAAAGAATATTATTTAATTTATTGATTTAATGTGATATTTTGCTTAAGCCTCTTTAAAAGCTATAAAAATACTGTTATAATCATGCACACTGTGCTTTATGCCGATTTATTGGTAATAGAGGCCTGTGATTTTTTGTTTTGCAGGCCGGCAATAGTAGCCGGCAGGCAATAGTTATCGCATATTTCCTATTTTATGTTGTGGGGGAAATCCATGTACAAAATATTAAAAAAACGAGCTTTAAACGCTGCCGGAACGACAATTGAAATGGTAATCCATGCGCCCCTTGTGGCAAGAAAATGCCTTGCCGGTCAGTTTATAATTTTCCGTCTTGACGAATACGGCGAGCGTATTCCCCTGACCATAGCGGGTTTCAACAGGGAAAAAGGCACTGTGACCATTATGTTTCAGCCTGCGGGGCGCTCCACCTCACTTTTGGCAAAACTTGAGGAAGGGGACGAAATTTTAGACTTTGCCGGCCCCTTGGGAAAACCTTCAGAGATAGACGGGCTTTCCAGGGTTGCCGTTGTTGGCGGGGGAGTTGGCTGCGCCATTGCCTATCCTGTAGCTAAAGCAATGCATGAAAAAGGCATTGAGGTGGACATGATTGCAGGCTTTAAAAGCCATGACCTTGTGATGCTTGAGGAGGAAATGTCAGCCGCCAGCAAAAACCTTTATATCTGCACCGACGACGGAAGCTATGGAGAAAAGGGCTTTGTCACCCAAAAGCTGAAGGAGCTTATTGATTCCGGAAACAGCTATGACGAGGTTGTTGCAATAGGCCCCGGAGTTATGATGAAGGCGGTTTCGGAAACCACTCGCCCTTACGGCATAAAAACCCTTGTATCACTAAACCCCATTATGATAGACGGAACGGGTATGTGCGGCGGCTGCCGTGTAACCGTTGGCGGTGAAACCCGTTTTGCCTGTGTGGACGGACCGGAGTTTGACGGCCATCTTGTTGACTGGGACGAGCTTATAAAGCGGGGCGCCTTTTACAGGGATGAGGAATCAGAGGGCAGGGACAGCTCCTGCAGGCTTTTGGAGGGCGCAGAAAATGTCTAAACCTAATATGTCTCCAAAAAAAAATCCCATGCCCGAGCAGGAGCCCAAGGTTCGCAATAAGAATTTTTCCGAGGTTGCCTTAGGCTACAGCCCTGAAACGGCAATGGACGAAGCCAGACGCTGTCTTAACTGTAAGAACAAGCCCTGTGTCGCCGGCTGCCCTGTTAATGTACGCATACCCGAATTTATAGAGCAAGTTGCCATAGGGGAATTTGAAAAGGCCTTTGAAATTATAAATTCAACAAATGCCTTGCCTGCTGTCTGCGGCAGAGTTTGCCCCCAGGAGAGCCAATGCGAGGAAAAATGCGTCAGGGCTATAAAAGGCGAAAGCGTTGCCATAGGCAGGTTAGAGCGCTTTGTTGCCGATTATCACAGGGAAAACGCCCAAAGCGATAATGAAACAAAGGGCTGCATACTTAGAAACGGCTACCGTGTCGCCGTTATCGGCTCCGGCCCTGCCGGACTTAGCTGCGCCGGCGATTTAAACCGGCTGGGCTATGAGGTCACGGTTTTCGAGGCCTTCCACAAGGCAGGGGGAGTTTTGGTATACGGCATACCGGAGTTTCGCCTTCCCAAAGACATTGTCCAAAAGGAAATCGACGAGCTTTCCGCCTGCGGCGTAAGCTTTGAAACCAATGCCGTTATCGGCAGAGCTATAAGCATAGACGAGCTTTTTGAGGAAGGTTATAAGGCTGTTTTCATTGGCTCCGGTGCGGGGCTTCCCCAGTTTATGAAAATCCCCGGTGAGAACCTTTTGGGGGTATATTCGGCAAACGAATATTTAACCCGCATAAATCTTATGAAGGCCTATCTGCCTGAATACGAAACACCCTTAAAGCCTGCAAAGCGTGTTGCCGTTGTGGGCGGGGGAAACGTCGCCATGGACAGCGCCCGCTGCGCAAAACGTATGGGGGCCGAGGAAGTTTATATAGTTTACCGCCGCAGCCTTAAGGAGCTTCCCGCAAGGCAGGAGGAGGTTCACCATGCCATGGAGGAGGAAATTATCTTTAAGCTTCTCAATAATCCCGTGGCGGTTTTAGGCAACGATAAAGGCATGGTGCGTGGTCTTGAATGTGTTGAAATGGAGCTGGGCGAGCCTGACGAATCCGGCCGCCGCCGTCCTGTTGAAATTAAAGGCTCAAACTTTGTTCTTGATGTGGACGCTGTAATAATTGCCATTGGCACAAGCCCAAATCCCCTTATAAAATCCACCACCGAAGGCCTTGAGGTAAATAAAAAAGGCTGCATAATCGCAGACGAAGGCGGTGCTACCAGCCGTGAGGGCGTTTTCGCCGGAGGGGATGCTGTGACAGGGGCTGCAACAGTAATTCTTGCCATGGGAGCAGGGAAAAAGGCCGCCGAGAGCATAGACGAATATATAAAAAATAAATACCCATAAATAATAAGGCGCATTCACTATAAAGTGAGTGCGCCTTGGCTTTAATAATAGCTGCAAATTAGGTTAACATAATATTAGTTGACATAATCATGAACGTTTATTTTTCTTATAAATCATCCAAAGTCCACGCATTAAAAGCTCCTTGTCAATGACTATATCTTTGCGCTTACAGTGGGGAATAATTGTGTCTGCCCAGTCACCTGCCGCGACAATGGACACCTTGTCTTCCAGTTCATCTTCAATTCTTTCAATAAGCCCGTCTATCATGGCGGCAGAACCATGGACAAGGCCGCTTTGCATACAGGTATCTGTGGTTTTGCATATAACCTGAGGGGTGGGGCTTATACTGACATTGGAAAGCTGGGCGGCGGCCCTTGCCAAAGCCACCTGTGATACCATGGGGCCGGGGCAGATAACCCCGCCAACATAGCGGCCTGATTTGTCGAGTATGCCCATGGCCGTGGCAGTTCCCATTTCTATGATGACACAGGGCAGGGGATACCTGGCTATGGCGGCAACGGCAGCGGAAACAAAGTCTCCGCCCAGCTCTGTGGGGTCCTCCAAACGGATATCAAGGCCTGTTTTAACACCGGGACCAACAACAAGAGGCTTAAATCCCGTGGCCTTTTTAATAGCAGACTCCATTATTCCTGTAAGGGTTGGAACCACAGAAGCAATAATAGCGCCATCGACTGTTTTAAGGTCAAAGCTGTTTTGCCTTGCCACAAGGTCGAGAAAAACGGCATATTCATCGGCCGTTCTAGCCTTATCCGAGGATAACCTTGCCGAAAAAACGGCCTTTTCGCCGTTCATAACCGAGAAAACAACATTAGTGTTGCTGATGTCAACCGTCAATACCATAAGGCTCCCCCAAAAGATTTTCATGCTTATTTTATATGCTTAGTTTACCAAAATGACCCCTCTAAGTCAAACTCTTAAAATTCTTTCAGTCTTGCCGCCAAAACAACAAAAACGCACAAAAAAAGCTTGCAAATATATGTATGATGTGCTACACTACTAATGTTAGTGTAAGAAGTAAGTATGACGAGTGGGGCTTTCCCACTTTTTTTGTTGAGCTAAAATTAATTGTAAGAAAATGGTAGTAGTGTTAGTATGAGTAAAGTTACAGACATTGTAAGCGAAATAGCCTTGCCCATAGTTGAAGAGCTCGGTTGTGAGCTTTGGGATGTAGAATATGTTTCCGAGGCGGGCCAATGGTATCTTCGGGTTTATATTGATAAGCCTGAGGGTATTTCAATAGACGACTGCGAGGCAGTCAGCCGTGCCATTGACCCGATACTAGACGAGCGTGACCCCATACCAACAAGCTATATCTTTGAAGTCTCCTCCTCGGGGCTTGAAAGACCCCTTAAAAAGCCCAGTCATTTTGAGCGCTTTATCGGGGAGCCTGTTGAGCTTAAGCTTTATAAGCCTCAAAACGGCTCAAAGCTGTTTATAGGCACCCTTAAAAGCTATGATAAGGGCAATGTCACAATAGACACAGACGGTGGGGAGCTTTGTTTTACAAAAGACCAAATAGCCCTCGTACGTACGAGACTTGTTTAATTTCGGGAGGATAACTTATAATGAACGCTGAATTTTTTACGGCAATTGAAGATATAGAGCGGGAAAAGGGAATTCCCAAAGAATATATGCATGAGAAAATCACTCAGGCTCTCCTTGCGGCATATAAAAAGGATAATCCCGGCTGTGGTGATAATGTTATTATCAACATGGACGACACAAAAAAGAAAATAGATATGTTTTTGCGCATGGAGGTTGTGGAGGAAGTTGAAAATCCCGCCGCGCAAATTCTTCTGGAAGCTGCCCGCTCTTATTCAAAACGTGCCAAGGTCGGCGGGTTTATTGAAATACCCATTGAAACCAAAAAGTTCGGCAGAATAGCTGCTCAGGCAGCAAAGCAGGTTATAATTCAGGGAATTCGCGAGGCCGAGCGCGGCATTATCTTTGACGAGTTTACATCTAAGGAGCAGGAGATACTTACGGGAACCGTCTCCAGAATAGAGCCGAGAACCGGCAGTATTTCCATTAAAATAAACTCAAACTCCGAATACACAGAAGCCATGCTTTCTCCCAATGAGCAGATAAAAGGCGAGAGACTTACAGAAGGCCAAATGATAAAGGTCTATGTAGTAGAGGTTAGAAAATCAACCAGAGGCCCTCAGGTTCTCATTTCCCGCACTCATCCGGGCCTTGTTAAGCGACTTTTCGAGCTTGAAGTTCCGGAAATTTATGACGGAATTGTTGAAATAAAAAGCATAGCAAGAGAAGCCGGCAGCCGCACTAAGATTGCCGTTTGGTCAAACGACCCTGATGTGGACCCCATTGGCGCCTGCGTAGGCCCCAAGGGCGGCCGTGTTGCCGGCATAGTAGATGAGCTTTGCGGAGAAAAGATTGACATTGTAAAATACAGCGAGGACCCCGGTGAATTTGTCGCGGCGGCCCTGTCTCCGGCAGATGCCGTCAGTGTTACAACCATGGACGAGGGCAAAAGCTGCAGGGTTATAGTTCCCGACAGCCAGCTTTCTCTTGCCATAGGCAAGGAAGGCCAAAACGTAAGGCTTGCCGCAAAGCTGACAGGATATAAAATTGACATTAAGCCCGAATCTGAGGGGCAAAGCTACGAAGATTTCTAATTAACACAAATAACAACAGGAGGTGGCCGTTGTGCCTAAAAAAATTCCTATGCGACAGTGTACCGGCTGCCGCGAGATGAAGCCGAAGCGTGAGCTTATTCGAGTTGTAAGGTCACCAGAGGCCGAGATTTCCCTTGATTTTAAAGGAAAAGCCTCGGGGAGAGGTGCCTACCTTTGCAAAAATCCCCTTTGTTTAAAAAAGGCCATTAAAAGCCGTGCCCTTGAACGTTCATTAGAAGTTTCCATTCCGGAGGAAATTTACGCTCAGCTTGAAGAGCAGATGGAGGCGGAAAATGGATAAAACACTGGGTTATCTTGGTCTTGCGAAAAAGGCCGGCGCTCTGCAAACCGGAGAAACAAACTCCGGAGCGGCGGTCAGAGCCGGTAAGGCAAGGGTTCTGCTTATAGCTTCTGACGCGTCGGAAAATGCCCGCCGCCGTGCCGAGGGCTTTATATACTCCACGCAAACACCCCTTGTCACCCTGCCTTATTCTAAATTGGAGCTGTCTTCCGCTGTTGGCTCCTCCGATTGTGCAATGGCCGCTATTACGGATATAGGGCTGGCGGCTGTTTTCATGTCGTCACTATGCGACAGCAGTGATTCCTATAAGGATACGGCAAAGCTTCTGGAGCAAAAAAATGAAAAAGCAAAAGTTCGAAAGCGAGAGGCTTTAGCCCACGACAGGAACAAAAAAACGGGCAGAACCGCAAAAGATGCTAAATCGGGTAAGAGGAGGAAGAATAAATGAGTACACTTATAAAATACAGGGTTCACGAGGTAGCAAAGGATTTTAAGCTCAGCTCTAAGGACATATCACAGATTTTGTCCGACTATGCAAATCCCCCCAAAAACCATATGCAGGTTTTGGAGGAGGCAGAGCTTGATCTTATTTTTGAATATCTTACCCACAAAAATCAAATAGATGACCTTGCCGAGGTTTTTGAAGTACCCGAAAAACCGGAGCAAGCTTTAAAGGAAAAGCCTATGGAAAAACCTGCCGGAAAACCCTCACAGGAGGGGCGTACTGCATCTACAGCACAAACTTCGGCCCAGCCTGCCAAAAAGCAGCAGGAGAAAAGGCCCCACACTCCGAAAACTGTGCCGGAAAAGCGGGTTATAGACACCCGCGGCGCAACTGTCAATATTGCAAAATATGACGAGCGCATTGAAAGACTTGTTCCGGAAAAGGCTCAGAACCTTCAGCGTGGTAAGGAAAAGTTCACCAATAAGAACAGAAACCGTCAGGTTCCAAGCGCAAAAAGAAGGCAGGAGGAGAAGGAGAAAATCCAGAGACTCCAGTTTGAAATTGCGAAGAAAGCTCCATTAAAAGTCTTTATCCCCGATGAAATTAATGTGGGAGAGCTTGCAAGCCGCATGAAAAAGACAGGTGCAGAGGTTGTTCGTCAGCTTATAAAGCTTGGCACCATGGCTTCTTTATCTGACGTTATAGATTATGAAACTGCCGCTCTTGTGGCCATGGAAATGGGCTGTAAGGTTGAAAAGGAAGTTATAGTCACCGTTGAGGAAAGGCTTATTGATGACCACGAAGACAGCCCCGATGAGCTTATTTCCAGAGCTCCCGTTGTTGTGGTTATGGGTCACGTTGACCATGGAAAAACCAGCCTTCTTGACCGCATACGAGAGGCAAATGTGGTCAGCGGTGAGGCCGGCGGCATAACCCAGCATATAGGTGCTTACCGCATCGAGGTAAACGGCAGCCCCATCACATTTTTGGATACTCCCGGCCATGAGGCTTTCACCTCAATGCGTGCAAGAGGCGCCAGTGTTACTGACATTGCCATCCTTGTTGTTGCGGCAGACGACGGCATAATGCCCCAGACTGTGGAATCAATAAACCATGCTAAGGCTGCGGATATACCCATTATCGTAGCTATAAACAAAATGGATAAACCCACAGCAAACCCCGAGCGCATAAAGCAGCAGCTTACAGAGTATGAGCTTGTCAGCGAAGAATGGGGCGGCGACACAATTATTTGCCCCATCTCGGCAAAAACCGGCGAAGGTGTTGATAAGCTTTTAGAAATGGTCAGCCTTTCCGCTGAAATGCGTGAGCTTAAGGCAAACCCCAACCGCAGGGCCAAGGGAACTGTTATAGAAGCACGTCTTGACAAGGGCTGCGGCCCCATTATGACCGTACTTGTTCAAAACGGCACTCTTAATCAGGGCGACACTATAATCGCCGGAACGGCTGTTGGTCATGTCCGTGTTATGACAAACGACAAAGGAGTTCGTGTTACTGAGGCGGGACCTTCCGTACCCGTGGAAATCACCGGTATGTCCGAGGTTCCCGGAGCCGGAGACACCTTTAACGCCGTTGATGACGAGCGTATGGCCCGTGAGCTTGTTGCTCAGAGAAAGCAGCAAAATAAGGATGCTCTTATAGGCGCACCCAAAAAGGTATCCCTTGAGGACCTCTTTGCTCAGATTCAGCAGGGTGAAATTAAGGACTTCAACATAATCGTCAAGGCAGACGTTCAAGGCAGCGCCGAGGCTGTTAAAGCCTCATTGCAGAAGCTTACAAATGACGAGGTTCGTGTCCGTGTTATCCATTGTGCTGTGGGCGCTGTCAGCGAATCTGACGTTATGCTTGCGGCAACAAGCGGCGCTTTGATAGTCGGCTTTAACGTTAGACCCGATGCTGCCGCCAGGGACTATGCCGCAAGGTCCAACGTTGATATACGTATGTATAGAGTTATCTACGACTGCATAAACGAAATTGAATCTGCAATGAAGGGTATGCTTGCTCCTAAGTACAAGGAAGTCGTCATAGGCCATGCCGAGGTGCGCCAGATAATCAAGATTTCAAAAATCGGAACAGTTTGCGGCAGCTATGTTTTAGACGGAAAAATCACAAGAAACTCCAGTGTTAGAGTTCTCCGTGACAATGTTGTTATTTTTGAAGGGGAGCTATCCTCACTGCGGCGCTTTAAAGATGACGTTAAAGAAGTTGCCACAAACTACGAATGCGGCATAAGCATAGAAAACTTTAACGATGTTAAAGAAGGCGACATTATTGAAGCTTTCATAATGGAGCAAATTGAAGTTTAAGTTTAAAAAGCCAAAAATGCCGTGTGTTTGGAATAAATTAAGGTAAATAAGCCTGTATTCTTATTCTGTAAGAATACAGGCAAAGCCGGCTCTTAGATCCGATACAGGAGGCAGAATATGTCAGGATACAGAATTGATAGAACCAATGATGATATAAGAATCGTTTTAAGCGAGCTTTTGCGCTCAATAAAAGACCCCAGAGTAAATCAGGGGATGCTAAGCGTTACAAGAACCGAAACAACGGGAGATTTGCGCTATTGCAAGGTTTATGTGAGTGTTTATGGTTTAGAAAACGAAAAAGAACTTAAAAAAGGCCTTAAATCCGCCTCCGGCTGGCTGCGGCGGGAGCTTTCAAAAAAGCTTAGTCTGCGTTATACGCCGGAGCTTATCTTCGAGCTTGACGACTCTATAGAACACGGCGCCCATATAAACAAAATTATAAGCGCCCCCGGATTCATAAAGCAAGAGAATCAGGATGACGATATGGGGGTGAAAAAGCTTGACGATTAAAGAAGCGGCAGAAAGGCTGCGTGAGCATGACGATTTTCTGATACTCACCCACCAAAGACCGGACGGAGACACAATAGGCTCCGGAGCGGGGCTTTGCTATGCCCTGCGCAAAGCGGGTAAAACTGCTTTTTTATATAATAATCCCCAGTTTTCAGACAGCTATGACTGGGCAGCCGAACCATATATCGAAGCTGAAGGCTTTGTGCCTAAATATGTGATTTCTGTTGACCTTGCGGATAATAAGCTTTATCCCAAGGGCTTCATGGGGGAGGTTGACCTATGCATAGACCACCATTTATCAAACACCTTTTACGCAAAAGAAACTTTGCTTTTAGACCGCTCCTCCTGCGGTGAGGTTGTTTTAGAGCTTAGCAAAGAGCTTTGCGAGCTGGACTCAGTTTTGGCAGACCTTTTATATATTGCGGTTTCCACTGATACGGGCTGCTTTGTATACGGAAACACCAATGCCGACACCCATAGGGCAGCAGCCCTTCTTTGCGATGCAGGGGCGAAAACCCAGTATTTAAACAAGCTTTTGTTCCGTACAAGCTCCAGAGCCCGCCTTGCTCTTGAAGGTATGATTTTCTCCTCTCTGCGTTATCACCATGATGACAGAACGGTTGTTTCCATAATTACAAAAAAGATGATGGAAGAAGCCGGAGCAGGTGAAAAAGACTGTCAGGATATAGCTTCTCTGCCCGGAAGGGTTGAAGGCGCCCACACAAGTATTGTTATTAAAGAAGCAGGCGAGGGCTTCTGCAAGGTTTCCCTGCGCACCAGCGGTATAGTCAATGCTTCAAAGATTTGCGCCCTTTTCGGAGGGGGAGGTCATGCTATGGCTGCCGGCTGTGTTATTAAAAAAAGCTGCCTTGAGGCAGAGGCTCTGCTTGTTGGGGCAATAGGGAAGGAATATGAATGAACGGCATCCTTCTTATTGACAAACCCTCCGGATGGACAAGCCATGACGTAGTGGCAAAGCTTCGGGGCATTCTGGGCGAGCGGCGCATAGGTCATGCCGGCACTCTTGACCCTATGGCAACGGGCCTGCTTGTTGTATTTGTAGGCAGGGCCACAAGGGCTGTGCAGTTTGCGGAAAGTCAGGAAAAGGAATATTTTGCTCACTTTCGCTTTGGAATTGTCACAGACACTCAGGATATATCAGGAAATATTCTTCAAAGCTCCGGTAAAACCATTACAAAACAGGAGCTTTGTGCTGTTCTTCCGGAATTTACCGGCGAAATACGTCAAATTCCGCCTATGTACTCTGCTGTAAAGCTTAAGGGGAAAAAGCTTTATGAGCTTGCCCGTCAGGGCCTTGAGGTGGAAAGGGAAAAGCGTTCAGTTACAATAAAAAAACTTGAACTGGAAGGCGAGATTGAAGGGGATTTTCTCCTTCGTATTGTCTGCTCAAAAGGAACTTATATAAGAACCCTCTGCCATGATATTGGTCAAAGGCTGGGTGTAGGCGGGGCGCTTTCCGCCCTTCGGCGGGAAAAATCCGGAAGCTTTTCTGTTTCAGATGCTTACACAATGGAAGAAATAGCCGACTATGCTCAAAAGGACAGCCTTGAAGGCTGTTTTCTGCCGGCGGATAGTCTTTTTACGGAATATGAGGCACTGACCTTAAGCGAGCAGCAAAAAAAGAAGTGCCTTTGCGGCAACTCTTTTGAGATTTCCGCAGCCGAGGGAACATATAGAGTCTATGGTGACGACGGCAGTTTTTTAATGCTTGCCATGGCCAAAGACGGTGTTATGAGCACAATAAAAAGCTTTTTTGAGGTATGATGGCAAAAGCAATCAAAGGCGCCGTATTTTGGCACCTGTTATCATAGGTCTGCGGTAAATATTCCGCACGGAGGTCATGTATGTCTGTAATCCCTGCAAATAAAACGGTTGTCGCCCTTGGCTTTTTTGACGGGGTTCACAAAGGCCACGCCCAGCTGATAAATATGGCAAAAAAACGAGCCTTGGAAATAGGCGCCTCACCTGCTGTCTTGTCCTTTGACGTTAGCCCTGAGTCTATAGTTACAGGTCACGAGGTTCCTCTCATTGGAAGTATGGAAACAAGAGCCGATATAATTAAGCGTTTTTTTGACGTGGAAAACGTAATATTTTGTCATTTTGACAAGGCCATTATGACAATGCCCTGGAAAGAATTTATTGATTTTATAGCCTCGGAATACGGTGCTGCCCATGTGGTTATAGGCCATGATTTTCGCTGCGGCTATAAAGGCGGGGGAACCCCCGAAAAAATAAGCGCCTACTGTGCCGAAATTGGCCTTGGCTGCGATATTATTCCAAAGTTTACTTTAGACGGCATAACTGTCAGCTCCACATATATAAGAGGGCTGATTGCCGGAGGGGATATAGCCAGAGCGAATTATTTTTTGGGTCATCCATATATTTTCGCGGGTATAGTCTCAAAAGGGCATAAAGTGGGCAGGAAAATAGGCAGTCCCACCATAAACCTTAAATGCCCTCGGGGGCTTATACTTCCTGCAAACGGAGTTTACGCGACTCGGGTTCTTTTTAAGGGCAGGTTTCTGCCTTCTGTTACCAATGTTGGTGTTCGCCCTACCTTTGGCGGTCAGGACGAAATTAGCGTTGAAACATACATTTTTGACTTTGAAGGCGACCTTTACGGTGAATATGTATCTGTGGAGTTTTATGAGTTTCTCCGCTCAGAGCAAAAGTTTCGGGACGCTGCCGAGCTTAAAGCCCAGATTGAAAAAGACTGCAAGGCGGCTCTTGATGTCCTATCCTCTATAGAAACCGATATATAATAAAAATGCTGACGGTATGATTGCCGTCAGCATTTTTTATTTTAAAAGCTTTTATTTTGCCAAAACCTTTTTAAGTCTTGCGTAACGGGGCAGAGAATGCTCTGTAGGCCTTTCGGGCTGACCTTGGATTAGGGGCAGGGCATAGCGTATAAAGTCCTCTGTTACATTATTTCCCTCAGGGCTTATCCAGTCAAGGGGAACCTTTTTTTCATAGTTTGCCACATCTTTTAGAGGGATAAGCTTTGTTTTACAGACATATTCGCCGTTTTCCTCATGGCGATCGAAGGCGAGCATTTTTCCGCTCTCACCGTTTATTGCAGCCTCCACAGCGGCGCTTCCCGCTAAAACCGCCTCGTCAAGGTCAACCTTCGAGGCAAGATGCGCTCCGCAGCGCTGGAGCAAGCTTAGCTCTATACCGCGAACCTTTGCTCCGGTTCGCTCTTTAAGAGCATCGGCAAGGCGCACGGCAAGTCCCCCTAGCTGGGCATGGCCGAAGCCGTCGGTTTCGGAGGTCTCTGCCTCGGACACAAAGGTGCCGTCAGCGTAGTGTATGCCTTCTGAAACGGCCACAAAGGCCTTTCCCGTTTCTTTATAGATTTTTTCCACATCAGCATAAAACTTTTCCATGTCAAAGGGCTTTTCCGGCAGATAAATTAAATCCGGTCCGGCACCGCAATAAGTGGCAAGGGCAGCGGCACCTGCAAGCCAGCCTGCGTGACGCCCCATAATCTCTATAACGGTAATCATGCCGGTGTCATATACCTTTGCGTCTTTTGAAACTTCCATGCAGGTGGTGGCAATATACTTCGCGGCGCTGCCAAAGCCCGGGCAGTGGTCTGTGCCAAAAAGGTCGTTATCAATGGTTTTTGGAACGCCGATTACACGGCACTCATAGCCGACACTGTCAAGGTAGCGGCTTATTTTTTCGCAGGTGTCCATAGAGTCGTTGCCGCCGTTATAGAAAAAGTATCGCACGTCATATTTTTTAAATATTTCAAGGATGCGCTTGTAGTCCCTGTCGTCCTTGTCGGGGTCCGCTATTTTATAGCGGACGGAACCAAGCTCGGAGGATGGGGTGTTTTTTAAAAGCTCCAGCTCATTTGGGTCTTCCTCATCCATTATATAAAGTCTGTCATCCAAAATTCCTTTTATGCCATGAGCAGCCCCATAGACACGGCTTATGCAGCCGCTATCCAGCGCTGTTCGGATAACTCCGTAAGCACTGGCATTTATAACGGCGGTGGGGCCGCCGGACTGACCGATTATACATGAACCCTTCAGATTTTTTTCCATCATTTACTTCCTCCGTCCACAAAATAGTAAAATTTCTAAAAATAGACCAGTTTCACTTGATGATAACATAATTTTAGAGTAAAATAAAGTCTAGGCGAAAAAAATGATTTAATAGACGCCAAATTTTAATAAACCAAGGAGTGTGTCATTATGGCGGTAGTAACTTCAACCGAAATGTTCAAAAAAGCTTACGAGGGTAAATATGCAATTGGGGCTTTTAATGTCAATAACATGGAAATAATACAAGGTATAACAGAGGCCGCGGCGGAAGTTCGCTCACCTCTCATCCTTCAAGTTTCCGCCGGTGCTAGAAAATATGCAAAGCACGTTTATCTTATGAAGCTTATTGAAGCTGCTATAGAAGACACAGGGCTTCCAATTTGCGTACATCTTGACCATGGTGACAGCTTTGAGATTTGCAAATCCTGCATTGACGGCGGCTTTTCCTCCGTTATGATAGATGCCTCAAGCAAAAGCTTTGAGGAAAATATTGCTTTGACCAAGCAGGTTGTTGATTATGCTCACGCCCGTGGTGTGGTTGTTGAAGCCGAGCTTGGAAGGCTTGCCGGCGTTGAGGATGATGTTAATGTCAGTGATGAAGACAGCTCCTATACCAGCCCTGATGAAGTGGAGGAATTTGTCACCCGCACCGGCTGCGACTCTCTTGCCATTGCAATCGGCACAAGTCATGGTGCTTTTAAGTTTAAGCCCGGCACAAAACCCCAGCTTCGCTTTGATATTCTGGATGAAATCGAAAGACGGCTCCCCGGATTTCCCATAGTCCTCCACGGGGCCTCCTCCGTTATCCCCAAGTATGTGGACATTATTAATAAAAATGGCGGCGATCTTAAGGATGCTATAGGCATTCCCGAAGAAATGCTCCGTGAAGCCGCCCGCCGTGCAGTTTGCAAAATAAACATCGACTCTGACCTGCGCCTTGCAATGACGGCTGGGATTCGCCAGACTATGGCAGAAAATCCGGGTGCCTTTGACCCCCGCAAATATCTAAGCCCCGCAAGAGACAATATCCGTGAGCTTGTTAAAAACAAGATAGTTAACGTCCTCGGAAGCGACGGCAAGGCATAAACTTTTATCTGTAGCCTTTCCCCTTCAAACAGCAAAACGTCTTGGAGGTAAAAAATGAAACTTGGTCAAACCCTGTCGGGACTTTTTAAAAAACCCGCCGGCGGAAAGACTGCCGAAGAAAAAAGCGATAATAATCTCCTTGCTCAGTATAACAAATCAGCAGGGAAAAACCTTTCAAAAAAAGGGGAAAAAACTGCGTTTAGGCAAGGCTTCTTGCCAAATCTTGCTCTTATAATCAGGTTTATGGCGGTCCTTATCCTTCTGCTTGCGGCAAAGCTTGTTTCAATGCCTGCCCTGGGGTCTTTGGCTCTTATTATAATTGCCGCTGCCATAATAGGATACGACATTGTAATAAAGGCATTAGACGACATAAAAGAGCAGTATTTTTCCAGTGAGGCTCTGCCCCTTATAACAGCCGCTGTCATTTCCTTTTTCTTAGGCAGGGAAGTTGAAGCTGTGGTTGCCCTTTTGCTTCTGAGGCTCGGTCTTGAAGCCAGAAGATATGCCGCTTTAAAAATACGGGACGCCTTGTCGGAAGAATTTGATTTTTCCCCCAAAGAAGAATTTTCGGAAGAAGCAAGGGTGTTTTCTGAAGGTGATATCTCTGCCTTTGACAGCACCATAGAAAAAGGCCTATGCTCGGCAGACCTCAGCTTTATAACAGGGGACAGGGCCGCTGTAAGCCTTAAAACAGGGGACTTCATTCCCGCCGGCGCAAAATGTCTTGATGGTCAGGTGCTTTTAAGGCCGGCGGCAGCCTCTAAAGACAGTCTTGCAGCTCAAATGTCCGAAACCCTTAAAAGCGGAAGCAAAGTGCAGACGCAAATCGAGGAACGGCTCAAGAAAATATCAAACTATTTTGCTTTTTCGGCTGTTGTTCTTGCTATTATAATTACAGCCCTCATTCCTATTTTAACAGACTTAAGCTTTGCCGAGGGACTGCGGCGGGGGATAACCATTATCGCTATAGCTTCTCCGGGGGCAATAATTCTTTCCGTCCCTTTTGCCTATTATGCCTCTATGGCAGCAGCTAGACGGCAGGGCATTGTTTACAGCTCTGCCAGGGCTCTTGAGAAAATGTCCATCCTTAAATCAGTGGTTTTTGAAAAAAAGGGAACTCTTACCCAAAAGGACTTCAAGGTTTCAGATGTAAAAACCGATAAAATGGACCCTGCCACCTTCCTTAAGGTTGCGGCTCATGCCCAAGCGGGAGCATATAATCCGGTGGCCACGGCAATAAAGGCGGCCTATGGACAGGCACTTTCACCGGAGCTTGTTCAGGACTTTATTGAGCACAAGGGCAGGGGAGTGTCCGTCTCTGTGGATGGCATAAGCATACTCCTTGGAAATGAGCTTTTTCTTACGGAAAACGGGGTTTCTCTGCCGAAGCTAAATGAGGAAGGCTATGCAGTACACATGACTGTAAACGGCATCTATGCCGGACGCATCATACTAAGCGAACACTTAAATCCCAGTGCCCCCGCGGCAATGGAAAAGCTCAAGGCCGCAGGGGTGGAGCGAATTGCCATGATTTCCGGTGACAGACGTGAAAGAGATTCTGTGATTGCCGGCGGTCTTGGTATAGAAGAATATGTTGCCGAGTGCAAGCCTGAGGACAGGCTTCGCAGAATTAAGGAAATGAAGGCGAGGATTGATTCAAAAAGCAGCCTTGCCTACGTTACAGCCTTTCCCGCTGAGTATAATTTATCTGAGGGAGCAGACCTGATTGTTTCTTTAAATGGTCTTGCTCAAGGGGGCAGTCTGGGTGCTTCCGATGTCACTTTTATGGGCTCAAAGCTTGATGCCATTGCAGACGCGGCAAAGTCAGCCTCTGGGGTAAAGCGCAGAGTTTTACTTCTCGTTTCCGCCGGAGTTGCTGCAAAGCTCATAATTGCCCTTCTTGCCGCCTTGGGCTTTGCGCCTTTATGGTTTGGTCTAATCTTGGATTTGTGTTCATCCCTCGCACTTTTGATTGACAGTATAAGCCCGAGAAAAATTTAGGCTTATTATCCGCACATTACTTTATATGCCTTGAAAAATTAAATAAATATGCCGCTGAAATTAAAAGTTTCAGCGGCATATTTTTAATTATTGATGCTTACTAATAAGCCTATCAAAAGCTTATTCGTCCGAGCAGGACCCTGAGTAGGGGCATCCGCTGCAGCCGCCGGAGCAGCCGCCCTTGTTTTTAATCTTTTTGCGGATTCCGGTAATTACAATGGCCGCGAAAACCGCCAGTATGATAAGCGCTCCTATAATTGTCGGTATGTTCATAATGATGCCTCCTAACTTAAAATATTTTTTAAAACTTTAAACTTTTACAGTAAGTCTGTCGTTTGAGTGTTTGTTTTTGCGAGCCAGCATATAGACAAGGCCTATAAGAACCGCTGTCGCAAAGGCTGTGCCAACTGTGAAGCCATTGCCTGTAAACACCAGACCAAACTGGTAGACCATAAGAGATGCCGCATAGGCGAAAGCACTCATATAGCCTATTGCAAACCATGTCCACTTTGCGTTGTTCATCTCACGCTTTATGGCGCCCATGGCGGCAAAGCAGGGTGCGCAAAGAAGGTTAAAGACCATAAAGCTGTATGCCTTAAGGGGGGTGAAATCAGCCACAAGCAGGGACCAGATTTCTTCTCCTGCCTCAGAAACTTCGGCAACTCCGTAGAGAACTCCGAAGGTGGAAACAACGGCTTCTTTTGCAATAAGTCCTAAGAAGGTGGCAACGGCGCCCTGCCAGTGTCCAAAGCCCAAGGGAGCAAAGACAAAGGCCACAGCATTGCCTATGGCGGCAATTAGACTGTCGTTATTATCTTCAACCATGCCGAAGACGCCATCTGTGAAACCGAAGGCCTGAAGGAACCAAAGAACTATGGAGGCTGCAAGGATTAGGGTTCCCGCACGCTTTATAAAGCTCCAGCCACGCTCCCAAGTGGAACGAAGAACGTTTGTAAGGGCAGGGGTGTGGTAGGCGGGAAGCTCCATGACGAAGGGGGCGGGGTCTCCCGCGAAGGCCTTTGTCTTTTTAAGGATAATGCCGGAAATGACTATGGATGCCACACCTATGAAATAGGCAGAGACAGCAACAAGGGCGCTGCCGCCGAATAAGGCGCCGGCAAACATTGCGATAATGGGCATTTTAGCGCTGCAGGGGATAAAGGCTGTGGTCATTATGGTCATCCTGCGGTCACGCTGATTTTCGATTGTTCTTGTGGCCATAATGCCGGGAACAGCGCAGCCGGAGGAAACAAGCATGGGGATGAAGCTTTTGCCGGAAAGACCGAACTTGCGGAAAACGCGGTCCATAATAAAGGCAACACGAGCCATATAGCCAATGTCCTCAAGAATAGACAGGAGCAGGAACAAAATGAGCAGCTGGGGAACAAAGCTGAGCACCGCTCCCACACCGCCGATAATTCCTTCAACCACAAGGCCAATAAGCCAAGGGGCAATTCCCACGCCTTCCATAAATACAGTGAGGTTACCCATAATCAGCTCGCCAAAAAGAGTTTCTTCAGTCCATCCCGTTACAAAATCACCTATGGAGCCGATGGAAATGTAGTATACCAGAAACATGATTGCCGCAAAAATCGGCAGAGCCAGAAAACGGTTTGTAACAATTTGGTCAATTTTATCAGAGGTTGTAAAGCTGTGCATGGGAGCCTTTTTCTTCACCGCATTGCCTACAAGCTTGCTGATGTAGGAATAACGCTGGTTGGTTATGATGCTTTCCGCATCATCGTCAAGCTCTCTTTCGCAGTCTTTTATATGCTCATCAAGATGCTCTATAAGCTCAGAGTCAAGCTTGAGGTATTCCATAATCTTCTCATCACGCTCGAAAAGCTTTATAGCCGTCCAACGAAGCATACGTTCATCCACCATATGGGATACAGACTCTTCAATATGGGCAAGAGCGTGCTCAACGCTTCCTGTGAAAACATGGGGATGCTCGTCTTGGTCTCCATTTTTTGCAAGCTCTATGGCCTTATCGGCAAGGGCAGAGCTTCCTTCACCCTTAAGGGCGCTTATTTCCATAACTTCGCAGCCCATAGCCGCGCCAAGCTTTTTCGTGTCAATCTTGTCGCCGTTTTTGCGGACAAGGTCCATCATGTTTATAGCGACTACTACCGGAATGCCCAGTTCTATAAGCTGAGTTGTAAGGTAAAGGTTTCTTTCTATGTTAGTGCCGTCAACAATGTTTATTATCGCATCGGGCTTTTCGTTAACTAAGTAGTTTCTTGCGACAACCTCTTCAAGGGTGTAAGGAGATAGGGAATATATCCCCGGCAAGTCCTGGATAATGACGTCTTTCCGTCCCTTAAGTTTGCCCTCCTTTTTTTCCACTGTAACACCCGGCCAGTTTCCCACATACTGGTTTGAGCCGGTAAGGTCATTGAATAAGGTTGTCTTGCCGCTGTTCGGGTTACCGGCTAAGGCAATCTTAACATCCATATGGTTTCCTCCTGTTTTATAAAAAGTAAAAAAGGGATAATCGAGATTTTTCTATTCTACCTCGATCATTTCCGCGTCTGCACGGCGGATGGACAGCTCATAGCCTCTTACATTAAGCTCCATCGGGTCGCCCAAAGGCGCAACCTTGCGAACAAGGACCGATACACCTTTTGTAATACCCATATCCATAATGCGGCGCTTAATGGGACCTGTGCCGTGAAGTTTAACGACTGTTGCGGAATCTCCCACCTTCACGTCTTTCAAAGTTCTCATTTTCCCACTCCCTCATATAAAAATTCTATTTGCCATGGTTTTATCGATGGCAATACGGCTGCCTTTAACCTGAAGAATCAGATTTCCGGCAATTTCCGTAACCACCGTTATTGTGGTATCAACCAGAAAGCCCAGCTCGGCAAGATGCTGGCGAACCTCGGCCTTCCCTGTAATTTTGCGTATTGTAACCGTTTCGCCGGTTTTGGCCATACTTAGAGGCATAATATTTTCCTCCTTCTCTTTATATATGTGTGACATACTGTCAAAGAGCCTTGTTTGAAAGGGAGTTAGACTTGGCTAACTCTAAGCATATTTTAATCTAACTAATCCCTATTGTCAA
>CAZTXG010000017.1:0-36101 GCA_964617335.1 uncultured Oscillospiraceae bacterium
CATGAGCAGTTTGCAAAGGCCTTTTTGCCTATGGTTTTTAAGCTCTCGGGCAGCTTTGGCAAAACAAGACCTTCACTGCCGGAAAAGGCAAAATCTCCGATTTCCTCAAGGTTCTTCGGCAGAACAATGGTTTCCAGACCGGAGGTGTTAAAAGCCTCATCGCCAATCTTTTTAACTGTGTCGGGAATGGTGAGTTTTTGAAGATTCAGACAGAGGTAGCACATTGTCCCTGGAATTTCTTCCAAAGCCGGCGGCAGACGGAGAACTTCCATAAATTGATTATTCACAAAAGTATAGCTGCCTATTTTTTCAACACTGTCCGGTATGTAAATTGCTGTGATGGGGTCTTCAAAATCCCGCTCGCCCTGGGTGTCATAAAAGCAGCCTTCCCCCAGAGCTTTAACAGAAACACCGCCAATTTCATCGGGGATTTTCACAGCGCCGCCCCCGCCGATATAAAGGCTTATCGTTCCGGTTTCTGCGTCAAACTCGAAGCTGTCCTCTGATGCGGCCTCGGGCCAGTCAAAGCTTTCCTCAAAAGAAATTGTACTGTTTTCCTCCGGCTGAAGCTCTGCCGGAGTTTTCCCGCCGGAACCCTCCTTGCCGCAGGCGGCAAAGGTGAAAATCATCGCCATGATTAGTAAAAATGCCGGTATTTGTTTTTTCATTTTTCCATCTCCAAATCCTTATGCTGCCGCTTTATTTAGCTTTGGCCACTTTCTGTATTATAAGTTTTTCTTCTCATTCGTATGACATCTTTTCCAAATCATCTGCCGCCCTTAAAAACGCAGTTTTACAGGGCGTCCATAATCGCCACAAGATAGCTTGCAGAGGTAGAGCCATAGATAAACTGGTCTATAAGTCCGTCCTTTTTGGCCTGACGCACCTTTTCTGCCGCTTCTTTTTCCGCGTGTTCGTCCACCAAAAGAACAATCTTACACAGGGGATTTTGCCTTTTCAATTCAGCCCTTAGTTTCAGCCGCTCTGACAGCTTGTAGGGCGTATATCCCGTAACCTCCATAAGCAAGGCGTTTGCTGCCAGATTGACACAGAGCTTTACGACCTGCTCGGGATTTTCGGCCACGGTAACATGAAAATCGCCGCCTCTTACCAATGCCTGCTCTACCGCTTCGCCAAGAACGTAATTCTGCATACTGATAATCACTCTTTGCAAAGCCTCTCCCCCTTTTTACAAATACAGATATATGTATCGCATGGTATTTCCTTTATAATAGCGTCTAAGGCCTCGGCACACATTACCAATATTGGGGGGATGCCCCAAGTTTTTTCCCATATTGCATATAAAGCAAAATCTCCGGCATTTTTACTGCCGAAGATTTTGTGTTCTGTTTTTTATTTAATATTTTGGCAGCACCAGCCTTGCGCCGGCGGTTAGTATTGCAAGCTCGGTTTTTGAGGCACAGCCGGTCTTTTCCTTGAGATGCTTTAAATGCTCATTGACACCGTCTTCGGAAATGCCCATTTTAGCGGCTATATTTCTGGTGGAAACAACCTCCGCCAGCCAATACAAAACCTCCATCTCCTTAGGGGTAAATTCATAGCTGCTGGCAAGGCCTATGGGAACCTCCGGGGTTCTTTTAGGATAAATAGATTCCCCCGCCATGGTTTTATCCATAACATCAATAAGCTCTTTTTCACAGATATCCTTGTACCAAAAGCTTTCCGCGCCAAGGGCCTTGGCTCTTTCAAGAAAGCTGAATTCCGGAGCGGAGGTGACAATGATGATTTTTACTCGGGGGAAGCGTTTTTTAATCTTCTCAGCTGCCAAAAGCCCGCTGCTGCCCTTGGCTGTGCATATGTCCATCAAAATTAAATCCACCCCGCCAGTTAGGCAAAATATCTCTGCGTTTGAAGCGTCGCCAATTGCCTCCACCAAAGTATAACGGTCGGAGGCGGAATGGATATATCGGGTAAAAAGCTCCCTTACCAGTCTTTCGTCATCAACAATAAGTACGTTTGTCAAAGTTTTACCCCCCCTTTTTCTATAGGCAGGCTTATGCTAAGAGCAAAGCTCGGCAGGCTTTGTATTGCCATTTTACCCCCTGCCTTTTCAACACGTCTGCGCAGGCCGGCAAAGCCTCCCCCCTCTACTATAACTTTGTCAGGCTGTTTGCCGTTATTTGTAATAAGAGCATTAACAGAGTTTTCATTATAGCTTAGGGCTGCCGAAACCCTGTCTCCTTCGGCATGGCGCAGGGTGTTTGTCACGCACTCTCTAATAGCGGCAGCAAGCAAAGTTTCCAAAACCTCGTCTTCGGGAAACACCCCTTCTATATCTATGCTTACTCCAAGGCAGGCGGCAGAACGGCGCAGCTCTGAGAGGATATCGGTCTCATCATCATGACCGATTTCGCCCTGTAAGATGCCCACAATTTTATTAAGACCCGCCGTTATGGCAGCCTTTTCTTCTAAGGGGCAGCCCTCGGCATGGTATTGACGCAGGGATTGCAGGCACCAGCCAACCTCGTTGTGGATTTGCATTTTCATGGTGATGATTTCTTCCTCACGGGTAATGGCTGTTACGTTATCCACAATTTGCCGTATATACTCTGCCAGTTTTTCCTGTTCTGCCTTGCTGTGTGTGAGGCTTTTTTGTTTTTTATAAAGCTCCGTAACATTGGCAGCCACATACTCAGTGTAAGTGTTTCCCAAAAAATCAGTAACCACACCCCTTCTAAACTGCCAGGCTGTGCCGTCGTCAAGGAGAAAAACTTCCCCGTCACGAAGGGCAGAGCTTTGCTCCGGCAGTATATGAAGGGCAGAGTTTAAGTCGGACATAGTCTGCAAGTCCCGTCCTGTTAGCTCAAAGCTAAGCCTGTGCATAACTTTATTGCATAGCACCAGCATGCCGTTTTTATTGAAAAAACAGATGCCGCTGGGCAAATTATCAATGGCCTCTTTAAAAGAGCTTTGGATAAAAGGAAGCTTCATTCTGCCTCGATTTTTCATGGTGCGGCACAGGTAAATGCCCATTCCTTTTCCCCCTCCCGCTGGACAAAAAGCCCCTCATGAGATAGGGCGGTCAAGTCCTCGTCGCACATTATAATAAGATTCATTGAAGGCCTCCCCTTTTCCATCAGCACAGAACAATACAAGGTTTTAAGGCTGTTAATGGAAGCTTCCACCACAGCAGAAAATTTGTCATACAAAAAAGCAATTTGACCGGCTGGCAGCGGCTCTGTAAGACCCATTCGCACATGGCACTTTGTCCCCGCAAGTTCCAGATTTACAGTGGTTTCCCTCATGCAGTATCTAAGCTCATCAGGGGGAATAAGGCCGCTTTCCTCCGCTATGAAGATAAGATTATTCCGGCGCTTTATATAGGCCGTTAAAACGGCAATATGAGAAATAAGCCCACAGGTTTCATCGGCTGTATCTGCCTTGTCAAGAAGCTCTATCAGCAGCCCAAGTCTTTTAATCTGAGCCTGAGTCTGGGTTTGCACCTTATTATAAAGCCTGTTTTTTTCCACAAGAGCCTGACGGGTATGGCGGGTTTTATATTCCTCGGCCAAAATGGCGTTTTTGCCTTTCAGCTCCTCGCTCGCCTCTTTAATTTCGGAAATAACAGAAATAAGCTCCGACAAATCCTCCTGCCAGACCACATGGCCCCCATTAATAGGAGCGCTTGACAGGCGTATGCCTCCCGGCAGCCAAACAGGGGCAGCTTCTGTTTCAAGGAGAAGATACTCTGCCATAGGCTCCGCCCCTTCAGAGCATAGATGAAGCCTGCCGCCCCTGTCTATAATCCTTGCGCCTATGGTTGAAGCCCTAAAAAGCTCGGCATAGCCGGAGTTTGACTGAATAAGACCGCATTGGATGCAGCTTTCCAAAATTGCGGTGAAAAGCAGGCAAAGAATAATGGTCATATCTCTTGCAAAAAAGCGTAGCATAGGCCAGCTGGTGACATACAAAGCACCATATATCACACTGAATGTCAAGGGCACAAAAGGCTGCCATAAAACCTTGCGGCTGTGGGGAACGCGGCTTTTGGCAATAAAAGTGCCCAAGGATATAAGAGCCATGGTAAGCTCCCAGCCGGATAAAAGCCAGTAGGTCAGGCCATAGCTGTAATCTTTATCTGTCCAGACCTTACCTTCGGGAAAGGCGAAAATAAGCTGATGCAAGTCGTTGGTCAAAACCAGTAAAATAAAAATTCCTGTGGGAATAAGCAAAACAGCCGTCCATTTTGGCAGGCGGTAATATTCCGGCTTGCCTAAAGAAAGGGCCACAAAGACACTTAGGCAGGGAATCATCAGCATGGGAATATAGTAGGCATACCAAAGCTGACGAATGATATTTAAATCGCTTACAAAATAATATTTTAAGCTGCGCACTATAATCCAAAATACCATAAGGGCGGCGATGTCCATTAAAAACCGCCGCACCTGCCTTTGTATAATGCGGTGCCGTATGGAAATGCCCCAGACGGCAAGCAATCCTATATAAATAAAGTTGCTCTGATGGCTAAAGTAGTCCGGTATATGAATGTCAAACATCCACCAGAGAAGGTTGGGGATATATGCAAGGGCTATAAGGGCAGCAACTGCCGTCCTGCCCATGATTTTTTTTCTAAGCCCCGCCATTTGCGCAACCCCTCTCCTGTAAAAGTTTCAATTTTCGCCAAAAGTATGGAATAATTTTTTCTAAAGCCTGTTTGTGGGTGTAAGCCCAAAGAAAAAATCTATAAAATCCTGCTGCCGCACTTGCCGCAAAATCGCCCGCCGGAACTAAGGCTGCTGCCGCATTTTTGACAAAACTTAGCTTGCGGCTTTGCCTTAAAGCTCAAGGGCAAATCTCCTGCTGCATCAAATTCCGGTAGAAACAGCCAGTCTATGTCCCCGCCGTCCTGACAAAAGCCGATTGCCCCCTCGGAAGACACCAGATAAAAGCTGCCCTCATCAGCGGGGTTTTCCTCGTCGCTTGCCTTTGCAATTGATAAAAGACCCCTTTTGTCATACTTTTCATTGGAGCTTGAAAAACTGAAGCTGCCGCAGCGGGTCAGGGCAAATTCCGCTGCCCTTAGTAAAGAGTCAAATCGTTCTATAACTTATTCCCCCTCTTCATTTGAACAGCAGATTGTTGCAGCGTTTACAGCGGTCATTTTGTATGGGATTCATCATGGAGCAGACATTGCAATAGATAATGCGGTCTTTGGATTTATCGTATTTTTCATAGGTGCCAAAGCTGGGGTGATACCTCACTTTGTCGCCCACCGCAAGATAGTCATACATATGCCTGCCGCTGTCTTTTTCTACAATGGTTTTTTTCTTTCCTGCATCGGTTCTAATAAAGGTTTTATATTCCATATATGTTCTGTAATAGTTATCGTCTTTGCCTCTGCGCTCCAGGCATTCTTTTTCACTTTTATTGACGACTCTTCCATCCCACATGGATTTTTTGGTTCCTCGAAGAAATATTAAGCCAACAATAAGTATAATAAAAGAAAGACCGCCGCCTATAATAAGGGATTCCATAAAAGGAAAATCATCCATAAGCAGACCTGCTATGGGAAAGCCTATAAGGGGCACAAAAACCGATATCCACATACAGCCAAGGCAGCTTTTCTTGCTTTTTTTAGCAGCTTCAAGAATTTCCGGACTATTAAATCTATCCGAAAAGCCGATAAGGTTTCCATTTTCACTCTTGCCGTTAAAACGCCTTGCCTGCAAGGAGCTTTCCGCCCCCCTATTAACAGCAGTTCCGCAATTTATGCAAAAATCATCACCCTTCGGTATTCCCATGCCGCAGCTGGGGCAGATGTCTTTTTTATCTAGCTTCACCCTTTCACCGCAGCCTTGGCAAAAAGCCGCTCCTTCAGGTATCCTTGCTCCGCAGCCCTGGCAAAACACGGCAATCACTCCTTATGTTCTTCACTTATGACTCAGTCGCTAATCTGCCCGCCAAATTCTTCTCTTGGCCTTCTGTGTTTAATATTATCGGCTGATTATACCATTTTAGAGGGATAATATCAATTTGTTTGCATTGTTTTATCTCATATTAAATTCTGTTTTATTAGGGGCGATTTTCGCATAAGCTTTAATATATGATGAAAAGGAGGACTTTCAGCTTTTAAAATAATCGTACATTACCCTTCTGGAAAAGAAGGCAAGCTTAAGCTTGAACTCCTAGTTGCAAAAGCCCACGCTCAGGCCGCGGCAGCTTATCTTCAAGGATTGGCCTGTCCGGCGAAGCAGAAAGCCGCCTTGGCAAAATCAATAAAAAGCTGCCAAAAAGATTAAGAGGCCGGAGACTAATCTCCGGCCTTTTGTTCTTTGCTTTTTCAAACGCCTCAATGGGAGTATAGCATTTTCTATACATCTGCTTGCATAGGTGGCAAGCCTAACACCCTTGTCTTTTTTATATGAGCTTATTCCCTTTATAAGCCCTATTGTTCCTATGGAAATAAGATCGTCTATTTCCGAGCTTTGTGTATAATATTTTTTTACTATATGTGCCACCAGCCGGAGGTTATGTTCTATAAGCTTGTTGCGTGCTTCAATATCGCCTTTTTCCCACAGCTCCAGATACCTGCTTTCATCCTCGGCATTAAGCGGCTTTGGGAAAGAGCCGGTATTCTTGCCCATCCTCATAATCAAAAAAGCGCTGCTTACTAACATCATAAAGGCGCTTGCCAGCATTTTGCCATCCTCCTATACCTTATTTATACACTGTATGTAATTGCGGCAAGTCCTGATTACGGTGGCCATGCTGCAAAAAAATGTTACAAAAGCAAAACTCAGTTTCTTAGGCTTTTTTGCCTGCCCCCTGCCAATATCCGCAGCCATATGATGTTGACTATGCAGATACTAAAACCCTGCCCCCATGGAAATCCGCAGGGGCAGGGTCTTTTGCATTTTTAAAAGAAGGCTATTTTTTAAAAATTTATAAGTTTTCTGCCGTTTAAATCGCCTTAGCATAAGGTGTGGCTGACCCAAATTGTAAGGCCAAATGCGCTCTACAGAATTTTTACTATTCTTTCAACAGCTTCCTTCGTAGCCATGGCATCTCCAAAGCCAGTGAGGCGGATATAGCCCTCCCCCTCTGGCCCAAAGCCCGCTCCGGGGGTTGTTACAACGGCCGCCTCATGCAAAATCTTATTGAAAAAGTCCCAAGAGCCAAGAGAATCCGGAGTTTTCACCCAGATATACGGGGAGTTTACACCGCCGTAGACTGTAAGACCAGCCTTTTTAAGACCATTTCTTATAAGGGCCGCATTTCTCATGTAGTAGCCTATGGTTTCATTAACCTCTCTCATGCCCTGTTCGCTATAAACTGCTTCTGCTCCTCGCTGAACCACATAGGAGGTGCCGTTAAACTTGGTAGACTGCCTGCGCAGCCACATATCGTGGAGGCTGACACCGCCTCGAACAAGGGCCTTTGGTATGGTGGTGTAGCCGCAGCGGGTTCCTGTAAAGCCGGCAGTTTTTGAAAAGCTGCAAAACTCTATGGCACATTCTGTTGCCCCTTCCACCTCATAGATGGAACGGGGAATGTCCGGCTCGGATATAAACTGCCTATAGGCAGCGTCAAATAAAATAACAGAGCCGTTGCGGTTTGCATAGTCCACCCAGATTTTAAGCTGGGCCTTTGTGGCTACGGTTCCCGTGGGGTTATTGGGAAAGCAAAGATAGATAAGGTCAGGCTTTCTGACGGGAAGCTCCGGCATAAAGCCGTTTTTCTCGTTGCAGGGCATATAAACGATATCTGTCCAGCGGGCGCCGTCCCATTCCCCTGCTCTGCCGCTCATGGCGTTTGAATCCACATACACGGGATAAACCGGGTCGCATACGGCAACTATGTTGCCGGTGCTGAAAATGTCGCCAATATTTCCGCAGTCGCTCTTTGCCCCGTCGGAAACAAAAATTTCGTCGGGGCTTATGGCTGCGCCAAAGGGAGCATAATCTCCCCTGACTATGGCCTCACGAAGAAAGCTGTAGCCCTCATAGGGTCCATAGCCCATAAAGCTTTCTTTAACCGCCATTTCGTCAACCGCCTTGTGCATGGCTGATATAACAGCAGGGGGCAGGGGCAGGGTAACATCACCTATACCCAGCTTTATTATTTTCTTATCGGGATTTGCGGAGACATACTCCGATGTTCTTTTTGCGATCTCCGCAAAAAGGTAGCTTCCGGGAAGCTTCGCATAATTGTCGTTTACTGTTACCATGAATTCTGCTCCTTTGATTTCAGGTCCCGAAGGCTTGCCTGGCGCCTTTAGTACAGACCGCCCTGCCCTTCGGCTTATGTTTTATAAATAAAGCTCACCGTCAAACACTGTGACGGCGGGGCCTGTCATATATAAGCTGTTTTCTTCTCTGTCCCACTGTATAAAAAGCTCTCCGCCCAAAAGCCTGACTGTGGCCTGTTCTTCCGCTCTTCCTGTCAGCACAGCCGCCACAAGGCTTGCGCTTGCTCCTGTGCCGCAGGCAAGGGTTTCCCCGCTGCCACGCTCCCAAACCCGCATTTTAAGAGTTTCCCTGTCGATTACCTCAACGAATTCCACATTCGTCTTTTCGGGGAAAAGAGGATGGTTTTCTATTTTCGGGCCAAGACCTTTAACGTCGGCAGAGTCAACATTTGGAACGAAAATTACGGCATGGGGGTTTCCAACATTTATAGCAGTTAGAAAAACTTCCTCACCATCAACTATAACAGAGCGCTCTATAAAGCTTCTGCCCTGCTCGGCAATGGGGATAAACTGGGGCCGCAGCTCTGGAGTGCCCATATCAACCTTCACAGTCTTAACAAGGCCATTTTCAACGTTAAGCTCAAGAATTTTTATCATGCCGCCGGTTTCCACGGTGATTTCCGTTTTATCGCAAAGGCCCTTATCGTAAACATACTTTGCCACACAGCGTATGCCATTGCCGCACATGGGGGAATAGCTTCCGTCCATATTATACATCTGCATTTTAAAGTCTGCCTTATCACTGGGCAGAATGCAAATAAGTCCGTCGCTGCCTATGCCGAAATTGCGGTTTGAGACAAGGCGGGCCATATTAGGCATATCATCAACTTTTTCCTCAAAACAGTTTACATACACATAGTCGTTGCCGCAGCCGTGCATTTTAGTAAATTTCAAAGCTTTTCCCCCCTGTTGCCTTTTACTTAAAAGTGAAAAATGCTTCCGTTTCCTAATTTAAATCTATGAGCTTTGCTTTTATGCCCTCAAGTCCGTTTAAATCGGAAACCAGCTTTTCAACCTCGTCTTTTTCGCCGCAGGGCTGCAATACTATAAGGCCGTCATTTGCGCAGAACTCCTCGCCTGTTTCATGCATACCCAGACGAGTCTTTATTCTGCAGCCGTTTTTGGTAAGAGCTTCCTGAAAGCTCACCGCGTTTCCCACACGGTTATCCATTCTTACTCCGATAAGATAATAGCAAGACATAAATTTACCTCCTTAGCATTTTAAGCTTCACTTTAGTTTTCCGATATTAATCAAGTTCTATTCCAGCTCCACCGTGGAGGGAGGCTTTGCCGTAACGTCATAAAGCACCCGATTTACATGGGGAACCTCGTTTACTATACGGGTTGAGGCCTTTTCCAAAATGTCGTAGGGAATACGTGCAAAATCCGCCGTCATAAAATCATTTGTTATAACAGCACGAAGGGCAACGGCATAGTCATAGGTGCGAACATCTCCCTTAACCCCAACGCTTCGCATATTGGTTAAGGCGGCAAAATACTGGTTTATTTTTTGCTCGTAGCCGCCTTTTTTAACTTCCTCACGGAAGATTGCGTCTGCCTCACGGACAAGGTCAAGCTTTTCCTTGGTAATGTCACCTATAACCCGAATGGCAAGACCCGGCCCCGGGAAGGGCTGGCGCCAGACAATTTCCTCGTCTATTCCAAGCTCAAGTCCAGCTCGGCGCACCTCGTCTTTAAAAAGCATACGCAAAGGCTCGATAATCTCTTTAAAATCTATAACGTCCGGCAGACCGCCCACATTGTGGTGACTTTTTATAACGGCGCTGCCTGCCGTTCCGCTTTCTATAACGTCGGGGTATATGGTTCCCTGAACAAAGAAGTCCACACTGCCAATCTTTTTTGCTTCTTCTTCAAAAACCCTTATAAATTCCTCGCCGATTATCTTTCTTTTCTTTTCCGGCTCTGTAACACCGGAAAGCTTTTCTAAAAACCGCTCCTGAGCGTTCACTCTCACAACGTTCATTTTAAACTTTTCTCGGCACATTTCCATAACCATGTCGCCTTCGTCTTTGCGCATAAGACCATGGTCAACAAAGATGCAGCTGAGCTTATCGCCAACGGCCTTATGGACCATCACCGCTGCCACAGTGGAATCCACACCGCCGGAAAGGGCGCACAAAACCCGCCTGTCTCCAATTTTTTCCCGAAGCTCCGCCACTGTTTTTTCGACATAGCTGCTCATTTCCCAGTCGCAGTTAAAGCCCGCAATTTTAGTAAGAAAGTTTTTCAAAATGGTTTTGCTAAGCTCGGCCTGGTCTTCAAGGGGCAGACCCTGAAAGGCAAAAATTTTTCTTTCAGCGTCCATTATGGCAGCATGGGGGCAGCCTTCCGTTTTTGCAATAACTTCAAAACCAGAGGGCATTTCGGCAATAAAATCCTCATTACTCATCCGGCAAAAGACTTTTCCCTCTAGACCTTCAAAAATAGGATTTTTTGAAAGGTTCATTTCAATATTGCCGATTTCTCCCGCGGCCATGGCCTTAAACTTACCGCCGGCAAGCTTCGCTATAAGCTTAGCGCCGTAGGAAATGCCGAGTAGAGGAATTTTAGCCTCTAAAAGCTCTTTTGCGTAAGCCGGCTCACCCTCACTGTAGGCACTGTTCGGCCCCCCTGTTAGGATAATGGCCATGGGCTTTTTTGCAAGAAGGGTTTCAATGGGCACAGTGTAGGGCAAAACCTCGCAGTATACGCCGCAGTCTCTAACGTTTCTTGCTATAAGATGGCTGTACTGACCGCCGAAATCTAAAACAATTGCCAGTTGATTCATAAATTGCCTCCCTTTAGGAAAGTATAGTATAAAGTAAATTTGGGGTGGTATATAGCTTGTCTATAATATTTTTTAGAACAATAATAATATTCTCAGCCCTGCTTATTGCCATGAGACTAATGGGCAAAAGGCAGCTTGGCGAGCTGGAGCTGTCCGAGCTTGTGGTTGCGGTGCTTATTTCCGATATAGCAGCGCATCCTCTTCAGGATATATCAATACCTTTAATGAACGGGCTTTTGCCCATCATCATTCTTTTAAGCTGCGAGCTGCTTTTGTCCGGCGGAATGATAAAAAGTGTGCGCTTTCGCAGTCTTATCTGCGGCAGACCAAGTATGCTTATCGAAAACGGAGTTATAAACCAAAAGGAAATGAAAAGCTGCCGCTTTACCTTGGACGAGCTTGCCGAGGAGCTGCGCACCCATGGCATAACCGATATATCCGAGGTTAAGTTTGCCCTTTTGGAAACCAGCGGCAAGCTTAATATAATCCTCTTTCCCGCCGAGCGGCCTGTAACCGTCAGCCAGCTTGGCCTAGAGGCAAGTGACCCGGGTTATCCCCATATGGTGATAAATAACGGCAGGCTGCTTTCCAACAACCTTAAGCTTTGCGGCAAAGACAATAACTGGCTTAAAAAGCAGCTTTCCTCCCGCAATGTCACTGATGTAAAAGATGTTTACCTGATGAGCGTAAATTCCGATAATCAGATATATTTTCTGAAAAAGGAGGACGTAAAAAAGTGATTAGAGAAATCATTGCCATTATCCTTCTTCTTATTATACTAACTGCCGCCATAATAGACATTGGCGTCGTAGTAAGAAAAAGCGAAGAGCTGGTGGAAGGCATCGAAATAGCAAAGGAGCTTTATGCCGCCGGTGATATTAAAGGGGCGCAAAAGCTTGTTCTCTCCTCCCAAAAGCATTGGCAGGAATGGGGCGGTTATGCACAAGTTATGCTCCGCCACGCCGAGGAGGTAAGCTCTCTTGACAACGAATACTATGGGCTATTGGAAAAGCTTGAGCGAGAAGAGGCCACAGCCTTTTCCTTCGACCGGCTAATTTCAAGCATCGACGGCCTTGCCGACACGGGAAAGCTCACCTTCGGCTCAATTTTTTAGGGTGTGTTGACACTACCTGAAATGCTCAGATTTTGAAGGGGATTTTTCGCAAGGCAAGGCAAAAATTCGCAGTTGTGGTTTGTCCACTGCAAGAATTTTTAACGCAGCATGGCGGGAAATTCGTCAAAAGATGGGCGTTGAACGGTAGTGTCAACATGCCCTAGCCTTTTTTCTCGTCAATAAGCTTTGTAAGCTCATCAAAAAAGGTTTTTACGTCTTTAAACTGACGGTAAACCGAGGCAAAACGCACATAGGCAACCTCGTCTACGTCTTTTATGCGCTCCATGACCATCTCTCCGATTTCCGTGGTGTTTACCTCACGCTCCAGAGAGTTTTGCAGCTCCTGCTCTATCTCGTCAGCAATTTTTTCAAGGCTCTGCAAAGACACAGGACGCTTTTCACAAGCCCTTAGCATACCGTTTAAAAGCTTTATTTTGTCAAAGGTCTGACGGCTGCCGTCGCGCTTTACAACCACCAAAGGCAGTCGCTCCATTATCTCGTATGTGGTAAACCTTTTCTGGCAGGCAAGACACTCTCTCCGCCGCCGGATTGTGGCCCCTTCCTCCGCCGGACGTGAATCTATAACCTTGCTTTCAGCATAGCCGCAAAACGGACACCTCATATCAAAATCTCCTTGAATGGTATTTTAAGAATATTTGAAACATTCTCTCTTATATGCAAAACCTGCTATATTTTTGCATTGTATCACAACATCCTGTGGCGCGCCACATTTTTTATACCTTTAGCAGGGATTTTTTGCTTTCAGTCTCGGGGAAAAAGCTCCTTAACACTTTCAAAAAAGCTTTCTCGGCTCATAAGAAGATTAACAGCTTCCAAAAGCCCTCGGGCACTAAGGCGCTCGGGCAGGCCAAGGCTTTTTTGCAGGCTAAGCCTTTTGCTGCGGCTTTGGCTTTTTCCGCTAAGTCCCAACTCGTAAAAATCTGCCTTAGTTATGCCGCCATGCTTTGAGCTTAGCCCAGCCTCGGAAAAACTTGCTCCAGCCTTTTCCAAAGCTTTTATAATAAGCTCCGGGTGCATTCCCTCAACTCCAAGCTTTCCTTCCTTAGAGGGGGAGCTTTTTCTTTTTTCCTTGCCGTATATATCCGGAATGTAGGCGTGTTTTATATATTTGGGGTCAACAGCCGACTTAATATGGTTTCGTATCTGAAAACCCGCTCCGTCGCTGTCCGTTAAAACTATAAGCCCCCGCACTTCGGCAAGGCGGCGCAAAAGAAGAAGCCTTTCCCTGTCTTTAAAAATCCCAAAGCCATTTGTCTCTATTATTGCGGCATCCACAATCTGGGAAAGGGTGTTTTTGTCATAGCGGCCTTCCACCACAATAACTTCGTTTACCTTAAGCATCAGCTCTCACCTGCTGCAATTTTCATAAAAAGCTCCTTTAAAATTTCTTCATCATCTTCGGAGCTGCTTTTCATCCTATAGTCCGCCTGGGCGCAAAGCTCCACAGCTTTGGCAAGCTGGGAAACCGTAAATCCACGGGCAGATGAAATAAGCTTATCCGCAAGAAAGCCGTAACTTATTTTACAGCTTTCCATTATAAAGTCCCGCCCTAAGCCCTGCTCTTTTGCTAAAGCTGCCGTATAAAGCCTTCTCATTTGCAGACCTATCATAGAAAGCAGCTTTATGGGGTGCTCGCCGGATTGCAAAAGCTCTGCTAAAAGCCCCGCCGCCTCGTCAAAGTTTTTCTGGGACAGCCTGTCTATCATCTCGAAAACATTGGCCTCTGGTATGCGCTGTGCAACAGCGTCTATATCTTTTTGGCTTATAGTGTCCGCTTTTACATAGCTGCCGATTTTTTCAATCTCCGGAATAAGCCCTGTCATAAGGTCGCCGGAGGTAAAAATAAGCCTTTCGCACTCGGCCCTTCCTATGGTTTTTCCCATGGCCTCAAAACGGCGAGCTATCCATTTTATAAGGAGTGTTTGGGGCTGGGCAGTAAATTCGATTAGGCTGCCAAGCTTTTTAACAGCCTTAAAAAGAGCCAGCCTGCCGTCTGGCTCATATCCCGAAGGTAAAAGCAAAACCACCGTGGCGTAATCGGGAATGTCAGAAAAAAGTGTTTTTATTTCCTCGGCTTTTTCATCTCTGTAGGAGTTTATTTCAAAGCCCTTTATTTCCACCAATGTTTTTTCTCCCATGAAAGGAAAAGACTCTATGGCGGAATTTAAGGCCTTAATGTCAAGGGAGCTGCCCTCCAGCCTGTGGTAATTAAAGTCTGAATCAGATACACCGCAAAGCTTTCTTATCTCTTCAAGATAACTTTCTCTAAGATATTCCTCCTGCCCCCACAAAAGATAAAGGCGGGAAGGTCCTTCCTTTTTAAGCTTTTGCAGCAAAGCGCCATAGTCTGTTTTTTCCTGCCTTTTGTCTTTTGCCAAGGCTTTTCCTCCTTTAAAGCTTCTTAACTTTGCTAAACTTCCTTAGTTTATATAAAATATAATATCCCCCTGAAGGTCTGTTCTATAAACCTTAATGCCTGCTTTGGCAAAGCGCTCTAAGGTTTCCGGCCCGGGGTGACCGTAATTGTTGTAGCCTGAGGAAATAGCGGCATACTCAGCCCTAAGGACTCTTAAAAGCTCATTGCTGCTGGAATGCTTTGAGCCGTGATGACCTGCTATTATAAGGTCAACATCAGGTAACTCCTGCCTTTTAATAAGGCGCCTCTCGTCGGCAGCGTAGGCATCCCCTGTGACCATAAGTTCAAAATCTTTTAGCTTTCCAAGAAACATAAGAGCTTTTTCTTTATCATTTTCGGGGGCAAAAACGGAAAGCTCCATGTCTCCAGCTTTTACATCGGAATCCTCATTTATAACATAGACGGGAACATCCTTTAATGCGGCAAATTCCAAAATTTCAATGCAGGCAGCTCTATCAAAATCATCCGGCGGAATAATAATGCGCTCTACCTCAATTTGGCACATAAGCCTTATAACACCGTTTACATGGTCATCGTCAAAGTGGGTCAAAGCCAAAAAGTCAATGCTCCGCCGGCCTTCCCTTAAAAGTCTTGCAGCAACGGTATCTCCGGCATTTCCCAGTTTCCCCTTTCCTCCGCAGTCGATAACAGCCGTGTGCCTTCCGCTGGTGAGGATAAGGCTTTGCCCCTGACCCACATCAATAATTCTTACCGTATCCGGCGAAACTTCAAGGCGAAGCTCATAAATAATTATAAGAGCGCAAAGAGAAATTACAGCAAGGCTAAGGGGTATGTATGGGCGAAAGCCTTTTTTCGGTTTGAAAATATAGCATAAAATTATGATGGTATAAACAAGAATAAGCCACAGGCCAAAGGCCGAGCCTTCCGTATACAAGGCTCCATAGGGAGCCTTTGCCCCAAGACCTATAATCTTAATCATAAGCTCTGCAAAAAAGCTTGTTACAGCCCCTAAAGTCTCCCCAAGGGATAACCATATCACCCCAGTTATACAACTAAGATACCCTAGTATGAAGCTTGCGGAGACAAGGGCGAAAATAAGAACGTTTACCAGTATGCCAATCAGGGAAAAGTAGCCGAAATATAAGGCGGCTATGGGAGTTGAAAAGCTAAGAGCACCTAGGGTGGAGGAAAATGCGGCAAAAACTGCCAGAGCTGCCTTTTTATAAGCTCTCTGAGGCAGACCAGCTTTTTTCTTTGATTTTCCGGAGTCAAAGGCCCATTTTGTAATTGCCTTATATATGGCCGGAGCAACAATTAACATTCCAAGCATCGCCGTGAAGGAAAGCTGCAAACCCACCGAGGCACAGGCCAAAGGGTTTATAAGCAAAAGCAGGGCCAAGATTGTAAAAAGCGAGGTCATAGCATCATTTTCCCGCTTTAAAAGGGGAGCTATGAGAACAAGGCTGTGCATAAAAGCCGCCCTTATAACCGAGGCTGTTGCCCCTGCCACAGGAACAAATATCCACAGCAGGGGAATTGTTATAAGGCAGGCTGTCTTTTTCCGCCGTACAAAAAGCCGGATGAAGCCCACGAAAAAAGCCACGTGCATTCCCGAAACCGCCACAATATGCAAAACTCCTGTTTTTGACATATCTGTGTATAGCTGCGTGTCTTTATACAGGGCTGCTTTTTCTCCAGTTAAAAGGGCCGACATAAAAGGGGCCGCTGTAGATGAAAACACTTTTTTTGCTGTTTCGTTTATGGTTTTTGCTATGGTTTTTGGAAAATACATAAAGGAAAAGCTGCTTTTACCTGTAAGCTCAATATCACCTTTCATATAGCAGAGAAAATAAATGTTTTCCGCCCTGAACTTGTCATAGTCCTCGCCGTATCGGCTGTCTGAAGGTTTTATCCTCACATAAGCTTTTATTTTATCTCCCGGTTCGAGCTCATTAAGCTCAGCGCCATAGGAGTAAAGAAGGGCTTTTAAACGGGGCGTGTCCTGCCCCTGAAGCTTTATGGGCAGGCTGGCATAAGAGCCTTCAAGCACAGTGGGATAGTCTGTCACCACTGCGGAAATTTCCATGTCTATATCTGTAAAAACCCTTGCCGGCAGAACCTTTGCCCCATAGTGAATGGCATAGACTCCAACCCCTGCGGAAAAAGCCAGACAAAGACAAAAAATCCGCAGCCGTGTATCTCCCTTAAAAAGAAAAGCCAAGGCTGACAAGGCAATGCAAAGTAAAGCCGCAATAAGCCAAAGCTTCCTGGGCATAAGATAGTGACATATATACACCGCTGCCGAAAAGGACAAGGCGGCTGTTAAAAGCTTGCGCATGGCCCTTCCTTCTTACACCATTGTTTCCCCAAGTTTGCGGCCGGAAAGAACATGGAAATGAAGGTGCATAACCGTCTGTCCGCCATTTTCGCCGCAGTTATTGATAACACGAAAACCCTCAGACAGGCCCTCTTTTTTAGTTATGTCTGCAATGACCTCAAAACAGCGGGCTATAATGCTTGAGTTTTCGGAATTTATCTCCATGGCGCTTGCAATATGCTCTTTTGGAACCACAAGAAAGTGAACGGGAGCTTGTGGATTTATGTCGCGGAAGGCTATTATATTCTCATCCTCGTAGATTTTCTTTGAGGGAATTTCCCCCGAGGCGATTTTGCAAAAAATGCAGTCTGACATGGTGTTTTCCTCCTAAATAATGATAAGGCGGGACAGGGTTTTTTCCCTGCCCCGCATTTTGCCAAATCTAATCTTTAGCTTTTTCAAATACAAAGTTGTCAATATCCGCAAGGGCATTATCAACCATAAGCTCGTCTTTTATGCCGCCCATGGCCCGCTCAGGCTTGCCGCCGCCGCTGCCGCCGGCAATGGATACCACGTGCTTTATAAGGTCGCCGGCGCGTATGCCTTTTTTAACGGCCTCGTCGCCGGAAAAGGCAGCCGCTGCCGTTTTGCCGCCGCTTTCGGAAGTGAGCACAGCAACCACATTGGGGAAGCGGTCACGGAGCGTATCGCCCATTTGACGAAGCTCGTCTCCCGTAAGCTCCGGTATGGAGGCGGTTATAATTTTAAGTCCCTTAACCGTCTTTGCGCCTAGGGCAATATTATCCGCCTGCATGGTAAGCTGCTGGGCACGAAGCTTTTCAACCAGCTTGCGGGAGGCTTTAAAGTCTGCCATAAGCTGTTCGAACTTGCCTTCCACATCGCCGGTGTTTGCCTTTAAAGCTTCGGATATGCGGCGCAGTATTTCAGAGCCATGGCGCATTTCCGCCATGACCGCTTCGCCTACAATGGCCTCTATGCGCCGAACACCGCTGGCAACGGAAAACTCACTTTTTATGCGGAAGGGGCCAATCTTGGCGGTGTTGTCCAGATGGGTGCCGCCGCAAAGCTCTATAGACCGGCCGCCCATGTTTATAACCCGAACCACATCGCCGTATTTTTCCGAGAACATGGCCACAGCGCCCATTTTCTTTGCCTCGTCTATGGGCATTTCGCTGACGTCAACCTCATAGCCTTCAAGAATTGCGGAGTTGACATATTCTTCAATCTGCTCAAGCTCCTCGGGGCTGATTGCGGAAAAATGGGTAAAGTCAAACCTTAACTTATCCGGCTCCACCAAAGAGCCTGCCTGCTCAATATGCTCACCTAAAACCACCTTCAAGGCCTTGTGCATAAGGTGGGTGGCGCTGTGAGCACGCATAATTGCACGGCGCCTTGGAATGTCTATCTTCGCCGTAACAATATCGTCAACGGAAATGCTGCCGCTTTTTACTGTGCCGTGGTGGGCATATTTTCCGGCTTTGCTGTGCTGAACATCTTTTACTTCAAGCTCGCCCAAGTCTCCGCTTATAAGGCCAAAGTCCGGAGACTGGCCGCCCATCTCGGCGTAAAAGGGAGTTTTGTCAAGGACTATCATGGCTTCGTCGCCTTTTTTGGCTTCGGAGCGAAGCTCGTCACCAACCACAATGGCCAAAACCCTTGCCCTATCCTCTGTGTGGGTGTAGCCTGTAAACTCTGTGGGGGTGTTATCAAGACCCAGCTCCACACCTGCCCAGGCATGGTCGCCTTGGGCGGCTCTCGCCTGCCTTGCTCTTTCACGCTGCTCCTGCATAAGCTCTGAAAACTTATCACGGTCTATGCTAAGCCCCTGTTCTTCGGCAATTTCCGAGGTGAGGTCAACGGGGAAACCATAGGTATCGTAAAGCTTAAAGGCATCGGCTCCGCTGAAAACGGTTTCGCCGTTTTTTCTGTGTTCCTCCAGCATTTCAGAAGCTATCTTCATGCCGGCGTCTATGGTTTTAGAGAAGTTTTCCTCTTCGATTTTTATTATACGGGTAATATAGTCCTGCTTTTTTGTAAGCTCCGGGTAAGCGCCTTCATTTTCCTCGATGACGGTTTCGCAAATCTCAAACAAAAATGAGCCTTTTGCCCCAAGAAGCTTACCATGGCGGGCGGCCCTGCGCAAAAGCCTGCGCAGTACATAGCCCCTGCCTTCGTTAGAGGGCAAAACCCCGTCTGCTATCATCATGGTGGCGCTGCGGATATGGTCTGTTATAACCCGCAGGGAAACGTCGGTTTTCTTAGACTGGCCATAGCTTGCCCCTGTCATTTCGCTAACCTTATTTGTTATGCGCATGACAGTGTCAACGTCAAAAAGTGAGTCCACTCCCTGACACACCACGGCAAGACGCTCTAATCCCATGCCGGTGTCTATATTTTTCTGCTCAAGCTCCTCATAAACCCCGTCGCCCTTATTGTCAAACTGGGTGAAAACATTGTTCCAAATCTCTATGAAACGATCACATTCACAGCCAACCTTACAGTCGGGGCTGCCGCAGCCATGCTCAATACCTCTGTCGAAATAAATCTCCGAGCAGGGGCCGCAGGGGCCTGTGCCATGCTCCCAGAAGTTGTCTTCCTTGCCCATGCGGGTAATACGCTCTGAGGGAATGCCAATCATGTCCCGCCAAAGGTCAAAGGCCTCGTCGTCCTCCTCGTATACTGAAGGGTATAAAAGCCCTGGGTCTATACCAAGCCATTGGGGTGAGGTGAGAAATTCCCAGCTCCAAGCTATGGCTTCTTTTTTAAAATAATCACCGAAGGAGAAATTCCCCAGCATTTCAAAATATGTGCCGTGGCGGTCTGTCTGTCCGATGTTTTCAATGTCTCCGGTGCGAATGCACTTTTGACAGGTGCAAATTCTCCTTCTCGGCGGCTCCTCCAGGCCCTTAAACCAGGGCTTCATAGGGGCCATGCCGGAGTTTATGAGCAGAAGAGAATTGTCGTTTTGCGGAATGAGAGAAAAGCTCGGAAGGCGAAGATGGTCCTTTTCTTCAAAGAAGGACAAAAACTTCTCCCGAAGCTCGTTAAGTCCAAATTTCTCCATGTATATCTATTCCTCCAATTAATTTATAGGGGCAAAGATGATAAGCCAAGAAAGCTTAGCCATATTTTATCACAGTTTTTGATTTAAATATTTTATCATATTACAGAAGCTTGTCAACATTGCTTTTTCACAGCCTAAGCCGCTTTTTCCTTACTATGAAAAAATATGAAAGGCACATAATAAGGCTTGAGGCGGCGGATATTGGAACGGCAAGGCCAATGTGAAAAAGGCTGGCCCAGGGCTGCTGACTTATGTAGTATGACACAGGTATACGGAATATAAAGGAGGAGATAAAGCCCTCCAAAAAAACAAAGCTTGTCTGCCCGATGCCGTTAAAATAGCCAAGAAAGCAGAAGACAAC
Organism: uncultured Oscillospiraceae bacterium; assembly: GCA_964617335.1. GTDB lineage: Bacteria > Bacillota > Clostridia > Oscillospirales > Oscillospiraceae > UBA2658. Next base: position 20,273 of record CAZTXG010000017.1, read on the forward strand.
AGGCAGCATGAGATACTCTAAAGACACCCCTTTTAAGTATAAATGAGTGGCGGCTATAACCTCGCTGTTGTTTTCAAATATTGAGGCAAGCAAATCCCCCTTGAAGTATGTCAAGGCTGCCATACACAGGCCAAAGACCATAGAAACTCCCATGGCTATGCCCAGAGATTTCATTGCCCTTTTTTCCTGTCCTGCCCCGATGTTCTGAGCCACAAAGGCTGAAAGGGCCGACATAAAGGATATGGGTACTATGGCAAGAAATAGGAAAAGCTTTTCGGCTATGCCTATGCTTGCCGAGGCCACAAGTCCTCTGTTATTTATTATAGACATGATTATGAGAAAAGAAATGCTTATAAGCAGCTCTTGGGCCGCAAGGGGTGTGCCGGTTTTCAGAATCCTTTTCTGATAATCTCCGGTCTTTTTAAAATGCTTTTTTGTAACCTTAAAGGGCAGACCGTCTTTTTTGATTTTCCACAGGGAAAAAGCAACGCTTCCCGCCTGGGAAAAAACTGTTGCTATGGCGGCGCCGGCAGCGTCCATTTTGAAAATTCCTACAAGGACAAGATCTAATACAATGTTTATGCCGCAGGCCACCGTTATGAAAAGCAGGGGGGATTTTGAGTTGCCAAGACCTCTGAAAAGTCCGCTTATGGCATTGAAGGCGACTATGAAAACCGTGCCGGCAGAGCATATACGCAAATAGGCGACGGTTTTTTCCATGGCCTCTTCAGGCACCCTCATAACAAGGGCTATCTGCTGGGTTAAGAGCATTAATATAACTGTCAGGATTACAGCAATTACAGAAAAAACCCGAACCATGGCCCCAACGGTGGCGGCGGCTTTCTCGTCATCTTTTGAGCCGACATATCGGCCGATAAGAACTGTTACGCCGATGGCAAGACCGATTATTGTGCTGGTCACAGCGTGCATTATCTGGCTGCCGTTAGACACTGCCGAAACGCTGGAGGTGGTGCCGAATTTTCCGACTATTATCAAATCCACAGCCCCATACAAGGCCTGCAATAAAATTGAAAGCAGAAGGGGTATGGCAAACTTTACAAGGGGCGGGAATATTTTACCTTCCAAAAAGGTGTTTTCAGACTTTTGCATTTTCTCTCCTTAAGGCTTGCTTTTTCTCTTTTTCGAGGGCTGGGGCGAATAATACCGCCGGCTGATACTTTAACACATAAGGCGGGAATATACAATATCTCTTAATCTGTGAATAAGAAGGCTCTGCCCCCTTTAAATGCCATCCAAACATAGGAAAACGAAAAAGCCGCCGAGTAAAATAACCCGGCGGCTTTCCCGCAACATATCTTTGGAGGTATAAGTTACCCTTATTACTAATTTAAAAGTCCTTGCTCCAGCATGGCCTGAACCTTTATGGGAAGTCCGAAAAGGTTTATAAAGCCTTCTGCATCTTTCTGATTATAATCACTTTCCCCGAAGGTGGCGATGTTTTCGCTGTAAAGGGAATAGGGGGAGGTGACTGATGAATTTATCATATTGCCCTTGTAAAGTTTAAGCTTCACCTTACCGCTTACCTTTTCTTGGGTTACGTCCACAAAGGCATCTAAAGCCTTTCTTAAAGGTGTGAACCACTGGCCGTTATAAACAAGCTCGCCATAGGTAATGGAAAGCTGGTCTTTAAGGTGAGCTGTCTGCTTGTCAAGGCAAAGAGTTTCCAGCACCTGATGGGCATAGTAAAGAATTGTTCCTCCGGGAGTTTCGTAAACCCCGCGGCATTTCATGCCCACAAGGCGGTTTTCAACAATGTCGATTATACCTATGCCGTTTGCCCCGCCAATTTCGTTTAGCTTCCAGATAATATCGGCAGCCTTCATTTTAACCCCGTCAACAGCAAGGGGTATGCCTTTTTCAAACTCGATTTCCACATAGCTGGGCTTGTCGGGAGCCTGCTCCGGTGAAACGCCCATTTCCAAAAAGCCCTCTTTATTATATGTCGGTTCGTTAGCCGGATCTTCAAGGTCAAGACCCTCATGGCTTAAATGCCAGATATTCTTATCCTTTGAATAGCTTGTCTCACGATTTATTTTAAGAGGGATGTTGCGGGCCTCAGCATATTCAATTTCTTCCTCACGGCTTTTTATGTCCCACTCTCTCCAAGGGGCAATAATCTTCATCTGGGGAGCTAAGGCCTTTATAGTAAGCTCAAAGCGCACCTGGTCGTTGCCCTTTCCCGTGCAGCCGTGGCAGATGGCATCGGCCCCCTCTTTTATGGCGATGTCCACAAGACCCTTGGCTATGCAGGGTCTTGCCGTGGCAGTGCCTAAAAGATAGGTTTCGTATTTTGCTCCCGCTTTCATGGCGGGGATTATATAGTTTTCTGCATAATCATCCACAAGGTCCAAAATATAAAGCTTGTCGGCTCCGGTTTTCTTCGCCTTTTCCTCCAAGCCCTCAAGCTCGTCTGCCTGACCCACATTTCCCGAAACGGCTATAACCTCACAGCCATAGTTTTCCTTAAGCCATGGAATGATAATTGATGTGTCAAGTCCGCCGGAATAGGCAAGGACGCATTTTTTTATTTCACTCATTTTTATTCCCTCCGATGTTTTCTATGAGAGGATTATAGCACTCTAAACTTATTATTGCAAGATGTAAAATGTAATATTATTTATATTTTTCTGAATATTATTTAGATTTATCTACAGTTTATGCAGCCTTTGGTGGATATAGTGAATACTTGCATTTTCTAAAACATCGTGCTATCATTATCTTGCACGCTTTGCCGTGCTAAATTGTTACGGGAGAAAAAATTATGTCCATTGAAAAAGCAAGAGCTTATTTAAAAGAATGCGGAATAGAAGACAGAGTGCGGGAGTTTGACGTTTCCAGCGCAACGGTGGAGCTTGCCGCCGCTGCCTTGGGAGTTTCTGGTGAGCGCATTGCAAAAACCCTGTCTTTCAAAACGGGTGAGGGCTGCGTTCTCGTAGTTGCAGCCGGCGACGCTCGGATAGATAACAGAAAGTTTAAAGATAAATTTGGCATAAAACCGAAAATGCTCCCTGCCGAGGAGGTTTTGGACTTAGTCGGCTACGCCGTGGGCGGAGTTTGCCCCTTTGGCATAAATTCGGGAGTGCCTGTGTATATCGATCGCTCGGTGCTTCGCTTTGACACAGTTTTTCCCGCTGTTGGCAGCGCGAACAGCGCTGTGGAAGTAAGCCCCGAGGAGCTTTTCAAGTTCTCCGGCGCCATAGATTGGGTTGAGGTTTCAAAGCTGCCAGAGGCTCAGTGATAGGGGAGTTTTTTTCCTTTCGCTCAAAGCTGCGGGTGGCTAATAAAAACTGCCTTCGTCAAATTTTAGTGTCTGATATGGCAAAGTTCCTTTGAATTTTCATAGGCTTTAAATTACACCGCTGAATTTTTTTGTTGACAAGGGGCTTTATTCGTGCATATAATGTTTTTAATATGATAAAAGCTGTGACAAGGACTAGTAAGCGCCAAGGGATTTACAGAGAGGAGCCGTTTTGCTGGAAGGCTCTATGAACAAAGCGCCGAAGCCCCCTTTGAGCTGTGGACGGAAAGCCTTCTGGCAAGTACGCTCTAACGGGTGCCCTCCCGTTACAGAGGGCGCGGTAAAGTTTTTGCCGGCAGAGAGCGGGAGTTTTCCCGAATTTAGGTGGTAACACGGACCTTAAAAAGTTCGCCCTAAGCATTTTTATATGCTTAGGGCTTTATTTTTTGCACATACTCGTTGTATACAATTAATATAAAAGTAATTTTGCGCATTGCGCCGGGAGGAAAAGAAGATGAAGGAGTTTTTAAAGTCAAGAAAGCTCGATAATGTAGCCTATGATGTGCGTGGCCCCGTTTTGGATGAGGCCATGGCTCTTGAGGCCGCCGGAGCCAAAATTCTAAAGCTGAACATCGGAAACCCCGGCGCCTTTGGTTTTGAGGCTCCAGCCTGCATCGGGGAGGAAATGAGAAGAAAGCTTAAGACGGCAGAGGGCTATTCCACCTCCAAAGGTATTTTGGAGGCAAGGCAGGCCATAGCCGACTATGCAAAGAAAAAAGGCCTTGAGGGCGTTGGCGTTGAGGATGTCTACACTGGAAACGGTCTGTCGGAGCTTATAAGCCTTTGTATGCAGGCCCTTTTAGACAGCGGAGACGAAATTCTCATCCCCGCTCCGGACTATCCTCTTTGGACAGCGGCGGCAACCTTGTCCGGCGGCAAGGCTGTGCATTATCTCTGTGACGAGAAAAGTGACTGGATGCCGGATATTGAGGATATAAAAAAGAAAATCACCCCCTATACTCGTGCAATAGTTATAATTAACCCCAATAACCCCACAGGTGCCCTATACCCTGATGATATTCTTTTGCAGATTGCCCAAATAGCCAGAGAAAACGAGCTTATCATTTTTGCCGACGAGGTTTATGACAGACTTTTAATGGACGGAAGCCGCCACAGCTCCATTGCGGCCCTGGCACCTGATCTATTTACCGTCACCTTAAACGGCCTTTCAAAGTCCCATCTTATAGCCGGCTATCGCATAGGCTGGATGACCCTTTCCGGTGATAAAAAACGGGCAAAAAGCTATATCGAGGGGCTTAATATGCTCTCCTCCATGCGCCTTTGCTCCAACGTTCCCGCGCAATTTGCTGTTGCCCCCGCCCTTAAAGAAATAGACGCTGTGGAAAGTCTGCTTTTACCCGGGGGCCGTATTTACGAACAGCGAAAGGCTGTCTGTGAGGCCATGGATAAAATAGAGGGGCTTAGTTATACCCGTCCCAAGGCCGCCTTTTATGTTTTCCCAAGACTTGATATAAAGCGCTTTAACATCACTAACGACGAGCAGTTTGTTCTGGACTTCCTGCGGGAAAAGCAGGTGCTTTTAGTCCACGGCGGCGGCTTCCACTGGAACGAGCCTGACCATTTCCGCATAGTTTATCTGCCGGAAAAGGAGATTTTGGTGGAGTCCATCCAAAAGCTTGGCGACTTTTTAAGCAGTTACAAACAAAACTAAGTTTTGCGCCTTTACTATAAATATATAATAAAACATCCCAAACCTGAAGGAAACCTTCCTTTTCATGTTTGGGGTGTTCTTATATTTCGTTTTTTAAAATCAGCCTATTGCCGTAAAGTCTAGCCCCACCCTGAAAAGGTCACCGTCTACAAAAAGAGACAGGCTTGCACCCTGCAGCTCCGTTAGGCTTTGGGCTATGGTCATCCGCCCCAACGTTAAGGCCCAAAATTTTGTCTGTGTCCTCGCTTTTCGCTGTCAGCAGGATAACAGCCCCCTTGTCGGCGGCATTTCAAAAACCACGAGGGCTTTTGATATTAGCAGTATAATAAGTATTTTCCGCTTATTATATCACCCATCTGACAAAGGGGGCTATTATGAAATTTTTTAAAGATAGAAAATGCTTAGGTCATCTTTTCCTGCTTCACCTTTTTATCTATGATGCTGCGGGAAGAAATCTCCTTTAATATATCCTCATTATTTATATCAAGCTCTGCCATCATAACCATAACATGGTATATAAGGTCGGAAATTTCATAAATCGTTTGAGTCTTATCTCTGTCCTTAGCGGCGATTATAACCTCTGTGCTTTCCTCGCCAACCTTTTTGAGGATTTTGTCTATGCCCTTTTCAAATAGGTAGCTTGTATAGCTCCCCTCTTTGCCCTGATTTTTTCTTCCCTTAATAAGCTCATACAAGGCATCGAGGGAAAATTCCTCAGTCTCCCCGCTTTCAAAAACTAGATCCTCAAAGCAGCTGTCGCCGCCTAAATGACAGGCAGGACCCGCTTTTTTAACCCTTACAAGCAGGGCATCTCTATCGCAGTCTGCCCTTATATCGACTATCTCCTGAAAGTTGCCGCTGGTTTCCCCTTTGCGCCAAAGCTCCCCACGGGAACGTGACCAGAAACAGCAGCGTTTTTCAGCCATGGAAATTTCAAGGCTTTCACGATTCATATAGGCAAGAGTCAAAACCTTTTTGCTGAAAAAATCCGTAACAACAGCAGGGATAAGCCCCCTATCATCAAACTTAATTTCGTTTATATTAAGCATATTCTCCTCATTTCCTCCCGCTAAAGTCTCACTTCTATGCCGTTTTTGGAAAGCTCTTTTTTAAGCTCCGGTATGCTAACCTCCCCAAAGTGAAAAACAGAGGCGGCAAGACCGGCGTCTACTGCTGGAACTTTTTTAAAAAGCTCTGTAAAATCTTCAATACTTCCGGCGCCGCCCGAGGCAATAACAGGAACAGAAACAGCATCGCAGACAGCAGAGAGCATTTCAAGGTCAAAGCCGCCTTTCACCCCGTCGGTGTCTATACTGTTTACAACGATTTCCCCCGCCCCGTTTTCAGCGGCCCTAGAAACCCATTCAAGAGCATCTATGCCTGTGTTCTCCTGTCCCCCTCGGGTAAAAAGCATATAGCGGCCGTCAACCTTTTTAATGTCGGCCGACAGCACAACACATTGGCTGCCATAGCGCTCTGCCGCCTTTTTTATAAGTTCAGGGTCACGGATGGCGCCGGAATTAATGCTGACTTTACTGGCGCCGCATTTTAAAACCCTGTCAATATCCTCAAGGCTGCTTATGCCCCCGCCCACTGTTAGGGGAACGGAAATTTGACAGATAAGCTCTTTTAAAACCTCTAAGAAAAGTCCCCTGCCCTCAACGGAGGCCGTAATATCGTAAAACACCAATTCGTCCGCCCCATTGTCGCTGTAAAGCCTAGAAAGCTCCACAGGGGAGGCAATTTCTTTTACTCCCTGAAAGTTCACGCCTTTAACAACCTTGCCGTCACGAACGTCTAAGCAGGGTATTATTCTTTTTATACTCATAGTTTTTCAAGACCTTTCATAAGTATCCACAGCTTTTTTTAAAGAAATGCTGCCTGTGTAAAGGCTTTTTCCCAAAATAGCCCCCGAAACTCCGGTTTCGGATAAAAGCCGCAAATCTTCCATTTCCGTCACCCCTCCCGAGGCGATTATATCCATGGAAAACCTCTGGGAAAGCTCCCTGTAAAGTTCCACATTTGTCCCTTCCATAGCTCCGTCTTTGGAAATGTCCGTGCAAATAAGAGTTTTTAGTCCCAAGTCCTGAAGCCTTTCGCAAAAATCAAAATAAGCCTCGCCGCTTGTTTTTGTCCAGCCGTGGGTAGCAACAAAACCGTCTTTTATGTCCATGCCAACGGCAATTTTATCGCCGTATTTAGAAAGGGCAAGCTGTAAAAATTCAGGGTCTGTAACTGCCGCCGTTCCCAAAATCACCCTGTCAACTCCAAGGGATAAATATCTATCCACAGCCTGCATATCCCTTATCCCACCGCCCACCTGGACAAAAAGAGAGCTTTTTTCCGCTATCTCGGTGATAAGGGAAAAATTTTCTAAACTGCCGCTTTTGGCCCCGTCTAAATCCACCAAATGCAATTGACTTGCCCCCAAGGCTTTAAAGCTTTGTGCAAGCTCCGAGGGGTTCTCGCTGTAAACCGTGACTTTTTCGTAATCCCCCCGCAAAAGCCGCACAGCCTTTCCGGAAAGCAGGTCAATGGCCGGATAAATTTGCATATGGTTCCTCCAAATAAAATTTCAAATATGACTATAATCTTCTAAATCCTGCCCCAATTTAGGCTCTTAAAGCATACCCTTTGTAGACGGGGGCCTTCCCTCAAGACAGGGATCAATGGCGCAGCTTTTGGAAAGGACACGTCCAAAGGCCTTGAAGGCTCCCTCCAATATGTGGTGGGAGTTTTCCCCTGCAAGCTGGCGCAGATGCAGAGTTATTTCCGCCTTGCGGACAAGGCCTAAGAAAAACTCTTTAATAAGCTCCGTATCAAAATCCCCAACCTTCTCCGTAGGGGGAGAAAGCTCATAAGAAAGGTGGGTTCTGCCGGAAATATCAATGGCGCACAGGATTAAAGCCTCATCCATGGGAAGGATAATATCTCCGTATCGGATAATTCCGCCTTTATCCCCCAAAGCGGCGGAAAGTGCCTCACCAAGACAAATCCCCACATCCTCCGCCGTGTGGTGATAGTCCACCTGCCTATCCCCCACGCAGCCTATCTCTAAGCCGAAGCCTCCGTGGCTGGCAAACAATGTAAGCATATGGTCAAGGAATCCGCAGCCGGTTTTTATGCTGACTTTCCCCCCGTCAAGATTCAGGAAAAGGCTTATATCCGTCTCTGTTGTTTTTCTTTTTACGTCAAAGCTTCTCATGTGGATAGCATCTCCTTTAAGGCATAAATCATGGTTTCCATCTGCCGGTCTGTTCCGATTGTTATGCGTACATAGTTATTAATTCTGGGCTTTTTAAAGTGGCGCACAAGAATTCCACGGCTGCGAAGCTCTGTATAAAGCTCTTCTCCGTCAAGTTTTGGATGCCTTGCAAACAAAAAGTTTCCGCAGCTGTTCGTAAGTTCAAAACCTAAGTTTTTCATTTGCTGCGCCGATTGTCCTCTTGTTTGGATAATATTTTGTATCCTATTATCGTAATATTCCCTTCCCTCCAAGGCTGCTATGCCCAGGACAAGGCTAAGACTGTTTACATTAAAAGGGTTTGTGGAATATCTAAGCTTTTCCAAATCTGCTATAAGCTTTTCGTTTCCTATGGCAAAGCCAAGCCTTGCCCCTGCCAGCGAGCGGGACTTTGAAAAGGTCTGGACAACAAGCAGGTTGTCGTATTTTTTTGTAAGCTCCGCCGCGCTTTCCCCTCCGAAGTCCACATAGGCTTCGTCTATTGCCACAACATTATCAGGGTTAGACTTTGCAATCATTTCAATGTCATCAAGACAAAGACAAAGTCCGGTGGGAGCGTTTGGGTTTGCTATGATTATGGTGCTGTTTATATTCATATAGCCACAGGGGTCTATGCTAAAGTTTTCTTTAAGAGGAACCTCGTTTTTTCTAAGACCGTAAAGCTCGGAATATACGGAATAAAAGCCATAGCTTATATCCGGATAGGATACCTTAGCCCCTCTGTCACAAAATGCCATAAAGATGAAAGACAGTACCTCGTCAGAGCCGTTTCCAAGAAAAACATTTTCTAAACTAAGCTTATTTCCCCTTGCGATTGCCTCCCTGAGCCTTTTACATCCAGGGTCGGAATACAGCCGAAGATTACCCAATAGCTTTTCGTCTATAGCCCTCATAACCTCCGGAGCAGGGGGGTAAGGCGACTCGTTTGTGTTAAGTTTTATATACTCCATATCCTTCGGCTGTTCCCCGGGGACATAGGCGCAAAGCTCGCAAAACCTCTCGCTTAAAAATCTGCTCATTTTTCACTCTCGTTCATTCTGTTTTTGCGGCTTACGGCGCTTCTTGCGTGGGCAGAGAGACCCTCTTTTTCCGCAAAATACGCAATTTTGTCGCATACATCGTTTAGTGCTTCTTCTGTATAATAAATGTAAGAGGATTTCTTTAAAAAGTCGTCCACTGAAAGGGGGCTTGAAAATCTTGCCGTTCCCCCTGTGGGCAAGGTGTGGTTTGTCCCTGCAAAATAATCCCCCAAAGGCTCGGGGCAATTCTTCCCTAAGAAGATTGAGCCGGCATTTGTTATCTCATCAAGATAATCAAAGGGCTTATCCACACATAATTCAAGATGCTCCGGAGCGATGCTGTTTGAAATTTCAATAGCCTGCTCTATGCTTTCCGCAAGTATGATTTTACCGTTATTCCTAATGGACTCCGTGGCAATTTCCCTGCGCGGCAGGCTTTCCAGCTGACGGGAAATTTCATTTCTCACTTCTTCCGCAAGGCTTTCACTTGTGCAGATAAGAACAGCGGTGGAAAGCTTATCATGCTCTGCCTGAGACAGCATATCCGCCGCCAAAAGTCTTGGAGAGCTTTCTTCATCAGCGATAATAAGTATCTCGCTTGGTCCTGCAATCATGTCTATATCCACCTGACCGAAAACCTGCCTTTTAGCCTCCGCCACATAGGCATTTCCCGGCCCAACAATTTTATCAACTCTCGGAACACTTTCCGTGCCGTAGGCCAAGGCGGCAACGGCCTGGGCGCCGCCGCATTTTATGATGCGGTCAACCCCTGCTATCTCCGCCGCGGCAATTATATCAGGGCTTATGCTTCCATTTTCATCAGGCGGAGTGGTCATTATAATCTCACTTACTCCGGCAAGTTTTGCAGGAATACAGTTCATTAAAACCGTTGAGGGGTAGCTTGCAGTGCCACCGGGAACATAAAGCCCCACCTTTTCCAAAGCTCTTATCCTTTGCCCTAAAATTACCCCTTTTTTCTCCCGAATCTCATAGCCGCTTTTTATTTGACGGCTGTGGTAAAACTTAATATTTTCCGCAGCCTCTTTAAGGATTTCCATAAGCTTGGGATCAGCTTTTTTTAAAGCCTTTTGCCGCTCTTCCTGTGACACTTCAAGCTCTGTGAGCTTCACTTTATCGTAGACTTTTGTCAAATCAAAAAGTGCCTTATCCCCCTGCTCACGCACCTGAAGTATAAGCTTTGAAACAGCAAGGGACACATCCGGCATTGAGGCATCCCGTGAAAGTATATCCTCCTCAGATATTTTACTTGCATCTAATATCCTTATCATTGGGTTTCCTCCTTTTCTTCAACGGAGTTTCTGGAGCGCAGGTTTTCACAGAGCTTTTCAATTGCCTCGGTTTTAAATCTGAAAGACGATTTGTTGGCTATAAGCCTTGCGCTTATATCGCAAATTTCCTCAAGGACAAAAAGGTTATTTTCCTTTAAAGTTTTGCCCGTTTCAACTATGTCTACAATCACATCGGAAAGGCCGATTATGGGAGCAAGCTCTATAGAACCGTTTAGCTTTATTATTTCAATTTCTCGGCTTTTTTCAGCGTAATATCCCGAAGCAATGGCGGGGTATTTTGTTGCCACACGAAGCTTTCTATCAGCGCCTTTTAAAGCATCTTTTTCCCCTGCCACAGCTATGCGGCACTTTCCAAGCTCCAAATCCAAAAGCTCAAAAACATCCGGCTTCTGCTCCAGCAAAATATCTAAGCCAACTATGCCAATGTCTGCCGCCCCATGTTCCACATATATGGCAACATCCGAGGGTTTTGCCCAAAAATAGCGCACGGCGTTTTCCTCGTTTTCAAAAATAAGCTTGCGGCTGTTTTCTAAAATTTCCGGACAGGCAAGGCCAATATTCTCAAATATTTTATAAACACTTTCCCCAAGCCTTCCTTTGGGGAGGGCAATACTAAGCATTGGTTTCAAGAATTTCAAGCCCCCCTTCGCCAAGCCTTAAAAGCTGCTTATAGCTAAGTCTGTCGCTTTTCACCTTTTGGGCACGAACCCTTTGGCCGTTTGACGTAAGCATTCGTACTGCGGCGGAGAGTTTTTCAGCCTCTGCCTTATCGTCGTAAAGGAGAAGAACGTCCAAGTCATAATCTCCCCTTTGCCTTTCCATATTTTCAAGCTGGTCTGTGTAAACTGCAAAGCCAATGGCCTGAGAGTCTTTTCCAAGGCGGCGCATAAGCTCGTCATAGCGTCCGCCGGACAAAACTGTTCCGGGAACTCCGTCTATGAAGCCCTGAAAAATCAGTCCGTTATAATAGCTCAAATCGTTTATGACGGAAAAATCCAGAAGCAGGCAGTTAAAATCCTCTTTGAGAACCTGCCAAATATTATTCAAAAGCGATAGGGAATCCTGCATCTTCTCGTTTTTAACGTATAGTCCGGCCTTTTTGATTGTTTCCTCAAAACTGCCATGGAGGGAGCAGACAGCGGAAACTGCCTGGCATAAATCCCGCTCCAAACCGAAGCTATGGCAAAGTCTTTCAGTTTCGTGGGAGTTTTTTGAACCTATGCATGAGAGGATTTTTTCCTTTTGCAAGTTTGTAAGCCCGCATTCACCTAACAGCCCTGCCACAAAGCCCATGTGAGAAACCACAAGAACGCACTTTTCCGACAGGGCCTCCAAGCTTTTTGCAGCGAGAGACAAAACCTCGCACTCGGCGTATAAATCAACCTCGCCTATGTATTCAAGACCAAGCTGCATTATCTCACGAAATTCCCCCGAAGCCCTTGGCATACGGAAGACATTTTCGTTGTAATAAAGTTTTTCCGGCTCTCCTGACCCATTTCTGGCATTTTTAGCAATTGAAAGGGTTACGTCAGGCTTTAAGGCCAGAAGTCTTCCGTTTTTGTCTGTGAAAGTTATGACCTCAGGGCTTGGAAGAAAGCTTTTATTTTCAAGGTATAAGGCGTATTCCTCAAATTTGCTTATTTTGTACTTTTCGTATCCGTACTGCTCATAAATGCCCCGCAATTCAAAAATTGCCCGCTCTTCACGGCATAGCTCCGAGCTTTTAATGTTCACAGAAGATACGCCCCCTTCCAACTTTAATTTCCTATAATAAAAGTATACTCCCCTGTCTTAATAAGGTCAATACTTTAATACGCTAATTTATTATCTAATTAATAGTCCTTCCTTTGTCATATTGTATATTTTCCTTCACATAATAATTTAACTGCCGGAAAAAAGCTCTTTTTCTCTCCGGCAGTTTGGTTTTTTATCTCACTATTCCCTTTATTATCTCTCTAGGCTCCGGCTGTTTTCCCGAAAACCTAAAGCAGTCTAAAGCCTGTTTTTTCCCTTGCTCAGCCTTTTCTTCGCTGGAAGCGTGAATTTCTGCCAGGCAGTCGTTTTTACTCACATAATCCCCAAGCTTTTTATGCAGCACCACCCCAACGGAAAGGTCAATTGCGCTGTCTTTCGTCTGCCTTCCGGCGCCAAGACCTATGCAGGCCCTGCCAATGCCGTCGGCATCAAGCTTTTGCACATAGCCCTCAAAGGGTGAATTAAGCTTTTGAACAATGGGCGCCTTTGGTAAAAGAGAGGGGTCATAAACGGCTTTTTCGTCACCGCCCTGAGCTTTCACAAACTGGGCAAGCTTAGCTAGAGCCGAGCCGTCGTCTATGGTCCTTTCCAGCATTTGCAAGGCCTCAGCTTCAGTTTTTGCAAGCCCTGCCTCCAAAACGGCGCAGGAGCCAAGGATAAGGCAAAGCTTTCTTAAGCCTTCCTCACCCCCACCGTTTAAAACCTCTATTGCCTCTTTCACCTCAAGGGCATTGCCCACGGCATAACCCAAAGGCTCATCCATGTCCGAAACCACGGCAACAGTTTTTCGCCCTGCGTTTTGCCCCAATTTCACCATCTGTCTGGCAAGCTCGAAGGAATCCTCCTGCTTTTTCATGAAAGCGCCGCTGCCGGTTTTAACGTCCAGCACTATTATATCCGCCCCAGAGGCCAGCTTTTTGCTCATAATGCTGCTGACTATAAGAGGCATAATGTCCACGGTTGCCGTCACATCTCGCAGGGCATAAAGCTTTTTGTCGGCTGGAACAAGCTTTGCTGTTTGTCCCGCTATTACAAAGCCAACATCATTTGCCTGTTTTATAAAACTTTCCCCGTCTATGTCTGTTTTAAGCCCCGGGAAGCTCTCCAGCTTGTCTATAGTGCCGCCGGTGTGCCCTAAGCCCCTGCCGGACATCTTTGCCATTTTTATACCCAAGGCAGAGAGCATGGGGCAGATTACAAGGGAGGTTTTATCCCCTACGCCGCCGGTGGAATGCTTGTCTGCCTTTATGCCCTCAATGGCCCTAAGGTCTAAAACATCCCCGCTTTTTATCATTTCCTCTGTTAAGGCAAGAGTTTCCCCCTCGGTCATGCCCTTAAAATACACGGCCATAAGAAGGGCTGACATTTGATAATCCGGTATGCTTTCATCCACATAGCCCTTTATAAGATAGCTTATTTCCTCGGAGCTAAGGCTGCCGCCGTCTCTTTTTTTAACTATAAGCTCTGTTGTGTTCATAAAAAAGAACATTCCTTTCCTTTTGTGCAAAAAAACTTTTTAAATCCTGCAATTTCCTATACGGAATAGGGATTTGTCAAGGTCTTGCTTAAAGCTGTTTTTTTGTTTCCCCTTTTGTATGCTAACTTTCATTTTATCATTAAACCCGAAAAAAACAAAGACGCTTTTTTGCTTAATTAATCGCCCATGCACTCATATTAGTTTTTGGCGCTCATATAATTTAATAAAGAAAAACCCAAAAGTGCTTGGAGGTATTATGGAGCTTAATTTAACTGGTACATATCCCATAATTTTAGACGGTGAAAAAACCGGCGAAATAAAGGTCAGCCGTGAGGGGCTTTTCTGGAGCTTTGAAGGAAAAAACAAAATGTGCGATGAGCTTTTGCGCATTTCTGTCTACGGCGAGGGGCAGGAGGGCTATCTGGGACTTATGGAGCCTAGCGGTGATGAGATGGTTCTGGTAAAAAAGTTTAGCCGCTCGGCTTTAAAGGCCTTTCCAAAAACCATAAGCTATGCCGGCCGCCGTGGTGAGGCTCTGGAAATGCTGCCGGAAACTTCCGAAGCGGCAAAACAGGCAGAAGCTGTCCCAGTCAGCGAACCTAGCGCCTCTTCCCCACCTGCTGAAGAAACTTGCGCTATTACCGAAGATGATTTACCACCTAATGAAGATAAACCCCCGCCTGACGATACTTCTTCCCCACAAAGGCCAAATTGTGAATGGACCCCCTGTGCCTGTCCTTGCTCACTTTTTAAAGGTCTTGAGGCAAAAAGCATCACAAGCTCTATACACGGAGCCATGATTGGCCAAGGTGAAGACGGAGTTCTTCTGGCAATCCCTTCGGATGCCGCATCCCTTTTACCGGAAACCGACTTTATGGATTTTATTGAAAAAAAGGACATTTACGGCTTTAGCTATTATGTATACAGAGTTTGAAATCTGTGGTTTATTTTTAAATAAAAATTCGGAGGGCCTCTTTTTAAAGGCACTCCGAATATTCTTTTTTTAAAGTGGGATACTAGGGTGTGTTGACACTATCTGAGATGCTCAGATTTTGAAGGGGATTTTTCGCAAGGCAAGGCAAAAATTTGCAGTTGTGGTTCGTCCACTGCAAGAATTTTTAACGCAGCATGGCGGGAAATTCGTCAAAAGATGGGCGTTGAACGGTAATGTCAACACACCCTAATATCACGACGGCAAAAATTTGCCTGTTTCATATGATGCATAAAAGGAGGAAACACCGTGGCAAATCTCACATCCAAAGAGCTTACGGCCCTTGAGGAGCAGATTGGCTCTGAAGAAATGCTTGTAAAAAAGTTTGAGGCTATGGCCTGTCTTTGCAGTGATAAAAAAATACAGCAGGACCTTAATAACTTCGCCAACAAGCACCGTGCCCATTACAATACGCTTGTTTCATTTTTACAGTAAGGGGGATACAAAATAATGGACCCAAGACAATGCGCCCAGATTATGGGTGAAAAGGAAATTCTTCAAGACTGCCTTTCAAGCCAGAAGTTTCTGACCGCAAACTATAACACCTTTGCCGGCGAGTGCGCCAATGAGCAGCTTCGCAGTGCTTTTTTAAACATTCTGGATGACGAGCATCGTATTCAGGCGGACATTTTCACCGACATGAACACAAACGGCTGGTATCCCGTTACACCTGCCGACCAGCAAAAGCTTCAGCAGCTAAGGCAAAAGTTTTCTTCCCGTCCCTAGGGCGTGTTGACACAAGCGCTTAACGTCCATCTTTTGGCGCATTTTGCATCATGCTGTGTTGAATTTTCTTGAAATACGGAAGTATGTCTGCGAAAATTTGCCTTGCCTGACACAAAATCCACTCAAAATCTGTTTATTTCGGATAGTGTCAACACGCCCTAGCATATAAAAAGGAGTCTTTCAAAAAATGAAAGACTCCTTTTTTCATATCTAAGCTTAGGAAATCTTATAGCTGCCTCTTACTAAAACTGTGGCCTCAGCTGTGGCATAAATCCCGTCGCCGCCGGTTGCCGCCATAAGCAGGTGGTCTTTGGAT
>CAZTXG010000018.1:0-35899 GCA_964617335.1 uncultured Oscillospiraceae bacterium
TGTGGCATAAATCCCGTCGCCGCCGGTTGCCGCCATAAGCAGGTGGTCTTTGGATATTGCCTGCCCTGCTGACAGAGAAGCGCCCGCTGTCACATCGCTAAGTCCGCCTTCACCCAGAGTCTGTGCCGAGCCGGAGCGCAAAATTATCTCGCAGCCGGAGCTTGCCACAAGACTTTGCCCCGATTTAAGGCCTATGACCTTAAAGTTTGCAGTGTCAAGCCCTGTGATTTCATCTTCAAGCTTTTTAACCTCACTGTCAAGCTTTGCTTCAAACTCTGCCTGCAGCTGGGGCGTTAGGGTTTTGTCCAAATAGCTTTTTGCCACTAGGGGGTCGTTCTTGGTTCCGTAATTTGACGCGGCATAAGCGCCAACACCTATACCGGCTGCCAAAATTAAAACGGCGGCAATAAATAACACAATCTTTTTGTTTTTCATATGTACCTCTCTTTTGCGGCTGCTTTAGTCTGAGGGCCGGCAAGAGCCGGCCCGCAGTTTCTGTGCGGCTTTAGCCCTATCCTTCCAAACCGAAGCTGACAACTATGGCATTATCAACCTCGTTCATCAGTGGTACGCTTAAGGTTCCCATCCGCTCTCGCAGGCGGGATTTGTCTATGGTTCTTATTTGCTCCAATAAAATCACACTGTCACGACTTAAGCCGCAGCTTTGCCCGGAAAGCTCAATATGCGTTGGCAGTCTTGCCTTTCCCAGTTGGGAGGTAATGGCCGCCGCTATGACTGTTGGGCTGTGCTTGTTGCCCGTGTCGTTTTGCACTATAAGCACAGGGCGCATACCCCCTTGCTCACTGCCGACCACGGGGCTTAGGTCTGCGTAATAGATGTCTCCGCGTTTAACTGTGCTCACTGCGTTTCACACTCCGATGATAGTTTGCCCGCTACATTATATGTAGGAGCGCACTATCATTGTTTCACCCGCGGATAAAAATTATACATTAAGCATTAGCAAAAATTCTCTATTTGCAATAATGTCTCGGAATACGGCTGGAAATACCGCAAAGTATCTCATAGGTGTTAGTTCCGGCTTTTTCTGCCAGCTCCTCAACCTTTATAACCGTCCTGCGCTCATGGCCGAAAATAGCGGCAATAGTGCCCACTTCAACCGTTTCGCAGTCTGTAACATCAACCATGCATGAGTCCATGCATATCCTGCCTATCTGGGGGCAGCGTCTGTCGTTTACAATAACGTCTATTTTACCGGAAAGGCTCCTGCGCAGTCCGTCCCCATAGCCCACGGGCAAAACAGCCACCTTCATCTTCTTATCCGCTATGAAATCTCTTCCATAGCTGATGCTTTCTCCCGGCTCAAGGTCAAAAATCTGTGAAACCCGTGTTTTAAACTCCATAGAATGGGTAATGGGCAGCACCTCGGATCTCTCCCTGGGGTAGCAGCCGTAAAGAAGGATTCCCGGGCGAACCATGTCCAGCCACATTTCGGGATGGTTCAGTATGGCGCCGCTGTTGGCGCAGTGCTTTATTGCAAAGGGTTTTTTCGTTTTTTCCTCAATTTCGGAAACGGCGGACATAAAGCCTTCAAACTGCTTTTTGGTGTATTCCCCGCCGTCCGGCTCATCAGAAACGGCAAAGTGGGTAAACACACCCTCTGCCTGAATTGCCGGCAGAGAAATTGCACGGCAAATATCATCCACGCCGTGTTTCACGTCAAATCCCAGTCTGCCCATGCCTGTTTCAAGCTTCACATGAACCTTAAGGCTCTTTCCGGCCTTTTCCAGCAGATTTGAGTATTCCTTAGCTGTTTCCAGACTGAAAAGACTTTGTATGGCGTCACAATCCACAACTCTTTCGATAAAATCCGGAAAAGTGTGCCCCAAAATAAGTATGGGGAGCTTTATGCCCTTCTCCCGCAGAAGCTCTGCCTCATCAAGGCAGGCCACAGCAAGATAATCGCAGCCGTAAGCCTGAAGCATTTTAGAAACCTCCACAAGCCCGTGACCATAGGCATTCGCCTTTACCACACCGCAAATCTTGCAGTTATCCGAAACCAATTTGCGTATCCTGCCGTAATTATAGTTGATGGCGCTTACGCCTACCTCGGCCCAGGTTCTTTTGTGAATGTCAAGCATTTTCTTACCTCTCTTATCCGACCGCATGGCATTTGCAACACAGCACAATTTATCTGCCTGAAAAACTCCGTGCAATCTTTTTTTGTTTAAGTACAGCGCCGGCGCAAGTCCCGCTTAAAAGCAAAGGCCCTCACCTGCGCCGGCACTATTTGATTAAAAGTTTATCATAAGCTCTGCCAGCTCCCCGCCGTGTATGGAGGCCGCCAGCAGCTGGCCGCTGCCTTCATTAATCCATAAAAGCATACGGGTTCCGTCTGATAGCAAAAGCTCTGCCGTAAGGCTGGTTTCGCCATCTGTTTTCTCTGTCCAGGCACCTTTTAAATAACCGTCCTCTAAAAACTCCATGAAAACCGGAAGGGCACGCATTGGGGAGAGCTGCTCTGCGGTAAGACTTCCCGTTTCAAGGACGGCCCCGTCGTAAGAAAGTTCCGTCTCGCCGTTTTTAATATAAGCTTTAACCTTTGATATAAGCTCCGGCTCAAGAATTTCAACACTTTCTGTGTCTCCATTTTTTTCGTAAACCAGTTTATAGCTTGAAACTATGTCATCACTTGAGGCTTTAACAACGGCAGTGATGGAAAGCTCCTCGGAAAGCAGAAATTCTTCTCTCCAGTTGGTAAAGTTCTCCTCCTGCCGACTGTTGCTTTTGCAGCCAGCCGTAAGCAAAAGGCTTATCGTAAGTGCAAGCAAAAGTGCCTGCCTCATTTACCTCTCTCCATTTTTAACATAATATTGGGTAGTTCGTCAATAACATCTGTGGGCAGCATTGCATATTCGCCCTTTCTCTGAGCACATAGGTCTCCGGCAAGGGCATGAATTAGGCAGGCCATTGTAACAGCGTGCTTTTCAGGAAAACGGCACACCATAGAGCCCATTATACCTGCCAGCACATCGCCGCTGCCGCCCTTTGCCATACCCGGGTTTCCTGCCGCTATTATGAAAGCGTCACCGTCGGGGAAGGCGCAGATGGTTCTGTGGCCTTTAAGCACCAAGATGCAGTTTCGAGAGCTTGCAAAGCTTCTTGCATCCCCAATCCTGTCTCCGGTAAGCTTTCCCCCAAGGCGTATAAACTCCCCCTCATGAGGGGTTAAAATCGGAATATGCCCTGCGCTTTTAATGGTTTCAGGGTCGTCACCAAGGGCATAAAGCCCGTCGGCATCCACAATAAGGGGCTTCGTGCTGGTTTTAAGAAGGGTTCTAACAAGCCACGAAAGGTCCTGTGATCTGCCCAGCCCGCCGCCTATAACGCAGACATCCGAGGTGTTTAAGGTGTCCAGTATTTGCGGCAGGGCAACAGCGTCTATCTTGCCGCTTTCGTCATCAGACAGGGGAAAAGGCATAGGCTCCCACAGTCTTGCTGCCGTTATATTGTAAATCGTTTTTGGAACACCGAGAAAAACCATTCCCGTGCCGCTTCTTGAAGCTGACTGAGCACACATGGCAGGAGCGCCGGAATAGCCCACGCTGCCGCCGACAATGAGAAGTCTTCCATAGTCTCCCTTATGGCTTATTCTGGGTCTTTTTGGAAGGGAGAGTTCTCCCGCGCAAAGAGCAAAAATGTTTTCCCCAGCACCCTTTAATGCCTCGGCCGGAGCGCCCACATCACAAACCCTAAGCTCGCCGCAGTATACACAGCCCGGCTCCACAAAGTGACCGGGCTTGGCCATGGAAAATGTAACCGTTATGTCTGCTTTAACGGCAGAGCCCATAATGCGCCCCGTATCCGCATGGACACCGCTGGCGATGTCTGCTGAAACCACCTTTGCAGGGGATGCGTTTATAAGCTCCACAACGGCGGCGTTTTTCCCCCGCAGCTCACGCTTTAGGCCTATTCCAAAAAGCGCGTCGATTATAACTCCCGCATTTTCAATGGAGCGTTTGTGACTTTCATTTTCAGGGTCAAAGTCCTCCAGTATTCCATGTACTTCGTTAAGTCTTCTTTCCATTTCCACAGAGTCGGTGCTCATTTTGTCTCTTTTGCCAACTAAGAGACAGCGCACCTGAACTCCGCGGCGCATAAGGTTTATGGCGGCGGCAATACCGTCGCCTCCGTTATCTCCGCTTCCACATATGGCGACAGCATTTTTGTTGACACCCATAAGACGCAAGGCCGCATCGGTAATGTGAACAGCGGCATTTGTCATTAGCAGGGTGGACGGAACGCCCGATACGTGGATACTGCGGTTGTCCGCGTCCCTCATTTTTTGAGAGCTGGTTAGCTGCATGGCATTTCCTCCCTGTTATTAACTTGATACTTTGTCGTCCCGTTTATTCACTCTATATTAAGGTTATTATAGTATCTACAGAAAAATTAGTCAAATTTATTCTTGCTTAATTTCACAGCTTATGATAATTTATATTTATCTATCCAGAGGTTTTATGCGGCTTTGCGCAAAAAGGCCTTTGGCAAAATGCGTTGATGGGGAAAATAACGACCTTGCCCGCCAAAGAGAAAGGCTGCCGCCGGCTGAAAGCGCCTTGCGTGGCTGTTGTTTGGTTCGCCCCGGAGCAACCGGTTAATCTCCGGCGTCCCCGCCCCGTTAAAGGCGGAAAAGAGCGGCGCTTTCGGCGCCGAAATCGGGTGGTACCGCGGAAGTATTGTCTTTCGTCCCTTTTTTGGGCGGAGGGCTTTTTTTATTTTCACGATTTTTTCCCGCAAACTTTTATATTAGCAATTATTATATATATGAGGAGTCACAAACCATGAAAAAACTGTTGCAGGACTTGAAAGACAGTTCTCTTTCCGCCATTGGCAGTGCGGCAAATCCGGAGGCTCTTGAAAGCCTCAGGGTGAAATATCTTGGCAAAAAAGGCGAGCTTACCGCAGTTTTAAAGCAGATGGGAAAGCTCTCTGCTGAAGAGCGCCCCATAATCGGCCAGCTTGCAAATGATGTCCGTGAGCAGCTGTCCGAGGCTTTGGACGAAAAGCGTGAGCAGCTTTACACAAAGCAGCTTGAAAGCCGCCTTGTCTCGGAAAAAATCGACGTTACCATTCCGGGTATTCCCGTAAAAGTCGGTAAAAAGCATCCTTTGAGCACTGTTTTGGATGAGGCACAGGAAATTTTTGTTTCCATGGGCTTTTCCATTGCCTCCGGCCCCGAAATTGAATATGCCGAATATAATTTCGACAAGCTTAACCACTCTGCCGGTCACCCTGCCAGAGACAGGCAGGATACATTTTATTTTTCTGATGACGATAGGATACTTCTGCGCACCCAGACCTCTCCCGTGCAAATTCGTGTTATGGAAAGTAGAAAGCCCCCCATACGCATAATCTCACCGGGCAGGGTTTACCGCAAGGACGAGGTGGATGCAACCCACAGCCCTATGTTTCACCAAATAGAGGGTCTGGTGGTGGATAAGGGTATAACAATGGGCGACCTTAAAGGCACTTTAAACACCATTATAAAGCAGCTTTACGGCGAGGACACCGTAACCCGTTTCCGCCCTCATCACTTCCCCTTCACAGAGCCTTCCTGCGAGGTGGACGTCCAGTGCTTCGAGTGCAAGGGCAAGGGCTGCAGAGTTTGCAAAGGCGAAGGCTTTATAGAGCTTTTAGGCGCCGGCATGGTTCATCCAAAGGTTCTTGAAGTCTGCGGAATAGACAGCGAGGTATATTCAGGCTTTGCCTTCGGCATGGGCTTAGAGCGCATGACAATGCGCCGCTTCAACATTTCCGACTTGAGACTTATCTTTGAAAATGATGTCCGCTTTCTCGACCAGTTTTAGCAAAGCCCCAAATATATAGGCCTATTACAGGCTTTCTATACGAACTTTGAAAGGATTGAAAATATATGCTTTTATCACGTGAATGGCTGTCCGAATTTACGGACATTTCCGCCTCTGACAAGGAATATAGCGACGCTATGACCATGTCCGGCTCAAAGGTGGAGGGCTTTGAAATAGTCGGAGAAGAAATAAAAGGTGTTGTGGCAGGTCTTGTAAAAGATATTGTCCGCCACGAAAACAGCGACCATATGTGGATTTGCACTGTGGATGTGGGAAAAAGCTCTCCCATCACCATAGTTACAGGGGCCCAGAATGTAAAGGCCGGAGACATGGTTCCAACAGCCGTTGACGGTGCCTGTCTGCCCGGAGGTATAGAAATAAAAACCGGTGAGCTTCGGGGAGTAAGCTCTGAGGGTATGCTCTGCTCTCTTAAGGAGCTGGGCCTTACAACCCACGACTTTCCCTATGCCATTGAAGACGGAATTTTCATCATGCAGGAGGAGTGCTCCCCCGGTGACGATATAAAAAAGGTCTTGGGACTTGGCGATACTGTTGTGGAGTTTGAAATCACAAACAACCGTGCCGACTGCTTTTCCGTCATAGGCCTTGCAAGGGAAAGCGCCGCTACTTTTGGCACAGAGCTTTCCTTGCACACTCCTCATGTTAAAGGCGGCACCGGGGATATTTCCCAGCATCTTTCTGTTGAGGTTGAAGATTTTGTCCTTTGCCCCCGCTATACGGCAAAGATGGTTAAAAACATAAAAATTGCCCCCTCCCCCCGTTGGCTTCGCCAGAGACTTCGGGATAATGGCGTTCGCCCCATAAACAATATTGTTGATATTACAAACTATGTAATGCTGGAATATGGCCAGCCCATGCACGCTTTTGATTATTCCAGTGTAAAAGGCGGTAAGATAATAGTGCGTCGGGCAAGGACTGGAGAAACCCTTTCCACCTTAGACGGGAATAAACGCAATATAACTGCGGATATGCTTGTTATAGCAGACGAAACAGGCCCCATTGGCCTTGCGGGGGTTATGGGCGGTGAAAACAGCGAAATAACAGGTGCCACCGAAACCATTGTTTTTGAATCAGCAAACTTTAACGGCACATCCATACGCAAAACCTCCATAGCCCTCGGTATGCGCACGGATTCCTCAGGCCGCTTTGAAAAAGGTCTTGATGTGATGAACACTCTGCCTGCTGTGGAGCGTGCCTGCGAGCTTATAGAGCTTTTGGGAGCAGGTGAAGTTATGGGCGGCACAATAGATGTTATGTCTGCCGAGCCTAAGCCCTTTAGCCTAAAGCTGGAGCCGGAGAAAATAAACGCCCTTCTGGGTACAGACATTTCCCGTGAGGATATGGTTAGAATATTAGAGAAATTATTCTTTACCATTGAGGGAGATATGATAAATGTCCCCTCCTTCCGCTCGGATATTGAGCATTATGCGGATATTGCCGAGGAAGTTGCAAGGTTTTATGGTTATGATAAGATCGAGCCGACAGCTTTTCGGGGCGAAGCCTCCCGAGGGGGCTATGATGCAGTGCAAAACTTTGAGCGTTCCGTAAATTCCCTTTGCCGCGGCATGGGCTTTTTCGAGGTTATGACCTATTCCTTCGGAAGTAAATATGCCTGGGATAAAATCCGCCTGCCGGAGGATAGCCCCCTGCGCTGGGGCTTTGAAATACAAAACCCCCTAGGTGAGGACACGGGCGTTATGCGCACAACCTCCCTGCCCTCCATGCTTGAGGTTTTGGGAACAAACTACGCAAAGCGCAATATGGACGTTATGCTTTTTGAGCTTGCCACCATATATCTTCCCTCAAAGGAAACGGAGCTTTCCGAAGAAAGGGCTGTTTTAACCTTTGGAACCTATGGGGGGGATTCAGACTTTTTCCGGCTTAAAGGTCAGATTGAAGCCCTGTTTGCGGCTCTGCGCATAGAAAATTTAAGCTTTGAAGCTGTAAGCGACAATCCATCTTATCACCCCGGCCGCTGCGCCGCCGTATACAGCTCGGAAAAGTTTCTGGGAGTTTTAGGACAAGTTCACCCTCTCGTAAGCGAAGGCTACGGCTTTTCCCTGCCGGTTTACACAGCAGAGCTTAATATGGCCGAAATGATGGCTGCCGTTTCCGGCGAGCCCAGCTATATACCTCTGCCAAAGTTTCCTGCCGTCAGCCGTGACCTTTCTCTAGTGTGTGATGAGGATGTAACTGTTGCAGCTTTAGCCCGGTGTATGTACGATGCCGGCGGGGACTACCTTGAAAGCTGCCGCCTGTTCGATATATACACAGGAAAAAACATACCCGATGGCAAGCGCAGCCTGGCTTTTGCTCTCAGCATTCGTGCAAAGGACAAAACCTTAACCGATGACCATGCTGATGAAATAATGGATAAGATACTGGAAAATCTTGAAAAAATTCACGGAGCTGTAATAAGATAGGGCTTTTTGCGCTAAAATGTAACTGAACGGTAATATACAATCTATTTACTCTTGGAATAAATTTGCTATAATAAGGGTATGGACCAAAGGAGGGCTGTTTAAATGGAGGATGCAACACGCAAATTCAATGTTATTGACAACAAGACGGAAACCAAGGAAATCCTGTCCTCCGTCTATAACTCTCTCGTTGTAAAGGGATATAATCCCGTCAACCAGATAGTCGGCTATATCCTCTCTGAGGACCCCACTTATATAACAAACTACAACAATGCCCGCAGTCTCATCTGCCGTCTCGACAGGGACGAGCTTTTGCGTGAGCTTGTGGTAAGCTATCTGGATAAATAGCAGCTGCCTCTTGTTAAATCAGCAAAAATAATCTGCGTTCTTATACCGGAACGCAGATTATTTGATTTTTATATGATAACATATTGACATTTTGTCAAAATGAAGTATAATAATCCTTGCGTCTGTAAAGACTGGGGAAAATAGCGGGATTGTGTAAAGGTAGCACAGCAGACTCTGACTCTGTTTGTGAGGGTTCGAATCCTTCTCCCGCTGCCAAGTGAAAAAAGTCCGCAAACCATTGGTAATACAAGGTTTGCGGACTTTGCTTTTTGGGTTTTTTAATTCTTATACCTCTGCCTAATGCAGTGTTTAGCTGTTTTTATTCGATTTCCCGCAAATAGGGCATGGACTGCATTCCTCCCGGACGGGTTATGGAAATTGCGGCAGCGGCCCTTGCAATAAGAGCTGCCTTCTCAACTGACTCACGGTCTAGGGACATGGGCTTTTCCTGAGCCATCAAGGAGGCAATAAGACTTCCAAAGAAACAGTCTCCGGCGGCAGTTGTGTCGAGAGGCTGTGCATCTCCTGCGTCTAATTCTATTTTGTAGTCCTTGCCATAGAGTATGCTGCCCTTCGCCCCTCTTGTAACTACAACAAGGGAAATGCCGGCTGCAATCAGGCGCTCTGCCGTAGTGTCCATGTCAAGGTCGTATAGCATATGAATTTCTTCCTCTGTGCCCTTTATTATATCGGTAAAGGGAACGGAAAGTAAAATACTCCTGTGGGCTTCTTCCTCATTTTCAAAGAAGGCCGGACGATAGTTTAAGTCATAGGTGACTGTTTTGCCAAGGTTTTTTGCCTCGCGCAAAACGGCCAGCTGAGTTGCACTTGAGGGCTTTCCCCCCGCCATAATAATTGACGAAACATGAAGCACATCCGCCTCTATTAGAAGGCTGCGGTCAAACTCTTGATTTTCAAGCATTTTATCGGCACCGGGGCCGTTTACAAAGCTATAGCTTCTATTTCCGCCGGGGATTGCCTTGACAAAGGAGAGGAGAGTTCCGTACTTCTTTGACAAAACAGCACCCTTGGTATTAACTCCGTATTCCTCAAGAGCTGAGAGAACAAGGCTTGAAAAATCGTCCTCACCCAGCTTTCCCGCAAAGGTTACATCTGCTCCCATTTTTGCGGCCGCCACACAGAAGTTTGCCACACTTCCGCCGGAATACAGTTTATATTCGGCAACGCCGCCTTCAGGCTCGCTCAATCTGATAAAATCAACAACCGCTTCGCCAAGACCAAGAATTTTTCTCATTGTTTTGCCTCCTGCTCTAAATTATTTTAGATCACGCCTATAAGCTGCCCCGCAAGTATTTTTTTACTTTTTATTGCTAAGGTCGGGGCACTGTTTTTATTGGTTACCGCAAGAAAATTTGCAATAACCGACTTTTTATATTTTACCAGAATCTGATGAATATAGCAATCAGATTTTTCTTTTTTAAACCCCCAGTCAGCTTAGGTGCTCATAAAAAACTTTTTTTAAAAAGATGCTTCTTATAGTATGAGCAGCTATATTAAGGATTATTGAAATATTCAAAACCCTTTGTTGGCTTATATCAGCTTTAAAGCAGCAAAACAGACACAAATTCTAAAATTTGTCATAACAAACTTCTTTTTTTGGAAACCTTATGCTAGAATAAGGGCATGTTTGAAAATATGCTACCGAAGAAATCCCCATTGTTCTATATTTTATAGAAACCATATCCTACACTTTTTCTCTTCAGTTACCGTCTGTTTTTGAGCAAAGACCCCAGCAGCTTCTTCTCATAAAATAAAAATAAAATATACGAGGAGACTACGAATGAAACTAAACTACCGTCAGACCATTTTAGTTGGCTTTGCCTTCCTGTCCATCTGCTCCTTTTGGCAGATGTATGACAACTTGGTTCCCCTTATCCTGAAATACAATTTTGGCATAGGTGACACCCTCTCCGGCTTTATAATGGCCATAGATAATATATTGGCTGTGTTCCTTTTGCCTCTCTTCGGTGCCTTAAGTGACAAGGTTAACACAAGGCTCGGAAAACGCACCCCCTTCATTCTTGTGGGCACGGTGCTGGCTGTGGTTTTCATGCTGCTGATTCCCTATGCGGCAAATGCCCAATTGCTGTGGCTGTTTTTCATAACCCTTGGCATGGCACTTTTCTCCATGGGAATATACCGCTCCCCTGCCGTTGCCCTTATGCCCGATGTCACCCCTGCCGCCCTGCGGTCTAAGGGGAATGCTGTAATCAACTTAATGGGCGCTTTAGGCGGAATATACACCTTGGTTGTAACAAAGCTGCTGATTCAAGGAGGCGGTGTTCAAGACTATACCCCTGTGTTTTTCGCTGTTGCGGTTTTAATGCTTTTTTCTGTCGCCCTGCTTATTTTAACAATCCGAGAAAACAAGCTTCGCATATCAGATGCTAAGCCGGAGGCGGAAACAGAGCCGAAGGAAAAGAAATTGGCCAAAAAATTACCTCCCGAGGTAAAGCGCAGCCTTATCTTTATTCTTCTATCGGTGTTTTTATGGTTTATGGGCTATAACGCCGTTACAACCGCCTTCACAAAATATGCCGAGGCAAGCTGGAGCATGAACGTCGGTGCTGCCTCCACCTGTCTTTTGGTTGCCACAGGCGGTGCCATTATAAGCTATATACCCGTGGGCTTTGTCTCCTCAAAAATCGGACGTAAAAAGGTCATTCTCTCTGGTGTTCTTATCCTCGCCCTCTGCTTTGGCTCCGGCTTTTTCTTCACGGAGTTTTCTCCTGCTCTTTACCTTATTTTCGCTCTTATCGGCATTGCCTGGGCCTCTATTAATGTTAACTCATACCCCATGGTTGTGGAGATGGGTAACTCAGAGGACATGGGTAAATACACCGGCTACTACTACACCTTTTCCATGCTGGCTCAAATTATAACTCCCATTGTCTCCGGCGCTCTGCTTGAATTTGTGGGCTATTGGACTCTTTTCCCCTATGCTGCCTTAATGGTTGCAGGAGCCTTTGTCACTATGTATATGGTTAAGCACGGGGACAACCGTCCAGATTTGCCCTCGGACAAGTTTGAGCTTTTAGGCGCTGAGGACTGAAAGGAGAAAAACTTATGCCCTATATTATAGGGGCTGCCCTTTTGGCCGCTCTTTTTCTCCTATACCTGTTTCTCATTTCCCCGGGCTTTGGCCGCCGCCCCCAAATGAAAAAGCTTTTTAAGTTTAACTATGCCCATAGGGGATTACATAAACTTCAAGCAGGCATACCCGAAAATTCCCTTGCCGCCTTTGCCGCAGCTATAGATGCCGGTTTTGGTATGGAGCTGGACGTGCAGATTACAAAAGACGGTGGGCTTGTGGTTTTCCACGACTATACTCTTTCTCGTATCTGCGGCATAGATGGGGAAATAAAAGACATGACAGTCGCAGAGCTTGTGCTTCTTCCCCTTAGCGGCACAAGTGAGTGCATCCCTTCCTTTGATGAGGTGCTAAGCCTCGTTAATGGCAGAGCCCCCCTTGTTATAGAAATAAAGGGTGAATCTATGGATGATACCGTCTGCCAAAAGGTCCATGCCGCCTTGGAGGGTTACAAAGGAGACTATGTCATAGAATCTTTTAACCCCATTTACCTTCGCTGGTGGCGGAAAAACGCTCCCCATGTGCTGAGGGGTCAGCTTTCGGCAAATCTGCTTAAAGAAGATGTCAATGGTTTCTCTGACCGGATGAAAAAATGGGTTATTAAAAACCTTTTGACAAACTTTTACATAAGGCCGGATTTTATCGCCTATGACTGGCGGGACGAAAAGGGGCTTAGCTTTCGCCTTTGCAGAGATTTATTCAAAGCACCCACGGCCTTCTGGACGGTGGAAAACGGGGAAACCTTTCAAAAGCTTAGACATAAGTGCGACACTATGATTTTTGAAGGCTTTATCCCTCCTTCGGAAGTTTAAAAACATATGCTATAAATTTTGAGTATGCTCAAAACAAAGGTTTTCTCAAAAATCTTAAACCTTTATAACTGAATAATAAAAACAGCCGAAAACCACTTGCCTAAAGGTTTTCGGCTGTTTTTGTAAAGCTGATACTGCCATAATAAGAAGCTTTTTTAGCTGCTTTTTTTAAATGCACGAACAATCCAAAGAAGGATTACAGAGCCAAGTACGGCAACAAGAAGGCTCCATACATTAAAGCCTGTTACGCCTTGGCCCCCAAGAAGATTCATCACAACTCCGCCAATTATGCCGCCGACGATTCCAACAAGAATGTTTGCCAAAGCGCCCATTTCTTCATTGTGTCCGGTAATCATACTGGCAATCCAGCCTGCCAAAGCTCCTATTATAATCCAGCTTATAAAACCCATATCGCATTCCTCCTTTGAGCTAGTGTATGAGTTTTTTAAGCTTTAATTCTTATAAGATTTTAAAAAATTTATCTGATGGTTTTTGCGGCAATAATATCAACACCTGTGCCGCAAACGTTTTCCAAAACCACGTCTCCCAGCTTAAGGGGGGCCTTGACTTTAAGCTCTTTTAAGGCAAGAACACAGTCAAAAATCTTGCCCTTTGGTATGTCTGTGCGGGTTTTCACAGGCAGCCTTGAGCTTTGTCCCCCTATAACTTCAACAGTGCTTGTAACTATTCTTGTGGGGTTTGTAAGCTCCTTTCGGGCATAAACATCCCCCCGCTTGCAGGTGTTTCCTGTTACGGAAATAATCTCCCCTTTATCAATTTCAGCGGTGACCTGACAGCCAAGGGGGCAGCTTATGCAGGTAAGTGTCTTTTTTTCCATAATCAGCCCTCCTCTATGCTAATTGTGATGGTCTTTGCCCGGGGATTTTCACAAAGCTTTGTTTTCTGGAGCTTTATGTCTTCCATTTCGCCGGGTGCCATAACAGGGCGCTTACGGCGGATTATTTCCTCACCGTCTAATTTTACGCTTATATACCGATCTTTATAAACTCCATCCACACGAAAGCGCACAGTTACAAAGTCCTCCATAAGCTCTGGGTTAACAGTGGAGGGAACAGTATAGCGAACACCATTTATGCCCTCAACACTAATGTTTTGCTTAGCCTTAGCGCTAGAGCCTTCTTTAATGTAACGAGCAGCGTTTTTTCCGGCTAGGGCTGCCTCCTCGGAAACATAGTCCACCAAATCGTGGACGTGCAAAACATTGCCGCAGGCAAAAACCCCTTCACAGCTGGTTTCAAGCCTGTCGTTTACTAAGGCTCCGTTTGTAACAGGGTTCATTTCAAGACCGATTTCCCTTGACAGCTCATTTTCCGGAATAAGCCCCACAGATAAAAGCAGGGTGTCGCAGTCAAAATCTTCTTCAGTTCCTGCTATGGGCCTAAGGTTTTCGTCAACCTCGGCTATGGTAACTCCCGTTACCCTTTCTTTGCCCCGTATGTCAACAACTGTGTGACTAAGCTTTAGGGGTATGCCATAGTCATCAAGGCACTGGACTATATTGCGCTTTAGACCGCCGGAATAAGGCATAAGCTCTGCCACCGCCTTTACCTTTGCCCCTTCCAAGGTCATCCTTCTTGCCATAATAAGCCCAATATCTCCGGAGCCTAAAATAACAACTTCACGGCCGGGCATAAAGCCTTCAATATTAACAAGGCGCTGGGCAGTTCCGGCGGAAAAAATGCCTGCCGGACGGTAGCCGGGAATGTTAAGAGAGCCTCTTGGCCGCTCCCTGCAGCCCATGGCAAGGATAATTGCCTTTGCCTTAATGGAAAACATTCCGTCACTGCTGTTCATTGCCGCAACACGCTTATTTTCATCGATATGCATAACCATGGTGTTAAGCTTATATTCAATCCCCAGCTCACAAACCCTATCTATAAAACGCTCGGCATATTCAGGGCCTGTAAGCTCCTCTTTAAAGGTGTGCAGGCCAAAGCCGTTGTGGATGCACTGGTTAAGAATTCCCCCAAGCTCCCTGTCACGCTCTAGGATTAAAATGCTGTCTGCCCCTGCCTGTTTTGCCGCCTGGCCTGCGGCAAGGCCTGCCGGCCCTCCGCCGATTATTACTATGTCGCATTTCATATGGGGCATCCTCCTAAATCCAGTCTTTATTGCGGCCTAACACAATTCGGGATTCTTTGCCGGATTTCGTCAGATCGCACATTTCCATATTAAGCTCTTTTGCTATAATTTCCATAACCTTCGGTGAGCAAAAGCCTCCCTGACAGCGGCCTGAGCCCGCTCTCACCTGCCGCTTTATGCCGTCTAGGGTTTTCGCACCCAAGGGTCTGTGAATAGCCTCTATAATTTCCCCTTCCGAAATCATCTCACAGCGGCAGATGATGTTTCCGTACTCCGGCTTTTCTTTAATAAGCTTTGTGCGCTCACCCTCGCTTAAACAGCTGGGGTCAAAAACTGCTTTACGGGTGGCTATAAAATCCTCTTTTCCTTCAAGCCCAAGTCTTTCTTTAACCAAGCCTGCTAGCACCTCCCCTATGGCAGGGGCGGCTGTCAACCCCGGTGATTCTATGGCGGCGCAGTCGAAAAATCCGGGGGCTTCCGAAAGCTCGCCTATTATAAATTCATGTCTCTCCTCATGGGCACGAAGGCCCGCAAAGGAGGTTATCACCTGTCTCATGGGGATGTTTTTAACAGTGTGTTTGGATTTTTCCAAAACAATGTCCAGCCCCTGCCCTGTTGTGTTTGTGGCTTCCTTATCGGAAACATCTATGGCAGTTGGGCCAAGCAAAAGGTTTCCGTCAACTGTGGGAGTAACTATAACTCCCTTGCCCATTTTGTTCGGCAGCTCAAACACAGTTTTTGACACATACTGCCCTGCCGTTTTGTCAAGAAGGTAATAATCCCCCCGTCTGGGGATAATTTCAATCTTCTTTTCCGCAAATATATTGTGGAACTTATCTGCGTACAGCCCCGCTGCGTTAACTACACAGCGGGCTTTAATATCCCCCGTTTCAGAGCGCAAAACAAAGCCGCCCTCACATTTTTTGATATCCATGATTTCAGTATTAAAGCGAAACTCAACACCATTTACGTTGGCGTTTTCCGCCATGGCAATGTTTAAAACAAAGGGGTTTATTATACCGCCCGTAGCTGCGTGTAAGGCGGCGCAGACTCCGTCGGCAAGATTTGGCTCCATTTCAAGAAGCCTTTTGCGGTCTGTTATAACTTCTAAACCACAAACACCGTTTGCAAGTCCTCTTTCGTAAAGGGCATAAAGGTCACTAAGCCTTTCAGGGTCGGTGCAGACAACAAGGGAGCCGTTTCTTTTAAAGGGAATATCAAGCTCATCGCAAAGCTTATCCATCATAAGGTTGCCCCTAAGGTTAAGCCTTGCCATAAGGGAGCCTGTTTCAGCGTCAAAGCCCCCGTGGACTATGGCGCTGTTGGCTTTTGAGGTGCCGCAGCAGACATCCTCGCATTTTTCCGCCACACATATATCTGCCTTATAGCGGGAAAGTTCCCTTGCCGTAGCGGCGCCGGACACTCCGGCTCCGATTATAACAACATCATACATATTTATTCTCTCTCCTTTACAAAAGGAGCCTAGCGGTCATGATAAATAAATCAAAACCGCCAGGCTCCCTTCTCAAATTCTCAATGGGAGTGCATTCATTTAGTTTTCTAGAGCTTAAATCCTCAGTTTAGCCTTTTCTAAGGCTTAGTTTTCCTTTGCCCAGCCAAAGCTGCATTTAACGGCGCGATCCCAGCCTCTGACCATTTCTTCACGCTTTTCCATGTCGATTTCAGGGGTGAACACCCGGTCGATTGCCCAGTTTTCTAAAACATCCTCTTTGTTCTTCCAATAACCCACCGCAAGCCCAGCTAGGTAGGCT
Organism: uncultured Oscillospiraceae bacterium; assembly: GCA_964617335.1. Lineage (GTDB taxonomy): Bacteria > Bacillota > Clostridia > Oscillospirales > Oscillospiraceae > UBA2658. The sequence goes on from CAZTXG010000018.1 coordinate 16,417, forward strand.
GCCCCCATGGCAGTTGTTTCCACACATTTTGGTCTGTGAACCGGCGCTTGAATAAAGTTTGACTGCATTTGCATAAGAAGGTTGTTTGAGGAGGCCCCGCCGTCAACCTTTAAAGCCGCAAGTTCTATGCCGGAGTCTGCCTTCATGGCCTCAAGCACGTCGTTTGTCTGAAAGGCAAGGCTTTCAAGAGTTGCACGAATTATATGGTATTTATTAACCCCTCGGGTAAGCCCCACTATGGTTCCTCTGGCATACTGATCCCAGTATGGAGCGCCAAGTCCTGTAAAAGCGGGAACCACATAGCAGCCATTGGTGTCTAAAACCTTGCCTGCCATATATTCACTGTCGGAGCTGCTGTCAATGAGCTTCATTTCGTCACGAAGCCACTGGATGGCAGCCCCCGCGACGAAGATGGAGCCTTCAAGGGCATATTGCACCTTGCCGTCAAGGCCCCAAGCAATAGTAGTTACAAGACCGTTTTTGGAAAACACCGGCTTTTCCCCTGTGTTCATAAGTAAAAAGCAGCCTGTGCCGTAAGTGTTTTTCGCCTCTCCTGCCTTAAAGCAGGTCTGTCCGAACAAAGCCGCCTGCTGGTCGCCGGCAGCCCCGCTTATTTTTATAGCACCGCCAAAAAGGGCGGGCACCGTTTCCCCGTAAACAGCACTGGAGGGCATGGCCTTGGGCAGCATAGCTTTGGGGATATCCATTTCCTCTAGGATTTCATCGTCCCAGTCAAGGGTGTTTATATTAAAAAGCATTGTGCGGGAAGCGTTTGAGTAATCTGTCACATGGACTTTTCCCCCCGTAAGCTTCCAGATAAGCCATGTTTCAATGGTGCCGAAAATTATTTCGCCCTTTTCCCCACGGCTTCGTGCCTCCGGCACATTGTCAAGAATCCATTTAAGCTTTGTGCCGGAAAAATAAGCGTCAATTACAAGGCCTGTTTTCCGGCGGAAAGTATCTACCAAGCCCTTTTCTTTAAGGCTGTCGCAGTATTCACTGGTTCTTCTGCACTGCCAGACGATAGCGTTATAAATAGGCTCTCCTGTGTTTTTATCCCAGACAACCGTTGTTTCACGCTGATTTGTAATGCCTATGGCCGCAATGTCCTCTGCCGCCGCTCCGATTTTGCTCATAGCCTCCACGGCAACGCCCAACTGGGTTGCCCAAATTTCGTTGGCATCATGCTCCACCCAGCCGGGCTTTGGAAAGTGCTGGTTAAATTCTTTTTGGGAAGCGCTGCAAACCTCGCCTTTTTCGTTGAATAAGATGCAACGATTACTGGTTGTACCTGCGTCCAGAGCCATCACATACCTTGCCATGAATTAAACCTCCAAATATAATGTAGCCTCGCCCTTTAGCGTGGAAAAAATCATACTAAAATGTCCAAACCACAGGGTTTGTGGTGGAAACGGAAATGGCCCCTGAATCCAGAGCGTGAACCACGTCTTCTTTTTCCGCTATAAGCCCGCCGGCAATAACCGGAACCTTCACACTTTTGCTTACTTTGCGGATAATCTTTGGCATAAGCCCCGGCAAAATTTCAATACAATCCGGAGAAACATTGTCAAGCTGCCTTTGGATATTCGATAAGGCCATAGAATCCAAAAGGAAAAAGCGCATTATGGATTTTAGCCCCAGCTCCTGAGCCCTTTTTATGAGCTGAGGTCTTGTGGATATTATCCCGTCTGCCCTTGTGTTTTTTGCCACATAATCCACAACAATTTCCTTTGCGCTAAGGCCGCTTATTAAATCCACATGGATAAAGGCAAGCTTTCCTGCATCTTTGGTTTTTATTGTAATATCTTGCAGGCTGCATATATCACCAAAGAGGATAAAAACAATTTTTATATCCGGAAGCTGGCAGCATTTTTCAAGCCCCTGCATATCCTTTACAGCTGCTATTATCGGATTCTTCTCCAAAATACGAAATAAGCTCTCGTCCATTTTTAGCCCAGCCTCCTTTGTAAATAGCGGCCTTTTGCCGCCTATAGCCCTATGGAAAACTTCGCCTGAAGCCCCTTGTTTAAGCTTTAATTAAAAAAGCACAGGCTATCCCGACATCTCTGCCGGAACAAGCTGCACTCATTCACTCCATAAGTTTTCATATGTATAACAAAATATATCACTATCTCTATCATTTAGCAAGGGTTTCATTGGTCTTTTTTCAGTATTTTTAGAATTTTTGAGGTTTTGTTAACACTTGTTTGCTTCTCATGTCCTCTGTTCTTTAAAAACAAATAGTGGATTTCCTGCCGTTTTGCCTTAAAATTATACCTATTTGGCAAAATCCGCATATAATGCTTGGGGTGATAATTATGGACCCGTGTACCTTAAACGTGTTTATAGCGGCCTTGACCAATCATTTTTACACAACTTTATCAAGGGATGATTTCATTTCCCTTGGAATTGTATTACGTGAATTAAGCAAAACCATGCTTAACACCTTGGTTTATGAGGATTTTTGCCGTCCGCCGGAAAAAGTTTCAACAGAGGAAATAGAGGACTTGGAAATTGCTGACTTAGACTAAAACATCTAAAATATCTCTATCCATCTAAGCCTGAGCCTTATACATATTTTTCTGCGGCCTTTATGGAAAAGCCTATGTTGGATAAAATTACCTCTTGTTTTACTTGTTACAAATAGTTACAATATCCAAAACCAAGGAGGTTCTTTATGTTTAAAAAATTCCTTACATTTATTTTTGCCGCAATGCTCATTTTTTCTCTTTCCCCTAGGGCGGCCGCTGTTTCCCTTTCGATGGACAGCAATGAAATAAGTCAAGATGTCTGCCTTATAAACGGTACTACATATGTGCCCATAAGGTCCGTAAGCGAGGCCCTATCCCCCGGTGCCCAGGTTTCTTGGGAAGGAGGCAGGGCAATAGTCAAAACATCTAAGCTTGCGGTAACGGCCCGCCCCGGCGACTGTTATATAGAGGCAAACGGGCGTATGCTTTATGTGCCGTATGGCGTAAAACTTATTAAGGGCCGAACACTTATTCCGGTTCGTGTCCTCGCAAAGGCCTTTGGGGCCGAGGTCAGCTGGGATGCAGCCGCCGAAAGGGCAGACCTTACAAGGGGCAGCGGCAGCATACTATCCGGCGGGCAATTTTATAACAGCGACAGTGTTTACTGGCTGTCTCGGATTATAAACGCCGAAAGTGAAGGTGAGTCTCTCTCCGGAAAGATTGCCGTAGGTAATGTTATATTAAACAGGACGAACAATCCTTCATATCCCGACACAATTTATGAAGTCATTTTTGATAATAAATGGGGTGTTCAATTTACTCCCACAGTCAATGGAAGCATATATAATGAGCCTTCCGCCGAAAGCGTTTTAGCTGCCAAGCTCTGCCTTGACGGGGCATCAGCGGCAGGTGACAGCCTTTACTTTTTAAATCCTCAAATCGCCACAAGCCTTTGGATAAGCCAAAGCTGCGTCTATGTTACAACTATTGGAAACCACGTTTTTTATGCTTAAAACTTTATGCTTTCTAAAGAAGATTTCTTTTTTTGAGCAGACCCTTTCACTTGACACAAAGAGCATAAAAGGGTATTCTAAAAATACGCTAAGTATATGCTGACAGTTTATACTCAAGTCTGTTTTAACCTTAGCTTTTACGAAAAAAAGCATGATGCCGAGGTCTTCAGGATAATGCTCATTAATATTCCGGAGGTTCTTTTGCTTGGAGGATTTTTTGTTAGTGATGAAGGCGCTTTCTGATGAAACCCGCCTTAAAATACTTGACCTTTTGCTAAACTATGATTTCTGCGTGGGAGCCCTTTCAAGGCAGATAGGAGTTTCCGAAGCCGCCGTTTCCCAGCACCTTCGTGTGCTGCGCAAGGCAGGTCTGGTAAGCGGTGAAAAAAGAGGGTATTACACCCATTATGACGTAAATAGAGAGCTTGTTGGCGAAGCTGCCAAGACCTTGCATGGTATCGCCTCTTTAAAAGGCCCCCGTAAAGGCTGCAAGCAGCACCTTACAGGAAACCATTTGTACTGCGCCAATAAAAATCCGGAGCTTTTAAAAAGTCCGGGATCGGCGCCCGAGGAAACCGCCGGCAGTGTATAGCTGCTCATCTTATGCTCAATAGGGCCAAGCCTGTTATGGTTCGGCCCTTTTCTTTCTTTTATTCCAAAAAGCCTGCACGCAAGTTTTTTTGAGCATGCTCATTCGCATCCCGTACTTTGCCGCGATTTTGCTTGGTATCACAGGCCCTTTATCTTATTTTTTCAGCCTCTTTGTCCCCTGTGCCCATTTGACTTTAGAGCATAATCAGTGTATGATTTACAGATACTAGAAGTTAGGAATAACGCGTCCAATTACTATGAGGTGGATATTTATGTTTAAACCTTCAAAATTAATAATTCCCTTTGCGGCAGTTGCCGGCGCTTCGGCAGCCCTTATCTGCCTTACAAAACCCGCAAAAGCCACAAAGGAGCAAAAAGCTCCCTTTTGGGGGCGCAACTTCGCCCACAGGGGGCTTTTCAGCCCCGATCAGTTTATCCCCGAAAATTCCCTTGGGGCCTTCGAGCTTGCAGCCGATTCCGGCTATGGCGTCGAGCTGGATGTGCGGCTTACGGCAGATGACAGAATAGTTGTTTTCCATGATGACAGCCTAGAACGGGTCTGCGATGCCGAGGGCAGCGTTGAAGACAGCACTTGGGCGGAAATAAAAAATCTTCCCCTATACGAATCTGATGAATACATTCCCCTTCTAAGCGACGTTTTAAATGTCGTCGGCGGGAGAAGCCCTATAATAATAGAAATTAAGCCCACAGACCGCAGGCAAGAGCTTTGCGAGCGCCTTTTGGAATTTATCCGCAGCTACAAAGGCGAAATTTGCGTCCAGAGCTTTGACCCCAAGATACTTTCATGGTTTAAGAAAAACGCACCGGATATTTTGCGTGGTCAGCTTTCCCAGCCTGCCGGCGATTTTGGCCCTGATGTTTCCTTGGTAAAGGCCTTCGCTCTGGGAAATCTTCTTACAAACTTTATTTCCCGCCCCCATTTTGTATCATACAAAATAGGCAAAAAACCCCTGCTTGTAAAGCTGTGCTATGCCCTTGGGGCTATGAAGCTTGCCTTCACCGCCCGCGACCCCTCACCGGAAGGAGCAAACGACGCTGTTATCTTCGAGCATTTTACCCCCGCTCCGAAGTATAAGTAAAAACATTTCAATTACCCCGAAGGCTTTTGACAGGCAGCTTGTTTCGGAGTTTATAAAACAAACCCCAGGGCAGAAGCTTTCTTTATTTTCCTTATATTTATGATGGTCTAATTTAATAAAATCATTAGTTTCCCGAATATAAAAAAAGCATGAAAACCTTTTCCGGTTTTCATGCTTTTTTTCACGGCTTTCAGCCGAGTGCCGCAGATTTTGCCTGCTGTAAAAGGACTTGCCATCATGGCTGTAGCTTAAAATAAAACAGGCCCGCAGTCATAAATAAAAATCCGACTCCTAAGCTGATTTTGGAGACGGAGCATAATTTTAGCCTTCCAGCAGCTTGTCAACTTCTTCTTTTATGGAGTTGTATCCGGTTTTCCACTTTTCAGCGGCCTCGGTGTCACCCTTGGCAACTGATTTTAAGTAGTAACTTCGATACACCTGCGACTTGCTCCTAAGCAAGCCAATTCTAGCTTCTCTAGTCATTGTTATGCACCTCCTATTTAATTATAACATATGAGGTCAAATTTTTGATAAATTAATACGTTTTTAATGTCTTTTGTAAAATAAAAAAGGGATTTTGGGTAAAAAAGTGCAGCCTGTGTTTTCTCTCATTGAAAAATGGCAGGCTTTATGTTCAGCATAAATGCCGCCGCTCCCTTGCTTTTGAAGATTTTAGGAGCATTTTAGTCCAAATAAAGAACAAATCCGAACCTTTCACCGACAGAAAACCTGCCTTGAACGGTTCGGACCATATGTGTTTGGTGGACGATACAGGACTTGAACCTGTGGCCTCCCGCACGTCAAGCGGATGCGCTACCAGCTGCGCCAATCGTCCAATTGTCAGCGAAAGTTATTCTACACTATAAGAAGGAGCTTTGTCAAGAGGGATTTTAGAAATCTCCCTTTGCTTTCTTTTAGGTTAAAAAGCAGCTTTACTACATCAGACTTTCTATAAGCTCCCTTATAATACCAATAACACCGCAGGCTAAAATTGTTGGAATTACTCCGGTTTTCCATTTTCTTAGTACGAAAAAAACTCCGAGGGCAAGAACTGCCGAAAACAAATCTAAGGTATTTAATGAAAGGGCGGTCTCCCCCCAAAGGGCCTGAATTAATATGTCCACGGCGGCAAGACCAATAAGAGCTACAACTCCGGGCTTTAAACCGGAGAGAATGTCCTGCATAAAAGTGAGTTTTCTGTATTTTCTATAGATGAAATATAAAATTGTAACCACTATAAAAGGCGGCAGAACAAAGCCGAGGGTAGCAAGAACAGCACCTAAAGGTCCTGCGGTTTTTATGCCTACAAAGCTTGCGGAATTTATGGCTATAGGCCCCGGTGTCACCTGTGAAATTGTTAAAAGGTCGGAAAACTCGGTCATTGTGAGCCACTGGTTTTTCTCAACACATTGCTGGGAAATAAGAGGTAAAACCGCATAGCCGCCGCCAAAGGCCAAAGCTCCTATATATAAAAAGTTTAGAAATAGCTTAAGGTATATCAAAGCTTTTTCCTCCTGCGCCTTAAAATTGTTCCCATGATTACGCCTGCCATGCCGCAGGAAATTATTATAAATGCAGCATTAATATCCAGAAGAAAAGCCGCCAAAAAGGCAAGAACCATAATGACTATGGATGATTTTTCTTTATTTTTAAAATATGGGGCTGCCATGGAAAAAACCGTGTCTGCGATAACCGCGGCAACTCCGGCTCTCATTCCCCTAAAGGCGGCGGACACATATCTGTTGTCCCGTATTATTTCGTAAAAATAGCTTATTACCGACAAAATGAGAAGAGGCGGCAAGGCCGTTCCCAAAACTGCACAAACTGCCCCCCAAAAGCCAAGGAGCCTATAGCCCATAAGAGCCGAGGTGTTTATGACCATTGCCCCGGGGGCAGACTGTCCAAGAGCCGTAAACTCTGTAAGCTCCGCCTCGCTTATCCAGTCAAGCTTTTTCACAAAGCGCTCCCGCATAAGGGGAATCATCACATAACCTCCGCCGATGGTAAAGGCCGAAATCGTAAAAGTGTGCACAAAAATTGCCCAATGTGAAAGCTTTGATATGTTTCTTCCCAAGGTTTTCTCCTCTCCGAGAGCTTATACAAATATTTGTATTCTCCGGCTTCCTTAAAAGCCTAAAACATCCACAGCGGCGGAGGAGAAGCCCCCGCCGCCGCCGTGTGTAGTTGTTTTAAAGGGTTTAGCTGACGTAAACTATGCATTCGACAGCGGCATTATAAAGCCTTGCTATAATGGTTGCCGTGCCCCTGCCAACGCCTGTTACAACCCCGTCACTGTTAACCGTGCATATGGTTTCGTCTGTAGAGCTCCACTCCACGGTGCCTTCAATCTCTATGGGGAAATGATTTGTGCCAAGGGAGGTCTGCCCGCCAACCGTAGTGCCAAATTCAGTGCGCTCGTCGTTATAATAGGTTATTTTCAGCCACTCCACATTTGGTGTGGGGGTAGGTGTTGGGCTTGGAGCCGGAGAAGGCGTGGTCTCTATCAGCTGGGATGGCGGAGGCGTTTCTAAAGCCGGAGAATCATAGCCGCCTTTAAGAGTTGTTGTAATAAGGACAATAACAGCTATAATAACGGCGGCAACAAGGCAAAGCCCAAAAATAAACTGCCATTTTGCGTTTTCCTCGGCACGCTTATTTGCCGCCGTGCCCTGACGCACAGTGTCAGAATTCGCTGGGGTGCGGCTGCTGAGATTTTGTTTTTTTGTTCCGCAGGCAGGGCAGGACGCCTTTAGAAATGAAAACTCTTCTCCGCATTTGGGGCAGATTTTATTTTTTAAAAGTCCCATTGCTGCACTCCTTTTCAGCTTAAAACGCTGTTTTTGCACTTGTATCTCTTAAGATGTATAATCAGGCTGAAAGTCTTTTATATTCTGATTATGATACTACTTTTCCCGCCGCTAGTCAAGCATATACAGACACTGGGGCAGCTGTAAACAACAAAAAAATCTTTAGTGTTTTTTCTATGCTTTGCAGTTTATTCATAAATTCTTGCAATAAGATTTATAAAATGCTATAATAAATATTTGTAACAAATGTAATTCTATATCAGAAAAGTGGAGAGACAGTGAATAATTTAAGAAATATTGCAATAATAGCCCACGTTGACCATGGTAAAACCACCTTGGTTGACGCCCTTTTGGCCCAAGGCGGAGCCCTTAGAGAAAAGCAGTCTGTTCAAGACAGAGTTATGGACTCTAACGACCTAGAAAGAGAGCGGGGCATAACCATCCTTGCGAAAAACACGGCGGTTAACTATGGCGAGGCAAAGATAAACATAGTGGACACCCCGGGTCACGCCGACTTTGGCGGCGAGGTTGAGCGCATACTAAAAATGGTAAACGGCGTAATCCTTTTGGTGGACGCAGCCGAAGGCCCCATGCCCCAAACCCGCTTTGTCCTGGAAAGAGCCTTGCAGCTGGGCCACAAAGTCATAGTAGTTGTAAATAAAATAGACCGCCCTGACCAAAGGGTTTATGAGGTAATAGACGAGGTTCTGGAGCTTTTACTGGACCTTGACGCAACGGACGAGCAGCTTGATTCCCCTATGCTTTTTTGCTCTGCCCGTCAGGGGGTTTGCTCCCTTAGCCCAGAGGTAAAGGGTGAGGATTTAAGGCCCCTTCTTGACACTATTATAGACTATATCCCCGCCCCCCAGCAGGATACTATAGCCCCTTTCCAGATGCTGGTTTCCGCCATTGACTACAACGAATATGTTGGGCGAATAGCCATTGGGCGAATAGAACGGGGCAAGCTGCACCAAAATCAGGAGATTGCCGTCTGTGATTTTCACAGGGAGCGCCCTGTGAGAAAGGCAAAGGCTGTTAACATTTATGAGTTTGAAGGTCTTTCCAAAACAGCGGTTACAGAGGCTGCCGCCGGCAGCATAATAGCCCTTTCCGGCATAGGCGACGTTACAATTGGAGATACTGTCTGCGCTCCGGACTCTGTTGAACCCCTGCCCTTTGTTAAGATTTCCGCCCCTACAATAGAAATGACCTTCTCTGTTAACGACAGCCCCTTTGCCGGTCGTGAGGGTCAGTTTGTAACCACCCGCCAGATAAGAGACAGACTTTTTCGTGAGACTTTGAAGGACGTTTCCCTAAGGGTAAGCGAAATTGAAAACAGCGACAGCTTTAACATTGCAGGGCGGGGCGAAATGCACCTTTCCATTTTAATTGAAACAATGCGTCGGGAGGGCTATGAGTTTCAGGTGTCTCCCCCCCGTGTTCTTTATAAAGAGATAGACGGCCGTCTGTGTGAGCCTATGGACAAGGTGGTTCTGGACGTTCCGGAGTCTGCCGTTGGAGCAGTTATGGAAAAGCTCTCCTCCAGAAAGGGTGATTTTGTCCAGATGAACCCTGTGGGAAGCCGCATGAAAATGGAGTTTATCGTCCCTGTGCGCGGGCTTTTCGGCTATCGTAACGAATTTTTGACAGACACCAGAGGTGAGGGCATTCTCGCCAGTGTTTTTGACAGCTACGCCCCTGTGAAGGGGGAGGTTTCAAGGCGAAGCCACGGCTCCCTTGTCTCCCATGAAACCGGTGAAAGCGTTGCCTACGGGCTTTTTAACGCCCAGGACAGGGGCGCTCTTATGATTGGCTCCGGTGTTCCTGTGTATGCCGGCATGGTGGTTGGCATCTGCCCGAAAAACGAGGATATAACCGTTAATGTCTGCAAGAAAAAGCAGCTTAGCAATATGCGCGCCTCCGGCAGTGACGAAGCTCTGCGTCTTGTTCCCCCCAGAGTTTTAAGTCTGGAACAATGCATGGAGTTTTTGGCCGATGACGAGCTTTTAGAGGTCACCCCAAAAAATCTGCGCATCCGAAAAAGCATCTTAGACCATGGAATGAGGATGCGCGCACAAAGCAAGCACAAATAAATTGTGCATCTTTTAGTGTTTACCGGCTTATTATTGGCTTAACTTAGTGTTTTATTACAGTTGACTTCGGGATACTAAAGCGCTATGCTAATAAACAACTCAAGGCTTATCACCATCGAAAGGAGACTCGCTTTATGTGCTGTGCAATTTCTTTTAAAAATACCATCCGCAATCTGGCGGGTCTGTTTAGCTTTGCATATTTTTACTTTTACTTTTTCTTTAAGGTAAAAGCGAATATGTATGCCTAAACACAGAGATTGAGCCATATTATCAAGGGATATCCGGCGGTTCGTCTGAAAAGGCGGGCCGCTGTTTTTTTGTATCTAAAAGTATAAAACTAAAGGAGAATAACCATGAAAAAGAAACTTTTACCCCTTGTTTTGTCCCTTGCCCTGCTTCTTTCTTTTGCCGCCTGCAAAGGCACAACAGAGCAGGAAAGTACCGGAAACACAAACGCAGCCGCCAAAAACTCCCCCGAGGTTCTGGAAAGCACCGGCGAGAGCTATACCGTTGGAATTTTGCAGCTTGTCCAGCACGAGGCTCTTGATGCCGCAACTTTGGGCTTTAAAGATGCTCTTACGGCAAAGCTTGGAGACAAGGTTAACTTCAACGAGCAAAATGCCTCCGGCGATGTTCCCACCTGTGCTGTTATTGCAAACCAGTTTGTCTCCGAAAATGTTGACCTTATAATGGCAAACGCCACTCCGGCCCTTCAGGCGGCACAGACGGCAACCGGCACAATTCCCATTCTCGGAACCTCTGTAACCGACTACAAAACCGCCTTGGGAATGGACGACTGGACGGGAGTCACAGGCACCAACGTTTCCGGAACCAGTGACCTTGCCCCCTTAGACGAGCAGGCAGCTCTTTTAAACAGTCTTTTCCCCGAGGCCGAAAATGTTGGCATACTCTACTGCTCCTCCGAGGCAAACTCCAAATATCAGGCAGATGTCATCATTGAGCATCTTTCTGAAATGGGTTATAAGTGCAAGGAATACACCTTTTCCGATTCTAATGATCTGCACACAGTGGCAACAGCGGCAGCTGCCGAATCCGATGTTATTTATGTGCCCACTGACAACACCGTTGCCTCCAACACCGGCATTATCAAAAACGTAACGGTTCCTGCCGGAGTTCCCGTTATCGCCGGCGAGCAGGGCATCTGCTCCGGCTGCGGAGTCGCCACCCTTTCCATAAGCTACTATGAGCTTGGCTACACCACCGGCCTTATGGCTTATGAAATCCTTGTAAATGGAGCGGACATCTCCGACATGGAAATCCAGTTTGCGCCCCAGGTTACAAAAATGTACAACGTGGAAATCACCGAGCTTTTGAATATCGCAATTCCCGAGGACTTCGAAGCTATAGCAGAAGAATAAGCACGGTCTATAACTTAAGCCTTACATTGCATTTATAGGCTCTTTTTGCGCATAAAATCCGCGGTGTCCGATTTTTCGGACACCGCCCTATGGCCGAAAATAGGGACAAATAAACTTAAGCCCCCAACGGTCAAGAAAGGACAGGGCAATGGACATACTTTCATATTTCAGCTCACTAAATCCTCTAAGCCTTCTTATGTCTCTGCCCGGCAATGCCGCTCAGGGTCTTATCTGGGGCATTATGGCTTTAGGGGTTTTTATAAGCTTTCGAATTTTAGATTTTGCAGACCTTACGGCAGACGGCTCCTTTGCCGCAGGGGGCGCTGTCACCGTTGTTCTTATACTGGCCGGAGTTCCCGCTCCCCTCGCCCTTTTGGCCGCTGTTTTGGCAGGGGCCTTAGCGGGACTTGCCACAGGGCTTTTGCACACTCTTTTGGGCATCCCCGGAATTCTTGCGGGAATACTAACTCAAATATCCCTCTGGTCTGTAAACCTTATGATACTTGGCGGAGCGAATAAGGCTGTCAATGTGGATAAGTTCAGCCTTATAGTGTCTTTGCGAAATGTAAGCTCTTCCATTGCAAGCGCCCTTATATTTGTCGCCGCTCTCATAGCCTTTTTATACTGGTATTTTGGAACCGAGCAAGGCAGCGCCATCCGTGCAACTGGCAGCAACCCTAATATGTCAAGGGCTCAGGGTATAAACATAGATTTTATGAAGGTCATTGCCCTTTGCCTGTCAAACGCTTTAATTGCCTTGTCCGGCGGACTTATGGCTCAGTATCAGGGCTTTGCGGATATTAAGATGGGCCAGGGTGCCATTGTAATTGGTCTTGCCGCCGTTATAATAGGAGACGTTTTGGGCGAGGCCCTGTTTAAGCGCCGGATGAACTTTGCCATACGCCTTTCCTTTGTGGCCCTAGGTGGGGTTATTTACTATGTGGCCGTGGGGCTTGTCATGTGGCTTAAAATGCCCACAGACCTTTTAAAACTTTTAACCGCTGTCATTGTTGCCGTATTCCTTGCCCTGCCATATCTTCGGGAAAGGTCAAAAAGCTCTTTTGCCGCCGCCGGTAAAAAGGAAAAGCGCCTTCAAAGGCAGATGGCTAAGGGAGGAAAAACTGATGCTTGAGCTTAAATCTGTTGAAAAAACCTTTAATCCAGGCACTATAAACGAGAAAAAGGCCCTTTGCGGCATAGACCTGCACCTTGAAAAGGGAGATTTCGTTACGGTTATAGGGGGAAACGGTGCCGGAAAATCCACTATGCTAAATGCCATTGCAGGGGTTTGGCCCATAGACTTCGGCACAATTTCCATAGACGGTCAAAGTATGAATGCCCTTTCAGAACACAGGCGGGCAAAATACATAGGCCGGGTTTTTCAAGACCCCATGATGGGAACCGCCGGAGACATGAACATAGAAGAAAATCTTGCCCTTGCCTTTCGTCGGGGCAAAAGACGGGGTCTTTGCTGGTCAATCACCAAGGCCGAGCGCAGGCAGTACAAAGAGGCTCTTTCCTCCTTAGGCCTTGGTTTGGAAGACCGCATGAGCGAGAAAGCGCGGCTTTTATCCGGCGGTCAGCGTCAGGCTCTAACCCTTCTTATGGCAGCCATAAGGCAGCCGAAGCTTTTGCTTTTAGACGAGCATACCGCCGCCTTAGACCCTGCCACCGCCGCCAAGGTTTTGGAACTGTCTGATAAAATAGTAAGGGAAAAAGCTCTCACTGCCCTTATGATAACCCACAATATGAGCGATGCCATAGCCCATGGAAACAGGCTTATCATGATGAACGCCGGAAAAATAATCCTTGATATTTCGGGGCAGGAGAAAAAGCGCCTTACTAAAGGAGAGCTTTTGGAGAAATTCGCCCAGTCGGCAGGAGTTTGGGAGGACACCGACGAGGTGCTGCTTTCTTAATTTTTTCGCTCTCCCCTTTCGTCTGCAAAAGCAAGCTTGCAGTTAGGGCTTAAAAATCAGGATATAAAATGACTGCAAGGAAGCTGCTGTTTCTTTGCAGTCATTTTTACATATTTGAGCCTTAATTTCTTTTGTGTTTATTCTATACCATCCTGCTAAATCCGCAAAAATAAGCCCTTGGCAAACAGTCAACTTACCAGTTTTACCCCTTATTGAGTTGGAGCCGCGTCTATGAGCAATATTGACACTTTGCCCAACTAGTGATAATATGTTATATCATATTGTCTATAATTCGCTTTACGAAAAGGGCAGCAACTTGGCCATTTAGCCAAGGCTGTTTATATTTGTTTTTTATTCGGAGGTAATGATGAATAAAACTAAGAAAGATAACATTTATTTCTTTTGGTCGGCCTCTATAATCCTATGCGTATTTCTGGCAGTTTTCGTTTTGATGTTCACCTCCTGCTCAAAGCCGGAAATAGATGCTGAGGCCTCCTCCCCCAATCAGTCAGAGTCTGTCGGATCTCCCGATGACATAGGCGAAGATGGTTTTCCCCAGGGTGATGAACCAGAGGAAACCCCAGTCCCCGGCATAGTGGAAACTATAAACAACGGCGGCATAGTTTTAGCTGAAACCGAGGATATGGGCCAGGAATACATTGATAAATTTGTTTTCCTTGGGGACTCAACCACTTATGGCCTTGCCTACTACGACGATGTTCCCGTCTCCGCCTCTCAGGTCTGGACTCCTGCCAGCGGCACTTTAACCCTCTCCCTTTGGAGCATAGCAAACATTGTATATGATGACGGCAGGGAAATATCCATTGCCGAGGCCGCCGCCTTAAAGCAACCGGAATACCTTATGATAACCCTTGGTGTAAACGGCATTTCCTTTATGGACGAAACCACATTCATCGAGGAATACACAAATCTTGTAAATGCCATACAAGCAGAAAGTCCCAACACAAAAATTATACTCAACTCCATCTACCCCATTTCCGCCGATTATCCCGCCTCAAACGGCATAACAAACGAAAAAATCGACACGGCAAACCTTTGGGTTCAAAAGATATCGGAAAATCTTAACCTTAAATATCTTAACAGCGCCAGTGTCATAAAAGATGAATACGGCGCACTGCCGAAAAACCTTGACAACGGCGGCGACGGACTGCACATGAACGGCGACGGCTACAACCTTGTTATAGGCTATATGCGCAATCACGCCTACAATTAAAACTTGGAACATAAAAAGGAATGTGGAAAATGAAAAAAACTAAAACTGTCATGGTTTCTGTATGCGCTTTTATGCTTCTTATCCTTTTAGCGGCCTGCGGCGGTTCAAAGGTCAAGGATGATGTGCCGGTGTCAGAGCTTTCTGCCGCTGTCGATGCTGCCATCGAAAACGAGGGCGACCTTGTCTCCGCTCCGGAGAGCTATCTTTCAAGCCTTATGAGCCTTGATTTTTCGGCCAATCCCGAATATGTCGTTAAGATAAACTCAAGAGGTGTAAACATCGACGAATACGGCATTTTTAAAGCCGGCAGTAACCAGAATGTTTCCGAGCTTGAATCCGTGGTGAAAGGCTATATCCAGCGCCGCTTAGAAACATGGATGCCCGAATATATGCCGGAGGAATTTCCAAAGCTTGAAAATGCCCAAGTTAAAACTGTGGGCAATTATGTAATGTATACTATACTGTCCGACAGTCAGAGGGCAGCTGCGGTCAAGGCCCTTGAAAAGGGCCTTGCCGGATAGATAAAAACCCTTGCTTTAAAAAACTCTTGCCATTTCCCTTGCCCTTAATGTGTGAAATGAAAGGGCGATTTTACGGTAAAATGGCATATAGGTGGGAAATAAATGCCTGAAAATAAGTCTGCTAACAAGAAAAGTGGGAAAAAGTCTAAAATCTTTCTTCTCGCTCCCCTTCTGGCGCTGCTTATAGCCGCGCTGGGTTTCCTCGTTTGGAAAAACGCCACAACAGAGCCTTTAAGCTTATCTGCTCCCGAATCTGTCATCCTTCCGGAAACCCCTTCACCTCCGCCAGTCAGCACTCCGGAAGCGGAAGCTCCCGCTCTTCCCGAGGAGCCTGTTCTGCCGGAATTTAACCCTCAGGCGGCGGCCTCAACCCAGCCGTCTGTTATGATTTCCGGAACAGATATAATGATAAACGGAGAAGTTGTTGAAAGCTATGAGGCTTTAGAGCCTATTGATTTCACCTTGCCGGAGGATTACGCAAGCCTGCCGGGCATACTTACCTTCAGGGGAAACAACTTCAGAGACAGCGCTTCTTACGGCACAGCCAGCCTTCAAGAGGGAAGGTTTTCACAGGATGGTAAGTGGAGCGTGCCAACCGGCAGCCTTGGTGCTCCAGACGGAGCTGTGTGGACGGGCAGCGGCTGGGTTGGTCAGCCCCTTATGATGACCTGGCCCAAGGAAGTTCGTGCCAACATGAATATGTATGACTGGGCCAAAAACGCCGACACTTTAACAGAGGTCATATATGCCACCATGGACGGCAACATCTACTTTATAGACCTTGAAACCGGCAGCAAAACCCGTGATAATATGTCTTTGGGCTTCACCTTTAAAGGCGCCGGTGCCCTAGACCCCAGGGGCTATCCCATCTTATACCTCGGGGCGGGCTATCAAAGCAACAAAGGCCCCTCCAGAGCCTTTGTGATTAACCTTTTAGACTGCACGGTTATGTATGAGTTTGGTCATGGGGATTCATTTTCCCTGCGCAGCTCGGTTTCCTTTTTCGACGGCAGTGCCCTTGTGGACGCCAAGACCGACAAGCTTATATACCCCGGCGAAAACGGCGTTTTGTATATAATTAAGCTTAACACCAGCTATGACGCTCAAAAGGGTTCTCTATCCATTGCCCCTTCTGATGTTGTAAAGTGGCGGTATAAGGGCATTCGCTCAAGCGCGGGCAGCTATTGGCTGGGCATGGAAGACAGTGCCGTTATCTGGAGAGGACATATCATCATGTCTGATAACGGCGGGCATCTCATGTGCCTTGACCTGAACACCTTGCAGCTTAAATGGGTTCAGGATGTTTTGGATGACACCAACTGCAGCCCCGTTTTAGAGCTTGAAAACGGCCACCCCTATGTATACACCAGCACCTCCTTCCATGGCGGCTGGCGGGCGCCGACCAGCGGCACAGCAAACATCCCCATCTGGAAAATTGACGCTGTCACCGGTGAAATTGTTTGGCAGAAGGATTATGATTGCTATACCCAGGAGGGAGTTTCCGGCGGCACTCAAGGCACTCTCGCCATAGGTAAAAACAGCCTTTCCGATTTAATCTTTGTGCCCGTTGCCCGCACTCCCGGACCTGGAAACGGCGTTTTAGTCGCCTTAAACAAGCATACCGGCTCTGTGGTTTGGGAGATTGTAACCGAGGCATACAGCTGGAGCAGCCCTGTGGCTGTTTATGACAACGAAGGAAAGGGCTGTCTTGTTTTCTGTACTTCCGGCGGCTATATGTATCTTATAGATGGTCTTACGGGAACGGTTATGGACTCTTTAAATGTAGGCGGTAATGTGGAAGCCTCTCCGGCTGTTTATAACGGCACCGTTGTTGTTGGAACCCGCAGTCAGACTATTCTGGGTGTGAAAATAATTTAGCTTAAAACATAGTAAGGGGGACGCTTTGAAAAAAGCGCCCCCTTTTTTTATATACTCTGGGGAATTTGCAGGTTTTTTTGTATAAAAGTAAAAAATATCTTGCATTTAGATTTCACTTATGGTACTATAATGGGGCGCTGTAAAGACAGTGTGATTTATCCGGGTGTGGCGCAGATTGGTAGCGCGCTTGAATGGGGTTCAAGAGGCCCAGAGTTCGAATCTCTGCACTCGGACCAGAAAAAGTCCTGTAATCGCAATGGTTACAGGGCTTTTTTGTTTTTCAATTTACCCCGAAAATTCATTTTTTCTAAGGCTTTTTCTAAAGTGCATCTTTAGGGCAGACCTTACTGCACTCATAGCACAGAATACATTCCGTGCCGTTTTTACGGCTGCGTTTCTCGTTTAGTATCTCAACATTCATTGGGCAGGCCCTCTCACAAGCACCGCATCTTATACAAAGGCTAGTGTCGGGCTTTATGCGAAGCAGAGAAAAATAGCTTGCCGGCTTTAGGAAAACAGTTACCGGACAGATGTATTTGCAAAAAGCTCGGTTATCACAAAAAGCGAAGGCAAGGACTATGCCCGCAATATAATAGAGTATATTGCCGGCTATAAATGACACAAACATAATTTGCTCTATATTTTCTACCTTTAAAATAAATAGCACCCCAACAAAAATAAGTGACAAGGCAAATAAGAGGTAGCGGATAAAGCCAAGTTTCCTGCGGCGTGGAGTTTCAGGGCGCTTATAGGGCAGAAAATCTAAAACCGCTGCTGTCCAACAAGCCCAACCGCACCAGCCTCTTCCAAACAGAAGCGGCCCTGCCAGCTTTGCAACAAGGTAGTGGATGACTGCAGCTTGAAAAAGCCCCGAAAAAAGATAGAACCAAAAACCCTCAATTTGCATATTTTCCCTGCCCAGAAAACCCAGTCCCACAAGCATATATAATCCCACGCCAAGCTGAACTATCCGCCTTGCATACCTGTGTTTTTTGCGCAAGAGGAAAATGCCGAGAGAGAGAAACGTGCCTATGTAGATGAAATTAAAAAGGTAGAATATTTTTCCGCTTGTCTGCCACAGGATAATTCCTATCCCGGCAAATAGCAGCAGAGCCAATATAGGTAACAGCTTATCTTTCATTCAATCTGCCTCCCAAGGGCAACTTCCCCTCCGAAAATATATGCAGCCAGCTTTTGCCTCCCCTGTTTTTACCATAGGGATACATAGGAATAACTTGTTTAACTTTTACAGCGCTAAGGGCCAAGCGCCTCATTAAAAGCCTCTAAAATCACAAGTTAAAATGTGGTCGTTTATTACACCAATTGCTTGCAAATACGAATAGACAATCGTGCTGCCGACAAATTTGAATCCGCGTTTTTTCATATCTTTACTAATACGGTCAGAAAGCTCCGTTTTTGCCGGTATTTCCGACATATCTGCCCATTCATTTATAATCTGCTTCCCGTGGGTAAAGCCCCAAATATAGTCGTTTAGACTAGCCAGCTTCAGCACCGCTTGAGCATTTGTCACGGCAGAGCGGATTTTCAAGCGGTTGCGCACAATTGTCGAATCAAAGAGCAACTCGGTAATTTTATCCTCGCCATATGCCGCTATTTTCTCAATATCCCAGTCATCAAATGCCCGGCGGTAGTTTTCACGTTTATGCAAAATGGTCGCCCATGAAAGCCCTGCTTGAGCACCTTCAAGAGTAAGCATTTCAAAGAGTTTGCGCTCATCATGGCAAGGTTTGCCCCATTCTCTGTCGTGATATTCACGCATCAGCACATCGCTGTCTTTACAGCCCCGCCATGTATCGCCCCAGACACAGCGGACTTTATTGTCAGTCATTTTTGCCAACACCTTGCCTTTCGCATTATACGGCATCTTTATTTTTTTTAGTAAATAAAGCTCAACTTGTCTGTAACAAGCTTAATGGAGCCTTGCCATGGATTCTGAGTTAACACCTAACAAACCCAATTAAAATATTATAACACCGGTCATGGAAGCTCCGCAAGCTTTAGTATGTTTTCTGTAATTTGGATACTCTCACGAATCATTAAATCAGCGGCATGTTGGTCTTTGCCAGTAGGGTAAGTATTCAGAATGATAACAAAATGCGTACTATAAGCGTTAAGCTAATAGACAGCAAACATAAAGGTAAGCGGTGCGAAAAAGATTAGGGCTGCAGCTCATCTAGCTGCAGCCCTTATGCTTTCAGAGACGGTGCACAGCCGCCTATATATAAACTTTTCATAATTATATTAATCTTTTCTGACATTGATTATCAGTTCTTATATGGAACTAGCCCTCTTCATAGTCTCCTTAACCACATGCGCAATATGATCAGAGGTCAGGTTAAAGCGCTCACGCAGGTAGCCTTGGGGGCCCACCTCGCCAAACTCATCCTCAACGGCCACATAGCCTGTCTTGGCTTCGCCATCCAATGTCTCCTTAACTACGCTGTAAAGACCGCCAA
>CAZTXG010000019.1:0-29639 GCA_964617335.1 uncultured Oscillospiraceae bacterium
TACTCTGTGGCGGACAGTGTCCACAGAAAACTGATTAAACTGATAAATTCCCCGTTTATCATTGCCCCTTGTATTTTTAGAGCGGCGAATAACCGCCTCCGCCCTGGCCAAAAGCTCATCATAGCTTATGGGCTTGACCATATAGTCATCTCCGCCGCTGCGCAGGGCTTTAACTATGGTTTTGCTATCATCAAGGCAGCTCATAAATACTATGGGGCAGGTGCAGGCATCGCGGATTATTTTGCACAGCTCATCCCCTCGCTTATCGGGCAGCACAACATCCAAAAGTATAAGGTCGTATTCCTTTATCTCCAAAAAATCCAGAGCCTCCCGGCAGGTGAAGGCAGCATCGACCTGATAATTTGCGTGTTTCAGGTTCATCTGCGTAATAACAGACAAATCCTTGTCATCCTCAACGAGAAGCGCATTATACATAAGCTTATTTCCCTCCTGCAGTTTTGCAAATTTAATTGCATTGCGGCCTGTAAATAGTGTATAATGAGTGTTGCATTACAAGTATCTGAAAAACGGAGTGCTTTTTGTTAATATCGAATATAAAACTTTACTTTTTGCATTTATATGCTCATCTAAATCTATATAATATCTTATCAGATATTATATCATATTTCATTTTATTTTCCAACTTTCAACATATTTTTAAGGGACTTTTTAGTATTCTTAAGGAGGGGTCACACAATGTTCAGAAAAAGCCGCATGATCTGGGTAATCTTTGCGATACTTCTGGCTTTGGTCCCCATCCTTTATTTTTACATAAACCCCTGGGTTTCTGTCATCAGTCTTGCAGCGGCCATTACAACACTTGTTCTTTACATAAGAAATTTAATGAAGCTTTTAAATGATTCCCGAAAGCAGGATGAGGCCTTAAGAGCCTTGGCCGATAGTGAGGCAAAAGCCCATAGAGATGAGCTTGCCGCCCTTAGTAAGTCAAACCGAGAAGCTTTGGAGGAATTTCGCAGCCTTATGTCCCACCAGCTTCGTATGCCCTTATCCATTGTTCAAGGTTATGCCGGTCTTTTGGAAAAAGATATCATCACGGACGAGGATATAAAAAAAGAATACCTTGGCAAAATAGTTGACCGCACCCAGTATATAAGTGAAATTCTCACAAAGCGGCTGGCCTCATGCAGGGCTTCCGATGAAATTGCCTTGGAGTTTTCACGTTTTGACATTATAGGGCTTTTGCGCCAAATAGGTGAGGATATGGAAACCCTTGCGGAAAACCATGGTATTAAAATACAAACCATCTCCACCTTAGACAGTCTTTATATCGAGGGGGATTTTTATCAAATAAGCAAGGTTGTTTTTAACATCCTTGAAAACTCCCTTAAATACATGGGCCGTGAAGGTCATGTAACCATAATGTCCGAAGCTTCCCAGTCCTTTGTCAACATCACCATAAAAGATGACGGCCTGGGTCTTGACGAGGAGCAGACAAAGCATATCTTTGAAATGAATTTCCAAGGCAGCAACAAAACCATAGGCCACGGTCACGGCCTGTATCTTGCCAAAACCGCCGTGGAGTCTCAGGGGGGAACAATTTCCGCCCAAAGCTCTCAAGGCATGGGTATGACTATTAAAATAAGTCTGCCCATTTACCGAAGCCTTGAAAGCAACCAAGCCGCCAAGGACGCTGTCTGCCCTCCATAAAATATAATACTTGCGGAAAGGGGAAAAAATGTATATTTCCAATGCTGCTTTTACCCGCCCCGATTTCCTGCCGGAGGAAAGGTTTCCAAAGCCTGCACCATACAGGGCCGTTTCAAGGGGAAAGGCCGTATTCGGCGCTTTCGACGGTCTTATAAAAGATGTTAATATACATGAAGCCCGCAGGCCCCTGTCCTTTGCCCTGCCGGCTTTTTTAAACCGCTGGCGCATAAAGGAGTGGGAGGCCTATGAAGTTTCCTTTGACGAGGGCTTTGTCTGCGGAGCAATTTATAATTTAGGCTCCGCTGTTTTTAATGTTCTCATGTTTTACGATAGAGCCGATAAAACCGTAAAGGCAAGGCAAATCTTTTCCTATCCGCAAAAATGTGTGCAAAACAGCCTTATAAACAGCGTAAATAGCTTAAAAACAGGGGATTTTAAGGCTGTGATTAAAAATAATCTGGAAAATGGCAAAGTTTTTATCTCTGCCGATTATTCGCCGCACTCACAAAAGCATATCCCCATGGGAGCCGAGCTTTCTTTTACAGCCTTGTCCTCGCCGGGGCTTACCATTATGCCCTTGGGGGAAAACCGTCCGCTATACACATATAAAAACCTATTTAAGGCAGAGGGCAGCATAAAAATCGGCGGCAGGGTCTTTAGGCTTAACGAAAGAAGCCTTGGTATAATAGACGACCACAAAGGCTATTACCATCGGCATATGCACTATGACTGGATGACCTGCATGGGTTTTTCAGAGGGTCTGCCTCTGGGTCTTAACCTTTGTAAAAATCAGGCATTGGAGCCTGAAAAGTATTGTGAAAACATCCTCTGGCTGGGAGAAGGTGCCCACCTTCTGCCCAATGTGGATTTTAGGCATCTTGAAAACGGAGACTGGCAGGTTTTTGATAAGTTCGGCAGCGTAAGCCTTGTTTTCCACATCCACGACAGCTATAAGCTATACAGAAAATTTTTGGGCAACGGGGCGGACTATAAGGCCCCCTTCGGCACAGTCACAGGTTTTGTGCTTGACGGGCACGGCAATAAAATCACTCTTGACGGCATGACCGCCATGGGTGAGGACATAAGCTATCATAATATCTAATAAAATAGCTAAAGCTCGGGCAGGACACACTAAAAATGTGCCCTGCCTTGTTTTTTATCTAAGCTTATCATTTATTCTTTTTATCTGTCCCACAGGCAGCTTTATCTGCTCCCTGTCATAGCTTATAAGTCCATTAAGCTCGTCCTCAACGTCTGTAAGCTGGGTGTAAACACAGGCGGAAAGCCCTTTTTCCTTTGCGGGGATAATCTGCTCATTATAAAGCTTTTCAATTGATGTTAAAAGCTCACCCTTGCTTTTGGTTTTTTTATATCCGAAGTCCTTTTTATTAAAGGCATGACCGTCAATACGAAGGTTATAGCCTCCAAATTCCGAAAGAACCACAGCCCTGCCAAGCTTATCGGGCTTGTAACGGTATTTTTTAAAATACACATGGAGGCTTAAAAGTCCGCCTATTTTCTGGTCGTGCCAGCCGCTGGCGTGGTCTATAAGCCTGCTTTTATCCAGCTGCTCAATTTTTGAAACAGCCTTTTTCGCGTCAAACTGACCCCAGCCCTCGTTAAAGGGAACCCAAAGACAAAGGGAAACGACGTTCATTAGCTGTTTGAGCATTTCCTCAAGCTCTTTGTAATACTGGTTTCTGCCCTCCTTACTTTTTCTGGCGAAAAGCCTGTAATGACAATCTTTAAAATGCACCCCTGTAATAAGGGGGGAGGAAATTGTGAAAATATTATAGCGGCCGCCGCCGTTTATCATATCCTGCCAAACAAGCATTCCCAGCTTGTCACAGTGGTAATACCAGCGCATTGGCTCTATTTTAATGTGCTTTCGCAGCATATTAAAGCCCATTTCCTTGGCGGTTTGTATGTCAAAAATCATTGCCTCGTCCGAGGGGGGAGTGTACAGCCCGTCGCTGTAATAGCCCTGATCTAAAAGACCCCTTTGGAAATAGGCCTTTCCGTTTAAAAACAGGCGGGGTGTCCCCTTTTCGTCTTTTTCAAGACTAAACTTTCTCATGCCGAAATAGCTTGAAACCTCATCTGCCCCAAAGCTTATTTTAACATCATAAAGCTTTGGCTCCTCCGGCGACCAGGGCGTAAAGTCCCCCATTGGTATAACAAGGCTTTTCCCTGCCGGAGTTTTATAGATTTTCCCTTCAAGGCTTATTTCACAGCTGCCCTCGCAGTTTGTCTCCGCCTGTATTTCCACGGCGGCTTCATCGAAAAGAGGGCTTATCTTCACGGATTTTATATATACTTCCGGCACACTTTCAAGCCACACAGTCTGCCATATGCCGCTTTGTCCTGTGTACCAAATGCCGCCTCTTTTGGTTTTTTGCTTGCCGCGGGAGTGGTGGGAAAAATCTGTATAATCCCGCACCTTAATAACAAGCTCATTTTCCTCGGCTATTTCCTCTGTAATGTCAAAGGAAAATGCGGTGTAGCCCCCTGTGTGGCTGCCCAAGGTTTTTCCGTTTAGAAAAACTTCAGCCTCTTGGTCAACAGCGCCAAAGTGCAAAATCACCCTGCCTTCATTAAAGCCCGTAGGCAGGCTTAGCCTTCGGCGATACCACAGCCTTTCCTCGGCAGGCAGGCTGCGCCCCACTCCGGAAAGGATGCTTTCCGGTGAAAATGGCACGGTTATGATGCCATCATAGCGCAGGGGCTGAAGGTCATCTTTAGTTATGGCATATTCCCAGCTTCCGTTAAGGCAGAGGTAGCTGTCTCTTTTCATTTGAGGTCTGGGGTATTCCGAAAGGGGAGCCGCTCTGTCTAAAACCTTGCCCCAGCGTGTCAGCATGATTTTGCACTCCTTTTAAGTTTAAATATGGGAATCAAGGCAAAAAGCAGCACAATGCCTGCCGCCGCAAACACCCAAGGAGTCGGCACCTGCTTTGTAAGCCCCAGCTCCACATAGGTTTCGCCGCTGCCCTTTATTACCGCAGCACCTATATAAGGCCCTGCCGCCATGGGTATAAGTACTTGAAAAATCATGCGTATTCCCTGAAAAAGCCCTGCAGAATCAGCAGGTGTATAGTCCCGAATTGTGCCGGAAAGAGCCGCCGTTACAAGCATATAGCCGCTCATCATAACTATGCCGGCGCAAACAACTGCCCAGAAGCTTCGGGTGAAAAACATTGCTCCTAAGCCTATAAGCATAAGTAAGACGGCGGGAATAACAAAACGCAGCTTTCCAAGCTTATCTATGAGCCTTCCGGATAAAACGCTGACAAGCGAAGCTGTTATAAGCACCAGCCCCAAAAGCAGGGCGTAGCTTTCAATTTTGAGGTAGTTTTGTATGTAAATTATAAGATAGGGAAAAAACACCTGAACGGAAATGCAGAAAATTCCGAAGGCGCAAAGAGCCATGTATAGCATTTTGTTTTCTCTTATGACCACAGGGCGAAAGCCGTATAGAAGGTTTTTAAAATAGCCCTCATCCCGCTTTTTAACCTTTGGCTCGTCAACAAGGAAAATCGATAAAACCCCTGTTGCCGTAACAAGCAGACCAAAGATTACGAAAAACTCCCTCCACCTTCCCTGACGGGTCAAGCCGTCAAAAGCGCCAAAAATTATAAGCATAGCCGCAAGGGGCAAAACAGCCAGGGCAGACTCAACCTTGCCCCTGTTGTCCTTATGGCTGACGTCGGTTATATAGGCGTTAAAAGCTGCGTCGTTGGCTGTGGAGCCGAAAAAGGTCATTACACAGTCCATGATTATAACGGCGGCGGCAGCAGCAGAAACAGCGGCGGCAGAGGGGAAAACCTTTGCAATGCCCTCAACTGTTATAAAGCCGAAGGCCATGGTGCTTATGCCCCAAAGAATATAACCTAAGGCTATAAACACCTTTCTTTTCCCAAGCTTATCAGACAAAACCCCCATAAAAAGCGCAGTTAAAGTGGCAACAATGCCGCTGGCCGAAACCATTGCAGCTATATGGCTGGGATTTGTGGAAATTGTGTTATATAAAAACACGTTAAAATACATATTTTCAATGGTCCAGGCAAACTGCCCTACAAGCCCGATTATAATAAAAGCCGCCCAGTTTTTATTCGTTAGTGCCGTCATAAATATGCCTCCTTAGATAAGGCCCAATGCCTTGTTCGTGGTGCTTGCTTTTTCATCCACAGCTTTTTTCAGGTTTTACCTTTTTACTTGGCCTTGGCAAAAATATTATACATTACAAAAACTGCAATGTCATTAAAGCCGATAGAATAAAATCCATCTAATAAAAGAGCGCCGTCTTTCTCCAAAATTGCGGAAAAAGCGGCGCCTAAATTATTCTCTTTGCCATGTGGACAAAATTTCCTTCATGTATCCTGCAACATCCATGGAATACACGGGGTTAAGATATTTTTCGCTTATTACCTTCTCAGGCTGCCCCATTGCAACTGACCTTCCCCTATCTAGCAAAATTGCCTTTGTTCCATAAAGCCTTGCAAGACTAAGGTCGTGGACAACAGATATAACCGCCCTGCCCTGCTTTTTTATCCACCCTCCTATAAGCTCAAACACCTGCTTTTGATAGATAAGGTCAAGGCTGTTTGTAGGCTCGTCCAAAACTATTATATCTGGGTCTTGGGCAAAAAGCTGGGCAATGAAGGTTCTTTGAAGCTCCCCTCCGGAAAGCTCCAGCACGGATTTTTCAGCAAAGGCAGAAAGCCCTGTTAGGGAAAGGGCCTCTGAGATTTTTTTCTCATCCCCCGCCGCTGCTCCGTAAAGGGCATTTTTTGAGTGGGCATATCTCCCCAAAGCCACAACTTCTCTTACCTTAAATGGATAGCCAACCTCGTGGCGCTGGGACAAAAAGCCCATTTTCTGCGCCAGAATGCGGGGCTTAAACTTTTTTATATCCCTGCCCATAAGGCTTATTTGCCCTGTATAGGGGCAGCCTCTTGACAAGGCTCTTAAAACGGTGCTTTTCCCCGCTCCGTTAGGCCCTGCTATCATAAGCCACTGACCCTGCTCTAAGGTGAAGCTTAAGCCATCCAGTATTTTTAAGTCTCCGTAGGAAACTCCGAGATTTTCCACCTTAAGCATATCAGCTCACCTTTCCCGCTTTGTGGAATATATATACAAAGGCCACAGCCCCTATAAATGACGTGACAACTCCCACGGGAAGCTCCATAGGCCGGACTATGGTTCTGCTCAAAAGGTCTGCCAGCATAAGAAAGCAGGCTCCGAAAAACATGGAGGCACCAAGGAGTTTTTTATGGTTCGGCCCTGTGAGCATTCGGGTCATATGGGGGCTTACAAGGCCCACAAAACCTATGGTTCCCCCTATAGACACGCAAACACCTATAAGAATAGAAACTGCAATAAGAAGCTCAAGCTTTACTCTTTTTACGTTTACTCCCACGCTTCGGGCATTGTCTTCCCCCAAGGCAAAGGCATTAAGCTCGCGGCTTCTCAGAAGAATTATGCTTGAGCATAGCAAAAGAGCAATGAAAATAGTCAGCGCATTTATATAGTCGGTGTTGGCAAGAGAGCCCATGGTCCAAAATGTAATGGTTTTAACCTTGTCGCCGGCAAAGGCAACAACAAGGCTGATTATGCTGGAAACAAACATGGAATACACTATTCCCGTAAGGATAATGGTGTTTGTGGATAAGGAGCGGTCAAGCTTATGGGACAGCGCCAGTATAATAGCCAGAGATAAAAAGGCAAAAACTATGGCCGTTGCCACCACTCCTCCGCCGCCGAAAAAGGACAGCCTTGAGCCGAAGCTTATGGCCAAAACAGCCCCGAGAGAAGCTCCGCCGGAAACTCCCAGGGTGCTTCCGTCGGCAAGGGGGTTTCTTAGTATCCCCTGCATGGCAGCTCCGCAAAGGGAAAGTGAGGCGCCGCTTAAGGCAACGCATAGCACCCTTGGTATACGCACCGACAAAATTATGTCGCTGTGTCCTGTTAAAAGCTGTTTTCCGCCGGAAAGGGCTGCCCAAACACTTGTGAAAACCTCTCTTAAAGGTATGCTTACGCTGCCAAGGCAGACACTTATGATAAAGACAAAAACTGTCCCTAAAAGCATTGCCCCATAGGCCGCAGGGCGAAAGCCCCCGCCCTTAATCATCGTAGAAAAAGGCATAAAGCCCTTCGGCCGCCGAAACAAGCCTTGGCCCCGGCCTTGCGACTTCGTCGGAGTCAATTTCCTCCACGGCGCCTTCACTTACAGCCTTTATGCCCTGCCAGCCATTTCTGGACATTATTTCCTCCCTTGGCGAGGGCTGCCCCAAAGTGCCCATGCTTATAGTTACAATATAGTCGGGGTTTCTTTCGATTACCTGCTCCTGTGAAATTTCTGCCCAGCCCAAAACGTCGGGAAAGGCATTTTTCACACCGAGAAGCTCTGCTATTTCGTCCATGAAGGTTCCTTTTCCTGCTGTCCAAAGGCCGTATTCAAGGGGTGAAACCTCGAAATACACGGTTTTATCTCCCTGTATCGCCTTGGAGCCTATATCTTCAAAGCTTTTTTTCATGTCGGATACCAAAGACTTTGCCTCAGATTCTTTTCCTACGGCTTTGCCGATTAGCTCTATGGATGTATAGACCTCATCTATGGTTTCGGCGGAGTTTACCATCACAGGTATGCCCGCTTTTTCCATGGCTTCAATTTGCTTTAGGGTCTGGTCCATCATGTTCATTATGACAAGCTCCGGCTTTAGGGCAATTATCTGTTCTGTGTTGGTTTCGCTTCCTGAGGAAACTGCCTGAAGCTCCAAAGCCTCTTGCGGATAGTTGCAATACTCCCCTCTTGCTATTACAAGATCTCCGGCCCCCAGAGCAAAAAGTATTTCGCAGTCTGAGGCTGTAAGGGCAATAACCCTCTTTGCAGGGCCTTCAAGATTAAGCTGCCGCCCCTCCATGTCAACAAGCTCCAGTGTCCCTGTGTTTTCCTCTGATTTTTCCGTCCCCGGGCCGCAGGATGCAAAAAGGCTTAAAGCCAATGCCAAAGCAAGCATCACAGCAAATTGTTTCTTTTTCATATTTATCCCTCGCATATCAGCCGGCTGCGCCGCCGGCTTTTTCACTTTGTGTTCTTGTGCAGCCATTGGTATTCAAGGGGAATGCCGTCTTTAAGCAGCAGACGGTAGCCTTCCGCCGGAGCAGGCTGCCACCGGTATCTGTTTTTTCCCTCATGGGGGAAAAAATGTGCCATAATGCAGGCAATAACCCCGCCGTGGGTGACAGTAAGCGAGGATTTTTCTTTAAAAATCTCTCTTATGGCGGGAAGAACCCTTCTTTCCATGTCCTCGGCGCTCTCCCCTTGGGGGCAGGGGTTTTTTTCATTGTCGCCATTTAGCCAGTTTTTATAGTCTTTCCTGTCTTTAAGCTCACTATATGACAGCATTTCAAAGCTGCCGAAGTCTATTTCCCTAAGCTCCGGCACCTGTGTAAAACTTACCTTCCCAAATAGCAGCCTTAAGGTTTCATCTGTGCGTCTCATGCCGCTTGTGAAAAACTTGCAATCCTCAGGGAGCTTATAAATCTCCTGCTGCCTATACTCTAAGGCAAGAGCTATTCCGTCTTCTGAAAGGGGCAGGTCAGTTTTTCCGCAGTACAGCCTTTTTTCGTTGGCCTCGGTAAGGCTGTGGCGTATAAGAAAGGCCATACTCATCATTTTATCTTTTGGGGCAGGCCGCAGAAAATCCTTGTAACAGATTCCGCTTCTCTTGCTGCCCAGCTCATAAAGCGTCCTGTTGCCTCCCGCCAAAGCCTTGTCTGTTGGTCTGTTGGAACAACACCGCAGAAAATATCCTCACATATAAGCAGCCCGTCCTTATGCTCTTTTTGCCATTCGGCAAGCTCTAAGGCGGGGTTTTGGCCGTTTTTCATGCATAGCATGACAAACTGCTCCACATGATAAAGACAGCTTTTGGAAAAGTCCGGCTGCCTGTCCTCAGAACATAGGCAAATGTCTTCATCGGAAAGCCCAAACCTTTCTCTTGCATATTCAAGCTTTCCCTGATAGGCCCCCCCAATTATCAGATTCATACCTTGCCTCCCTGTACTTTATTTTCAAAGCTTATTAAAGGCTCCTTGCCATATTCTTCCCAAAGGCTGCCCTTATGGCAAAAAAGCTCTCCGCAGCAGGCCTCATAAACAGCGTCAAAGCTTTTGGCAAGGGCACGGTCTATATAGGCAAGGCCGATTCTGTATTCCTGAGTCAGCTCACTATAGGTTTGAGCATCGGAATAAATCGAGTCGGAAACCACCACCAAACCTTCAACACAGCTTGCAAAGGCACGAATTTCCTCTGCCACCCGCTCTGCCGCCCTGTGGTCAATGCTGCCGTCTTTTGAAAACATCTCGTTTGCCAAAAGGGCTGTGGTGCTATCCAAAAGGAAAACCCCCTGGGGTCTTCCCCTGTAAACACAGCTCATTATATCTGTTGGACATTCGATGGTTTCAAAGCCCCAGCCCTCCCTTTCGGCAATATGCCGGGCTATTCGCTCATCGTCCTCCCTGTCAACCGGAGCCATAGTCGCTATATAATAAAGCGGCCCCTTTCCGGAAAGCGCTTTTGCAAGGCGCTGGGCATGATAGGTTTTGCCGTTTTTAACGCCTCCTGATATAAGAACCTTCATATATACGCCTTTCCTTTCTGCTAAATTCACATTGCCGCAAAGAGCCTTAAGCTAAAACGGCTGCCTCGGGCAAAGCCCCACAGCAACCGTTTTTTTGCACGAAGTCTCAGCGGGGGCGTAAAATCACCCACGCTTATCCAATCCTTGTAGGTCTACTGGCTCACGCAGGGGGAAACTTTCCCCGCGCCTCATCTGCTCACCTTCTCAGGTTTCCCCAATGGAGGGCTTTCGCCCGACGTAAAGACCTGCTGCTCCTTTTTTATGGAGCCTGGCTTTGTCAATACGCTTAAGCAGCGGACTTCGCATACAGTGGCGGTACCGCTTCGGGTTCTAACCGAATTCCCTTGTCCACCCTTGTGCGTTCATCGCGCCCAAGGTCACAAAGATGTTGTATTTAATTTTTATTAGGACTTTCTACTGCCAGTCCGCAGGGTAGACGGTGTATACATATTTTGCGTGGTCCGGTGTTTTGAAGTGTATGTGGCTTCCTTTGGGAATGTAAATTATATCCCCGGGGCCGCCGGAAATCCTGCGCCCGTCTATTTCAATTTCAAGGCAGCCTTCCAAAATTATGTCATACTCGTCATAGGTAAGAGTCCATTCAAAATCCGCACCGTTTTTAAGCTCCATAATTCCGCAGCCCATTCTTGGAGCTTCGGCCAGAGTTGTAACGTCTTTTAAAAGAACATCGTCACGTCCGGCAAAAGGTTCAAGCTTAACGCTTGATGTTTTTATGCCTATTATTCCGCTGGGGTCAACTTGCCTTTCAGCTTCGCAGGCCGGTTTTTGGATCTCCCGTACAACCTGCTCGACTATTGCTCTTATGAGCTCCTCACTAATATTCATATGGATTCCTTTCCCGAAAGCTCACAACTGTGTTAACTGTGGCCGCTGAAGGTATAAGGCCCTTCGGCGGGTATCCGGCCCCGGCCTTACCGGGGCCGGATATATGCCAAAGCTTAGTCTTCGTCTTTTTCTTCAGCTTTTTCTTCGCCGCCCTCTACGAGTTCGGTTCCTCCCGTGGTGTCAATTTTTGCAAGAAGCATGGGGGACAGAATGTTAGCAAGGATAAGAGCTGTGATACCGGCAGTAAGCTTTCCGGCAATCATCGGGAATATCATATCAGAGTTAACACCTGCTGTAAAGCCAAGGTGGTCGCCGAAAACGAAGGCTGCCGCAACCGCAAAGGCCACGTTCAAAAGCTTGCCCTTGGGGTTCATATCCTTCATGATGTTGAACATGGCAATGTTGTTTGCAAGAGTTGCAACAAGGCCGGCCGAGCCGTTTTCATCCATGCCCAGCTTGCCGCCGATTTTGGAAAGAACCTTTCCAAAGGTCTTTGTAATCCACATAACCATGGGGAAGGCGCCGATTAAGACAACGGCAATCTGGCCGCAGACTAAAAGACCGTCTTCCAGAGGGATGGAGCCTGTAACAGCGTCCGGCTCAACCATGATGTTAAACAGGGGAAACAAAATGCCTGTTTGATACTCGAACACTGCAACAGCCGTGAAGAAGGTTATGGCAATTGTTACGCCTTTTCCGAATTTGTTAAAGCCGCTTATCATTTTGGCAGGGGCAAACCATAGGCCTAAAACGATAAGTCCGGCAATGATGATAACGGGGATGAGGTTTACAAGGATTTCGCCGATGTTCATCTTATAAGGGGTCATGTTCATAACAAGGCCGCCGACTATGCAGCCGATGGGGATTGTTATAAGACCGGCAAGAATACCGGCGCCCAGATAGGAGCGGTCCTCGGGCTTTATGATGGTAAGGGCCACAGGGATTGTGAATACTATGGTGGGTCCCATCATGGAGCCCAAAATCAGACCCGCAAAGTTTCCGATGGCCTCATTATCTCCGGCAAGCTGCATGGCGAGGGGATAGCCGCCCATGTCATTTGCCAGAAGAGTTGTGGCGAACATGGCAGGGTTTGCGCCGACAGCCGTGTAAAGAGGGGTGATGATGGGTCCGAGGATGATGGCAAGAACGGGGGCCGCCGCCACAACACCGGCCATGGCTATAGCAAGAGAGCCCATTGCCATGAAGCCTTCGTCAAACTGCTCGCCGTAGCCAAGCTTATTGCCGCGCATCTTGTCAATGGCACCGACTATCATGAAAATCATCATGATGAAGATAATAACGGAGTTTATGGAAAGGTCAGAAACCCATCCTTTTATACTTTCTGTAAATACTCCTACATTTGTTATGTTGTCTATTAACTCTTGAAACATAAATAATAATCCTCCTACAAAATTTAGGCTTACAAGAACGTCATTTACAGCATATGGTCAAATAGTCTCGGCTCCGGCATGGGTATGACAGCGGTTCCAACGAGCATCTCGGCCTGTTTAGAGGCGGCCGTGACAGCTGTGCGAACAGAACCCACATCCCCGGTAAGGGTTACAAATCCCTTTCCGCCTATGGCAAATCCAATCCTAACCTCTATAAGGGTGACATTCGCGGCCTTTGCCGCAAAATCTGCCGCCTTAATTGCCGATGTCACAGAGAAAAACTCCATCACACCCAGAGCGCCCCTATTTTCCACGGGGTTTGAAAGGGAAATTGCCGGTATGAGATCGGGGTGCACATTGGGGATTATAAGGACATCCAGAACGCATTCCGCCCCCCATTTTTCGCCCTCGGCTATAGAGCTTCGGACATTTCCTGTGTCTCCGCCGATTATCACTACATATTTACCCGGGCAAATCGTGGAGGATCGAATAAGGTCAACCTTTGATGCCTTAAGCATATAATCGCTTGCCTCAATGCCCCGGGCAATGCTGGAAAGCTCTATCATTCCAATGGCACGGCTCATATGGATTCCCCCTTCCTGCTGATAGATGCTCCTTTTGCATCGACTTTCACGATTGTGCCGCTTATGCTTGCATGAATATTTGCCGAAACAGCACCCTGCGCTTTTGCGAGAAGCTGCCCCTTTTGGATTTTGTCCCCTTGTGATACACATGGCTCCGCGGGCTTTCCGATATGTTGAGCAAAAGGTATGTAAACCTGCTCGGGATTAAGCTCGAAACAGTCTCTCGCATTCTGGGTATAGTACTTTCCGAGGTTAAGTCTTGTTACAAGCCTTTCAGTTGGCACCCTGTGCATATCTATAACATCCAAAGCCTCAGCCTTGGAAGTTTTTGGAACATTGATGCCCCGCTCACGAAGCTTGTCTTTCATATAGACGTTTATAAGCCGGGGCGAAAGTCCCATTGGACATGAGAAAAGCTCGCAAATGCCGCAGTCGCAGCAGTTTACAGCGTCCCCGAAAAGCTCCTCAAACCTGCCGTTGTCATCGGTTTGATCCTCCAGCCAGACATTGCGCATAACCAGATGGGGCCGTATTCTGTGGCCTATAAGGTATCTGGGGCATAAATCAGTGCAAAATCTGCACTGGATACAAGCGCTTCTTGCCTGCTGCTTCAGCCGTTCTATGGGAACCGTGCTTCGTGTAATAAGGAAATGGTCTTTGGGTAAAACTATAATGTTTCCGCTGGTTTTTGTTACATAACTTTGGGAAACTTCCTCCGGATCCTTTAAGACGCTGCCCATCATAGGTCCGCCCAAAATCACAGCATAATCCCTTACTTTAGGCCCTGCCTTTTTTATGCATTCTTCTATGGCTGTGCCTATGGGGACATGGAGCATTATGGGTTTTTCAACCTCGCCTACAACGGAAAGGTACTTGTCGCAGACGGGTTTTCCCTCGTGGACGGCTTCATACAGATTCATCATGGTGCCGACGTTATTTACAACAACACCCACTTCAAGGGGTATGCCCCTTTCGGGAACAACTTTTCCCGTTACCATGTGAACCATTGTCTGCTCGTCTCCGGCGGGATAGAAGGTTGGCATTTCAAAAATTTCGATATTAACTCCGGCTTTTTTGATTGAAGCCTTAAGAGCCGCTATCTCATCTTGATATTTGCCCTTTAGAGCGATAACTATTCGTTTTGCACCCAGATGCGCCGCCGCAATTGCCGTGCCGCCAACAACCTTATCCGGAAAAGTTCTGCATAAAAACTTATCCGTTTCAATAAGGGGCTCGCACTCGGCGGCGTTTATTATGAAGCATTCTGCCTTTGTATCCAGCTTCACATGGGTGGGAAAGCCGGCGCCGCCAGCCCCGACTATGCCGGAGCTTTGGATAGTCTCAATAAGTCCCATACAATCACCTCCGCACTATATAAGTGACGAATCGATTTCAAGGTCATCGACTATTCCCACAACGGTAGCGTCAACCGGGGTATGCACATCACCGACAGCACCCCGCGCCGAGCTCCCGCTAACGAAGATAACCGTTTCTCCCACGCCTGCGCCTATAATATCCGCAGATACCAAGGGTGCGCCGTCAAGCTCCTTTGTAACTATGTTTACAGGCTGGATTATAAGAAGCTTAAGTCCGGAGAGTTTTTCCTCCTTGCGGGTTGCCCATATGTTGCCTATTACTTTTCCAATGCGCATTGTCTGTCCTCCGCTGCCTGAGTGCCGATAGGGCTTTTGCCCCATGGGCTCAGGTCTTTACAATTTCAATTCCATGTTCCTTTGCAAATTCACGGGCAAGGTCTGTTATTATGGTTTTTCCGCCTGTGAGAAGCCTTGCAGCCCCCTCGGAGCGAGCCGCCACCAAATCTTTTTCCGTTACTACTCGTTTTGCACAAACATAGTCGCCGCCCTGCTTTATCGGCTGCTCACAGCAGACACTGTTGTTTCCTTCGCAGCAGCAGAAGGTGTTTACAATACTGTCTTCAAGCTCGTCATAGGAGCAAACAACAAGCCCCATATCAGTAAGCAAGTTCAGCTTATCATACATCATTTTTCCGTATGGCTGGCTGGGGCAGTACGAAAGAAGCTCGATTTCGTCCTTCACCGCCCAGACCTTCTTGCCCAAAAGGAGTGCCTTTGCCGCTATCCTTGTGTAAACCGTGTCACAGACGCCGGAAGCAAGGCGGGCAATGTCTGAATTGCTAAGTCCGTAGAGTACCATTGCGTCGCATGAGGAAACGTCACATTGAAAATCGCTTAACAGGGCACATTCGGTCTTGAAGCATTCGTTAATTTTGGAGCCTTCCAGTCCCTTGTGGCAAATGTCGCCATGCTCGTGGGTCAAAATTATAAGCTTTTTTCTGGCATCCTCCCCTTCCGCAAGGTCTTTTTCAAGATAGGCCGTAACTCTTGAAACTATCTCTTGCACCATTTCGTTATAGTCCATAGATATTCCCCCTTTCATTAAGGGTTTTCATATAAGGCAGTTCATGGCGATGCCGGCAGGTGTTACCAAAAATGGGTTTTTCGGTTTTATCGTTTTAATTCCGGTTTCGCCTTCAATGATTTTTTCTATCCCCGTAAGGCAGCAGGTGCCCCCGCAGAGATATATCGTGTCGGTCATGCTTCTGTCTACATACCGGTTTATGATGGTGGCCATTTTTTCAATGACCGCCTTTACCACCGGCAATATTTCCTTGTGCTTTGAGTAGTCTTGCTTCATGGCCTCCGCCTCGGCAAAGGGAATTTTATAGTTTCCCGCAAGAACCAGGGATAAATGTGTGCCTCCGGTGGGCTCGTCCTCAATTCTTACAACCTTACCCCCTTCTATAAGGGCAAGTCCCGTAGTTCCTCCGCCGATATCCACAACAACACCGTTTTCTATGTTGTAGATAGAGTTTGCGGCGCTGGGCTCGTCTAGAACATTTGTAACCTCAAAGCCCGCGCCTTCAGCCACATAGCCATGGGTTTTGGCAGAGCTCTCCATTCCTGCCGGCATGGCTATAGCGCAGTTTATAAGCTCTCGAGAAAGCCTTTTTTCAAGCTTTTCCTTTAGCTGCCGCACTATGCGCAATGCTCCGCTGTAATCTACCACAACGCCGTCACGCAAAACCTCGGCCGCCTGTTTTTCACAGGCTATGGGATTGTTTTCCTCGTCCAGCACCACAATAACTATGTAGGCTGTTCCAAGGTCCAGCCCCACCTTCAGCTTTTCGCTTACAGGTTTGAAGGTTTCCTTTTGGGAGCGTTCAATCTTGTCCATAAACCCTTCGACCCGTGAGAAATCCAGCAAAAACCGACACCCCTTTTGAGTTATTTATTAGTTCTTCAAAATGCCTCGGCCGAGAGGCGGACATATTCGGCCGATAGTCCGGCAGCGCTATAAGGGCTTTTAAGCCCAGCTAAGGCAGCGCTCAAGCCTTTCTAAAGCTGCCCGCCTCACGAACCGTACTCGCCTCCAAGATACATACACATCATGATGTGCATGGCACTGGAAAGGCGGTTTAGCTCCTGTATAATATCCTGACGGGTGTATTTTGTGCCCTCTCTAAAGGCCATTGTTGCCGCAACTTCCGTTTCACGGACGGCCGACCTTATTTGGTTGAGCATGGCATATTCAACACCCATGCTGTAGTCAGGCAGGAGCATTTGCTTGATTTTATAAAACTTCATGGGATTGTGGGAACGCTCACGAAGCTGCTCATGTGTAAGCCCCAGAATGGTGGCGTTTTTAAATTCCTCGTTCAGCACATCGCAGCGCATCATCTCACGAAGGATATTTAAAATGCCGCCAAGGTCATCTATAAGTCTGCGGCGATTGCCCTTTTCGCTTATCATTGCCTGACTTAGCACTATTAGCGACTGAAGGCTGTCCAGCTTGCCCCGAAAATATATGCGCGGATGGTCTTTTGCTATAAGGTAGTTTCCGTAAAGCTGGGTCATATGCTCGGGCTTCTCATTGAAAAAGGCCCCTGAATCATAGTCTATATATTTTGCCTTTAATTCTGCCGCAGCCGCGGGAGCCGCAGGTTTTTCGGAAGGCGCTGCCGGAGCCGCCTCCGGAGGGCCTTTCGCAATCTTTATCTTCCTCTGCTGGAGATATTCCCTGCCTGCAGGCGAGAGAATCTTGCCCTCGGGTATATAGAAAACCTCCGGCTGGGAATTTCTAAGCTCAACGCGCAATATCGCCTCAGTGATCACCTTCAATGTGCCTCACCCCCTTTTTAGTGGTATGTCCTCACTTTTTTACTCGCCCAGCTTGGGAAGTATAAACTCAACTTCCTCGTGGGGTCTGGGTATGACGTGGACGGAGATAAGCTCGCCTACACGCTCGGCTGCAGCAGCGCCTGCGTCGGTTGCGGCCTTAACAGCGCCGACATCTCCGCGAACCATGACGGTTACAAGACCGCCGCCAACGTGCTCTTTGCCGATAAGGGTGACGTTTGCCGCTTTTACCATTGCGTCTGCCGCCTCAACAGAGGCCACAAGTCCCTTTGTTTCAATCATTCCCAGTGCTTGTAATGCTGCCATATATTATTCATCCTTTCCTATGGGCAAAATGGCCCTTTTGGGGCATTTTGCCCCGAAATTTAAATTATGGCCGCCTATTTACCCAAGGTGGGTAAAATGAATTCGACCTCTTCGTGGGGTCTGGGTATGACGTGGACGGAGATAAGCTCGCCTACACGCTCGGCTGCAGCAGCGCCTGCGTCGGTTGCGGCCTTAACAGCGCCGACATCTCCGCGAACCATGACGGTTACAAGACCGCCGCCAACGTGCTCTTTGCCGATAAGGGTGACGTTTGCCGCTTTTACCATTGCGTCAGATGCCTCGATTGAGGCCACAAGTCCCCTTGTTTCAATCATTCCCAGTGCCTGTAATGTTGTTGCCATAAGTAAAACCTCCTGTTATTAAGGTGTTATTTGGATTTTATGCGCTCGATTATGCTTTTTACTATAGTTTCGACCAGAACGGGGTCAACATCGCTTTCACAGCAGCTTTCTGATTTTGGCATACCGGCCATTATGTCTTCAAGCTCTATGGTTCCGCAGGCGGCATAGCGAATGTTCATAAGTTGGATGGGGCCAACGTTTTCCGAAGTGGCAGAGCCGCCCACAGCACCGCAGCCCAAGGTGAGTGAGGGCATAAGGTTTGTTGTGGCTCCAATTCCGCCAAGGGCGCTGGGGGTATTCACGGCCATTCTGGAAACGGGTATGTTTCTTGCGAAATAGTCCACCATTTCCTCGCTTTCCGTGTGGATGGAGAAGGTGTGACCCGCACCCTCGAACAATAGAATCTTCCGGCAGAAAGTGCATACCTTTTCGTAGTTTTCCTCTGTGTAAAAAGCTAAAATCGGTGCCAGTTTTTCCTGAGAGAAGGGGAAGCCCCTGCCGACGCTGTCCTCGTCAACCACTATTAAACGGGTTGTCTCCGGCACTGTTATTCCTGCCTTGTCGGCTATGACTTTAACGCTTCGGCCGACGATTTCGGGGTTCATTGTGCCGTTTGGTCGAAGGATAAACTTTGATAGCTTTGCCTTCTCCTCTGGATTTAGGAAATGTGCTCCCTGCCTTTCCATTTCAGCCTTAACTGCCTGCCTCATATCGGTATCGCAGATGACAGACTGTTCGGATGCGCAGATGATGCCGTTATCAAAGGTTTTTGAATCAAAAATTCGCTTTACGGCCTTTTTTATATCCGCCGTTCGTTCTATGTAAGAGGGGCCGTTGCCCGGACCTACGCCGATTGCCGGAGTGCCTGAGGAATAGGCGGCGTGAACCATGGCAGAGCCTCCCGTGGCAAGGATAAGGTTTACGTCACGGTGCTTCATAAGGCAGTCTGTGGCCTGCATAGTCGGAGTTGATATGCAGGTAACAAGGTCTTCGTCGCCGCCGGCATCAGAAATAGCCTGTCTTATCACCTTAGTTGTTTCCATTATGCAGCGCTGGGCTGCCGGATGGGGTGAAAATACTATGGAGTTTCCGGCTTTTAAGGCAATTTCGGCCTTATAAATAGCGGTGGACGTAGGGTTTGTTGAGGGGATAAGTCCGGCTATAACTCCCACGGGAACGGCAATTGCCCGTATTCCCTTTTCGTCGTCCCGGCTTATTTCCCCAATGGTTCTAAGGTCTTTGATGGCATTATAAACATCTCGGCTGGCAAAAACGTTTTTAACGGTTTTGTGCTCTGGTATGCCGAAGCCTGTGTCTTCATAGGCCATCTGTCCCAGACGCTGGGCGTGCTTTACACCCGCCTCTGCTATGGACTTTACAATACGATCCACTTCCTCCTGGCTTTTCTCGGCAAAAGCTTCCTGAGCTTTTTTCGCCGTAGCAATAAGCTGCCGTGTTTCTTGGATGGAAAGCAGATCTTTATCGATTAGCTGCAAGGTTTACACCTCCTGTTTACGGAAATCTTCAATGGCTCTGAGAAGTTCCTCCCTTTTAGCATCACGAATTTGGCGTTTTGTCAGAGTTGGAACCGCAAGCTCACGGGCTACCCTTCTCAAATCGATAACCGTCATATTTTCCAGCTCCTGGGCTGTGGGAAGCGCTGACTCCCCTGCTCCGGCTTTTTTCTCTTTCGCCGGTTCTTTCGGGTTGTCATCCGTCTGGCCATGCTGGGGAAGGCTTTCTTCTAACAAAAGGGTTTCTTCAGGCTCCGGCTCTTTTGAGCCTTCGTCCTTTGTCACGTCTTCTTTCGGCTCTTTGGGGCCTTCGTCTGCCGGCAGATTTTCTTTCGGTCCTTTAGGCTTATTACCCAGTGAGAAAGACCCTCCCAGAATATCGCCTATACCGTCTGCCGGTCTGGGTATAACATGAACAGAAACCACAGTTCCAACCCTTTCCGCCGCCGCTGCCGCCGCATCAATCGCAGCTTTCACAGCACCAACATCTCCGGTTACAAAAACCGCAACCAGACCGCCTTTAACCTTCGTTACGCTGTTTAAACGGACATTCGCCGCTTTTAGCGCAGCGTCCAAAGCCTCAACAGCAGGTACATAGCCGTACAGCTCTATCATTCCCAAGGCTTGCATATTGTACCTCCTTAATTAGGGCGAAAACCTCTGCGCCTAGGCTATGGGATTATCCGCTACAAATTCAACAGCGGCGGCAAAGGCATCACATGCTGACTTGCAAGCCGACTGACTTCCCGTAAGCAGGGCTCCGCCGAAGTTAGTCTCGGAGGGGGGTGCGTAAAGAACGCACATTTTAACATCTGCTGCCTTTAGGGCCGCATCAATGCCATACATAGCTTCCAGAGGAGGAGCTATAAGGTATGCAAGAGCCTCGCCCTCTGCAACTCCCGCACCCTCGGACAGGTATGAGCCTGTTCTGGAGATGCAGTGAGCAAAATAGACAATAGAATCGTCATCATTGGCGGAAATGAAGTATGCATCGTTTTCAATGGTGTCAACAGCGGCGGCAAGGCCGGCCTTTACTTCGGCGGGGTTCGGCCCTGCCAATATGCCGATTATTTCTCCGGCAAGCTTTGTGTTTGCATTGGCGGCGCCGCCGTAAAAGCTCTTAGCATATACAACCTTAACATCAGCCTTTTTTGTAGCTTCGTCAAGGGCGGTGTAGGTAACGTCATCGCAGTCGGAGGTAATAAGGGCAAGGGATTTCTGATCCGGTGCAAGGCCAAGCTCCTTGGCAAGCTCCGGGTCTACATTGGGGATTATTTTGGTTGCAAGCACTGCTGCAGGTAATGGATCTCTTTTCATCACTATTCCTCCCTTAAAGTTTCAGGTCAGTTCCGCTGGCCTTTTTCTCCAGCATTGTTTTGATTATTTCAGCTATATGGGCGCCGGCTTCAACGGGAACAGAGCCGGATCTGTGTATGTTGGAAACAACGGTTCTGCGAGCCTCGGGCATACCGACAGTTGCCTTATAGGCTATGTAAGCGGACATGGATTCTGCCGTTATAAGACCCGGGCGCTCACCTATGAGAACGCAGGTGACATCGGCTCCGGTTATCTCGGAGATTTGGTCCATGGCGCCCACCCGTCCATACTTTACAAAGAAGGGGGTGCCCACGTCTATCTTGTAGCTCTGAAGACCCTGAAGGATGCCGGGCAGAAGGTCCGATACGTTTGCCGCCACTGCCGCCGAGGACAGTCCGTCGGAAACGTAAATCTGGACGGTGGGGTTCTTTTTGCACTTTTCCTTTATGACACCCACTGCCTCATCTGTTAGTTTACGTCCAAGGTCGGGTCTTGTAAGGTATACGTCCTTGTTTTCGCATTGGGTTTGTACTGTGAAAAATCCCATTCCGTCAACGAAGTCCTGATCAACGTCGCTAAATACCGCATCCTGGGCGGCAGAGTGGGCTGCACGGAACTGGAGAAGAGGGTCTGTCTTATGACGGGCGCCGGCTCTGCCTATGGCAAGGCGGCAGGGGGCATAAGACTTAAGCTCTGCATAGGCCTCCTTGTTCTCAGCATCTTCCACAAGGTACTGAACTTTTATATCCACATCGGTTACGTCCGGTATAAATCCGTCCTCAATAACCGCTGTGTTTGCCTGCTCAATGGCGGAGGCAACAGCCGAAGCGGCCGAATCGGCGCCTGAGCCGGGAGTAATGTTCATTTCTCTTAGAACCTGTTCAATGATAGCCTTAAGATCCTTTTCCATTAATCATAACCTCCTTTCTTATTTGCTCATGAATATGGAAGCGTCGCCTGCTCTTGGGGTCAGCTTGCCGTCTTCGGTGATTCCCATTTTTTCAAGCCAGCATTCAAATTCTTTAATGGGGCGCAGGCCGAAAATCTCACGGAGTGAGACGGGGTCGTGGTAGCTGCCGCACTGATACATCAGCATACAGTCGTCGCCCTGAGGAACGCCCATTATGTAGTTACAGCCGGCGGCAACAAGAAGGGTTGCCAAGTTCTCAATGTCGTTTTGGTCTGCCTTCATGTGGTTTGTGTAGCAGACGTCACAGCCCATGGAGATGCCGGTAAGCTTGCCCATAAAGTGGTCCTCAAGTCCTGCTCTTGTAACCTGCTTTGAGTCATAGAGATACTCAGGCCCTATAAAGCCGACAACGGTGTTGAGCATGAAGGGGTCATAGTGCTTTGCAAGACCGTAGCAGCGGGCTTCCATGGTTACCTGATCCCAGTCGTTGTGGGCCTCGGAGGAAAGCTCTGCACCCTGCCCTGTTTCAAAGTACATGACGTTGGGGCCAACACTTGTTCCGTAGGTCATCATCATGTCATGGCCGTCCTGAAGCATTTTGGCGTTAAGGCCGAAGGCCTCGTTGCCCTTCTGGGAGCCGGCAAGGGACTGGAACATAATATCGATGGGAGCATTGTATTTTTCCATGGCTTCCATCTGGGTGCTAACGTGGGCAAGAACGCAAATCTGGGTGGGGATTTCCCACTTCTGCTTAAACTCGTCAAGAGTTTTCAGTATGCGGGCAACACTTTCGCCGGAGTCGTCAACGGGGTTAACTCCTATAAGTGCGTCGCCGCAGCCAAGAGACAGACCTTCCATAACAGAGGCCATAATGCCCTTGGGGTCGTCTGTTGTGTGGTTGGGCTGCAGACGGGAGGAGAAGGTGCCGGGAAGACCCATGGTGGTGTTGCAATGCTTAACAACACGAATCTTCTTTGATGCATAGATTAGGTCAAGGTTGCTCATGAGCTTGCAGACAGCGGCAACGATTTCGGAGGTAATCCCCCGTGAAGCCCGGGCAATCATATCGCCTGTGGTTCTCTCGCTTAGCAGCCACTCACGGAATTCTGCCACGGTCATGTGCTTAAATTCGTTGAAAATAGTCTCGTTTACCGCATCTTGAATAATGCGGGTTACCTCGTCCTCCTCATAGGGGACAGCGGGGCAGTTGCGGATGTCGTTTAGGCTAAGGTGTGATAAGACAACCTTTGCCGCAACGCGCTCCTCCGCTGTTTCTGCCGCGATTCCGGCCAGTTTGTCACCGGATTTTTCCTCGTTCGCCTTGGCCATAACCTCTCGAATAGACTTAAATTCATAGGTGTGGCCAAAAAGTTTGGTTTTCAGGATCATGCTGCTTTTCACCTCTCATTTAATTATTAGGAATTGAATATAAGCGTTTTTACCACTACCGGAAGAACACTTCCCGCTCCTATCGGTTCACCTACATCGATGTAATCACCGCCGATTGTGGCTATGCCGTCGATGCAGATCACCTCCTTTTTGTTTTCAAGCTTAACCTGGATTGCGTGTCCCAGGGCCTTTGCTATGTCGGTTTCTATAACCAAAAGCAGCGGAAACGGGCCCTCTATCACCTCCTGTGCCCCTTGTATTACCGCGTCTGCCAAAATCTGAATTTCTTTAAAGCTTGTTCTCCCCGCACCGGAAAAGGCAATGGCCACCTGTTCGGGCTTGCCCTCGGGCATATATAGGGGAAGCTGGGTTTTTATAGAAGATATAATAGTGGAGACGGAGGCTTCTTCCTCCTGACTCACCTTGAGGATGGGTATGTTTTTTATGGGAAGCTTCGAG
Organism: uncultured Oscillospiraceae bacterium; assembly: GCA_964617335.1. GTDB lineage: Bacteria > Bacillota > Clostridia > Oscillospirales > Oscillospiraceae > UBA2658. Next base: position 23,570 of record CAZTXG010000019.1, read on the forward strand.
CGGTCATAAACTATGGTGCTGCCGCTAATTTCCGTTGTGTGAGTGCCGGCTCCTACAACTGTTGCCCTTATGGTTTCGGCGGCTTTTAGAAGCTCTGCTTTGTGAAAAGCCTCGTTTCGACGAATCTCGTCACCTAAGATAACGCCGGCATCATCATAGCGGAACCAGTCTCCGGAGTTTTCCGTGTATATGCAGTCTGCAACGCCGCCGGAAAAAGTAATGGCTTTTATGCCGATATCCTCCGGCAGGGGTCTTCCCTCGTTTGTGTAAAGTTCCTTGTGAAGCCCGTCACGGGGTTTAAGAGCTAAGGCCTGGGCAAGCTGGTCTGCCATGACTTTACATATGGCCGAAACCGTTTCCTTCCCCGCCCTATCGCCAACTTTAATGTTGATACCGCTTTTGCGGGCTAATTCCTCAATTTTAGGGAAAATATATGTTATCTGCCCGTTTTCCGTTTTTATAAGTCTGCCTCCAATGTCAAGGCAACAGGTGCCTATAAGCCTTCCGTTATCGTACACTCCGATATTCGTTGTGCCGCCGCCTACGTCAAGGTTTGCAACTACTCCCCGTCTTTCCTTTGAGTAGCCGTCCGCCCCTGCGCCCCGAGCTGCCAAAACAGACTCAAGGTCAGGCCCTGCGGTTGCAACGACAAAATCCCCCGCAAGGTCGGATAAGGCCGAGAGAACCTCATTTGCATTTTCCTTTCGGGCTGTTTCGCCGGTTATGATGACAGCGCCTGTACTCATTTCTTCAGGTTTGCGGTTTGCTTTTTTATATTCCCCTAAAACCAGCTGCTTTACCTTCTCGGCATCTATCTCCGTTGGGGATTTAAGGGGAGTGTAATAAATCTCGCTGCGGTATTCTACGATTTTTTCCACAATATTTATTCTGGGAACTGTAAAGCTTGTGGCCTGATTTTCGATTATAAGGCGGCTGAAAACCAGCTGTGTTGTTGATGTGCCTATGTCCACACCGACGCTTAGAATTTCCTCATGCATTTTATCTTCTCCTAACAATGGATTTTGTCGCAAAAGCAGGACAAGCCCAGCACAGATTTCTCTGTACTAGGGCTTGCATCGCCTTAGCATTATAGCCTGTATTACGTCACACTGGCTATGTCAATTGTTTTGTTGTTAAAGTCAAAGGTAACCGTTGTCCCTCCGGGTCCGGACTCAACACTGAGGTTTCCCCTAAGCTTGTCTTTTACAAGGGAGGTAACTATGGACATCCCCAGACTTTGACTGGTGTTTTCTACATCAAAACCACAGCCGTCATCTGCTACTTTTAATGTGGAGTTTATATCTCCGGGTATGAGGGTTATTAGAACCTGACCTTCGTCCTGCTCCTCATAGGCGTATTTTAATGAATTTTGCAAAAGCTCCGTTATTATAAGGGCAACAGCCGTGGCTACATCCGAGTCAACCATAAGGTTTTCCCCTTCGTATTTGACGGTAATCCCAAAACCGGGCTTTGCGAAATATCTTTGTGTGCTGTTTTTTATGGTGTAGATTACCTCGCTTAGATTTACCTCATCCACGCCGCTTTTCGCCAGCAGCTCGTGGGTTGTGGCAATGGATAAAATCCTGTTCATACTCTCGGCGAGAACCCTTCGGGTTTCCTTGTTGTCTGTTCTGCGGGCCTGCAGCCTTAAAAGTGAGGCTATGGTCTGGAGGTTGTTTTTGACCCTGTGGTGCATTTCCTTTATGGCCACGGATTTTAAAACAAGCTGCTTTTCATTTTCTTTTTTCCAGGTGATGTCTCTGATTATCACTGCATAGTCCACATCCGGCGAGGACATGGCAACACGCTTTACATCAAGATAATACTTGCCCGCCATGGTTTCAACAGATGAAAAGTTTCCGTATTCCTCCTCGTCTGCCGGAGGGGGTATAAGTCTGAAGTATTCAAAGTTTGCCCCCAGGGGGTCGTGCATATACCCAAGCTTTTTGTAAAGATTTCTTGCAAGGGTGTTTCTGTAGGTGACGATGCCGTTTTTGTCTACTAATATAAGGGCCTCATCAATGCACTCTGTAAGCCAGCGGCTGTCTGCGCTCATATGGCTTAAAACGTTTGCGATTCGCTCATAGCCCTCTTCCGAAAAGTGCAGCCTTTCCGAAGTGGGGCGTTTTTCGTCCACCCTTTTTTCACGGATTAGAACGCCTATAACCCGGCTTCCGTTTTTTATGGGTTCAACCGACTGGATAACGTGGGTGTTTTCCTGAGTTATCGCCTTCATCTGCTTTGTGGCAACCCCAAGGCTTAAAGAGCGGGCCACGGCAGGCTCATAGTCGGGTTTTGCCAAAAGGCCCACTACTGTTTTTTTATAAGAGGAGGGCACCCCGTCGGGCTTTGCCTCGGCAACAACTATGGCGTTATTAGAGTCTCTGCAGGGACAGTCTACAAAAACATCCGCGTCCTCAAGGTTTGCTATGGGCTGGAGCACGGCGCTCATGCCCTGTATTGAGACAATCTCCTGTTCGGTAAGGTCTGTGTATTCCTTGCATAGTTTGTATATAGTATCACTCATGTCTGTTTTTCTCCGGAGCGGACCATAATAATCTCCGCTACCCTTCTCATGGAAAGGGCTTTTTCCAGAGACAGCTTTCTTATATAATCATAGGCTTCCTGCTCGGTCATGTTGTTTTCGGCCATTATCCGGCCCTTTGCCTTTTCAATGAGCACACGATTTTCCAAGCGCTCTGTGACCTTTTTCATATCTATGCGCAGGCGCTTCATCTCGGCGCTTCGTACCATTGCCAGCTCTATACTGGGAATAAGCGCCCTTTCTTCAATGGGCTTTACAAGGTAGCCGTCGGCCCCTACGGCCTTTGCCTGCTCAACAAAATTCTTTTCACTGTAGGCCGTGAGCACGATTACGGTGTCTGCAAGCATCTCTTCGTTTATGATGCGCGCTGCGGCAATGCCGTCAAGCAGGGGCATTTTTATATCCATAATCACAAGCTCCGGATGATACTTTTTGCAGGCTTCCACAGCGTCAAAGCCATCTGCCGCTTCGGATATCACTTCGTAGCCCACACTTTCAAGCATTTCCTTTATATCCATACGGGTTATGGGTTCATCGTCCGCTATTACTACACGAATGCCGTTTCCTTCCATTATGCCCTTCCTTCTTTTTACCTAAAGCAGCTTAGTCATAGTTTAGATATTCGAGCAAGTCCTCAAAGCCGCTGCCATCTACACTGCTTGTAATAAAAATTTTGGATGCCCCCGCGTTTTTAAGGTGAAGCACTGCCCTGTCAATCTGGGCTTCATCTGCAATGTCGCTTTTTGTGACAACGCCGATTGAGGGCTTCGCAAAAGAACTGGCGTATGCCGGAGGAAACATACTGTCTTGCTCTGTGGCGTCCTGAACCAGAACTATAACATCCGCGTCTACCGAGCTGACCTGCAGGGCGCCACGATAACCGGTTCTTTCAAGGTATTCTCCGGGGGTGTCTATCATGGTTTTGTTTAAAACCTCTACAGTCTGGGTTTTTCGGTATCTCAGGGCTTCATTAGAAATATACTGACACAGGGTTGTTTTGCCGGCAGTGGAGCGCCCGATAAGAATGATTCTCTTCTTTTTTTTATCCATACTAGGTCTTCGTTATGACGGTGCCGGAAAAGCCCATCATATCGCATAAAACCTCCATAACTCTTTTTAAGGCTTCCTCAACTCCCGACACGTCGCCTGTTATAAGAAGGGAGCCGTTAAACCTGTCTATAAATCCAACCTTCACATCTGCTGCCTTTGTAGCCACATCTGCCGCTATCATGGCCGCCTCACTGGGGGTTATTGTGAAGATTCCTATGGCGCCGCGAGCATCTACAAGGCCGAGCTTTGCGTAGAGGCTGTCTTCAGGATTTGCTATTACATGAGCAAGTGTAACCTGCTTTCCGGGTACAAATTCCTGTATAATTCTTTTTTTATCGGCAAATTCATCCAAAATAAACCGCCTCCAACCGTCAATTTTACAAATTTCAAAATAAACGAAAAAAGCCTCCAAGGCCTATGGCCTCGGGAGCTTCGTCGCTAATCCGGCATTGATGAGCACTGCATCGCACTCAATCACATTAAATTGTCACTTTCGCTAAAGGAAAAACCCAAACGACGCTCCCCTTTAGTGTTTTTTCTGTTTGTATGTTACATATTATCATAAGCGTATCAATTCGTCAACTAGTTTATTTAAGGCAATTATATTCCGGTGAGCAGGAAAAACCTAAGTTTTCTACCACCATTTCCCTGACCAGGCCGCCTGATAAATTCCCACAATATCTTCAAGCCTTACATACTCGGGATTAGTGGAGGTGCAGCTGTCTTTCAAGGCGGTTTCTGCCATTTCCGGAAGAGCGGCTTCAAAATCTGCCTGACTTATGCCGGCATCCTTAATATTTGAGGGCATTCCCAGAGTCTCAATAAACCTTCTTGCCGTGCGGATAAGATTTAAAGCGCTTTGCCTGACACTTGTGGTTTCAAGGTCCAGCAGGCGGCTTATCTTTGCGTATCTGTTTGCCGTGGGGGTGAGCTTGTCCGTGCAGCCGGCGTTAAAGCTCATTACATAGGGTAAAAGTATGCCGTTTGCCCTGCCGTGGGGAATGTGAAACTTGCCGCCGAGGGCATGGGCCAAACTGTGGTTTATGCCGAGACCCGCATTGGAAAAGGCAACTCCGGCAAGGCAGGAGGCATTGTGCATCCTCTGTCTGTATTCAAGGTTTTCCGGTTCCTTATATGCTTTGAGCAGATAGCGGTGTACAAGCTTTATGGCCTTTTCTGCCATGGCATCGGAAAAGTCCGTCCGTGAGTTTGAAACAAAAGCCTCCACAGCATGAGTCAAAACGTCTATTCCTGTGTCCGCCGTAACGGCCGGCGGCAGGCTTGCGACTAAGGTGGGGTCCAAAACCGCAGTGTCCGGTAAAAGCTTGTCGTCTATAAGGGGGTATTTTACGCCCTTTTCACTGTCTGTTATAACGGCAAATCGGCTGACTTCAGAGCCTGTGCCGCTGGTGGTGGGGATGACAACAAAACTAAGGGCTGAAAAATCCTTTTCTCTTGCGGCAAAATACATAATGGCCTTCGCTGCGTCAATAGGTGAGCCGCCCCCTAAAGCTATCAGCAAATCCGGTTCGAAAGCCAGCATTTTTTCAACACCCTTTGATATCTGCGAAATATCCGGGTCGGGGGTAACTTCAGAAAAAATTTCAAAATTTGCACCCTTGTCCATCTTATCTGTTATATAGCCCACTCTGCCGGTTTCATGCATAAAGCGGTCTGTCACTATAAAAACTCGGCTTTTACCGGATAAAACTTCCGGCATACAGTCTTTTCCCATGCTTATTCTTGTTGGTAAATAAAACGAGTTCAAAATCATCACCTTCCTTTAAAGATTGAGCCTTCATCGCTATGTAACACTCAGTCCTCCGAAGGCCCGCCTTTAGGGCAAGAAAAACTCCGGAGGGAATTGATGCTTGTGACCAATATATCATTGCAAAACGCAATAATCAAGTGCAATTTGACAGAAGGTTTTGTGCCACTGCATAGTTTTTATAAAGAAAAAACCGTAAGGCTTTTTATCTTTAGTGTTTCTGCCTTATTTATATCTTCAGTTTTACAGAAAGCATTTTTACTAAAATAGAATAATGCGCCATTATTTACAAAGAATATGGTCACTCGAGCCAGAGCATATATCATACTTTAAAAACGGCGCCGTTTTTTCTTCGTCTTTTCCCTATCTGTTACGAAAAATCTCGGAAACGACAGGGTCTTGAAATCCCGCAAAGCGCCGTAAATATTAAAAAATGCGCAGATGCCGCACTGGAGGTTTTTATGAAAGCAACAGGAATTGTGAGAAGAATAGACGATTTGGGCCGGGTTGTCATCCCCAAGGAAATTCGCCGAACCCTGCGTATCCGTGACGGTGACCCCTTATTGACTACATTGACATGGTGGGAAATTTTTTGTTTTGCCATGCTTAATTTGGCAGAACGAGCGGGCTGGGTTTGTACATAAGAGCCAAACCCTTAGGGTTTGCCATAAGCATCCGCAAGGGAAAAATTTTAAAGTCAAAATAGC
>CAZTXG010000019.1:29739-35102 GCA_964617335.1 uncultured Oscillospiraceae bacterium
AGCAGCAGTGATTCTATGAGGGTAAAATTTAAGGCCAAATTCTCTAAAACTTTATATATTTTATTGAAATTTAAAAGGGCTTGTAATATAATTCCATATAAATCTAACAGTGCTGAAATAACTGCAGCACAGCATAGTTATAAGACGCAAGTTTAAAAAATTGGAGGCTTTATGATGGGAAAACGCTTATGCTCCGCTGTCCTCGCAATTTTAATGGCAGCCGCCTTTATGGTTCAGCCTGCCGCCGCTGCAACAGCTCCGACAAAGGGGCAGGAATCTGCCGACTTTCTCTATGATTTGGGTCTTTTTCGAGGTACAGGCATGAATGCCGAGGGGCTTCCGGTTTTTGAATTAGAGCGGGCCCCCAGCCGAATAGAGGCTCTGGTTATGCTCTTACGCCTTATGGGTCTTGAGCAGCAGGCTTTGGCCTCAGGATACAGCCACCCTTTTAAGGATGTGGTGGAATGGAGTGGGCCATATGTAAGCTATGCCTATCAAAAAGGACTTACAAAAGGTATTTCCAACACGCAATTCGGCGGAGAAGGGCAGGCAACAGCCGCCATGTATGTCACCTTTGTCCTCCGTGCTTTGGGATATAAAGACAGCGGAGACTCCCCCGATTTCATCTATGCTCAAGCTGTAGATTTTGGACATGAGCTGGGGCTTGTGGACGAGGGCATTTTTTTAGCGGAAAGCTTTACCCGCGGGGACGTTGCCATTGTATCTGAAAGTGCCCTGTCCCAGCCTTTAAGAGGCCAGTCTAAAATTCTTTACGAAAAGCTTCAGGAGGACGGCGCTTTAAAAAATTCCGCCCGTTGGAATGCCGACCACACGGCCTTGACCCTGCCTGTTAATCGGAATAATGAAGAATCTTCTCTTTTGCTTTCTTACTTAAGTCTTATGCATTTTTTCCCGCAAACCGCAAAGGTGCTTTTCACCTCCAGCACACCTGAGGATTCTTCACGTTATAGCTCTTACCGATACAGCTTATCCGAACTACGCTTTATTGAGGCTATGTCTCTTGAAAAATACTACGGAGAAGTTGGATGGGTGACGGACAGCACTGTCCTTGCGGTTTCCGGCACTACAATTTATTTAACTGACAGCCAATACAAGGTGATTGCCATGTGCAAGGTTCCGGAAAACCTAGACAGTGTGCAAAATCTCACTTTTACCGTCGGAGTCACCTTCGATGGGGCAAAGCTTAGTACCGACTATTACAAGATCATAGATACAGTCGCCCAAAACTGGGGAAAGAATACCTTTGAACTTGGGGAAGAACGATATGAGCCCGGGGATGACGGCAGCGGCCTTAATTATATCCGTATTGTAAAAATGAACGGCAGCTATGTCAGTGACGGGTGGTATCGTTCCTGCTATAGCTATTCTCCGGGTTCCTTTACCGGTACTGAAGAGAATCTTAGGGATCTTGCAGAGAGCGCCATGGTTGATACATTCTTTTTCTCGGATAAGACCTTTAAGCCTTATTCTGACAGTGAATGGGAAAACATCTGCCTGACGGAATCCGAGTTTCAATATCCAAGAATCACAGAGCCGGGCGCTCCTGCAAGCCGCGGCTTTAGATTCTACGAGCACAACAGCTGGGACAGGATAATATATTTCTTCACAAAGGACGGGGTGTACCTCGGTCAAACACTGATTCCAAAAAGCCAATAGAAAACCTTTTCCAATGAGCCGGAATGTCAAAGATAAACGAGAAAACTTAAAACCTTGTAAGTCTCTATTTTGCAACACCATAAATTTATGGCCGCTTATTTTAAATCCGCCGCCGGAGACTGGCTCCGGCGGCGGATTTCTTTGTCTGTTTATATCTGGAGATTATGTTAAGCAGGGTTTATTATTTATGGCAGTTTTTTATTCTCACCCAAGGGCGGCTGTAATAGACTCATACACCGTGTCCGCATTTGGAGACATAACCATAAGCAGGCTGCCGTCTTTAAGGGTTTCTAGGCGGGCGCTTTCGGCAATGGCATACTGGTCGGGCAAATATTGGTCAAAAGATTGCTTCTGGTTGTCTATAAAGGCCTGAAGCCCCGCCTTAACAGCGTTTTCCCTGCCCTCGGCAGGTTTTACAAGAACAATGCCATAGGCCTTGATGTTGACAAGTGACACACTTAGGGCAAGAGCCTTGGCATCTTCGGCTTCAAAGCCTAAAAAGGTGTACATTAGATCCGGAATTTCGTCATTTGGGGTCATAACGGAAAAGCCGCTTTCCTCATCCTGTGCATTTAGGATTGCCTCGGCATAAAGAGCAGACTGCTCTTCTGGGCTAAGAGCTGCAGAATTATCTTCTGTGGGCTTTGCAGCACAGCCGGCAAAGGCTGCCAGTGACATAGCGAAAACCAGTACAAGAATCAGTGATTTTTTCATTTGTTATTTTCCTTTCGTTTCAATCCCCATGGGAAGTTTAATTTTTAAATATGTTTGACTATTAGACTGGGTTTTTTTAAAAAAGTTCCGCCCTTGTACTAAGTAATAGGGGTTTATATAAAAATTTTCTTTATAATACACTTTAAATTTGTGGTATACTTTGTTTAAACATCAGATTATTAAAAATGAGTAAAAACGGAGGTGCCCTATGGAAATTTATTTGGCAGGCGGCTGTTTTTGGGGCAGCGAGAAGTATTTGGCTTCCATTCCCGGGGTTTTATCCACGGAGGCGGGCTATGCCAACGGAGACACCGAAAACCCCAGCTACGAGGATGTTTGCTATAAAAACACCGGACACGCCGAAGCTGTGCGTGTCTGCTATGACCCTGATGTTTTGCCTTTAAGCTTTCTGCTGGCCCTCTACTTTGACTCTGTTGATCCCCTTGCAGTAAATCGCCAAGGGGGAGACAGGGGCAGCCAGTACCGTACGGGCATTTATTACACCCGTGAGCAGGATGTTCCCATAATTGAAGCAGCTATGAAAGCTCTTGAAAAACGTCTGGGCAGGCCCTCGGCTATTGAGGTGAAGCCATTAAAAAACTATTACCCCGCCGAGGACTATCATCAGAAATATCTGGACAAAAACCCCAATGGCTACTGCCACATTGGAAAAGGACAAATTGAAAAGGCGTCAAAGGCCATTATTAACCCTGCTGACTACGAGCCAAGGGATAAGTCAGCTCTTAAAGGGGAGCTTAGCCCCCTGCAGTTTGAGGTGACCCAAAACAGCGCCACAGAGCCGCCCTTTCAAAATGAGTTTTTTGACAGCTTTCATTCAGGCATTTATGTAGACATCACCAGCGGTGAGCCTCTTTTTGTCTCGGCGGATAAGTTTGACTCCGGCTGCGGCTGGCCAAGCTTTTCAAAACCTCTTGACCCAAATGCTGTTCTTGAAAAAAAGGATTTAAGCCACGGCATGGCAAGAACAGAGGTGCGCAGTCGGGTGGGAGACGCTCATCTGGGTCATGTGTTTACCGACGGCCCCCGGGAAACAGGCGGCCTGCGCTATTGCATAAACAGTGCCTCCCTGCGCTTTATACCTAAAGATGAGATGGAAAAGGAAGGCTACGGAGCATTTTTGGATTTTGTAGAATAAAAAACTCGCCCCTGTATTCATCGTGGAAAACAGGGGCGAGTTTTTTAGCTTTAAAGGTGACGAAAAGGCTTGCTGCTTTTGGCAGGCCTTTTTTGTCATGACTTGGTCTAAAGATTTAAAAGCCTTTGGGCAAGGCTGAAATACAGCACCAGAGAAATTGCGTCCACAACTGTGGTGATGAGGGGTGCTGCCATAATCGCCGGATCAATCTTTAAAGACTTTGCCAAAATCGGCAGCAGACCGCCCACGGTTTTTGCCAAAACCACCGTGAAAAACAGGGCCAGGGACACTGTGAGCGCCATGGCTGTGCTGCCGGGATAGGTCAGCAGCAGCCGGCCGAAGTTTACAAGGCTTAAAGCCGCTCCAACAAGGGCGCTGACCCGCACTTCCTTCCACAAAACACGAAGTAAATCTGAAGATTTAATCTCTCCCACTGTCATGCCGCGGATGACAAGGGTGCTGCTTTGGCTGCCGGCATTTCCCCCTGTGTCTGTGAGCATGGGGATAAAGCTTACAAGCAGGGGCACCGCCGCAAAAGCCGCCTCATACCGTCCCAAAATTCCCCCTGTAATCATTCCGGAAACCATCAGCACCAAAAGCCAGGGGAAGCGATTTTTCGCCAGCTCAAAAATCCCTGCCTTCAGGTAAGGATGCTCTGAAGGGCTCATGGCCGCCATACGCTCGAAGTCCTCTGTGGCCTCCTCTTGTAAAACGTCCATAACGTCGTCAACGGTGACTATGCCCACAAGCCGCCCTTCCAAATCCACAATGGGCATAGACAAAAGGTCATATTTCATCATGCGCTGACCCACAATTTCTCTGTCCTCTGTGGTTTTGGCGGTGATGAGCTTTTTTTCCATCAAGTCATTAATCTGACTGTGGTCTGAGGCCAAAAGCAGTTCCTTCGCTGTGATAACACCTTCTAAAATACGGCTGTCGTCTATAACATAGCAGGTGTAAATCTGCTCGCTTTCCGCCCCGTCTCTTCGAATTTTCGCTATGGATTCGCTGACGGTCATACTTTTGCGAAGGTCTATAAACTCCGCTGTCATAATGCTGCCTGCCGAATTATCTGGATACTGCAAAAATTCGTTAACAAGACTGCGAGTTTCGGGCTTTGTGTTTTTGAGCACCCTGCGCACCATATTAGCCGGCAGCTCCTCCAGCATATCCACCAAATCGTCTACATAGAGCTCTGCGATGATTTCGTGGATTTCCTCATCACCCATAGCCGAGATTATGTGTTCCTGAATATCACCGTCAAGCTCTGCAAAAACCTCCGCCGCCTGCTCCTTATGCAAAAGCCGAAACACACGCACAGCCTGTTCCCGAGGCAGCTCTCCCATAAAGCCGGCAATATCCACCTCGTTTTCCTCTGCAAGCGCCATGCGCAGCGCCGCATAATCCTTGCTCTTTAAAAGAGCATAGGGTTTTTCAAGTCTGTTTCCCATGTTGAAACACCTCCAAAAATAGTAAACTTTGGACAAGGCACCAACAAGACAAGATGTCTTTGCAAATAAACGCAAAAACACCGCAGAACCCTGTTCTCCCTTACGGGCATGGGTTGACTGCGGCGCTCCAAAGGATGGGCAAGGCCCTCGCCCCCTGCGTTTATAACGCTATAAGGGCAGGGCGGCAGAGGCCGGGCCTTGGAACGTCACTGTCTGTATTGATACTTCGACCTCGGTATTTCACCCTGCTCCCTCCTTTTAAATCATCTGTATTCAGCAATCTTAACAAATTTGCAAGATGTCTTTTTATTTTACCACAAAAACACTAATTTTTCAATTACATTTTCATGTTTTTTGATAAACTT
>CAZTXG010000020.1:0-31776 GCA_964617335.1 uncultured Oscillospiraceae bacterium
ATAAGTGCGTTCCATGAGCATAAAGCCTTGTCATCTTTATGAAGAAAGCTGCGCCCAAGCCTATAATCATAAAGCTTTTTAAAGCTTGATTCATCCTCTTTATAAGCCTGCTCATAGGAGGGGTTTTTAAGAAGATTTGGTATGCTCATCCCCTCAAAATTGCCTTTTTCTGTAATATCAAAGCGGCTGCAGAAGCCCTTTCCCTCCTGCTTCCCCAAAACCTCCATTATTTCATCGGGGGAAAACACATAGTATTTGCCCTCTACCCCCTCGCTGTCGGCGTCCTGACCACAATGGAAAAGCCCCGTTTCATCATAAAGCTCCCGTAAAACATAGTCTATGCACCTTTCCGCGACTTTTTTATAAAGCTGCCGTGAGGTCAGAGCATAGGCGTCTATATATGCCCAGATGAGCAGGGCATTATCATACAGCATCTTTTCAAAGTGGGGGGCAATCCACATATGATCAGTGCTATATCTGGAAAATCCTCCGCCGATGTGGTCAAAAATGCCGCCTCTGTACATTTGACAAAGGCTGTGCTCAGCCATGGAAAGAGCCGTTTCGTCCTGCTCAAGAAAGGAATATTTGAGCAGAAAAATAAGATTATGGGGTATGGGAAACTTTGGAGCAGAGCCAAAACCCCCAAAGTTTTTGTCGAAAGCCCTCTGGAACCAGCCCATCGCAAGAGAAAGCTGCTCATGAGATGGCCGGGCTTTTGGCATCTGCTCATTTTCCCCTTGAATGATATATTCACTTATTTGCTCACTGTCAAACAAAAGCCCTTCCCTTTTCGTTTTCCACCTATAGGAAATGGCATCAAGCAGCTCAATAAGCCCCATTCTGCCGTAACGTGAGGATTTTGGCAGATAGGTGGCGGCGTAAAAAGGCTTTTTCTCCGGAGTCATTATAATGGTCATGGGCCAGCCGCCGGAGCCTGTCATTGCCTGACAAACCTGCATATAAACCTCGTCCACATCGGGCCTTTCCTCTCTGTCAAGTTTCACAGAGATAAAGTTCCGATTGAGCATTTCCGCCACAGTCTCATCCTCAAAGGATTCATGGGCCATCACATGACACCAGTGACAGGTGCTATAGCCTATGGACATAAAAACCGGCCTGTCCAGAGCTTTCGCCTTTTCAAAGGCCTCATCCCCCCAAGGATACCAGTCCACAGGATTATGAGAATGCTGTAGAAGATATGGTGACTTTTCATTTATAAGCCTGTTGGTTTTTACATTTGCTGCCATACTTTCGGCACCTTCCTTTCCCTAGAAAAGCGTTTCCGTCTTCATATTATTTCATGGGTGCCCAGAGATATGCAAGCCCCCTGTCAAATAATGCTTTTGAGATAGTCTAAAACTCAGCTTTTAGCATCCCTTTTTCACATAAGACTTTGCTGATACTCACGGCTAAGCTCAAAAATTTTCTCATAAAGCCTGCGGCTATACTGCTCCAAGTGAGCGCTTTCTGCAGAAACTTTGTCTAAAATCTGCTTCTCACGGTTTTCATCTAAGGTTTTCATGCCCTTTTCCGCCTTAAATTTTGCAGCCTTTGCCGAAAGGCTCATGCGCTTTAAAAAAAGCGCCAAAAGCTCCTGGTCAACCTCGTCAATCTTTTCTCTTATTTCAGAAAGCTCCATTATGTTCAGCTCCTTTTTTTATTGCGCCGCACTAAATAGCTTTTGCAATTCCGCCAAGCCTGCGAAAATCCTTGAAAAAATCAGGATAGGACTTTTCCACCGCCTGAGCCCCTGTGATAATACTGGCCTCTTGGGAAAAAAGTGCTGCAATTGCCGCTGCCATCACCATGCGGTGGTCGCCAAAGCCTTCCACGGTTCCGCCCTTTAAGGGCTTACCCTGTACCACAATCCCTTCCGGCAGTTCCCGAGCAAGGCCTCCTAATTTATTGATCATGGCTGCACAGGCGGAAAGTCTATCGCTTTCCTTGCTGCGAAGGCGGCCTGCCTTATAAAACCTCGTTTCCCCTTGAGAAAAAGCCGCCACAACAGATAACGCCGGCAGAAGATCCGGTGTTTCGGAAATATCCACATCTATCCCCCGTAAAAATCCGGGTGCCGCTGTAACCTTATCTCCCGAAACAGAAATCTTCCCTCCGAAGCGGCACAAAATATCTATTACCGCCCTGTCTGCCTGAGGGCTTTTTTCATCAAGACCCCAAAGGCTGACAGGTTCTCCTAAAACTCCCGCAGCAAGGAAAAAGGCAGCGGCAGACCAATCCCCTCCGGCGGAAACTTTTTCCGGAGACTGATATTTTTGAAGACCGGGGACTAGAAAGCTTTTTTCCCTTTTTTCTGCCTTTACACCAAACTTATTTAGACAGAAAAGCGTTAAGTCCGCATAGGCGGAAGATTCAAGCTCTGAAGTTAAAATTATACGGCTGTCCCCCTTAAGCTTCGGTAAGGCCGTTAAAAGCCCCGAAACGTATTGAGAGCTTACATTTCCGGGTAAAATATAATCCCCTGACCTAAGCTTTCCATTAAGCCGAAAAGGCAGGCTGCCCCCTGAAAAAACCGCCCCGTTTTTCCCCATGGCTTTTATAAGCTCTGCTATGGGTCTGTTGGGCAGCCTTCCCGTTCCTGTAAAAAATGTTTCATCTGACATAATAGCTGCCACAGGTAAAATAAACCGCAGGGTAGACCCGCTGTCAAAGCAGTTTATTACAGCGCTTTTGCAAGGCTGTCTTATGGGTGAAACAAAAAAGCTTCCCCCTTCATATTTTATGCCGGCGCCCAAGGCAGTCAAGGCTTTTGCCGTTGTGTCTATATCCTTCGAGCGCTGCAAAACTTTAACTTCTGTCTCTTTATCGGAAAGGGCGGCGCATATCAAAAGGCGGTGTGCCTCTGATTTAGAGGAAACGGCATCTATCTTTCCGGAAAGTTTGCCCGAAGAAATTTTTATATCCACCCTTTCACCTCCTGCCCTAATAAAAAACTTTTAAACCCCTTAAAAAGACTCCTGCCGAAAGTTTTCCCTCTTATGTCCAAAAAACCTCACGGCCGGGGTGGGCTGTGAGGTTATTATGGATTTGCAAGCATCAGCCTTTATGCCTGTTTTAAGCAAGGCTAGGCCTGCAAAAAGCTTCAACTGATATATGGGGATTAAGCACTTTGCAGAGCTTTCCGCTTATTCTGCAAGCTCTACAACTTTTTTATAAGTCTCATAAACAGCATCGGAAACGCAGGAGCGGAAGGCGCCTCTTTCAAGCCTTGACACACCTACTATGGTGGAGCCTGCCGGTGAGCAGACAGCATCTTTCAAGGCGCCGGGGTGCTGACCTGTTTCAAGAACCATTGCAGCCGAGCCTAAAACGGCCTGAGCCGCAAGACTTATTGCCATATCTCTTGGAAGTCCCGACATAACCCCCCCGTCGGACAGGGCTTCTATAAACATATAGACAAAGGCCGGTGAGCTGCTGAAAACGGGGGTTGCGCAGTCCATAAGATTTTCGGGAAAGCGCTGGACAAAGCCTGCTTCGGAAAGGCAGTCCATAAAGCTATTCACATCTTCTTCGTGAGTGTCCTTTGAAAAGTCAAGCAGTATAAGCCCCTTGCCCACTGTTACGGGGGTGTTGGGCATAAGCCTTATAACGGGCAAATCAAGGCCGCCTTTGGAAAGAACCTTTTTAATTGATTCTATAGTAACTCCGGCTGCTATGGAAACAATAATTTTAGCATTTCCCTTTTCATTAGAGGCTTTTATAGAGCCGAAGGCAGCTTCCAAAACAGGGGCTAACATATTGGGTTTTACACCCAGTATAATATATTTCGCCTTTTCTATGGCTTCATCCGCACTTTCACAAGGGATGCAGCCTGTGCTTTCCGAAAGAGCTTTTGTCTTTTCCCCGTCTCTGTCATAGATAAATACCTCGGAAGGGCTGCATTTTTTGCACAGGGCTTTTATTACGGCTCCGCCCATATTTCCCGTGCCTATAAAGGCGAATGTGCTGTTTTCCATCTGCTTTTCCTTTCATATTTACCCAAAGGGATAAGTTCTGTTCCTATTCAAAACCACTTTTATATAAAATTATTTCTTGCCGAAAAACTCCTCGAAATAATCCCTTTCCGCCTGAAATTCTCTTTCCTCTTGGGAAACTTCCATCGGCGGCAGGTCTTCTTCGGCTAAATCCTTATCAAAGCTCTCCTGCCTTGCGGAAATTTCCGCGCTTTTTTGGCTTAGGACAGAGCGCACAGGGTCACGAGGTTTTTCCGGCTCATACACACCCGCACGGCGGCGGCGCTGCATATCCCGCATATACTTTTTCTTTTGGGCATTATAGCGTACTACCAGATAGACATAGGCGCAAAATAGGGCTAAAACAATGATAATAGCTATAATTACAATGGGTTTTTTAAGGGTTTTTCCAATTTGGCTTTTTATATATTTACCATAGCTTAAAGACACCGAAGAGCTTGCCACAAGCTGGGATGAACCATAGACAATTCCGTCCCGCTCTATGGTGATTTCACCTAAAACCTCCCCTGCCTCAACAGGGGCATAAAGTCCTTCTCCTTCTTCCTGGCTGTAAATTGTAATCTTCTGCTCATAGCTGTCTATGTCCTCATCATTGGGCAAAAGAGCCTTAACTGCTGACTGGGGGTGTAAGGTCACAAAGCCTGCGTCGCTTCCCATTTCCACAGGAACCTCCGCAACCAGCGCCGTAATTTTTAGGATGTCTCTGTAGCTGTAATTATCAAAAACCCAGTTATAAAGCTTTATGGATTCACTGAAATGCCCATAATCCATGCTGCCGCCCTTGTCTGCGGCCTTCGCTCCCATAACCACAGCGAGAAAAGTCATCCCGTTTTTTGTGGCAGTGGAAATAAGGCAATAGCCCGCGGCATCAGTATGGCCTGTTTTAACCCCGGCCGCAGGTTCGTAATAATAGCCCGGGTAATGTTCAGAATCTTTGTTTATAAGACCGTTGGTGTTGCTCAAAACACGCTCCTCGGACTCATTTGTGGCGGGGATTATCCAAGTTGCTGTATTGCAAATCTGCATGAAAAGAGGGTTTGAAACAGCGGCCATGGCAATAAGAGAAAAGTCTTTGGCTGTGGTGTAGTGGTTAGTGTTGGGCAGGCCGTGGGTATTGGCAAAGTTTGTGCCTGTGCAGCCAAGCTCTGCGGCACGGGCATTCATCCTGTCAATAAAGCCGGATATGCTTCCGCCCACGTGCTCGGCAATAATGTTGCAAGCTTCGTTGGCCGAGGCAACCATGGCGCAGTAAAGAAGGTTTTCCAGTGTCATCATCTCGCCGGCAACAATGCCTGCGGAGCTGCCGTCATCAATAAGGTCATAGCTAATGTTGCTGCTTGCCGTAACATAGTCTGTAAGGGCAACCTCGCCTCTTTCAGCAGCCTCAATGGCGAGAAGCACAGTCATAATTTTTGTAAGACTGGCAGGATATACCTGACTGTCCTCATTTTTTGAATAAATGATGTTTCCGCTTGCCTCATCAAGGAGCATAACAGCATTGGCCTGGATGTCCGGCATTTCAACAGCGCCTGCTTCCAAAGGCATAAAAGCGGATACAAGAATCAAAATAAGTAAAAACAGGGGTAAAATTCTAATCTTTTTCATATTCAACTCCGGATAAATATGTTATTATGATCTTATGGTGCAAAATACTATAAATACCGCCATTCATTATACGTAAAATTTCGATGAAAAGCAATAACAAATATCCCCGTATATAAATTATAAGGGTCGGTGAGTAGGTTTGAAACCCTCGAAAGTCGAGATAGCCTCAATAATACTAAGTCTTGTTTTCATTATATCGGCCGCCGCTGTCCTGCTTGCGGGCGAAGGCCGCAAAAATAACGGGAGCTTTGAAATAAAAACTGCCAAGACCCCGTCTGTCCTTTCAGAAATCTCGGAAATTGCCTTGGAGGAAAATAGCGGCAAAGCTTATAATATGGGCAAAATAAATATAAACACAGCGTCAAAAGAAGATTTGCAAACCCTTTACGGCATTGGCGAAACCCTGTCTATTGCTATAGTGGAATACAGGGAAAAAAGCGGCCCCTTCTCGCAAATTGAAGATATCATGCTTGTTCCGGGCATAGGGGAGGCAAAGTTTAACGATATACGAGAATACATAAGTGTCAATTAAAATTAAGGGAGGCAAAACAATATGAAAATACTTGTGGTAGACGACGAAAAGCTCCTTGTCAAGGGTATTAAGTTTAATCTTGAAAACGAGGGCTATGAGGTTGATGCCTGCTATGACGGAGAGGCCGCCGTTGAAATGGCTAAGACAAACAACTACGACCTTATCCTTTTAGATATCATGATGCCTAAGCTTGACGGCTTGGAGACTTGTATGCGCATAAGAGAGCATTCCACAGTTCCCATCATCATGCTGACAGCCCGCAGCGAGGACACGGATAAAATAATCGGCTTTGAATACGGAGCTGACGATTATATTACAAAGCCCTTCAACATTTTAGAGCTGAAGGCAAGGGTGCGTGCGCTGCTGCGCCGCAGCGCCATAAAAAACAGCGCCGACAAAAATGAAAAGCTCACTCTAAACCACATAAGCCTCGACAGTTCCCGCCGCATAGCAAAAAAAGACGGTGTATCAGTGGATTTAACCGCCAAAGAGTTTAACCTTGCCGAGCTTCTTATGCGAAACCCCGGCAAGGTATACAGCCGTGAAAGGCTCTTAGACATAGTTTGGGGCCTTGACTATCAGGGGGACGTGCGCACGGTGGACGTGCATATAAGAAGGCTTAGGGAAAAGCTTGAGATTGACCCTGCCGATCCTAAGTGTTTTAACACAAAATGGGGTGTGGGCTATTACTTTGCTGAAAGCTGAAAAAGATTTTTGCCTTCCGGCTTCCGCAAAAGCTGCTATGGACTTTTGCGGAAGCCGGAGATATAATATATTTTTAAACAACAAGTTAGATTTCATGGAGATAGTAAATGAAAAAGCTGTTTAAAACCTTTAGCATTTCAAACAGCGTTCAGTTAAAATTTTCTCTCACCTTTCTTGTTCTCATAGCGGGGCTTTTGGTTATGCTTAACACCTACCCCACAGTTGTTTCACGGGATTTGGTGTTTTCATCAAAGCAGGCCTCCCTGCAAAATCAGGCGGGGGTAATGTCCTCCGCCTTGTCCACACAAGACAGGCTTACAGGGGAAACGGTTCGTGAGGTTATGCAGCTATTAGACCTGCGCTCTCTCACCCGTGTCATTGTGACAGACGAATACGCTGAAATTTTATATGACACCGCCCAGCTTGACCCCTCCGCCGGACGCTACGCTCTTTTTTCTGAAATCCGGCTGGCACTTTCCGGCGAGGTGGTGTGCTATTCCGTTTATGACGGCCGTGCTTTTATGACCAGCGAAGCCATGCCCATAAAAAACGGCGGCAACACCACAGGGGCAGTTTATCTCTACGAATACGATTCCTCCCAAGCCCAGCTTATAGGCGACATACAAACTAACCTGCGCGGCATAAGCACAATTTTAAGCATTGCCGCTTTAATCCTTATGATGATTTTCAGCAGGGCTCTTACCCTGCGCATAACAGAGCTTGTAAAGGCAACTAAAATAGTCTCCGAGGGTAATTACGACCACCGCATAGAGACAAAGGGCCAGGACGAGTTATCGGCTTTGGGTGAGGAATTTAACAAGCTTACAGGCAGGCTCAGGGAAACTGAGGAGCTTCGCCGCCGCTTTGTTTCCGATGCCTCCCACGAGCTTAAAACCCCTCTTGCCTCCATAAGGCTCTTAACGGACAGCATCCTCAACGCCGAGAGTATCGACAATGAAACTATGCGGGAATTTGTTACTGACATAGGCAATGAGGCCGAGCGCCTTCAAAGCACAACGGAAAAACTTTTAAGCCTTTCAAGGATAGACAGCGGTGCAGGCCTTGCCTTCGAGCCTGTAGAACTGCGGCGGGTGGTGGAAAAAACCCTGCATCTTCTGTCACCTTTGGCCAGAGACAGGCAGATTACAATTTCCACAAATCTGCGCTTTGGTCTTTATGTGAACGGAAACGAGGATCTTTTATACAGGATTATCTTCAATCTTGCGGAAAACGGCATCAAATACAATGCCCCCGGGGGCACTGTTGAAATATCGCTTTCAAAGAAAAACGCCCTTGTCTGCCTTGTGGTTTCCGACAGCGGCATAGGCATTCCGGAAGAAGATATGCCCCATATCTTCTCCCGATTTTACAGGGTGGACAAGGCCCGCAGCCGGGAGGCCGGCGGCAGCGGCTTGGGACTTTCCATAGTTTACGACGCCGTTAAACTCCATGGCGGCAGCATAAAGGTTGAAAAAAGGCAAAAGCGCGGCAGCCGCTTCACTGTTTTCTTCCCCGCCCTTGAGGAAAAGGAGGAAATCCAATGAAAAAACGCATATTTTTGCCCCTGCTTTGTCTTCTTCTCCTTTTATCCTCCTGCGGCAAAAAAAGCTTCTCCGGAGTTGAGGCGGACAGCATAAAGGTTTACAGGCTTCTTCGGCCGGAATACCAAACCGGAGGCGAGCTTTTATATCCGGAAAGCTACCCCTTCCCTGAGGATGGCACAGACCCCCTTCAGTGTGCGGCCTATGCCCTAAAAAGCGTGCCCTCCGGTGAAAAGCTTATGTGTGCCCTGCCTGAAAATGTGGACATACTTTCCGTCAGGGAAAGCGGGAAAAACGCCCTTGTATATTTAAGCGAAACATATAACAGCCTTGAGGGAATGGACAAAACTCTGGCAGATTGCGCCATAGCCCTTACCATGACATCTCTGCCCGAAATAGATAGGGTTAGCCTTTATGTCGGAAGCGAAACAGCGGGAAGGATAGTCAGCCCCGATAGAGCAGTTTTAAGAAACACTGTCCACAGTGATGAAGAAGCCGAAGCAAGACTTTATTTTCCAAGGCCCGACTATGGAGACATTGTTTTTGAATATCATAGCCTTAGCCTAAACGAAGATATTTCTTCCGAGCGCAGCCTTATGTATGAGCTTCTTGATGGACCGGAAAGCAGCCGCCTTGTCCCTGCCCTGCCTGAGGACACTGTGCTTTTATCCATATACACTCAGGATGGTGTCTGTAACATCAGTCTTTCGGAAAGCTTTCTTTTATCTTGTGACGAAAACCCCGAAATGGCAAAGCTTTGGATATATTCCGTGGTGAACTCCCTTTCGGGCATTTCCGGAATAAACAGTGTTCAAATTCTTATTGAAGGAAAAAAATCAGCCGAAGCCGGCGGAATCAGCATATCAGAGCCTTTTGAGTATAATGAAAATATAGTCGGCTCCGCGTTTTCGTGAAGCCCTTTATAAACCCAAATAAACGGAGGAAAAACCATGAGCAGAATCGGCACCAAATGCGTTCAGGCAGGCTATGAGCCAAAAAACGGACAGCCCCGCCAAATACCTATCATCCAAAGCACCACCTTTAAGTATGACAGCAGCGAGGAGATGGGACGTCTCTTTGACTTGGAAGCCTCCGGCTATTTTTACAGCCGTCTGCAAAACCCCACCTGTGACCATGTGGCTGCCCGCATCTGCGCTCTTGAGGGCGGGTCTGCCGCCATGCTCACATCTTCCGGGCAGTCGGCAAACTTCTTTGCAATCTTTAACATATGTCAGGCCGGCGACCATGTGCTTTGCTCCTCGGCCCTATATGGCGGCACATATAATCTTTTTAACGTAACTATGCGCAAAATGGGCATAGATTTCACCTTTATCTCCCCCGACTGCACAGACGAAGAGCTTTACGCCGCCTTCCGCCCCAACACCAAGGCTCTTTTCGGCGAAACCATCTCAAACCCCTCCCTGCAGGTTCTGGACATAGAGCGATTTGCAAAAGCTGCCCACAGTAATGGGGTGCCCCTCATTATAGACAACACCTTCCCCACCCCTGTAAACTGCCGCCCTATAGAGTGGGGGGCTGATATTGTTGTTCATTCCACAACGAAATACATGGACGGACACAGCTCCACCGTCGGAGGGGCCATAGTGGACGCCGGTAAGTTTGACTGGAACGCCAATGCCGAAAAGTTTCCGGGACTCACCACTCCCGACGAGAGCTATCACGGCCTTATATACACAGAGCGCTTTGGCCTTGAAGGGGCCTTCATAACCAAATGCACAGCCCAGCTTATGCGGGACTTTGGCTGCTGCGCCTCGGCCCAAAGCGCCTATATTGTCGGTATTGGCATAGAGACCCTTCACCTTCGCATGGCACAGCACTGCAAAAATGCCCTTGCGGCGGCACAGCTTTTATCCAAGCACGAAAAAGTTGCCTGGGTAAATTATCCGGAGCTGCCCGATAATAAATGTTATGACTTAGCAAAAAAATATCTTCCCAAGGGCTCCTGCGGCGTGGTTTCCTTCGGGCTTAAAGGCGGCAGAGCAGCAGCAGAACGTTTTATGGCAAAGCTTAAGCTTGCAATTATAGCCACCCATGTGGCCGATGCACACAGCTGTGTTTTACATCCTGCCAACGCCACCCACCGCCAGCTTTCCGAGTCTGAGCTTTTAAAGGCGGGAGTCCCTTCGGATCTTATCCGAATTTCCCTCGGCATTGAGGACACGGAGGACATAAAGGAAGATATCCTTCATGCTTTGGAGTCGGTTTAAGCCCGTCAAAGCCAATGAAAACTATCCTGCGGCAGTACAGGCCCTTATGGTTCTGCACAGGCAAAAAATTGAAAGGAAAATAGAATGAGCCTTCCGATACCCGACATCTCGCTCGGCAGCATATATGAGCTTAAACCCCAAACTCTTTCGGACAGGGGCATAAAGCTTCTTTTCATGGATCTTGACAACACCCTTGCCCCTTTTTGTGAAACCAGTGCCTCGGTTCCTCTGCGAAACTGGATAGACAGCCTTAAAAAAGCCGAAATTGAGCCTTTTATCTTATCCAACAACAGAGGAAAAAAGCCCCGTAATTTTGCCGCCGACCTTTCTTTAGAATATGTAGGCAGGGCAAAAAAACCCTCTACGGCAAAGCTTTTGCAGGTTTTGAAAAAAAAGGACATTGCGGCGGAAAATGCCGCCATTATAGGTGACCAGATATATACGGACGTTCTCTGCGGGAAGCGCGCGGGGCTAACAAGCATTGCCGTTCGCCCCATCAGTATGATTAATCCCCTGCACTTAATACGCTATGGTCTTGAAGCGCCTTTCCGGCTTGCTTACAAGATAAAATCAAAATAGACAGGAAGGAAGAAAACGTGGCAAACATTAAAAAAATCCAAAAAGCCATGGAAAGTTACGACATAGACGCCCTTTTGCTAAATGATGAAACAGACAGGCTTTATGCCTCAGGCTTTCAAACCTCCTCAGGCGCCCTGCTTATCCTGCCGGAAAAGGCTTTTTTTATCACAGACTCCCGATACATCGAGGCGGCCCTCGAATATGTAAAAGATGCCGAAGTTCTTCAAAGCACTACAGAGGAAAAAGAAAACGATATCTTGAAAAGGCTAATTTCCGAAAGGGCAATTACAAGGCTTGGCGCTCAGGACGAAAGCCTAAGCTACAGTGAATATCTCCGCTTGCAGCAGGCTCTCTCCTTAGAGCTTGTCCCTGCCCAAAAAATCTGTCTTGAGCTTCGGCAAACTAAGGAGCCTTACGAAGTTGAAAACATAGTTTCTGCCCAGCGTATTGCCGAAAAAGCCCTTGACTATGTATTGGGCATGATAAAACCGGGCATAAGTGAAAAAGAGATAGCGGCGGAGCTTGAATATCAAATGGTTAAAAACGGCGCTCAGTGCGTATCTTTTGAAACCATCTGTGTTTCGGGGCCAAACTCCAGCCGCCCCCACGGTGTTCCCGGCGGCAGAAAGCTGCAAGCAGGAGATTTTATCACCATGGACTTTGGCTGCAAGGTAAATGGTTATTGCTCGGATATGACCCGCACAGTTGCCCTAGGCAGCGTTACAGAGGAAATGCGAAGGGTTTATGACACTGTGCTTTCTGCCCAGCTTGCCGGCATTTCCGCAGCTCGTGCCGGAATAATAGGCAGAGATATGGACAAGGCTGCCAGGGATATAATAGAAAAAGCCGGCTACGGTGAATATTTCGGCCACGGACTCGGCCATAGTGTCGGTCTTCAAATACACGAGGGTCCCAATGCAAACCCCAGGGAAACAAGGCCCCTGCCCGAAGGAGCGGTTGTTACAAGTGAGCCGGGCATATATCTTCCCGGAAAGTTTGGTGTGCGCATAGAGGACATGGTTTATATCACAAAAGACGGCTGTGAAAACCTTACAAAGGCACCAAAAGAGCTTATTATCTTATAGCTTCCATTTCTTGTGTAAAAAGCTTGTAAAAACTTTATTTTTTAACAATCTAAACCTTGTCAAAAGTAGGATAATAGTGTAAAATGGGCGAGCTAAGGTATGTTAATAAGAGTCCGCCTTATAAATACGGACTCAAATCTCTATATAGGAGGACCTGTTATGATAAGCGCAGGCGAATTTCGCAACGGCGTTACCTTTGAGCTGGACGGTAAGGTAATGCAGGTAATTGAGTTTCAGCACGTAAAACCGGGAAAGGGCGCAGCCTTTGTCCGCACAAAGATGAAAAATGTCATCACCGGCGGCGTTACCGAAACATCTTTTAACCCCACAGAAAAATTTGAAAATGCATATGTGGACCGCAAAAATATGGAATACAGCTATTCTGACGGCGACCTGTACTACTTCATGGATCAGGAAAGCTATGAGCTTGTTCCCATTGACAAGAGCATACTAACAGAAAGCTTCAGATTCGTTAAGGAAAACATGGTATGCACAGTTTCATCATATAAGGGCAACGTGTTCTCTGTTGAAGCGCCGAACTTTGTAGAGCTTGAAATCACAGACACAGACCCCGGCTTTGCCGGAAACACAGCCACAAACGCCAGCAAGCCCGCAACAGTGGAAACCGGCGCCGAGATAAAGGTTCCCCTGTTTCTGGACATTGGCGACCGCATAAAAATCGATACCCGCAGCGGCGAATATCTGGAGCGGGCCAAGGGCTAAGACTCACAAGTTTTCTAAAGCCGGCAAAAGTATTATGCTTTACCGGTCTTATGCACTACATTTTAAGGAGGACGTTGTAATGACAACACCTGAAAAAGTCGCATATCTAAAAGGTCTTGCCGAGGGCTTGGGTCTTGGCAAGGAGACAAAGGAAGATAAGCTTTTTAACGCAATTATAGACATTTTAGGCTCAGTGGCATCGGATTTGGAAGACCTTGAGGAAACTACTATGGATCTTGGCGAGGAGCTTGACGCAATATCAGACGACCTCTCCCTGGTAGAAAGCCTTGTATACGATGAAGATGACTACTGCTGCGATGACTACGGCCATGAGCATGAGCATATCCATGGCCATGAGCACGGAGACGACTGCTGCTGCGGTGACCACGAGCATGAGCACGAACACGGAGACTGCTGCTGCGGCGGCCACGGTCACGAGGAACGTATATCTGCTGATGCCGTATTTTACGAAATCACCTGCCCTGCCTGTGAAAACACCATCACGGTAGACGGCGACGTTCTCGCCCTTGGAAAAATCCAGTGCCCCAATTGCGGCGAGATGCTGGAGTTTGATTTGGAAAACATCGAGTATGAGGATGACTTTGACGCCTCTGATAATGAGAAAGATAGCGGCTGCGGCTGCGGCTGCCATTAAAAACTAAAAACAAAAGACCCGGCCTTATGCTGGGTCTTTTTTTATATTTTCCTGAGCATAACAGCCGCATTATTTTTTAATTTATGCTTCCTCAAAATCTTTGTTTTTTTCATATAAATATGCTATAATATCCCCAAATAGAAATTTGAGGCAGAGACAGTGTACCGCAATCAGCTTTTACAGCTTTTAGATATTTAACAAACAAAATAACAAACGGAGGTATATTATGATATTCTTACAAAAGTGCGGCAAAGCAGATATTCCGGCGGCGGCTCAAATGATGTGCACGGTATACGCCGAGCCTCCTTGGAGTGAAAAATGGCAGCTGGACAGAGCTGAAAAGCGTATAACTGCTTTTTTGTCCGGTGACTACAGGCGGGGCTATGCCATGATTCTTGAAAGGGAACCTATAGGATATCTTTTCGGCAGAATTGACTTAACCGCGAAAAACGATATCTTTTATGTAGACGAGCTTTTTGTCCACCCCCGCTATCAGCGTAAAGGCTCCGGCAGCATGGCAATGGTTCACCTTGCTCAAGAGCTTAAAAAAGAAGGCATTTCCCGCATAGAACTGCACACTATTTCCGAGGATATAAGCTTTTACGAGAAAAACGGCTTTGAAAAATCCTCATACAGATATCTGGAGAAAAAAATATGAAAGTGCTTCTTATAAACGGCAGCCCCCATGTCAAAGGCTCTACCTACACCGCCCTTTCCGCCATCGGCTCCGAGTTGGAAAAAGGCGGTGTGGACTACGAGATTTTTCACATAGGCACAAAGCCCATAAGCGGCTGCTTAGCCTGCGGCAAATGCAGGGAATTAGGGCGCTGCTTTATGGATGATGTGGTAAACACAGCTTTAGATAAGGCCTCCTCCTGCGATGGCTTTATTTTCGGCTCCCCTGTGTATTATGCCTCGGCCAACGGCTCTATGATTTCCTTTATGGACAGACTTTTTTATACGCATACAGATTACTTCGCCTTTAAGCCCGCAGCCTGCATTTGTGCTGCCCGTCGGGGCGGGGCCACAGCCACCTATGATCAGCTTAATAAATATTTAGGCATAAACAAAATGATATGCCTGCCTTCAGTTTACTGGAACATGGTTTACGGGCGCACAGCCGAGGAAGTTTCTAAAGATACCGAGGGCATGAACATAATGCGGGCTGTCGGTAAAAACATGGTCTGGATGCTCAAAGTGCTTGAGGCTGCAAAAAATCAGGGTATAGAAAATCCCCTCTAAGCCAAAAGGCAAAAACCTTATAATCCCCTTTTCGCTTTTACTGAACTCTAAGGAGCTAAACTAAACTAGGAGACAAGGAACATGAAAAAACTCACTATCGCCCTTTTGTCTATTTCCCTCATATGCTTTTCTCTGACAGGCTGCGTTATAAAATCCGAATCATCAGACACGCCGGAGCTTTTTCCCGACGAGCAGTCAGCCGAAATTGAAGCTTCCGGCGATACACAGAAGACAAAGACAGATGACGCTCCAAAAACAAACTTTAAAGGAACCATGGAAAGCTTTTCCGCTTCCGATATGGAAGGTAATACTGTTTCGGAAGCCATCTTTTCCGATTATGATGTGACAATGGTCAATATATGGGCCACCTGGTGCGGCTATTGCATAATTGAAATGCCTGACCTTCAGGAATTATATGAGAGCCTGCCGGAAAATGTAAACCTTATTTCTGTCTGCGGCGATGCCGATACGGAAAGGGAGCTTGTCACCGGTATACTCTCGGAATACGGCATCACCTTCACAGTTATTGAGGTAAGCGACGATATTAATAGCTCTCTTATGTCAGCTTTGCAGGCCTACCCCACCACAGTTTTTATGGACAGTAAAGGCCGCCCAATAGGAAATGCCCAGCTGGGTGTTCCCAGCTCGGGGGGCAGTGTGTCCGATTCCTATATGCTTCTTATTAATGCCGCCCTTGAGGCTATCGGAAAATAACTTCAGGCTTCTAAAGGTAGGTTTTTCTATGAGCCGAAAAAGAAAAAAATTAATTCGTTTTGGGGTTTTGCTTATTTCTCTTGCCTTTATAGCCGCAGGGCTTCTTCGGGATGAGCAGCTTATGGTTTTGCAAAAGGCTGTCAGCATCTGCCTTGAGTGCATAGGAGTAGGCTGATGAAAAAACACTCTGAAAAACAACATGGCCGCCGCAGGCTCAGCTTTCAAATAGCCGCGGCGGCTCTTATAAACGGCTATGCCCTGGGTTTTGTAAAAGGCAAGATATTCACAGGCTCCTCCAAAATGTTTTGTGTGCCGGTTTTAAATTGCTATTCCTGCCCCGGAGCTTTAGGTGCCTGCCCCATCGGTGCCCTTCAGTCGATTATAGGCAGCTCAAGGTATGATTTTTCCTTTTATGTAGTTGGTCTTATCATGCTTTTTGGTCTTGTGTTGGGCAGGCTCATCTGCGGTCTTTTATGTCCCTTTGGTCTGGTGCAGGACCTTTTACACAAAATTCCCCTGGCAAAAATTCGGGTAAACCCCCGTATCGACAGGCCCCTGCGTTTTTTGAAATACATTGTGGGGGCTGTTTTTGTGGTGATTTTACCCCTTTTTTTAACAAACCAATTTGGAACCGCTCCCCCATATTTTTGTAAGCTCATTTGTCCTGCCGGCATTCTTGAGGGTGCCTTTCCCCTTATCGCGGCAAACTCCGGTCTTCGCTCCTCCCTTGGGCTTTTGTTTAATTGGAAGCTTTTTGTGCTGGCGGCGGTTATTGTTTCCTCAGTTTTTATATACCGTCCCTTTTGTAAATACCTTTGCCCTCTGGGGGCCTTCTACTCCCTTTTTAACAGCTTCAGCCTTTATGGAATGCATCTTAATAAAAAGCTCTGCATAAACTGCAAAGCCTGCGAAAGAAAATGTCCTATGAATGTGGAGGTTACAAAAAACATCAACTCTCCCGAGTGCATACGCTGCGGAATCTGCAAGGCCGTCTGCCCAAAAGAGGCAATTTCCTCAGGCTTTGATATTAAGATAAAACCCGCAAAACTAAAAAAAGAGCAGGGGCCTTCAAAAACCTAGCCTTTGCATCTTAGGCAAAATTTAAAAGTATTACTAATATCAAAAAGGGAGCGGCATTTTTGGCTGCTCCTTTTTTAGACCCCTTTATTATACTGCTATTTCGGCTTCTTAAAACCCAAAAAACAGTCTTGTAAAAAATGCTGCTGCCACAAAACCCGTAAAGTCGGCAATTAGGGCTGCCGGTATTGCATGGCGGCTGTTTTTTATCCCTGCAGCTCCGAAATAAACAGCAATTACATAAAAGGTTGTCTCTGTGGAGCCTAACATAACAGCGGCGCAGCGGCCCGTAAAGGAATCCGCTCCGCTGGTTTTTATTATATCTCCGGCAAGGGCCAAGGCTCCGCTGCCGCTTAAGGGCCGCAGCAGCATTAAAGGCACAGTTTCAGAGGGTATGCCCAAAAGGGAGCTTAAAGGGGAAATAAGCCGGCATAAGACATCCAGAGCGCCGCTTTCCCTAAGCATATATATACAGGGCAAAAGGCTTATAAGAGCAGGTATAATGCCCCAAATAACCCCCAGCCCATCTTTTGCACCCTTGGTCATTGCCGAGAAAACATCTGTTTTCTTAAAGATGGCGTAGGTAAATATTCCCCCCAGTATAAGGGGTACGGCAAGCTCTCCTATAATTTTCATGAGTCTGAAAACTTTTCAAAAAGCTTTGCCGCAAAAATCCCCGCACTGACGGAGGCAGCAGATGTCAGCCAGACGGCAGGCAGTATGTCATAGGGGGCGCAGGCTCCCAAAGAAGTCCTTAAAGCGGCAACAGTGGTAGGCAAAAGCTGTATGGACGCTGTGTTCATCACCACCAAAAGGCAAAGCTCGTTAGAGGCAAGGCTTTGACCTGAGAGCTTTTGCATAAGGGTTGCCGCCCGTATGCCGGCAGGAGTTGCGGCATTGCCCAGGCCTAAAAGATTTGCGCTTACATTTTGGGAAAGGGCCTCCATAGTCTCCCTGTCTTTTGCAGCTGTGGGAAAAAGTTTTCCCAGAATGGGCCTTTGAAGCTTTGACAGCTTTTCTGCAAGGCCAGACTGGCGCATAAGCTCTATAACAGCCGACCAAAGGCAAATAACTCCGCAAAGACCGATACATAAACTAACGGCCTCACCGGCTCCTTGGGTCCAAGCGGCCACAAGGGACTCAAGGTTTCCGTTTCCCGCGGCAAAAACTATTGAAATCAGCACCGAAACGGCAATAACAAGGCTTAATACCATTATCTTAATCTCCCTTCCAAATAATTTGTGACTAGTTACAAAAATAACTATAATTGAAAAGTTTTCAAATAAACTGATTGACATTTATCGACAAATTGTTATAATCCTATATATAAACTATAATGAATCAGTAGTTTTATACCAATTATTTACGGGAAACAGATTATAAAGGGGGTATTTTTATGAAATCAACCGGAATTGTCAGAAAAGTTGATGAGCTTGGGCGCATAGTTCTTCCTATAGAGCTTCGCCGCACTCTGGATATAGCGGAGAGGGACTCTTTGGAGATATATGTGGACAACGACTCTATTATTCTGCGCAAATACCAGCCTGCCTGCATTTTCTGTGACAACGCCCGTGATGTGATTGCCTACAAAAACAAAAATGTTTGCAAAAGTTGCATAAAGGCTCTTGAGGAAAACATATAGCAAAACTGCTAAAATCATAAAAAAAGAGGCCGCAGAAAATCCTGTGCCCCTTAGATATGAAAAAAAAGTGGGAAAAGTGCCAGATGGCGTTTTTCCCGCTTTTTTATTTTTTACTCTGCATCCTTTTGCTTTAAAGCTCGAGAGAGGATTGTATATGATAAAACCAGCAAACCTGCCGCTGCAGACAGGGCTATAAGCTGTTCTCCAAATTTAAAGGAATCTGCCAGTGTGACAATTAGAAGGAAGGCGCCAAGCTGGCAAAAGTATAAACACAGCAGGGGTTTTGGCCTTCCATAGGGGTAGCCCGCCATAAAATAATAGCCTAAAATAGCAGCACAGATTGCCAATATCCTCGGAGCAAAGCGCCAGATAACCGGCTCGGAGGCAAAGCTTTTATATGTTGCTATAAGCCAGAAGCAAAAAAATAAAACAACTATAAGACCGGCCGCCGCACCTCTGGCCTTTGCGTGGTCCCTTACGGGGCTGCTTATAAAAGCCGCAAAGCTTATAGCGCAGATTATAGCGAAAGCCCCTGTCACAGCATCAAAAACGGAAATAGGGGCGGTGACAGCGGAAAAGAGCGTAATAAGCCCGCCTATGGCCATAACAGCGGCAATAATAAGTCCGATTACTCCCACAAGGCGCAAATCAATTTGAAGGGCTTGGGAATATTGCGATGGAAAACTTTCTTTCCTAAACCTGCGGACTGTAAAAATGAAAGACAGGGCGCAGATTATAAGAAAACCAAGAAGAATATAGCTCCAAGTGCTGCCGCTTATGGCAAGTCCGGTATCCGGCTCGTAAGCGGAAATCCCCTGTGCCCAGCGAAAAAAGGCTCCGAAAATCCCCATTATAAGGGTGTAGCCGCAAAACTTTAAAGATTTATCATGCATATTAACATCCCAGTCAAAATAAAATTTTCTTATAGCAGAGCTTTTATGTCTGCCTTCTCTTTCCTGCTCATAGACAATATTTAAAGCTCGCCCCCTATAACAGAAGCGAAAGAAGGCGGCTTGTTAAAGCATAAGATTTATTTATTTTATACTTATTTCTCATAAGCGTCAACCACAATCGTAATACTTGAAGGGAGTGCAAAGAAAAATGAAGCGAATAATCTGGGCTTCAATACTGCTGGGGCTTGCGGCCATACTTATGCCTGCTTTGTTTCTGCGTGGACAAGTTGAGGGTATGTACGAAGAAAATTATGAACCTCCCCTGCCCAGTCAAACCCAGCAATCAGCCGAACCCTCCGACGAAACTTCCCAAACCCCTGAGGCAGGACGGGACAGCCAAATTATTTTTAGTCTTATGGATAACGGCAGCGTAAGGGAAACTAATATGGAAGAATATCTTCCCTTTGCCATAGCTGCCGAAATGCCCTTAAGTTTTGATTTTGAGGCTTTAAAAGCTCAGGCGGTGGCCGCCAGAACCTATGTTCTCTACTGCACGGAAAATCAAAACCCAAAGCACCCCGATGGGGATGTCTGCACAGATTCCGGCTGCTGTCTTGCCTATTTAGATGAGGGTGCCCTTCGGGGGGCTTGGGCAGGGGAATATGAGGAAAACCTTGAAACTGTGAAAGCTGCTGTTCTTGCAACAGACGGACAGGTGCTAAGCTATGATGATAAGGCAATTTTGGCTTGTTTTCACTCCTCCTCCGCCGGAAAAACAGAGTCCGGCAGCGCTCTTTGGGCAGACGTGCCCTATCTTATAAGCGTTGAGAGCCCCGAGGGGGAAATCGATGTTCCAAACTTTGTTACAACGGTGGAGGTTTCCTCCGGTGACTTTAGGGAAACTGTTTTGCTGCTGCGGGAAAACGCGTCCTTTTCCGATGACCCCTCCCAGTGGCTGGGTGAAGTTTCCCACGATGGCAGCGGCAGAGTAGAAAGTGTGGTGATAGGCGGAGTTTCCCTGACAGGTCAGGAAATACGCAGCCTTTTCGCCTTGAGAAGCACGGCCTTCAGCCTTGAATATATAGACGGTATCTTCTTTTTCACTGTCACAGGCTATGGTCATGGTCTTGGCATGAGCCAGTACGGGGCCAATGTCATGGCGAAAAACGGCTTTAACTATAGTGAAATACTTCTGCATTATTACCCCGGCACAAAACTCGCCTTGGACCCTGCCCCCGACATAATATCCTAAAACTCCTTGAAAATCCTGTTAAATCAGTGTATGCTCAAGGAAAACTCCTGGGGGCTGAGAAAATGGATTATATGGAAAAGTCGCTGTTAAAGCATTACGAATGGGCGGGAAAAATCGACTATGCCTCAAAGGTTCCGATTACTACCCGAGAAGAGCTTAGTCTTGCTTACACCCCCGGTGTGGCAGCGCCCTGCCTTGCCATAAAAGACGAGCCTCATAAAAGCTATGAGCTTACGGGCAGGGGAAATCTTGTGGCGGTAATAACCGACGGCAGTGCCGTTTTGGGTCTTGGTGATATTGGCCCTGAGGCTGCAATGCCCGTTATGGAAGGCAAATGCGCCCTTTTTAAAAGCCTCGGCGGTGTTGACGCTGTGCCTTTGTGCCTGCGCACTAAAGATACCGATGAGTTTGTTAAGGCTGTTTCCCTGCTTCTCGGCAGCTTCGGAGGGGTAAACCTTGAGGATATTTCCGCCCCCCGCTGTTTTGAGATTGAAAGGCGGCTTATGGAAATAAGCGATATTCCCATTTTTCACGATGACCAGCACGGAACTGCTGTTGTCACCCTCGCTGCTCTTATAAATGCTCTTAAAGTAGTGGATAAAGACTTAAAAGATATCCGTGCCGTTATTTCCGGAGCAGGGGCCGCCGGTGTTGCCATTACAAAGCTGCTTATGAAATCAGGACTTCGAGAAGTTATAATGTGTGACCGCCAAGGCATTATATACGAAGGCCGTGAGGGGCTTAATGAGTCTAAAAAGGAAATTGCGAGAATAAGCAACAGGGGCCTAATGAAAGGCAGCCTTGCCGATGCCATGAGGGGAGCCGATGTTTTTATTGGTGTTTCCGGCCCCCGCTCTGTAACAGAGGAAATGGTTGCCTCTATGGGAGAAGGTTCCATTGTTTTTCCCATGGCAAACCCTGAGCCGGAGATAATGCCTGCCTTGGCAGAAAAAGCCGGAGCCGCCATAATCGGCACCGGCAGAAGCGACTATAAAAATCAGATTAACAATGTTATGGCCTTTCCCGGCATTTTCCGTGGCACCCTTGATGTTAGGGCAAGGGAAATTAACGACGAAATGAAGCTTGCAGCCGCCCAAGCTCTGGCAAGCCTTGTTTCGGAAAATCAGCTTTCAAAAGACTATATCCTGCCGGAGCCTCTTGACCCCCTGGTTGCTCCCGCTGTGGCAGCCGCCGTTTCAAAGGCGGCAAGGGAAAGCGGGGCCGCTGGAATATAAACAAAAAACCGTGCTGGAGCTTTTATAAACACTTCAGCACGGTTTTCATCTTTATCTTAAAAGTCATCTGTCATGAAAAAATATGTAAAGGTTCCCTTTGAGACAATCCTTTCATGGTCGTCAAAAACACTCACGTCAACCACGGCGACTTTCTTGCCGATTTTAACCGGCCAGGCTTTTACAGTAAGGTAGTCTCCGGTGCCTGGGCGCAGGTAATGTATGCTGCCGCTTTCGGTTACACAGGCCTTGTCATCAAGACAGGCCACAAAGCCCCCTACATAATCACTGGCCGAATAAAGCAGGCCCCCATGGACCTTGCCGTTGGGGTTCATGCTAAAACAATCAAGCTCTACCCTGCCCTCGGCATAATCGTCCTCAAGAACTGTGAGAAGTATGTTGTTATGGGTGTTAAAACAGGGTATGTCCCTCATATAATCTATAACGTGTTGATATTTGCTTGCCATGGTTTCCTCCAAAAAGTTAGTAAAAAATGTTCCTGCCCCAAAGAGACAGGAACATTCTATCATATCTTTCATGCTAAAGGAAGAAGATTTACTCAGTTTCTACCTTTTCCAGCACAACTTTGCCCTCAGAGACCACCGCTTTTGCACGGCAGCCGGATTTAAGAGTGCAATCTAAAAGCTTTTCAGCCGCTGAGTCCTCTATAACGCTTTGGATGGTGCGGCGTAAGGGACGGGCGCCGTAAACGGGGTCAAAGCCGTCTTCGGCAAGCTTATCCAAGGCTTCTTCTGTAACCTCAAGCTCCACTCCAAGACCCAAAAGACGCTTTGCCACTATATCCAGCATATTAGAGGCAATTTTTCTTATATCCTCCCTAGAGAGCTGGTGGAACACTATGGTTTCGTCTATGCGGTTTAAAAACTCGGGACGGAAGGTATCTTTCAAATCCTTCATAACAAGGGCGCGAATTTCTTCAACATCCTTTATGCCCCCGTCTTTTGTCTCGGTGTCTGTAAAGCCAAGGCTTATGCGCTTATCGGTTATGTTTCTTGCGCCTACGTTACTGGTCATTACAATTATGGTGTTTTTAAAGTCAACCCTTCTGCCCTGAGCATCGGTTAAAATGCCGTCGTCCATTATCTGAAGCATAATATTGAAAACATCTTCATGGGCCTTTTCAACCTCGTCAAAGAGGATGACGGAATAAGGCTTACGGCGAACCTTTTCTGTAAGCTGGCCGCCCTCGTCATAGCCCACATATCCGGGAGGTGAGCCGATTAGCTTTGATACGGTGTGCTTTTCCATAAACTCGGACATATCAACTCTTATCATTGCGTCTTCATCACCGAAAACCGCCTCGGCAAGGGCCTTGCACAGCTCGGTTTTTCCAACTCCGGTGGGTCCCAAAAACAGGAAGCTTCCCACAGGGCGCTTGGGGTCTTTAAGCCCTACCCTGCCCCGTCTTATAGCTCGGGAAACAGCGGAAACAGCATCAGCCTGACCGATTACACGCTTATGGAGAATTTCCTCCATTTTAAGAAGCCTTTCAGTTTCGGTTTCGGTGAGACTTGTTACAGGTATTCCCGTCCATCCGGAAACAACCTCGGCAATGTCCTCCTCGCCAACGCTTTTATGGGCTCCTGCCCGTCTTTCGTCCCAGGTTTTGCGGGCTTCATCCAAAAGTTTTCTCTGCTCTTTTTCCTTGTCTCGAATTTTTGCCGCTCCCTCGAAATCCTGAGACTTAACGGCAGCCTCTTTCTCGCTTATGAGAGCGTCTATTTTCTTTTCAAGCTCTTTAAGGTCGTCGGGGGGAGTAAGAGTTTTCATACGCACCCTTGAAGCCGCCTCGTCCATAAGGTCTATGGCTTTGTCGGGCAGGTAACGGTCGTTTATATATCTTCCCGACATTATAACTGCAGCCTCGATTGCCTCATCTGTGATTTTAAGCTTGTGGTGGGCCTCATATCTGTCACGCAGACCCTTTATGATGGCAACGCTTTCCTCCTCGCTGGGCTCGTTTACCATAACAGGCTGGAACCTGCGCTCTAAGGCGGCGTCTTTTTCAATATGCTTTCTATATTCATTTAAGGTGGTTGCCCCTATAACCTGAAGCTCCCCACGGCTTAGAGCAGGCTTTATAATATTTGCGGCGTCAACGGCGCCTTCGGCGGCGCCTGCGCCTATGATTGTGTGAAGCTCGTCAATAAACAGGATAACGTCTCCCGCCTTTGATACTTCCTTCAAGACATTTTTTATGCGCTCCTCAAAATCTCCGCGGTATTTTGTGCCGGCAAGCATTCCGGTAATATCCAAAGATACCACCCGCTTATTGCGCAAATCCTCGGGAACATCGCCGGAGGCAACCATCTGGGCAAGGCCTTCCGCAATAGCGGTTTTGCCAACCCCCGGCTCTCCTATGAGTACGGGGTTGTTTTTTGTCCGCCGTGAAAGAATTTGAATAACTCTTTGTATCTCGGTAAAGCGTCCGATAACAGGGTCAAGCTCCCCTGAAGCCGCCATAGTTGTCAGGTCCTGGCTGTACTGGTCAAGGGTTTTTGTGTCTGATTTTTTCCCTCTGCCAGAAGGGGCCGCCATGCTCTGGGGGCTTTGGGGTCTGTAGTCGCTGCTGTGGAAAATATTAACCACATCTGTATATACCTTGTTAAGATCAACGCCGGTGGATGAAATAAGCTTTGCCCCCGATGAATCCGTCTCACGAAGTATTCCCATAAGCAAATGCTCTGTACCTATATAATTATGCCCAAGTCGGCTGGCGTCCATCATTGAAAGCTCAATAACCCTTTTTGCCCCGGGGGTAAGCCCCTGAGCGGGAATTCCCGGTGCGCCCTTACCTACAAACTTTTCTAAAAGCTCTGTGATAAGAGCTTCGTCCAAGCCGTTTTCCTGCAAAATCTTTGCGCCCATTCCCTCGCCTTCAGAAGCTATGCCAAGGAGGATATGCTCCGTTCCCACATAACTATGCCCCATGTTTTGGGCGGCCTGCTGGGCCTTTGACAGGGCAAGCCTTGCCCTTTCCGTAAATCTATCTTGAAATCTCATAAACATACCTCCTTAGTATTCTTGCCGGACAAAAATTTAAGTCTTTCGTCCGGCAAGGAAATCTCTTTCACAATCGGATTATTTCTCCAACTGCCTTATTTTATCCCTAAGCTCCGCGGCCTTTTCAAATTCCTCGGCCTCAACAGCGCTTTTCATCTCTTGACGAAGCTTAATAAGCTCACACTTGGCCCGAATTTCTTCTCCTGCATCCTCAGGTATATTATCGGTTTTTTCCGCTGCGGTTTCTGTCGTTTCAGCCTGAGCTGCTTTTGCTTCTGCTTCTGCCGTCTTATCTCCGCCGACCTGAATCATAACTCTTGGCATAACAAGAGCCGGAGTCATCATTCTGCCGCCGAAAAATCCCTCGGAAAGCAGGCCGAAGGGGCCGGCGAAAAAGCTTTCCATAAATCCTGCCGGACGGGCGAAAAAGCCGTCGAACATTGACCTTGGTCTAAAATTCAGCATTTCGCCGAAACCCTCGGTCTTTGCACAATCGGGGCAAAGATGGTATTCGCTTTTTTCTCCGTTTACTTCAGATGTATAGTGAAGTGCTGCCTGATTTTCACATTTATCACATTTCATTGTGTTCTCCTCCTTAAAATATCGGTTTTATGGTTTTATTAGGTTAATATACTTACCAGCATTTGTTTAAATATGGATGCCCGTACAGGGTCTTTTTGCTCCATCTGCACAGGGCGCAAAGCCGTGTCGGAAACTGCCGCTAAAATAAGTCTTGCCTCGTCCTCGTCTATGGAGCCGGAACCAAGCATATTTGAAACAAAGGCTCCAGCCGTGGGAAAATCAAGACTGTCCCCAACAGAATTTACAGTATGCATTATAAGCCTGCGGGGACTAGCCTGAACCCTTGTTATGCGAATATATCCGCCGCCGCCCCTGCGTGACTCTACCATATAGCCATGCTCCGGAGAAAAGCGTGTGGCTATAACATAATTTATCTGGCTGGGGACACAGCTAAACTTTTCAGCCAGATTTGAACGCTGCAGCTCTGCCATTCCTCCGGCATCCTCCAGCATATCCATTATAAAACTGGCTATCAAATCACTTGTTGCCATGCCTTCACCTCTTTGTTAAATCATTTTTTGGCCATCTCTGACTTTGACCATCCCTGACCTTATGTAAATATAATAGTCAAGAAAGGTCAAATTAGCAAGTTTCATTTTGACCTTTCTTGACCTTTCATCTATCAAAATCTTAAATTACATAATGATTGCTCCCACATCCTTTAAATACCTTTTATTATCGCTGTTTTTTGCAAATTTAATATTCAAAGGGGAAAATCCCTTGCAATAAGAGAACAATATGTTATAATGCGAAAGTGAGATTATACATAACTCTATCAAGGAGGACCTATCAATGGCATTTGAAATTACCAGTGATTGCATTTCCTGCGGCGCCTGTGTGGATGTTTGCCCCACCGGAGCTATAAACCAGGGAGATGAGCACTATGAGATCGACAAAGACGTTTGCATTGATTGCGGCGCTTGCGTTGACACCTGTCCCTCAGGTGCAATCATCGATAAATAGGCTCAGTTTTCTCAAAGAACCTGCCGCATAACGATGTTTACGCGGCGGGCTCTTTGTCTTTTTATCACTTTTAATTGAAGGCAGGTGTTATTATGCCCCTTTTCGACGAGCTGTGGCCCTGTGGCCCCCGCTTTAAGCAAAGTGAAAACAGCTTTAAGCTTTCAACGGATTCTGTCCTGCTGGCGGATTTTGTAAATATGCGCAGGACGGAGCGCTGTCTCGACCTTGGCAGCGGCTGCGGGGTTTTGTGCGTTCTTCTGGCCTTTAAAAATCTTCAGTCACAGATTATGGGCATAGAGCTTCAAAAAGATTATGCCGATTTAAGCCTTGAAAACCTTCGTGCAAACTCTCTTGACGACAGAGTTTCCGTAATAAATGCCGACCTTCGCTCTCACAGAAATCTTTTTCCGGCGGAAAGCTTTGATCTTGTGGTTTCAAATCCTCCGTATTTCCCTCAAGGCTCCGGCTACATGGCCCCCGCTCCTCACAGAGCCGCCGCCCGCGGGGAGGAAAACTGCTCTTTAAATGACCTTATCTCCTGCGCCAAATGGGCCTTGCGCTATGGGGGAAGCCTTGCTTTAGTCCACAGACCCGAGCGCCTTTCCGAAATTTTTTGCGCAATGTCAAGCTCCGGCATTGAACCAAAGCGCCTAAGACTTGTTTCATACAGTGCTAAAAAGGCCCCTGCTCTTGCCCTTATTGAAGGAAAGCGAGGGGGAAAGCCCGGCCTTAAAATTGAAGCTCCCCTTATTATGACAGATGAAAACGGAGAGGAAAGCGACGAGGTTCAAAGGATTTACCGCCGAGGCAAATACAGCCCCAATATCCAAAATAATCAGGATAAGGGCAGAACAGGAGGTTAGAAAATATGAGCGGCACATTATACCTTGTGGCAACGCCCATAGGAAACCTTGGGGATTTTTCTCCTCGTGCTATGGAAACTCTTAAGTCCGTGGACTTTATAGCAGCGGAGGACACAAGGGTAAGCATAAAGCTTTTAAACCATTTTGGAATAAAAAAACCACTGATAAGCTATTTTGAGCATAACCGTATTTTAAGCGGGGAAAAAATTATAGGCCGCCTTCTTTCAGGGGAAAGCGCCGCCCTTGTTTCCGACGCGGGCCTGCCTGCCATAAGTGACCCGGGGGAGGATTTAGTGCGGCTTTGCAGCGAAAACTCTGTGCCCGTGGTTGTAATCCCCGGTCCCTGCGCCGCTGTTTCCGCCTTGGCTTTAAGCGGACTTCCAAGTCAGCGCTTTACCTTTGAGGGTTTTTTATCCACCTCCCGCAAGGCAAGGGCCGAGCATCTTGAAAGCCTAAGGGATGAAGAGCGCACCATGATAATCTACGAGGCCCCCCACAAGCTTTGCGCAACCCTAGATGACCTTAAAGCTGTTTTCGGCGGAGACAGGCAAATAAGCCTTTGCCGTGAATTAACAAAGCTTCATGAGGAAACTATTCGAGGCACCATAGACGAGACTATAAGTATATATAAGGAAAAGCCCCCAAAGGGGGAGTATGTTCTTGTAGTAAGAGGAAAGGCCCAAAGGGCAGGGCCGGCTGTCAGCATTGAGCAGGCTTTAGAGCGCCTTAGTTTTTATAGAGACGAGGGCAATTCTTTAAAGCAGGCGGCACGTTTTGCCTCCCAAGATACAGGTTTTTCAAAAAACGAGCTTTATAATCTTGCTATTGAGCAAATCTCGGAAGAAAAAAAGAAGTCTTGACAAAGCCCTCTTATCATGCTTATAATAATAAAAATAAATAGCGAACAGGGGAGCTTGTGCCGCAGGCTGAGAGGAAGTAATCAAACTTCGACCCTTAAACCTGATTTGGATAATGCCAACGTAGGGAGAGCATATTTTTGTTTTCAACGGGAGGCGCCGAATTGGCCCCTCCCGTTTTCCTGTTTGCGGAAAAGAGTGTGTAATGGAACAAAGCGAAAAGAAACTAGGTCTGTTTTCCACAGGGCTTATATGGTT
This sequence comes from uncultured Oscillospiraceae bacterium, assembly GCA_964617335.1. Classification (GTDB taxonomy): domain Bacteria; phylum Bacillota; class Clostridia; order Oscillospirales; family Oscillospiraceae; genus UBA2658. The sequence continues at coordinate 28,245 of CAZTXG010000020.1, forward strand.
TGGGGCGGCTATCTCCATGGCGGAAATTCTAACCGGAACATATTTTGCCCCTCTGGGACTTTCCAAGGGCATTGCCGCCATAGTAATCGGCCATCTAATCGGCGGAGTTTTAATGTATCTGGCAGGACTCATAGGCGCTTATACAGGGAAAAGCGCCATGGAAACCGTAAAACTCTCCTTTGGAGAAAAAGGCTCCCTGCTGTTTTCATCACTGAATATCTTGCAGCTTATCGGCTGGACTTCGATTATGATATTCACAGGAGCTGTAGCCGCGGAAACTGCTTTCAGCCTTGGTGGAAGCTGGGTTTGGTCACTTATAATCGGCGCTCTTATTGCCCTGTGGATATTTATAGGCATTAAAAATCTGGATAAGCTAAACACTGCGGCAATGGCCGCCCTGCTCCTTCTCACCATTGTTTTAAGCAGCGTGGTTTTTAAGTCCGGCACGGGGATTTCTTCCACTGGCGAGAGTCTGTCCTTCGGGGCTGCTGTGGAGCTTTCTGCTGCCATGCCCCTTTCCTGGCTGCCCCTTATTTCAGACTATACAAGGTCAGCCAAAAAGAAAAAAGCCGCTACCTTCACAAGCGCTGCCGTATACTTTGCGGGAAGCTGCTGGATGTACATAATCGGCATGGCAGCTGCCATATTCGTAGGCAGCAGTGACATAAGCGCAATTATGATTAAGGCGGGGCTTGGCACGGCGGCACTTCTTATAATCATTCTTTCCACCGTCACAACCACCTATCTTGATGCCTACTCTGCCGGAGTAAGCTCTGTTTCTGTAAGTCCTAAGATAAACGAAAAGTGGGCGGCCTTTGCGGCAACTATAATAGGAACCCTCCTTGCGGTTTTCGCTCCTGTCCAAAGGTTCGAAAGCTTTCTTTACCTTATCGGCTCAGTTTTTGCCCCTATGGCGGCAATACTTATAACAGACTGGTTTATTCTGAAAAGTGACCATTCCGGAAAAAGCTTTTCCCTTAAAAACCTTATAATCTGGGTTCTTGGCTTTATCATATATCGAATCTTTATGGGCTTTGACACTCCTTTAGGAAGCACCCTGCCCGTTATGCTCATTGTTTGCGCTGTCTGTATTTTGACAAATAAAGCTCTGAAAGGAAAAGAAAATGCTGGGAAAATATCTTAAAACACTACAGGAAAAGTCTCCCCTCATCCATAATATCACAAACTATGTCACCGTTAACGACTGCGCCAATATACTTTTGGCCTGCGGCGCTTCGCCTATAATGGCCGATGATGAAGCTGAGGCTTCGGAGATTTGCTCCATATGCTCAGGGCTTAACATTAATATCGGCACTCTTAATGAGCGCACCATAAAATCCATGCTTATAGCCGGAAAAAAGGCAAACGAGCTGTCCCGTCCCGTTCTTTTGGACCCTGTTGGGGCTGGGGCCTCTGCCCTTCGCACAGACACGGCAAAAATGCTTATGGAAAATATTAATTTCACGATTATTCGGGGAAATATCTCGGAGATAAAGGCCCTCGCCTTGGGCAGCGGCGGCACAAAGGGCGTGGACGCAAGCCTTAAAGACGTTGTAACAGAGGAAAACCTAGACAGCGCTGTTTCCTTCGCTCGGGACTTTTCCGAAAGGACAGGTTCTGTTGTAATTATCACCGGTGCAATCGACATAGTGTCTGATAAAAACAAAACCTTTATCATTAGAAACGGCCATCCCCTCATGGCAAGAATAACGGGAAGCGGCTGTATGCTTTCTGCAATGACAGCAGCCTATGCCGCCGCAAATCTGGAAAATGTGCTTGAGGCTTCGGCTAGCGCCCTTTGCGCCATGGGTATTTGCGGGGAAAAGGCTTTTGCAACAATGGAAAAAAATCAGGCGGGAAATTCAAGCTTCAGAAATTACCTCATTGATGAGGTATATAAGCTCTCCCCCGCCGCTCTTGACGAAGGGGCAAACTATGAAATTAGATAAAAAAGACCTTCTCCTTTACTGCGTGACGGACAGGCATTGGCTAAAGGGAAGAAGTCTTGCTCAAGATGTTGAAAGCGCCATAAAAGGCGGGGCCAGCCTTATCCAGCTTCGGGAAAAAGAGCTTTCACATGAGGAGTTTCTTGCCGAGGCAAAAGAAATAGGCGCCCTTTGCCGCCGTTACGGGGTTCCCTTTATAATAAACGATGATGTGGAGCTTTCTGTATTATGCGGGGCAGATGGAGTCCATGTCGGTCAGGATGATATGGATGTTGCCTCTGTCCGCCAAAAAATAGGCGGGGAGAAAATCCTAGGTGTTTCCGCCCAAACAGTGGAGCAGGCTCTTAAAGCCGAAGCCCAGGGAGCCGACTATCTGGGTGTGGGTGCGGTTTTTCCAACGGACACAAAAAAGGACGCTGACTTTGTACCCTATGCTGTTTTAAGGCAAATTTGCCAGGCCGTTTCCATTCCTGTTGTTGCAATCGGCGGCATAAGCGAGCATAATATAGAAAAGCTCCGCGGCTCCGGCATCTGGGGTGTGGCCCTTGTTTCCGCTGTTTTCGCAGCGGATGACATAAAGGCTGCCGCTGAGAAAATGAGAATGCTCGCCGAAGAAGCTCTGGGGTTTTCAGAAAGGATAGACCAATGAAAAAAGTTCTTACAATAGCCGGCAGTGATTGCAGCGGCGGGGCAGGCATACAGGCCGATATAAAAACCATCACCGCCCACAAGGTCTATGCCATGAGCGTTATTACTGCCTTAACAGCCCAAAATACCACAGGAGTATACGGCATTTCCGAGGTCAGCCCCCAGTTTGTTGCCCAGCAGTTAGACTGTGTTTTTTCGGATATTCGCCCTGATGCCGTTAAAATCGGCATGGTATCAAACGCTGAAATAATAAACACCATAGCGGATAAGCTTTTGGAATATAAGGCTGAAAACATTGTTGTGGACCCTGTTATGGTTTCCACAAGCGGCAGCCGCCTGCTCTCCGACGAGGCTATGGATGCCCTTATAACAAGGCTTTTACCTCTAGGCCGTGTTATAACCCCTAATTTACCCGAGGCCGAGGCTCTGTGCGGTTTTGAACTTAAAACCGAGGATGATATAGTTTTGGCGGCTAAAAAAATTGCAGAGCACACCGGTGGAGCTGTCCTTATAAAAGGCGGACATATGGAAGACTCAGCAAACGACCTTTTGTACCGGGAGGGCATGACCTTTTGGCTGCGGGCGCCGAAAATCGATAATCCCAATTCCCACGGCACAGGCTGCACCCTTTCAAGCGCCATTGCCTGTGGGCTTGCGAATGGAAAAAGCCTTGAAAAAAGCGTTGCCGACGCTAAGGCCTATATTATAGGTGCTCTGCAGGCAGGTCTTGACCTTGGAAAAGGACGGGGTCCATTGGACCATAGCTTCTGTATTTAACTCCTTTTAATGTGACAAAAAAATTATACTTGAAAAAGCCTTTCTTTCAGGTTATAATAAACTTCGTCACACGCCGGTGTGATGGAATAGGTAGACGTAGTGGATTCAAAATCCACCGCTGGCAACAGCGTGCCGGTTCGAGTCCGGCCACCGGCACCAAA